>CAYOPZ010000004.1:0-150524 GCA_964406005.1 uncultured Bacteroidaceae bacterium
GCCATGCGAAAGCATGGTGCCTGTTTTTGTATTTGCAGGACTGGAGATAAGGGGACGGTGAGTGAAGCGAACACCCCCCGTTCTCGAGATTCATTAACAAGGCGCCCCGTAAGGGGTGTTTTGCTTTCATTTTTCACTTCCCAAAATTCTTACGAGATCATTATTGATGTAGACATTCTCATTGCCGATATGCCTCAATTCCAACACTCGAATTGCACATAGCTGGTCAAGATATTTTCTCGCGGTATTCCTGCTTTTGATTTTTTCACTGACAATATGAATTGCTTTTATATACGGCTGGGTAAATATTGATTCAAGAACAGCATAACCGAGTTTCGGAAAATGTTTATCAACGTGTTTGCGGGTCTCTTCAAATTGCTGCATGATTTCTTCAATCTTCATCACTGTATAGTCTGCAGTTTCATTCACTGCGGCAAGCATATAGATCAGCCACCGTTCCCAATCTCCTCTTGCAGATACCCCATTCAAATAATGATAATAACTATCCTTGTTATTAATAATAAATTTACTCAGGTACAGAACAGGATGTGTTAACAAGCCCTTGTTCATTAAAATCATTAGATTTAGAATTCTTCCTGTTCTGCCATTACCATCAGGAAATGGATGGATTGCTTCAAATTGATAATGACTTATTGCCATTTTAAGCAAGGGATCAATATCGAATTGTTTGTCATTGTTGATATAAGCCAGACAATTATTCAATAATTCATGGAGGATCTGATCTCCCCTGGGTGGGGTGTACACGACCTCCCCGCTTGTGATGCTTTTTCCTCCTTTGATTATTCTGATATTGGTATGTTCTGGTCGGACTCCGGTTTGAGTTTGCTTGATGTTCTGATAAATCTGGATTAATGTATTAAGATCAATACGTTTATGCTGCTTTATGCTTTGTACCCCTGTCCATATGGATTCACGATACCTCAAAACTTCTTTTGCTGCCGGTGAAATAAATGTGTCCGTAGTAGAAATTGCTTTATAGAGCTCATCATCAGTTGTGAAAATATTCTCAACTTCAGAACTTGATTTTGCTTCTTGTAATGAAATTGTATTCACCAGCATCAAAGGATTTGGCAATTTCTTTGAAATCCCTTCAAGTTTTCCCAATGATCTGTGTGCATTGGCCAGGGATAGCAGAACATCCTTGGTGAAAATTTTCTTATCCTCGGGTGGTAAAGGAGGAAGCTGATTGAATGGTTTTGTCCTGTTAAATGTTACCATCTGACGATTTTGTTTGCACAAATATACGAATAATTTGTGCAAAGGACGATTCAACTGTCAAAAAAACACGATCGTTTCAAGGTTTGCACAAAATATTAACTTTTTTGTGCAAAGAATAATTCTTTAGTCAAAAGCGGTAACTTTACATTATGCAATTCGCTAATGAGTATTTTATTATTCATGCCATAATAGATCCATCACGATAAGTTTCATTATCGCGGATATCTGTACTCATTTATTCATACCAGAAAGCTTCTATCCCAAACATTCGGGATATTGGCTTTACTCATATCGTAAAGCTTCGACAGGATTCCTCGTTGCTGCCCTCCAGCTCTGCCAACTGACAGTTAATAGTGCAATTCCCAGTGCCAGTACCCCGGCCAGGGCAAATATCCACCAGCTTAAACTGGTTTTATATGCAAAGTTCTCGAGCCATTTATTCATGGCGTAGTACGCAATGGGTGTAGCGATTATAAAAGCAATCACTATCCATTTTACAAAGTCTTTGTTGAGCATGGTTAGTATTTCAGATACTTTGGCGCCGTTAACTTTGCGGATGCCGATTTCCTTGGTTCTCTTTTTTATAGAAAATTCTGCAAGGCCTAATATCCCCATACAGGAAATGACTATTGCCAGAATGGCAAATAAACGGATTGATGCAGCGAGTCTTTCTTCACTCTTGTACATTGAATTGAGCCACTGGTCGTAAAATTGGTAATCCAAGGGATGTCCTGTACATATTTCACTCCAGGTTTCTTTTAAAGCGTTAATTGTTTGTGAAATGTTGGCTGGCGTTACCCTTAATGTAAGATGAGAAACCCCCATTCGCGAAGAAACCTGTACAACAAGAGGAGTAATGGGGCTATACAAATTTTCAAAATTAAAATCCTTTACCACACCGATAACTTCCAATCCATGATAAGATTTTCCCTCAAACGTGTCCCACCCCGTTTTTTTAAAGGCTGTTTCGTTAATATAACACGCTTTGTCAAAATCGGAAGGTAATAAATTACGGCCCTGTGCAATTGGTATTTGAAAAACATTAAAGAAAGCCGAATCTACTGTAAGTTCGTTTATTATATTATTTTGTTCGCCAAGTATATGCCAAGTTGAAGTGGAATAAATACTTCCCGGCGATCCATGAGAAAAACATACACTTTTAATAGTTGGATACGACAATAATTTGTCCCTGATTAATCCGGTTTTATCAACCAAACGCCAGTGGACACCAACCCTGATCAGTTTATCGGTATCGAATCCAAAGTCTTTGGCCCTGACATAATCAATCTGCTTCGATAAAACAATTAAAGTAATAATTAAGGCAATTGAAACTCCAAACTGCAGGGTATTCAATACAGTTCTCAATCCCAGAGAATTTTGCCCTACAGCCTGATTTTTTCTAAAAATACTGACAGGTTTAAGTTTTGAAATGGATAATGCGGGGTATATTCCGGAAACAAATGAGATCACAACTATTCCCAATATCATCCATCCCAACCAAATTGGGTGTAATAAAACTTTTAGATTTATATCGGCTTCGAGAAAATTTTCAAAAAATGGGATCCAGATCATTGTTAACATTACCGCCAATCCAAAAGAAATAAAACATATCAAAAAGGATTCGGCCATGAATTGTGTAAATAGCTGCTGTTTATCAGCGCCGACGGACTTTTTGATGCCTATTTCCTTGTATCTTTCTGCCTGCATTGCCGTAGCAAGATTTGTGTAATTGAAAACAGCCAGGAGAATGATGATGCAACTGATAATCGAAAGGAGCCTTATTAACCTGATATTGGCATGGGTAGTCATGCTTTTGTTTACTCCCTGCATAAAATAGGAATCCGCGAAGGGAACAAAATTTATTTTATCGATAAGATATCCACGGCCTTCCCTGAATGGACCGGCGCTAAAGTCCTTACTTAGAAATTCCTCTAAAAAATGGACATTCCCCGGGTTTCTGACAAGTACAAACAATCTGAAGAATGCAATTCGATTTCCTTGTGGATCAGTACTTCCGGTCCATATAATTTTTAGTTTGGAATTCGTAAAAAAATCTCCCTGGATACTCGAGTTTTTGGGCAAATCTTCAATAATTCCACTTACAGTTAACGGCTCTTTATATTCTGCAATAAGTATTTTCCCAACCGGATTTTCATTACCAAAGATTTTCCGGGCAAAACTTTGGGTAAGTACCACGTCATTCAGATTATTTAATGAAGAATGTGGACTACCCATAGTAAATTTTGAAGAGAAGATATTAAAGAACGATGAATCTGTGGTGATCATCTGCCCGGAAACCGGTTTGTCATTATAGGTAACTGTTGTTGTGAAATTGTTATAACGACAAGCATCTTCTATTTCGCTATAACGATCTAAGATTACCTCCCGGAAATCTTCCCTGATATCTGCAATATTCTCATTGGCATAAAGGCGATATATCCTGTCGATTTTTGGATAGTCCTTGTCAATGTTAAGCTGTTGAATGACAAAAGCAATAAGTATTAATGCCATGGAAATACTCACTGCAAATCCCGCAATTGTTATTGTAGAAGTTAATTTGTTCTTTATCAAGCTTCTGAATAAAATACTATATCTTGTCATTTCTGATCTTTAAAGGTTGTTTCTTGTCTGTACAATTCTTTCAATTCATTCATCAACCTGTCTCCATACCTGGGTGAGAATGTTTGGCCTGCCACTACAGCCATCTTCTATTAACTGCATTTTAAGTTCCTTGTCTTCCAACTTAAATGTGTAGTTCCCTACACTTCCCTGTGGACACGCCTGGGGTCCTTTTTCATTTGTAAACGAAATGTTGTCGTTTTCAATTTCAAAATTTCCTGTAACTATAGTATCTCCCGCCAGAAAGGTTACAACATAGTCAGATTCCTTAAATTCAAAGATGATGATTCCCATTTGAGCCATTTCCAGCTCAAATTTTTTACCGGTCAGCTGAGCCTTAATACTCACCGAAAACGCTACCAGGATCAGAAAAAGAAAAAAGATTTTTGTTTTCATCGTTATTGTTTTATCAGTTAATAGTTTTATTCATACCTCAATGCTTCGACCGGGTTCCGTGTTGCTGCCCGCCAGCTTTGCCAACTCACCGTCAGCAAGGCAATTCCCAACGCCAGCAAACCGGCCAGCGCAAAGATCCACCAGCTTAAATTGGTTTTATAAGCGAAGTTCTGTAGCCATCTGTTCATGGCATAGTATGCAATGGGTGTGGCAATTACAAAGGCGACCACAATCCATTTTATAAGATCGCGGGTTAAAATTGAAACAACCTCTCCGGTTCCAGCGCCATTAACTTTTCGAATACCTATTTCTTTTGTGCGACGTATAACTGAAAAAGAAATGCTTGCCAGCAACCCAAAACACGAAAGTAAAACTGCAATCAAACAAAAAGCACCGATAATTTTCGACAATCGTTCCTCGTTCCCATACATCATTTTAAATCTGTCGGCTACTGAAAACCACTCAAACCTTGCCCCTTCAAACAGTTTATCCCATTCTCCTTTGATGGTTTCAACTGCATTATTTTCTCTTCCGGGTGCAACCCTGAAAACAATATATAACGGGTAGGAATTTTCTTTGTATTGATAAATCATGGGGGGAATGGCCCGGTTCAATGAACCGATATTAACATCCTTAAAAACACCGATTACAGATACCTTGTTATTTTTGGAGTAAAGCCCGAGTTGTTTATCTTCAACAGATTTCCATCCCAACATGTTTTTTAGTGTTTCATTTATCAGGACAGTACCGGCATCGGAAGCTCTCTCTGCTGAAAAATTACGCCCCTCAAGAATAGGTTGTTCTAACAGTCCTGCATAGTTTTCATCGATCCCAACAGAAATAGCGGTATATGTATTGTCGTTGTCGAGGTTAAAAATTGCAAATCCATTCCTGTAATGCGAACCCGGAATCGCTTCCATGGCAGCAACTTTCGTGATACCGTTTTGCTCGCCACGTTTTAAAACCTCCTGCTCAAGCAATTTTAACTTGGGCTCGAGGTAATCTGTATCATCTTCCAGCGGACTTAGATCAACAGCAACCAATCCCTTTTCATTAAAACCAATCTCATGATTCTTTAAAAACGAAATTTGTTTAAAAATGAAGAGCGATGAAATCATCAAAACAATGGCAATAGTGAACTGAGATGCAATCAGAATCCTGCGGATTGAATTTCCCGAATGTTTTTGCCCTTTCCCTGGAGAAAGAAGGGTAACCGGATTAGATTTTGCAATCAGGTATGCCGGATATAATCCCGATATTGCACTTGATACCAGTGCCATTCCGAACAGTACGAACCATATATATCGCCCCGAAAATAAATCGTAATTATTTATACCCGTCAATTGTTCAAAAGGAGCTGAAAGGTATATTGTTATTAAAACTGTCAGTATCAGGGCAACACTTACTTTCAGGAATGTAATAGCCATATAATTAAAAGCCAGCTTTTTCTTTGAAGCACCAAGAATCTTATTAATACCTGTTTCTTTTGCATTGCGTTCCGATTGGCCAACTGACAAATTAACAAAGTTTATGCAGGCAACAACAATTATAAATCCGGCTACAATGCTGAGTATCCATAAAAGAATTGAAGAAACAGGTGCCCTTAACGGTTGTTCTATATCAGTCCGGAAATGTGACTCAGATAAGGGAATTAGCTGATAATCGTAACGCCCGTTAATATAATCAGCCCGATGCCTTTCGAGGATGGTATTCATTTTTTGTTCAAGCTCTTTCTTTTGCTGGTCATTTATAACTTTAACAATAATTTGTGTTCCGCCCCACCACCATAATGTTTTCCAGTTGGAAGGATTCATGGACTGCCATGAAAGATACATTTCGGGATTAAAATCGTTGTTGGTTGGGGCATCTTCAATTATGCCGCTAACTGTAAAAATAATTTCGTCACCAAATGAACTTATCTTTATCGATTTTCCCACCGGATTGGTGTTTCCAAAAAGCTTTTGTGCACAGGAACGCGTAATGACAGTATTCCCCGGCTCAGAAAGTGATGATTCCGAACCAATCAGGAAATGGCTCCCCAGCATTTTGAAAATATCGGAATTTGCCGTTGAAGTCCTGATGTCGAAACTTAATTCACCAATCGTAACCGGGAAAGTATTTATTGGCGACATGGCAGCTACCTCGCCAACACCAGGGTAATCTTCTGTCATGTAATATGCAAAAGGAAGGGGGTTCCCAAACGATTGAATCCCGCTGTTCCTGTCAATCGATACCACACGATAAATATTTTCTTTGTCGGGAATTTGAGAGTTATAGGACAAATGATATTGAAGGTACCATATAATCAACAAACTCATTGCCATGCCGATTGAAAGCCCGACAATATTCAGGAATCCAAATCCGCCTTCTTTTTTAACTGAATTCTTAAATAATTTGAAAATGTTCATGACTTATTATTCTTTATTTTTCATACTGCAATGCTTCCATCCCGAGCAATCGGGATCCCTGCCTGCGGCAGGCAGGTTCGTTTTACTCATATCGGAGAGCTTCGATCGGATTCCGTAATGCTGCCCGCCAATTTTGCCGGCTAACAGTTAACAGCGCAATGCCCAGTGCCAGTAAATCAGTCAGCCAGTAGGCCTGTGTGCACTGAATGTGTCTTTAAATATTTATTCTGTTTTTTTTACTGTGTTTATTTTGCCATTCTCTATCAACCTCTCACCAGTGTTTCTGCCTGCTGTACCAACTTTGCTGTTTGGGCAAGGAGTTATAATACGGAGTTTACCAAAAAATTATGTCATGAGATTGGTATTTTCTCATTGTACATTTATGGTGTTTCTTCCTCCTTTTAAATCATAACTCTTCCCTTTCCAGATGAATGTTCCCGGAGTATCTTCAGGTAAAATAATCTCGGCTTTCAGGTTGCTGCCTGAATTGTCATAAGCAACAGAAATTCTTCCTGCCGGATGAGGTATCTCTCCGCTTATTTTTTTTATCGAACCAAGGTTGGGTTCTATCTTTACCTTTTCAAAGTATGGGGCATCACTGTCAATTCCCAGCATGATCCTGAAAAATTCGATATTCGGGCTTGCTCCCCAGGCATGACAGTCGGAACGTGTAGTTTCCACATTTGAATCTTCGCCATAAGTAGTCATTCCAAGCTCAATATTTTTACGCCAGTCATCCAACCAGTCCAGGTACCCGTCTCCAAGGCCTGCTTCGTTCAGTGCCAGGTGAAGGTAATATCTGAAATAAATACTAGCCTGTGTCAATGAGTCGTCCGACAGCATCAATTCACCTATTTTTTTTGCCTGCTCACCTTCTGCAATCCCAGCCAGTATGGCCATTGAGTTGGCGTGTTGAGAGAATTTGTCTTTTTCAGGTGTGTCAGCAAACAGGTTTCTTGAAGCATCCCAGTACTTTTCTTTTATCGTTTCAGATAGATCTTCTGCTATATTTCCGTACAATTCTGCAAAGTTCCTGTTGCCAAAATTTTCTTCCAATGCCTGTGCAGACTGTAGTGCCAGTAAAAGTTGCAGATCCATTACTGCAGAACTACCATCTTCACCAAAAGGGCCGGTTCCCATCTGCCCCCGCCAATCGTCAGCCCAGTCGGTAAAATTCCAACCAGGAACATTCTTCAACGATCCGTCATCCATACAACTCAAAAAATAATTCAGGATCTGTCTCCAGCCCAGTACTTTATCAGATAAAAATTCCTTATCAGTTCCATACACTAAATAATCATGCAACATGCTGATGTACCATAATGAATAGGGTGCAATAATCTGTCCCTGATTATCCGGATAACGGCTTGTTGTAACACCGTCACGTTGTCTTGACTGGTCCATCAGGTTCAGGGCATTTTTTGCCAAACGGTCATCCCCGGTGTTATAATAGGATACGATCATCTGTATCCTTGCATCGCCTATGTACTGCAATCGCTCATAGTAAGGACAGTCCATATAGGTCTCCACAGCACATGAACGGGCAGTGCGCCAGCCTACTTCCATAATCTTATCAATCTCCGGGTTCCCTGATTCAAGCTTCGCATTCATTTCAAATGGATAACCGGTAAATGTGCCGTAGAAATCATCTATTATCAATGGTGTTTCTTTTGTTTCAATCTTTAACTCCACATAACGGTAAGTACGCCAGTCAAGCGATGTATATTCCTGCCCGTTGGATCCGTCAGATATGATGGTATCCTGTCTGCCAAACATTGTCTTTCCCTCTATCTCGTTACGGTTATTTTTTGCTCTGTCCTCTCCATATAATGCTTCTGCATATGTAATGGTGATAACACTGTTATTTCCTCCACTGAAAAACAATGTCGGGTAAGCATTTACATAATAAGTCTGGTCAAGTAATATGGTAGCCGTTGTATTCGCAGGTATATTTACCGATGCCTTTTGTGCAGGAAAATTACGAGGAACCGTTACTCCTTCTGCCCTGCGTGTCTCCTGCAGCCTGAGCGTTGTCATCTCCATATGTGGAATAATAGAAGGTTGAAGGGTCCAGCGGGCTCCGCCGCCGCCAATTCCAAGACCGCCAAAACGCCGGCCCTGAGTACTCCCAAATAATGGTACTGCCTGTTCCCAGTCGCTGTCATCAAATGACAAATTTTTCCAGCCTTGTATATGGGGATGCATATCTATTCTTTCTCCTGCTCCAGCAGCATAATATCCGGTCACAGTCTGGCGGATAAAAGTGTAACTGTTATCCTGGATACATTTCCATGTATCATCCGTATTAAGCACTTGGGTCTCCTCATCGGCTCCCTGGAGCATAAATCCTGTCCGCAACGAAATCTGTGAAACCGGTTTTAAGCTTCCTTCGTTCCAGACCTTGGCTGAAATTATATTTTCACCTGCCTTAAGGTAAGGAGCAAGGTCAACCGTCTCATAGTTCCAGCTCTCAATGTCACCCAAGGCAGGGCCCAAAGACACCAGCTGCTCATTTACATAAAGTTTATAGCGGTTGTCAGCCGTTACATAAATTTCAAAATTCAGCGGTACTGATTCAAGGGTCAAAATCTTACGAAATAAGTACACTCCCGGATCGCTTTGTCCGGCACCGGGAATCCCGATCCAACTCGCGTTCCACAGGAACCCGCCAGTATTTTGCTGCATTCCAAACTGGGCACTTGCCACAACTGTAATAAATAATAGAATAATGGTCGTTAACTTTCTCATTTTTAATGATCTTTTGGATTTACTTTTTTATTTAAATGAAATATTTAAGTATCTGATAATATCATTGCCATACATACTATGAATTTGTTGACTTTAAGACAATGCTATTCCTAAAGGCAAAAAACCCATGTTGTATCATAGGCATCTCACAATTTGTACCATATTTGTAAGTCGTTATGTGAAAGCGAATTATAGATTTACAACATAGAGGATTTGTAAAAAATTTTGACAAATACTGTAAATTTTTTAGACGATGGATTGTCTTTTCTATGTTTTTTGTCTAACCGTTCAGGTTTCTGTTGTTCACTCGTCCATTGATGGCAGACGAGCAGGGAAGTTTTGGTTGTTAAGTTGTCCGTTGTTTTTTCTTCTCGTTGGTATTCAACATACGTCTCACTCGCCAGATTAATGAAGACCTGTAAGCTTTAATAAAAATGTCTATTTATATAAACTATTACATTATTCATATTGAAGCACTTCCAATAAGTTCATTTTTATGACTTTACGGGCAAGGGTGACAAGGACAAATGTTATTACAGTAATTAAAATAACGACGGGTATACTAAAAAACCACCAGTTCAGGTCGATACGGTGAATATAGGAGGCAAGGAACCAGTTTTTATACCCGAAATATGACAGAGGGACAGCAATCACAATGGACAGAATAAACTGCACAAGCAGTTGCTTTGAAAGCAACCCTGACATATCACTAATCTCAGCTCCGAAGGTTTTACGTACCCCCAGTTCTTTTAAATTTTGCGTGATGTTAACCGAAGTCAGCCCGATAATCCCGATGACAGCGATAAAAATGGCCAGGATAGAAAAAATTGTAAAAACCGATGCAAAGGTTTTATCGGGTTTCAAGTCGAGGTACATTTTATTGTCAAGCGATATGGTTTCAAATGGCTGGTCGGGAAATATTGCGCCATATTCCGCTTTCAATTTTGGCAGGGCCGTAGCATACGCATTGGCCTGGTTGGTATTCAACCTAATGCACAAATTGGTTGTTGCGAAATCATTAAGCAGCAATACTGTGGGCATTGGTTCCATTTTAATCGAACGATAGTAAAAATCGTCACAAACACCTATTACTGTAAGTTTTACTTCCTCGTTTGGCCCCATTGTCAGGAGTTTTCCAACTGCATCTTCAGGATTCGGATACCCAAAACGGTCGGCAGCCAGTTTATTCATAATGATGTTTTGCTGGGCGGCAGTTTCACCTGCACGGAATTTACGACCGGCAAGCATTTTTACGCTAAAGAAATCTAAATACCGGTCATCAAATAAAATTGAATAATATGCTTTTATATCAGTATCATTGAATCCTTGTCTTTTTCCTAAGAAGAAATTTGCAATCTCATCTCCGGGAATGGCAGTAGTGAAAGCAAAATCTTCAACTTCGGTCATTTCCCTGAGGCTGTTCCTGAATAATAGGAGTTTGTCTGCCCGGGTTTCCCGTTCAGCCATAGAACTGATTGGAGGTGCTTTAATTACGAAGGCGGAATGATAATCGATGCCCATATCCTTTTTCATGAGATATGAAGCCTGCCGGAAGGTTATAAATGTACCTGTGAGCAAAGCGATTGAAATAACAAACTGTACAACAAGCAATCCTTTCCGTAGCATCAATCCCTGGGCGGTGTGTTTTAACCTCCCTTTTAGTACCAGTACAGGTTTGTATGATGAAATAACAAGCGCGGGATAAATACCCGAGAGCAGGATGCTTGCCAGAAATATAAGCAGGGATGCAGGCACAAACCCGGGAACAGAGAGAAGATTGAAACCCTGGATACTGGCAGCTGACGTAAAGTGTGGGTTTACTAAAAAGAATAGGACCAGTGTAATGAACAGGCTTATGATATAAAAGAAGACAGCTTCTGTAAAAAATTGTCCAACCAGCCGGATTTTTTGAGCTCCGTTGATCTTTCTTATCCCAATTTCACGCGCCCTTTCCAGTGACAGTGCAGTTGTCAGGTTAATGTAATTAATCAAGGCAATCACCAGCAAAAAAATAGCAAACCCAAACAGAATATTCACTATGTTGGCATTTCCGGGGGGTTCTGTTTCAGCCTCAATATTTGAATGAAGATGGATATCGCGGATGGGCTGGAAATAATATTCATCACGGATATTTGCTGGTTCGATAATACTCTGATAGTTTTGGGCAATTAACTGAGGCATGGCCCGGTTGCAGAACTCTTCAGGATCTACCCCGGGTGCCAGCAAAAGATAGGTATGGTACAGATCGTTGAACCAATTCATTATTCCCGGGCGCTCATCAATGATATTTTCGAACGAAAAAAGGAAATCAGATTTCAGGTGCGAATTTGGCGGGATATCTTCAAAAACACCGGTAACGGTATATGTTTCGGTGTTGTTTACGGTCAATATTTTCCCCATTGGGTCATCTTTCCCAAAATAACGCTCAGCGGCACTTTCTGAAATTACTACGGTATTGGGAGCAGTTAAGCAATACGAGCCACCCTGGATAAGGGGGATTGTAAATAAATCAAACAGGGAATTAGTTGCATAATAGGCTTTGGCTTCGTTGAAAATTACTTTATCCCCTGAAACATTTTCACGACTAACCGCAATGTTATATTTTCTTACCAATACGGCATAGTCTTCCGCTTCGGGGTAATTTTCTTTAAGCAAGCCCCCAATTGGATAGAAAGAACCGGCTGTCTTCCATTGCAATTTACCATCCTGATAACGGTCATAAGCTACCCGGACGACCTGGTCAGCTTTTTCATGGTAACTGTCGAAACTACGCTCAAAAAAAACATATTCGAGAATGAGCAGTGTACTTAATAGCCCAATGGTTAAACCAATTAGATTAATGGCAGAAACAACTTTATGTCTCTTTTGGCTCCTGATGAATGCTTTTAAAATGTTAAGGGTCATATTAATCTTATTTAGTTTGTATTATTCATATCTCAGAGCCTCAATCCCGATCACTCGGGATTTCGTCACTCCTAATTTTACTGCCTCATCAGGGTTCATCGCAGCTGTCCTCCCACTCTGCCTGCTAACTGTCTGTAACCCAAATGCCAATGCAAGCAATCCAATTATCGCTTTACTTATCGATTCGTTATTACTTTAATTTGTGTCAGGTATTATCTTTAAATTTCTGAAATAGCCGTCTGAAAAATTTCCTGCATAAAAACCGATCCATCCTTTTTTTCTGTCACTGATTTGCTGAACAGTCAAAGAAGGAGATTCAGAATTATTGACAAACACCTCGACATTTGGATAATCCACTTTTATTGTAACGTGAAACCATTCGTCAGGGTCAGGTACTGGCGATACCGTATTTTCATATTTACCGGGAAATTCATTACGCAACGTTGACCAGTCATAATCAGGCACTGAAATATATTGCACAGAATGGTTGTTACGATCCGGATTTTCAAAATTAAAAGGACGGAAGTAGATGGCATCATATGTGTTTTCATCCAACCCGTGAAAAACAAGACCGACAAAACTTTGGCTTTGTACGTCCTTGCCTTTGATGTCCAGTTCGATTGTTCCGTTTGAAAAATCTATCTCTTTGAAAAAGGCAATTCCGTCACCGGGAACTGTATTCATATAAACTTCTCCATCAAAGGTTATTTCCCTGTTTGCAACTGTCCACCTTGAATCATCCTGAATCTTTGAAAGGTCAGGCTCAATTACCTGTTGTTGTGCCTCTGCAACAAAAGGCATGGCCAGCAGTATCATGCATGCTCTAATTGAATTTATTGTTTTCATTGTCTTTTGTTATTATGGTTCAACTCAAATCTATAGGTATTAGTTTTTATAATACTATTAACTGTTATCCTTGGAATTAATGATTACTCATATCGTAAGGCTTCGACAGGATTTCTCGTTGCAGCCCGCCAGCTTTGCCAGCTCACTGTCAACAATGCAATTCCCAACGCCAGCAAACCAGCCAGCGTAAACATCCACCAGCTCAAGGTTGTCTTATATGCAAAATTCTCCAGCCATTTTTTCATGGCATAGTATGCAACGGGTGTGGCCATTACAAATGCAATTATTACCCACTTCACAAAGTCCTTGTTGAGCATGGTTAGTATTTCAGAAATGTGGGCTCCACTCACTTTTCGTACACCGATCTCTTTTGTGCGTTGTTTTGTAATAAATTCAGCTAATCCAAATAATCCGAGACATGCAACAACAATTGCTAAAATGGCAAAACAACGAAATATTGATCCCATACGGTTTACATTGTCGTACATCCTGGCATATTCCATATCCAGAAAACTATACTGTAATTCCTTCCCGGGCAAAACTTCATCCCATAAACCTGTAATTGAACTGACTACTCCAGCCACGTCTGGAGTATTTACCTTAATACAAATTGAATTTGGAACTAATCCCAGGTGCATTACAAGTGGTCTGATTTGGTATTGAATATTATCGTAATAAAAATCTTTAACAACTCCAATCACTGTCAGCGAATCTTTACCGTCTGTAATTCGTTTACCAATCGGATTTTCCATATCCAATTGCCTGACTGCTTCCTCGTTGACAATTGCGAAATTTAGTTCTGAAAAAATATCCTCTGAAAAATCTCTGCCTTCGATAATATTTAATCCCATTGTTTTTACATAATCATTATCAACAAGCCAGTTTTGACAGGTAATACCGGGATCAATTCCAGCCCTGCCTTCTATATAAAATGGATTGCCACTTCGCAGGGAATTTTCAATCGGTAGAAATGAACTTATGGACACACTTTGAACTCCTGTAATCGATTTTAGCTCTTCTTTAAATGGAAAGATTTTATCACCCAATGTGTTATCACAGTTTAAAATCAATACCTGTTCTTTATCAAATCCCAGATTTCTGTTCAGAATAAAATCCATTTGTTTGGATATAGTCAGCGTGGAAATAATCAGAATTATCGAAGCAGCAAATTGAAAAACAACCATTCCGCTTCTCAAACTTATATTTTTCCTATCTCCCGAAAAATTGCCTTTAAGAATTTTTACCGTTTTTAATGAAGTCAGATACATTGAGGGATATATCCCGGCCAGTACACCTATAATAACTGTTATCACAAATAATAATGGCAGCAACCACCATTCGTGCCAGGGAACTGAAAATGTTTTTCCAGACAATTGATTTAGATAGGGTAAAAGTAAAATAGTTAATCCAATTGCCAGCGCAACAGAAATTACACTAAATAGAATTGATTCGCATAAAAATTGCATAATTAATGTAAATCTGTTAGCACCGACTGTTTTTTTCAATCCAATTTCCTTAACCCTGTTAATAGATTGTGCCGTTGTTAAATTGATAAAATTTATAGTGGCCAGTAATAAAATAAGAAGTGCGCTTAATCCTAAAGCCCATACTATTCGAGTATCTTCAACTGCTGCAAAATCGAAGCTTGCATTTTGAAATATATGGTTTTTCGATTTTAAATGGATGTCTTCTACAGGCTGTAATTCATAATAGTCTTTGGTTCTGTCATAAAAAAATTGGTTTTGTTGTTCATCGAAAGGAATAATATGATCTGTAACAATCGATTTCAGCTTTTCTTCAAGAAAGGAAACATCAGTACCCTCTCTCAATAAAACATAATTATGGAAGGTGCAAAGATTCCAATCCTGATTGGCATCACCAAGGTTTAATGCAACAAGAAAATCAAAATTCATATGGGAATTATCGGGAAAATCATTAATAACCGCAGTAATGGTATAAGGATTTTGTAAATCATTGTCCAAAAAAAATGACTTCCCGATTGCTTCTTCATTTGGGAAAAACTTGTCGGCAACACGTTTGGTTATAACTATTGTGTTTGGGTTATCGAGCGCATTGTTAAGGTTGCCATCAAGTACCGGGAACTGGAAGATATCCAGAATACTCTGATCAATGTATGCAAATCCTGTTTCATTAAAATTTGTTTTACCATCATTTCTTCTTATCCTGTTTCTTCCTGCATCAAAATACATTATCCTTCCGGCATTCTCTATCTCAGGGAATTCATCTAAAATCGTTTTGGCAAACGGAGCCTGAAAGACAGTGCTTGGTACTATTTCTCCGTTAATATTTTGTACCTGAACTACTCTATAAATCCGATCTCTATTTATATAGTTTTTATCGTAACTAAGTTCGTATTTAATATATAGTGAAATGAGTAAACAAGCTGTAATACCAAAAGCAAAGCCGCCGATTTTTATAAAGGAATACAATTTGTTATTTTTTAAATCGCGGAAAGTACGTTTTACAGTTTTTAGTTCCATAATCATATTATTTTAAGTTTGGTCATTCATATCGTAAGGCTTCAACCGGGTTCCTTGTCGCAGCCCGCCAGCTTTGCCAGCTCACCGTCAGCAGCGCTATGCCCAGTGCCAGCACGCCTGCAAGTGCAAAAATCCACCAGCTTAAATTTGTTTTGAAAGCGAACTCCCGCAGGTACCGGTTCATAAAAAACCAGGATACCGGGACGGCCAGTATAAACGCAATGACAATCCATTTTACAATTTCCCAGTTCAGCAGTTTTACAACCTCGTAGATTTTCGCACCGTTTACTTTTCGTATCCCAACTTCCTTTACCCGCTGGCGGGTAACAAAATGGATAACGCCAAATGTTCCCAGGCAGGTTAGTATGATCGACAAAATGGCAAATACACGAACGACATAAGCTGTGTGCTGCTCCTCGGTGTAAAATGTATCGTACCAGTCATCATAAAACTGGTAGTTGAATGCAAGTTCAGGGAATACCTCTTTCCATATATTTTCAATATTGCTGATAACTTCTGCCTGGTTCCCCGCTGCTACCCGGCAGGACAGATGGCTGATCCCAAAATCGTCTGAACACTCAAAAACGGTTGGGTTGACCGGCTGGTCGAGTTTTTGCACATTAATATCCTTTATTACTCCGACAACCACTGACGTATTGTTATTTGCAGCTTCTCGGTCACCTCCCGGAAGACCCTGCTCCTGGGTAGGTATTCCTTTAAGTACTTTCCCTTCTATCGATTCCCAGCCGGTTAGTTTAAAAGCGGCTTCATTTATTATAACTGATTTATCCCGGTCTCTCTCTTCAAAGCCTCTTCCCTGAATGATTTCAACATCGTACACCTTAAAGAAATCCGGATCCACGGTAAAGGAGGGAAGCTGTCCCTGGTAATTGTACACTTCGCGGGCCTCGTTCCATAATGACCAAATGTATATGCTGCCGGGTATTCCCATCGAAACGGCACAGGATTCCACATAGGGACCGGCCAGAAGTTTTTCCTTGATAAGCGGAAGTTTGGCCTTAGTCTCAAAGGGTAAATTTACCGTTACCAGGTTTTCCTTGGTAAAGCCTAAGTCTTTGTTTGTAAGGAGATTGTACTGACGGGCAATTACCACTAGTGAAACAATAAAGACAATGGAAATGGCATATTGAATAACTGACAGACCGCTTTTTATACGTAAACTTCCCTTTTGTGCCGACTGGCTGAAAATGGAAACCGGGTTGTATTTTGAAATGATAAATGCAGGATAAAAACCCGCCAAAACTCCTATAAGCACTATTCCTGTCATCACAATCAGGATATTCGGAAAATGTAAGAACACGGATAGCCCGAATTTTTTTTCTATTAGGGTTGTAAATGGTGTTTTGAAAATATAGACCAAAGCTGCTCCGATGATGAATGCAAAAACACTTATTGTTACAGCCTCTGAAATAAACTGGATGAAAATGGCTTTTCGGCCTGCCCCGTTTGCTTTTTTGATGCCGACTTCTTTTAATCTTCCCAAGTGGTTGGAAGTAAACAAAATGACAAAATTCAGGATGGATATGATCAGGATCAGGATTGTAACAGCACTGAACAAAATGATTGAAGGTATGTTTGCGTGGTATGTATGGCTCATGCCGTTGTTTGTTACGGAGCTGGTGTACGATTTGCTCAGAGGCAGAAGGGTAAAAGGTCCTTCGGCATAGTGTTCTTCCGAATAATCTTCTGTAATCTTTTGGGCCAGCATTTCCGGCCTGCTGCTTTTATTCAAAAGAAGAAAAACACGTGTATAAAGGACTCCGTCTCTCCATTCACTCTGAAATGATTCCGCGTTTTTCCAGGGCATAATCATCTCTGCCCGAATGCTGGAATTTTCCGGCAGGTCGTCAAAAACGGCAGCAACCCTGAAATTTATTATGTTTCTAAACCTTATTTTTTGCCCGACTGGATTTTCATTTCCAAAAATGGTTTTTGCCAGGGTCGAACTTATGGCTACACTGTTATCATCGGGCATCGGATTTTGAGGATTTCCCGAAATCAGGTTAACTGAGAAAACAGTAAAAAAATCATTGTCGGTCAACACCGCGTTTTCAAGAGTATAGGGTGTATTGTTATAATTCAATTCCATCCTTTTATTTTCGTAACGGCATGCATTTTCAATTTCGGGATATCGCTCCTTTAGCCCGGCAACCAGGTCACCCCTGAAGGAAGTGACAGATTCGTCGGCACAAAGCCGGTAAATATTATCCACGTTCTGATAACTTTTATCATATGAAAACTCATTAAAGAGATAGGAAGCCAGCAATAAAGCAATGGCAATGCTAAATGCAAATCCGGCAATCGTAACGAAACCAAATGTTGGATTTTTACGGAGATTGCGGACGGTTATCTTCAAATTTTTCATTTTGTTAATGAATTTTCGATGGCTTATTTATTGTCACTTGAATAAAGCTCTTCCGGGATGATCGAAACATCATTTTCGAAATCGTATAACGATTGAATTTTAAGATTTAATAATTCCAACTTATAATCTACCTGTGCCTCAACAACCGATAATTTTGCGCTTGACAGCTGGTTCTGCTGAAGGATATAATCCATACCTGTCATTTCACCGTTTCGATATCTTTCTTCACTTATATCGTAGGTTAACTGGGCATTTTGTTCATTCAGCTTGGCAAGTTCAATCTGGTTCCAGTAATTTTCCAGTCTACGAACCACTTCACGAATAGAAATAATAATATCTTTTTGCTCTTCGTCGAAATCTATCTGTAAAGATTGCATTGAAGCTTCCTCTGCTTTAATCTTAGCTTTACGTTCGCCCCAGTCAAAAATTGGAATATTAAATGATACCCCCACTGAAGGACTTTGGGTTGGACTATCAAATATATTTCCGAAATCAGGATCGTCCCCGGTTATTCCCAGCCTTAAATCCAATTCTCCTAAAAACTCATTCGAGGCCTTGGTCTCTATCATATCAAACTGCCCTTGTTCAATTTCAATTTCCCTCTGTCTCAGTTCCATACGGTTTGCCAGACCGTTTTCAATAGCTTTATTCAAATCAATATCTACCTCCCTGTCTGAGGATACGTCTATGTCTATAATTATGAAGTCTTCATAAAGATCCATTCCCAGCAACAATTTTAACTGGTCTTTCATATTTTCATAATTCACAACCTCATTTTCGTAATCGGACCGTGACTGCATTAAATTCAGCTCAGCCTGGTATAATTCCTCATTGGCAACCAATCCGACATCGGCTTTGTCTTTTACAATGTTGTAGTTCTGTTGTGTGTTTTCCAATTCAATTCTTGAAATATCGAGATTTTGCTGTTGGAAATAGACTATATAAAACTGTTGAGTAACCTGACTTTCAAGACTCAACCGCTGCAATGCATAGCTGATATTTGCATTCTCAAAATTCAACTCCAGTTTCCTTAGATTCATTTTCTGACGATTGTAAGTGAACAAGGGCTGGTTGAAACTTAGATATAGCAGGTTTGAATATACCCTGCTTTCTGACTGACCTGCTTCAGTGGTTGAATTACTGTTTTGCCATCCAAACTGGTTATTCAGCGATATTGTACCATTGGTAAACAGAATTGGCTGAGATACTGTAAAGGTGGTATTCGATTCAATACTTTCATTTGTGTACCATTCTGATGTCCTTGTATCGAACCGTCTGTTCTTGCTGTAATTGATCGGATTAATACGTAGTGAAAACCTCGACTTTAATGCGGCCCGTTGTGCTTCGAGGCTTTTCTGGCGCTCCAAAATGTTCAGCTTGGATTGTTGTATAGTCGGGCTCTGCGTTTCAGCATAATCCAATGCCTTTTGCAGGGTTAGCAATTCCTGGGCATTTAACCCGGATATTCCCAGCATCAGGACAATCCCCAATAACGCAAATTTGATTAACGATTTATTTTTTAGTGAATTCATCTTTATTCAAATTTTTCATAATAATCACAGTTAAAAACTACTCGCGGTATAATGCTTCGATAGGATTCCCTATGGCTGTTCTCTCCTGAGTACCAGGATTTGTTCACAATCTTTTTTATCTACTTTTTAGTTTAATTTTTATTTTTTGATCCCCTCTTTAATTCTCCCCCTTTGCGCAGGGGGAGTGGATTGAGTCGATTCATCAACGGAAGACGTGGTGGTTATTCATATGTCCAAATCGGGCATATCCTGATTCAAACATTTTAAAGAATTTCCGCCATTTTTTCGTTTTCGTTTTCTGTTATAATTTCACCGTCGAACAGGTTGATGATCCGGTGGGCAAAACCGGCATCATGCATCGAATGGGTAACAATGATTATGGTTGTTCCTTCGCGGTTGAGTTCGGTTAAAAGGTTCATGACTTCGAGACCGTTTTTTGAATCGAGGTTACCGGTTGGCTCGTCTGCAAGAATTAATTTTGGGTTGGCAACCACAGCACGGCCGATGGCCACACGTTGCTGCTGCCCTCCTGAAAGTTGCTGCGGAAAATGTTTTCGGCGGTGCCCTATTTTCATACGTTCCAAAAGCTCATTTACCCTCTCTTTGCGCTCACTAACTTTCTTTTTCAGGTAGATCAGGGGCAACTCCACATTTTCAAAAACCGTAAGTTCATCAATAAGGTTAAAGCTTTGGAACACAAACCCGATGTTCCCTTTTCGCAACTGCGTACGTTGTTTTTCCTTGTAGGCACCTACTTCGGTTCCATTAAAATAGTATTCACCGTTACAAGGATTATCGAGCAACCCGATAATGTTCAACATGGTCGATTTTCCACAACCCGAAGGGCCCATTATGGCTACAAATTCGCCTTTTTTTACATGTATGCTAACTTTGTTCAGCGCAGTAGTTTCCACCTCTTCAGTTCTGAAGATTTTGGTTAGGTTTTTTGTTTGTATCATAATTATTATTTATAAATCTGCAGAGAAAAGGAGATCTGATTTTATTATGTCTCTCCTTTTCATTCAGTTTGTTATTGATTTATTTTAATATCAATTTATCATTGTCGCCAAACAGGTCATATCCTGAAATGATCACTTCCTCAGCCGGTTGCAGGCCGCTGAGTACTTCGTAATATTGAGGATTTTGTCTTCCTATCTGGATTTGGCGTTTTGAAGCTGTTATTCCATCCGGGTCGAGGATAAAAACCCATTGCCCCCCGGTACTTTGGAAAAATCCGCCTTTTGCCAGTTGCACCGCATTTTGTGTTTCTCCCAGTTGAAGGTCAATATAATAACTTTGCCCCGTGCGAATATTTTGCGGCAAACTACCTTGAAAGCGCATGTCCACGTCAAAAACTCCACCAACTACTTCCTGGTAAACTTTCATTATCTGTAGTTTAAAAATTTCTCCCTGGCGTTCGAGTGTTGCGGTAAGCCCTTGTTGCACACGATCGATGTAATGTTCGTCGATCTGCGCCTTGATTTTATAGGAGCTTAAAACACTGATCTGACCTACTTTAGTACCTTTTAAAATGGATTCCCCCAGTGCGATATCTCCCAGGCTGAACTGTCCGTCAACAGGAGCTTTTATTTTCAGGTTATCTATTTGCTGCCTTATAGATTGAATTTCAAGTTCGATCTGTTTGCGATTGTTTTCACGCTTTACAGAATCCAGTTTCATATTTTCAACTTTTATCTGCCGGGTTGCCAGCTCAAATTCATAACTATTTTTTGACTGCTGGTACTCCACATCCGAAACCCCACCTTTTTCGTGAAGGGTTTCATTCTTTTCGTAAAGCCTTTGGGCCTCATTCAGGTCATAATCCTGCGATATCAGTTCCTGTTGGTCTGTAAGATAATCCTGTTCAAGATCTATCAGTTGGTTGTTCAGATCATTTGTAAGGTATTTAAAATAGGCTTCTTCATCCATGAAGTTCAAATTCATCTCTTCATTGCTCAGTTGTATAAGTACATCTCCTTTTTCTACCATTGATGTACCTTCTCCTACCGGAATGCTTTCAATCCTGCCACCTTCCAAAGCCTCAACCGAGACAATGGATATGGGCTCCACTTGCCCTATAACATTAATATAATCCTGAAATGGGCCTTCAAAAACAGTTGCCACGGAAAGTTTCTCTTTTTCCACCTTGAAAGTGCTTTCATAATCATGAAAAAGTACAAATGCAAGTAGAACAAGAAGAACTGCGGTTCCTGCAATATATTTCCAGTACTTTTTTTTAATCCACCTTTTGTCCTCTATCAATCTGTCCATAAACCTTTACGTTTAATATAATTGCCGTTAATAAATCCATCCCTCCCAACCATACAAGAGAAAGAATGAGTTTTAAAATCAACAGCATAAGGCCATACCAAAAAGGTGCCATAATCATTAAACATCTCATAAACAGCATTTTGTGTTGTTAAATAATATAGGAATTATATCTCCATGTAAAAAAAATTTACAAACTGTGTCAAAAAATTTTACGTTTGATATGAATTGATTTAATCACAGGGCGCGGCCTGCTAATGCCGGCAAGCGTATTAAACAGTTACAGGGCTATACAGAAGAATAAGCACAGACCGGATCGACAAAATGGAAGAAAGAACGATTATGAACGGCATGATGATTGATACGGGATCATTTCCAGCAGTAGAGGATCTTCAGAGAGCGCCCCCCTGAAAACTTAAAATATAAGGCTAAAGGTCGTTTCCTTGCCCGGCCTGGATTGAACGCTGATGCTTCCCTTATGTAATCTCATGATTTGCCGGGAAAGACTTAAACCGATCCCCGATCCGTTTTCCCGGGTTGTAAAAAAGGGAATAAATATTTTATCAATATTATCCTGTGATATTCCATGACCGGTGTCGGTTATGGTGATGACAAAACTGCCATTGACGTTATTATCCGTATTTATCCGTATGTTTTTTTTCTTTGATGAGGCGAGCGCTTCCATTGCATTATCGATCAGATTGATCATAACCCTGCTCAACAGTTTTTCATCTGCCACAAGTTCCGTTTCCTGGTCCTTGCTTTCTATGATCAGCTCAATTCCGTTCTCGTTCAACCTGGGTTTAAGAAGCAATTCCATCCGGGACAAAAACTCATAGACATTAATGGAATTAAACACAGCTTTAGGTATTCTTGTCAGTTCCCGGTAGGCGTCGACAAAATTTATCAGCCCGTTACCCTGCTCTTCAATAACGTCCAGTCCCTGCAAGGTTTTTCTGATGGTTTTCTCATTGACATCTTTTTGAGATACCTGGGTGTTGTTTTTCATGTAAAACCGTTTCAGGGTATTGCTCATAGATGTGATGGGAGCAATGGAATTCATGATCTCATGCGTCAATACCCTGATAAGTTTCTGCCATGAATCCAGTTCGTTTTCCTCCAATTCCGACCTGATATCGTAAATGGAATACAAACGGTAGTGCTTTTTCCTGTATTTCAGATACGAAACCTTTATAGAGAGATGCCTTAATTCGTTCCCTTCAATGGTTTTCAGCATTTGTACCTGTCCTGGTTTTATCCTGGTGAGGACATCATAAAATGGTCTGTTCTTTTGCTTTAAGAGATTAAGATGTGCCAGATAACTCAGGCCTGCCAATCGCAGGGCAGTGGAATTAATTATTTCTATGTTGCCGGATTCATCGATGGCAATATGACCGGTAGGAGATCTGGATATCATACCCCAGTAGAATTTCTCCCGATGTTCATACCGGATCTTAAACTCAGAAATCAATGAATAGATCGAATTCATGCTTCGATGGAGCGATCTCATTGAAGAAGGCTTAACCTGCTCGGGGAACCGCAGGCTCAGGTCTTCATTTCTGGCCGATTCAAAGAAATAACAGAGCTTCCGGTTCACGCCATTGACAAAGTATATGGTTCTGGCAAATAAAATGATCATAAAAAGAAATACCGGTGCTGCAATGATCCAATTCTTTTGATATAACAGGATAGCTGTTGCAGCTGAAAGAGCCAGCAGGATCAGAAGCCGGCTCAATAATCCTGTGATCGCAAACCGAAAACCATTCATATTTTACATTTTAATTGTAAAATTCAGCCATTATCGAATTTCCGTAATTTATTATACAAAGTTTGTCTCGTGATACCTAATTGGTTTGCAACAGCCGTTAGATTACCGTTTTGACGGTCAAGCGCAGCCTGGATCATTTGCTTTTCCATCTCATCAAGAGTCAGGTTGTTTTCCTTGAAAATCTTCACAGAGGGACGGAATTCAAAATCGTCCGGTTTGAGTATATCAGACCCGGCGAGGATAACAGCCTTTTCGATCGTATGAAGGAGCTCCCTGACATTACCAGGCCAGTAATGTTTAGATAACTTCCGGATGGCCTGTGAATTAATGCGGATAAAAGACTTGTTATATTTTTTCCCCAGTATTTTCAGAAAGTAGGATGTTAGTAACTCTATATCTTCACCTCTTTCCCTCAGGGGCGGAACCTCGATGTGGATTGTATTCAAACGGTACAGCAGGTCTTCACGAAATTCACCGGTAGCCAGGAGTGTCTCAGTATCCGTATTGGTAGCACTGATAAGGCGGATGTCGATTTTTAGTTCCTTGTTGGATCCTACAGCAACAACCGTTCTGTTTTCCAGGGTCAACAGCAGTTTAGCCTGGAGAGACAGTGGAAGATTCCCTATTTCATCCAGAAAAAGAGTTCCTTTATGGGCGAGTTGAAACTTACCTGTGCGATCTCCCACAGCCCCTGTAAATGCTCCTTTCTTATGGCCAAAAAGCTCACTTTCGAAAAGGGACTCCGGTATGGCCCCTATATCGACAGTTATCATAAGCTCTTTATTCCGGCCTGATTTTCGATGTATCTCCCGTGCAACCAGTTCCTTTCCTGTTCCGTTTTCACCTGTGATCAACACACTGGCATCTGTTTTGGCCACTTTGAGGATCATTCTTTTTATCTGTAAAATTCCGGGTGAACTGCCGATGATTTCCCTTGCACCACCTCTGATCTCATTCATCAGCCCCTGTTCCCTTTGTTTGAGCTGGTCAATTTCAAGGTTTTTCTTTCTCAGCCTGCAGGCAGAATGAATGGTAGCAAGCAGCTTTTCATTTTCCCAGGGTTTCAGGATAAAGTCGGCTGCCCCCATCTTAAGGGCCTTTACGGCCAGTTCCACATCCCCGTAAGCAGTGATCATTACGACTTCTGTTGACGGAGAGTACTTTTTTAATTCACACAACCAGAACAATCCTTCATTGCCAGTGCTGATCCCGGCAGAGAAATTCATATCCAGTAAAACCACATCAAAACTATTTTTCTCCAGTTCTGTAACAATCTGGTTGGGATTGGAAATGGTTACGATATCATTAAATTCCGGCTGCAACAGCATGCTCAGGGCACGAAGTGCATTCTTATTATCGTCAACGATAAGTATTCTTCCGTTTTCCACAATTCCGGACTTTAATACAAAATTATTCAAGTATTCAATAGAAACGGAGGACTGTCTAAATATTTTACACCATAACGTCAATTTATTTTACACTTTACATAGAACCAAGACACCTAATTGATTAATAACCAAAGATATATGTAATGTGGCATAGTATTTTCAGTGAATATGCAGTATATGCGATCCAAAAACGTTATATTTTTATTAACGTTCTTCTCAGTAATAGAGCTGAACGCTCAGCATACCTGGTCGTTAAAGGAGTGCATTGATTATGCCCTGGAGCACAGTCAGGATATGACAATGGCACGGCTGAACATCGAAAACCGGAATCTGGATTGCAAAGGCAGTATATCGGATCTACTCCCCGGATTGAACAACCACATTCTGTTCGAAGAACTAAACTATGAAATTGATAATGACAGAATGGATCAGACCGGTGATAAAACATACATATAGCGATGAAACCTCTTTTTCATAGAAGTAAAAACACCATCTACCTGTTATTTGCATTTGCAAGCCTGGTTGTGGGAATTACCAGCACAATCGTCATTTCAAAGTACCTGTTATGGGAATACCAGACTGACAATAATTTCACTGAGAAGGATAACATTTATCTCATCACTGGGCAGGAATCTGCAATGGACAGGTTCAGGGAGACTGAAATTTATGGAGGTATAAGTGACCTGCCGGGTATGAAATATACTTCAACCCGGTTTTACTGGGAAGCAAAACTTGAATATGAGGGAATTCAATACCAGGGTGTTTGTCTTGTAGCAGATTCCAGCTTTTTTGAGTTTTTTGACTACCCCTTACTGTTTGGAAATCCAAAAACGATTTTAAAGGATCCGGAAGATATTATCCTGAGCTCGGAATTTGCAAATAAGTTGTTTGGCAATAAAGACCCCTTCGGGATGCAATTAACTGTTCATTCGGAAGATAATATAAACACTTATAAGGTCGCAGGAGTACTGGACAGGCCACCAGGCAATACGAGCCTTGAGTTTGATTACATCATACCGTATCATTCAGGCAGGCACTACTGGAGTAGGATGGGGGCAGGATGGGTCTTGCTCAATCCGGACGCTGACATCAGTAATGCAGAAAAGATTCTTGCAGAAAAAAGAAATTCGAGGAATCAAGATTACAGAATTAAATTGTCACCTTTTCGGGATTTCTACTTTGAATATTCAGGAGATCTGATCCGTGCAAGCCATGGTGACCGGGCACACCTTAAATTGTTGCTGATCATCATGATATCCGTGTTTGGCCTGAGCATGTTCAATTTTTTCGCTTCATTTTCTCTTGTTCTTATCAATCGAAAAAAAGAGCTGGGAATGAGAAAAGTTATTGGTGCAGGAACCTCTGAATATCTTAAAATTTTTGTCAGGGAAAACCTTCTTTTATGCTTCCTGGCATTTGTATTTTCCATCCTCATAATTGTTCTGATATATCCGTACTTTATTGATATTACCGGAAAGGCTCTAAGATTCCCCTTCATAAAGGATGGTATTATTCTATTGATTTTTTTTGTATTCGTTCTGCTGTTAACGATCACTTCTTCGCTTTTTACTGCAGGGAGAATTTCGGCCCTTCATGCAATGATCGAACCGACCGAAAATAAGAAGAAACTATCCTTCTTAAGAATGATCGTTGTTCTACAATATTCAATTACCATCACCCTGCTCATCCTCAGCTTTTCCTTCCATCGTCAACTGAAATTCATGCTAACCAAAGACCTGCAATTTAACTGTGAGAATGTAGTCAGTATTGATTTCATCGATGAAATCCCTTTTCAAACTTTTACACAGGAAGAATATAGGGAAAAGACAGAGGAACTCAATAGGAATCTGGATGTGCTTAAAAATGAACTGGCATCTTCTCCTTTGGTTATAGACTACTGCTTTGGGTCCTCTCCCCTTGACGGTTATTCAATGGGATGGAAAAAAAAAGGGGCGGATGACTACAGGGATGGTGCACTGTTTTCCTGTACCCCTGGTTACGAAAAAGTATTTCAGTTCCATCTACTGGAAGGCCGTTTCCTTAATAAAGAAATGGACAGTGATCGTCAGAATAAGGTTGTCATAAATGAAGCGGCTGCAAGGTTTTATGGGATCAAAGATATTTCCACAGAAAAACTCTGTAATTATCACTGGGGAAAAGAGGATGATCCTTTTACAATAATCGGAATAGTCAAAGATTTTAATAACGAACATCTATCAAGGCCCGTTTCACCTGCCATTTTCATGTATTTCGAGAATCCTGGGGATGAATGGTACATCCGGTTTCAGGAAGGGATGCAGCAGGAAACAATTGGCTTACTGAAAAGTCTTCATTCAATGTTATCGCCAGGTGAGGAATTCCGGTACAGGTATATGGGAGATGAACTTTCGGCCATTTATATAAATGACCGGATGCAGGTCAAGCTTTATTCCGTTCTGACCCTGCTGGCCATTTTTGTATCCGTGATGGGTATACTGTCTCTATCGCTGCATTATGGATTCAGGAGAACAAGAGAAACAGCCATAAGAAAGGTAAATGGATGTTCGATACGCCGTGCAGGATACGAGATGCTTCTGCCCATTATGAAACTGACTTTAGTTGCATTTTTAATAGCCTGCTTCAGCGGTTGGTATTTTGCAACAGAATATCTAAAGAATTTCACCTACAAACTACCGCTAAGTTACATGAATTTTATCCTTTCCGGGGGGATAGCAATACTATTGACTTTAGTTATTTTGAGCATAACGGTAAGGAGGATTGCTGGAAGGAATCCGGTAGAGGCGATTTACAGGGAGTAAGAAAACACCAGGATCATTTAAATCATCGATACAATATATGACAAAACATAGAATAATTTCAAAGCCATGATACAAACAATCAACTTGACGAAAATCTTCCGTACAGAAGAGGTTGAAACCACCGCACTGAACCAGGTGGATATGGAAGTGAAGAAAGGAGAATTTGTCGCCATTATGGGTCCTTCCGGCTGTGGAAAGTCTACCCTTCTGCACATACTCGGACTGCTGGATAATCCCAGTGAAGGGCAGTACAATTTCAATGGCATTGACGTTTCCCGTTTCAGGGAAGGTCAGCGCACAGACCTCCGGAAAGGAAACATAGGTTTCGTGTTCCAGAGTTTCAACCTGATCGACGAGCTCAACGTGTTTGAGAACGTAGAACTTCCCCTGGTATATTTGAAACTGCACGCATCAAAAAGAAAAAAAATGGTGAATGCCGTATTGGAGCATATGAAGATCGGTCATCGCAAGAAACATTATCCCCAGCAGCTTTCCGGCGGACAGCAACAGCGTGTTGCCATTGCCCGTGCCGTTGTTGCAGATCCCAAACTCGTGCTTGCCGACGAGCCTACCGGTAACCTGGATTCGAGAAATGGATTGGCCGTAATGAACCTTTTGTCTGAACTAAACAGCGAAGGTACAACGATTATCATTGTGACACACTCCAACCGTGATGCAGGATTTGCACACCGGATCATAAACCTCTTCGACGGTAAGATCATTACCGAAGAAATGAAGCGGGATATCGAGGAACTGGATCTTGATGAGATGGATATGTAGGGAGGAGAAATGTGGTTGAAACACTGAGATATAAGTAGCAAACGGCCAAGCCAAATATTGATAACCATTTATCATGATTAAATTAAACGACATTTTCAAATACTACGACAGCAAATTTCAAAGAACCTTTGTCCTGAAGGATATTGAACTGACAGTTGATGAAGGGGAATTTGTCTCCGTTATGGGACCCAGCGGAGCCGGTAAATCAACCCTTCTGAATATCATCGGGCTGCTTGATGAACCCTCGGAAGGGGAATATTTTCTTTACGATCAATCGTTACTTAACCTGAAGGAAAACAAAAAGGTTGATTACCACAGGAATTTCATGGGCTTCATCTTCCAGGCATATCACCTAATAGAAGAAATGACTGTTTATGAAAACATTGAAACTCCGCTTGTGTACAGAGGTGTTAAATCCAGGGACAGGCAGTCTATGGTGGCTGATCTGCTCGACAGGTTCAACATCGTAGCCAAAAAAGACCTTTTTCCGCCGCAGCTGTCCGGCGGACAGCAGCAACTGGTCGGTGTTGCCAGGGCCATTGTCGGCAAACCCAGACTCCTTCTTGCCGATGAACCTACAGGGAACCTTCATTCCAGCCAGGGAGAAATGATTATGGAAATACTGAAAAACCTTCATAAGGAGGGAATGACCATCATACAGGTTACCCATAATGAGAAATTTGCCAGCTATGCCAACCGGATTATCCGTCTGGAAGATGGTTTGATCAAGAGCGATGAGAAAGAGACTCAATAATCCAAATCCAGTAAGCCTTGATTAAAGATAATTCACAGAATTAATACAGATGTAGTGAATATAACCACATAAGATATGTTAAAAAAGGGGTATATGTTCACAAGTATCATTCCCAGACACCCGGTATGATCTCCCCGCATTCCCCGCATTTCCCGTTTGCAAGGTTGCTTGAGGTGATGCGGAAGCCCTTCCTTTCGAGAACGATATTCCCGCATTCGGGGCAATAGGTATTGGATGCAAGATGGCCCGGCACATTTCCGATATACACAAAACGGATCCCGGCGTTCATGGCCGTTTCTCTTGCTTTTTCAAGCGTACTGACCGGTGTAGGTGGCAATTGCGTAAGCTTGTAGGTCGGATGAAAACGGCTGAAATGCAGGGGTACGTCCTTAAAACCGTTCGAATAGAGCCATTCGCACATGCTCGAGATCATGTCCATATCGTCGGTCCAGCCTGGAACCACAAGGTTTGTGATTTCAAGCCATACGCCCAGCTCTTTGTAGATCTTCAGTGCGTCGAGCACGGGTTGGAGTTTTCCTCCGTTCAGTTTCAGGTAGATGCTGTCACTGAAAGATTTAAGATCGATGTTGGCCCCGTCGACATGTGTCAGGAGATGCCTCAGGGGATCGGGATTGATATAGCCGGCAGAGACAAGAACATTGCGTAATCCCCGCTCACGGGCCAGCCTGGCTGAATCACAGGTGTATTCGAAAAACGTATTGGGCTCGGAATAGGTATAGGCAATGGAACGGCAATTGTTTTTCACGGCCTGCTCAACCACTGCCTCCGGCATTAGGTCGTAATTGCTGGTTTCCGTGGGGGAGGTTTGCGATATGGCCCAGTTCTGGCAGTTAAGGCAGGCCAGGTTGCAACCTGCCGTGGCGATTGAAAATGCCTGGGTTGTGGGGAGAAAATGATTCAGTGGCTTTTTTTCGATGGGATCCACGTGAACTGCACACGGATTGCCGTAGGCCATGGTATACAGCTTCCCGTCCCTGTTGATCCGGTTGTGGCAATCGCTCAGTTCACCGGGTTTCAGGGTACATTCATTGGGACAGATAAGGCACTTCACTCCCCTCGGGGTCTCTGAATAGAAAAGGGCTTCCCTGCTGAATTTATCTTCCGGCGCTGCAAAGATTTTCTCTCCGGGCAGGCAGAGCAGGCAGCCTGTTCCAAGAAGCCCGGTTTTGATGAATTGTCTCTTGTCCATACCGTGTGAGGTGATCCGCAGTACCGCGAAAATTATAAAAAAAAGAGGATGTAATCAATCTAGATAGCGGATTTTCGAAGCAGGCTGTACAGGAAGGAAAGCAGGTTTGCAAGAAGGATCACAAACAGGCTGCCTGTCAGGCCGAGGAGGGGGATCATCAGAACGGACGTACCCAGGGCTCCTGCTGCAGAGCCTGCCAGATCGCCGCTGTAAAGACCCCCTGCCGTTTTTTCAATACCGGTTTTCCGAAGCAGGGCTGCAGTTGCGAACAAGAGTCCCGTGACAAAGGAAACGATGAAAGTAAGCAGGAGGAATACGGTATGCACAAGGGGCCGGGGCATACTCATGGATTCAATGAGCAGGAACCACCAGAGGACAAGGAAAACACAACCTGCCAGTATGACCTGCAGAACGGCAAAGTACCCGGGGCGAAGGGAAGGAAGGATATTTCTGACACTCAGGGACCCGGCCGACAGGCCGGCCATAAATACAGTCAATACCACGGCGGTATAGAGATATACATAACCGAAGATCACCTGTATGCCGAGTAGGATGGCAATTTCTATTCCCATGCCGGTGAATCCGGTGATGAAAATGCCGCTTTCAAGGGGACCTGTCCGGTAGCCGACAAGGAGGATGAGGATCAGGAATATACCAAGTGTGATCCAGAGATTCGACCTGAAATAGCTGAGCCAGTAATTGATCTGATGTAAAAAGGCCCTGGGCCGGAAGTCCCTGTTGACATCACCGGTGTCAGAGATCATGTTCATGATCTGGAGGTTTCTTTCCAGCAGGCTGCCGTAGTCAAGGTAAAAGGAATTGACATAAACTGTTTCTATCCCCCTGTTATTAACCATGGCCGGTATGTCTAAGTCCAGGTCTGCATCCGAGGCAAGGAAATAAGTCTTGAATCCGGGGATGACCAGTACATGGTCAAAATGCAGTTTCAGGGTGTGGTAAAGAATGGAGTAAAGGCTTCCGGCTTCAGTGCTCAGGTAATTCCCGGCTCCCTGAAGGGGTATGGACAGGATACCCGAGGTATCCAAATGTGACCTGACCTGTGAAAAGAATTCAGAGGTATAGAAACGGTTGACCTGTGCCGATCCCGGCGGGGGAAGGTTGACAAGGACCACATCGTATTTTTGTTGTTCCCGGTCAAGGAACCTGCGGCCGTCCATATGAACCACCCTGAGCCATGAAACTTCAGGAGGAGGCAGATATTTGTTCCTCATCCGGGTGATCCATGGATTCAGTTCAACGAAATCAACCCGCTTGGGGTGGTACTTGGCAAGCTCGTTTATCATCCCGGTCAGGTTGCCGGACAGTACGAGAATGTTGGTGGGATCCGGATGCTGGACCATGGCATAGTGAACATCCTCTTCCACCGAGGCGACATCTTGCGAAACGGATACAGGGGAAGAGTTCTCGAAGAGGTTGTACTGCTCGCCGGTTCGGCTGATCACCAGGTTCCCGTAAGGCGTGTCGCGTGTCTCTATGACATCCTGGTTCCTGAACAGGAATGACCTCGACAACAGGTCAAGATCCAGGCCAAAAACAAGAAATGCCGTCAACAGGGCGGTAAATCCGTACAGGACCATCAGGTTTTTTCGCTGACCGGCTGCACGGCCGGCAATGCCCGTGCCCAGGTTCAGGAGGAGCAGAACAAAAAGGATCTGGAATGTATCCAGCAAATATACCAGAAGGAAGCTGAACAGGAGTCCCGCAGCTATGCTCCCTGCAGATTCAATGGCATAACTCAGGTTAAGGAGGTTGGACCTGTGTTTTGCGGAGATCCATGAACTCAGCCGTGTAAACAGGAATCCGGAAAGGATACAGAAAACCGACATGGCTGCAACGGAGTAAAGGAGAATTCCGGGAATGCCGCTCATGCTGCCGGCAGGAAAAACAATGTTTTTAAAAAACCGGATCCCGGTAACCGTAACTATGGGGAGAATGCCGAGCAGGTAAAAGGCGTTTGCCTGGAATGGGCTGTGAAGGGATTCGTGTGGGATCCTTTTCCCTATAAGGGCGCCGGTACCGGTAAGCAGAAGCCAGCCGGCGAGAATGACACCGATCACGAGCTCGTTGCCATGGAAGATGGCAAGGAATTCCCTGAGCAAAATAACCTGGGTGATCAGGGCCGTGGCCCCCAGTGAGAACAATGGAAGCATATCCCGGGCGGGTATGCTGCGATACGAGGGAACGGTGCCCGCAAAACCGGTTTCCTCGCGTACCGGCCGTGCGTCTCCTTTTCCTGCAAGCATTTTCATATAATAGGTCCAGTGCCAGGTAAAGTGGAAGATTGCGATGAAGCTCATCCCGATCCCGAAATCAACATGCCATACGATCAGCTTTTCGACCACCGGCATTTCCAGCTTATAGTTCACCTGGAATGCCATTATGATCCCCAGGACGGCCGTTGTAAAAAAGGTCAGCAGAAGGGCCGTATTCCAGATACGCCGGTGATTCTTAAGACTCAGAATACCCGAACGGCTCAGAATGTATGTAAAGGCGTAAACCAGGAAAGCCGACAGGCCGATCGGGATTATGGCATATGGCATTTCTCAGCTTCTATTCTTTTAAATAGTCCTTTTCCCTGAACTCAAGCGCTTCATATGTATAAATCTCCGCATTTTTCCATCCGTACCAGCCTATCCGGGCCTTATCCATGGCACAATGGCCCAGGAACTCTTCCAGGTTCCAGCCGGTCTGTGTGGCCACCTGTGGCAGATAGGTGCCGGAATTCTCACCTTTTATTATATAGATCCCATCGCGCCCGAGTTGAATTTCGGAAGTATCGCCGATCCTGACAAGGGGCGTCAGAACCGAGATCTCCATTTCGATATCATCAAGTTCTTCCGGTTTTACGGGCTCAAACCTGGGATCACGTGTTGCAGCGGCAATTGCCATGTCCCGGACGACTTCGCACAGGGGTTTCCCGGGCCGGAACTGGCCTATGCAACCCCTTAACCGGCCTTTTTCATTCAGTGTTACAAAAGCACCCCTCTCATCCTGAAGCGATGGAGGGTAATCATACCGGTCAAACGGTGGGATCATTCCCCGGCCGATATAAGTATCAAGGGTTGACCTGGCGATCTCCATCAGGATCGTTTTGTCTTTCTCACTGAGATTGAATCCTGTTTCATCGCTAATATCCTTTCTGCTTACTGCAATGGCGCAGTATCCGACCACTCTTGACTTATCCCCGATTGCCGCATCTCCCGAGTTCCGGTATTGTATTAGTTTATATTCCAGGTTTTCAGCGTCATCGCTTGTCATATACATCAATGTCAGGATCGATGGCCAGGCACAGGCCGAGGTGAGCAGATTGGGGATCCTGTTTTCTTCATTCTTCTCAAGGGTTTTAAGAAATTCTTCGGGATCGTTGGTACAGATGGCATGGGCTGTATTCAAGTCAACAATACTGGCATTTTCGTAGTCGGGGTAATGGGAAAAATCGGAACTGATGATAAAAAGGTTTTCCGGGGTCAGATAAGGTTTGAGTGCAACGGCGAGCTTTTTGCAAATCCTTGTTGAGCGGGTTCCGAGCAGAACAGGGACGATCCGGAAATCCTCCTCCAGGCGATACTGCAGGAAGGGGAGCTGTACTTCAAGGCTGTGCTCCGCCAGATGAGCGATGTCATGATCTACAAATACTTCGTTCCGCTTGTACAATTCGTTGGCAAGATCGATGTTGACAGGAACTTCTCCGAAAGGGGTCATGAAATTGCCCGAGCGGTAGATGGCTGCCCCTTCATAGGCATAGTTGTGGCTGTTTCCGATAATGAAAATATTTTTATAGGATTTTTTCGCATCAACCTGTGAATAACCGCTTGCTGCTGTCTCTCCCGAAAAGGGATAGCCTGCATGGGGAACGATCACGGCCAGGACAGTCCCTGCTGTCCCTGATGGCAGGGCCCGGCCGAAAAGAAACTCAAGGTCATGACGCAGATCTTCCGGATCTGCAGCATAATAAGAGCCCGCAAAGGCAGCAGGGCGCTGATTCGCCTTTACCGGTTTCTGGGCATATCCTGAAATTACTGGCAGTAGAACGATCAAAAGCAGCAATAGCTTGCGCATGGCTTCAAACTGAATTAAGCGGGTTCCGGTTTACCCCAAAATTAAAGAGAATTTTATAAAGAGTTAACACAGAAGCACGTCCGGTTTCTTGATTTACAAAATAAAGTGCTGTAACTTCCGTTAAATTGTAAGGTCCGGCGAAGGCAAATCCGGCCGTTAACTTCCCTAAACCTGTTGATCATGCAAAAACAAAAAATTTTCCGCATCCTGCTGATGCTGGCCCCGGTATTTTTTATCACAGGTTGCGGACGGGGTCCTGAAAAAACAGATTCCGCTTACCATATCGTTGATGTGACGGGGGCATCCATTGTACTGAACTATTTAAAATCGAGTCAGGAATTCTACCCGATACAAACGGATGAAAATGATACCCTGACCATTGCCGTATCTGAAGGCGATCTGTTATACATCCTGTTCGATGATATGGAATCCTTGATTTTCTACAGGTATGATCCGGATGACGGATCGCAACTGTCATTCTCTTATGATACAGGCAATCAGATATGCTATCTGAATGATGTGGTCATATCCCTGGATTTATCCGAAGGATCCCGGTCGTGGTCCTGGATTGAGCAGCATAATGAAGAACTGCTAAAACGCATCAGATCGCTTAATGTCAAATTGCCGTTGCCGGATGCGCAGCTTAACATGCTGTCAGGGTTTGCAGAAGTCAATTCTGATCCCGGACTCTATATATCCGGAGATTCCCTTGCAGCAGGATTACTGTCCCTGTTTCATCCGGAATGGTTGTTTGCCGAGGATATTCTTTTTGATACCCTGCCTGATTCGGTAAGGCAGAATCTGGATGATACGGAAGTTTTGCTGTACGACTGTTATAATGCATCCGATATGAACTTCCTGCAAGATCTTCAGCATCTCAGGTCTTTGGCTCTGATTGATTGCGATTCAGGCATTTTGCAAAAACTCGACTTTGAAGGGCTTGAAATGCTCAGGTCATTGTGTCTTATTGAGTCCGATTTCCGTGATCTTTCCTCCGTGGGCATACTGCCGGACCTTGAAGACTTGGATTTCGTGGATTGTGATGATCTGGAAGGGATCGGATCCCTGGAAGGATATCACGGCCTGAAAAGCCTCGGGTTCTATGATTGCGGCAAACTGAAGGATGTCGGTGTTCTTCATGATCTGCCTGCCCTGTCCAGACTGGCCCTGCCCGGACAGATCAGCCAGGAAGAATTTGCGGATATCATCATGGCTCAGCCCTCGTTGCAGATGGTGGAACTGTTGTCCACCCCAGGCATATCAGACCTTTCTCCTTTGGCGGCTTGCCCCGGATTAAAGGCATTATACCTTGATCTTGACAGTGTTGATCTTGCTCCCCTGTACGATATGAAGGAACTGGGGCTGATCGTTCTCGGGCAGGATTATTTTGAGGATTCTGCCGCAATGGAAACAATCAGAACTGCCCTTCCGGGAACCAGGATCGTACCGGGAGGTACATTCTGTCTGGGTTCCGGGTGGCTTTTATTGCTTCTCCCGGCAGCCATTTTAATTATAATCGCCAGAAAGAGAAAGAGCTTAATTCGAAGCGGGTAAACCAATGACCCCTCCCGGAAAAAAGTCTCCCTTTCACTTTACAGACCTTTCGAAAGGATTGATATGCATTTCCGGGACCTGGATCTTTGCATTGTTCATACAGAGGGGCTCCTTCCTACAGTATTTTGCATATGCCGGACTTTTGCTTTCGGCTCTGGCCATTGCCGGTTCTGCACGGGATATTAAAGCATTGCTCGGGGTTCTGGCTCTCCGCAGCTTTCATACGAAGGTGATTTATTACGGTTTCGGGGGACTTATACTGGGGAGTGCCCTGGCCATGCTGAACAATTTTCTTAATACAGGCCGGATATTACCTTTAACGCTTACGGGATTCGCTCTTGTAGCGTCCCTGATTGGGATCACGGAAGAACTGATTTTCAGGGGATTCGTGCAGACAAAAATATATCCCACCGGCAGGTTCCCGGCGATTGTCGTCGCCAGCATCGGGCATACATTTTATAAATATTTGGTTATAAGCACTTTACCTGATGATCTACAGGTCAACTATCCGGGATTGATACTTTTGACATTCATTGTGGGGATGGTTTTCGGGTTCTTGCGCGACAGATCCGGAAGCATCCTTCCACCGGCATTTGCTCATGCTGCTTTTGACATTCTCGTTTACGGAGCAGTTGCCTCTGCCCCGGTATGGGTGTGGGGTGTCAGGCCATGATGTATCAGATGCTGCAGGAAATGATAAACCTGGCAGGATTATTGTACAATTTATTGTGGATCAGCGTGTCATGTTTGAGCTGTTTTGGTTTTACAATGAATTTGAATTGAATGGAGTTTTATTTAATTTTAAGGATTGAATCGTTCTGATTATGGAACCGAAAAAATCGATAAAAGCAGACCTGGAAAGTAAAAAAGGAATATTTTTCGAAATTGGTCTGGTAGTCGTTCTTGCGATCGTTTTGATCGCTTTTGAATGGAGTACAAAGCCGAATATGCAAAACACGCTGGGAGAACTGGCCGATCTGGATCTGGAAGAAGAAATCATTCCCATTACCCGGCAGCAGGAAGTCAAGCCGCCGCCCCCACCGCCTCGTCCGACGGTAAGCGAGGTGCTCAAAATTGTTGAAGATGATGTTGATATAGAAGACGAGCTGGTCATTACAGATGCAGAGGCGGATCAGAACATGGAAATTGACATCATGACATTCGAGGAGGAAGAAGAGGCTACAGAGGATGATATTCCTTTTTTCCTGGTAGAGGACAAGCCCAGTTTTCAGGGACAGGGTCAGGAAGGATTCAGGAAATGGATAACCGAGAATATGAAATATCCTGAGATTGCGGCGGAAAACGGGATCAGCGGAACGGTCTATATCAGGTTTGTCGTAAACACCCAGGGAAAGGTCGTGGATGCCGTAGTGTTAAGGGGCGTCGATCCGGCCCTTGACCAGGAGGCTATCAGGGTGGTGATGTCCTCCCCGAAATGGACCCCCGGCAAGCAGAGAGGTAAACCGGTAAAGGTTCAGTTTAACTTTCCCATAAACTTTGTATTGAATTAATCTGCAGTCCGGAAGATACTGAAAGCCGTCCCCGGTCAGAACAGGGCGGCTTTGCTGTTCATGTATTTGAATTTGGAAGAGTTTTATTTAATTTTACAGGCTTAAATCGTTCTGATTATGGAACCGAAAAAATCGATAAAAGCAGACCTGGAAAGTAAAAAAGGAATATTTTTCGAAATTGGTCTGGTAGTCGTTCTTGCGATCGTTTTGATCGCTTTTGAATGGAGTACAAAGCCGAATATGCAAAACACGCTGGGAGAACTGGCCGATCTGGATCTGGAAGAAGAAATCATTCCCATTACCCGGCAGCAGGATGTCAAGCCGCCGCCTCCACCGCCTCCCCCGACGGTAAGCGAGGTGCTTAAAATTGTTGAAGATGATATTGAGATAGAAAACGAGCTTGTCATTACAGATGCAGAGGCGGATCAGAACATGGAAATTGACATCATGGCATTCGAGGAGGAAGAAGAAGCTGCGGAAGAAGAAATTTTTATCATCGTGGAAGATATGCCCAGTTTTCAGGGACAGGGCCAGGAAGGATTCAGGACATGGATAACCAAGAATATGAAATATCCTGAGATTGCGGCGGAAAACGGGATCAGCGGGACGGTCTATATCAGGTTTGTCGTGAATGCCCAGGGAGAAGTCGAGGATGCCGTAGTGTTAAGGGGCGTCGATCCGGCCCTTGACAGGGAGGCTATAAGGGTGGTAATGTCCTCCCCGAGATGGACTCCCGGCAAGCAGAGAGGTAAACCGGTAAAGGTTCAGTTCAACTTCCCCATAAACTTTGTATTGAATTAGTCCGTAGTCCGGAAGATACTGAAAGCCGTCCCCGGTCAGAACAGGGCGGCTTTTCTTTTTAATCAGATCCTCTGAAGAGCAGCCTTAGATCTTTGATTTGCCTGTTGCGGTTATGGTCAGATCCTGGGAAGAGCAGCATTAAGTTTTGCGCAGCAAAATTTGCCGGCTGCGGTTTCACAGGATCTGATCATACAGGTTGTCGTTATATATCTGAGAAAGCGGATATAAAGAGCAGCCTTAAATCTGTGATTTCGGTTGCGGTTTCGTATCTGAGAAGGCAGATATAAAGAGCAGCCTTAAATCTCTGATTTCCAGCTGCGGTTTTATATCTGTCTTCTCAAGAAAACCATATGAATTATTGCAAAGCAGGATTGGCTTCTGTTTCACCGGATCAGTACAATTTAAACGGTGGCATGGTTTATGGATTGTAATTTATTGGGAATCCTAATGTCTTTTTTTATATTTTTATTGTGAAACAAACACCCAGGGATATGAAACGTATTTTTTACTTTCTGGTTGCGGCAATGATTTTCACTGCCTGCGGTTCTTCAAAGAAAATGCTGCAAAGGGGAAATTACGATGCAGCCATTCAGAAATCAGTGACAAAACTTCGCAAGAAACCGGATAATGTCAAAGAAGCCGTTAATCTCGACGAAGCATACCGGAGGAGCAATGAACTCGACGATGAGCGGGTCAGGTTTCTCGAAAGGGAGGACAACCCGGATAACTATGACGAAGTGTTTGCCATATACGAGAGAATGAAAAACCGCCAGTCTCTTGTAAGGACTGTCCTTCCTTTGAATGCGAACGGCCGCCGTATAGACTATGAATATGTGGATTACGATGCCCGGATCATCTCGGCAAAGAGAAAAGCAGCCGCCTATTTCTCCCAGAACGGGCAGAACCTTATGAAAACAGGTACCAAGGAGGCTTACCGGGAGGCCTATGTGGAAATGTCCAAGGCGCAGGATTACTCGGGCGGGATGTACCCCGAACTGGACCCGCTCATCGAAGAGGCCAGGCTTAAGGGGATCAGCAGGGTTATCGTGCTTGTAAATAACATGACCCAGCTTAAACTCGATCCCCAGTTTGAGGAAGATCTGCTTGAAATCGATAACCGGGGCCTGAACAGTGACTGGATCGAATATCATTTCAGGCACCTTGACGAGGACATCAGTTATGATTATACGATATATGTCAATCTTGAGAGCATTGCCGTTTCACCGGACGATACCAAGGAAGAGGATAAACTGTACAAGAAAGAGGTTGAAGACGGTTTTGACTATGTGCTGGATGCCAACGGGAATGTCATGAAGGATACGGCAGGGAACGATATTAAATTACCGAGATACAAGACACTCCAGGCAACATTGATCCAGACACATCAGTTTAAATCGGTTCGCATTGACGGAAATGTTGAGGTCATTCAGAACAATCCGCAAAGGCAGCTTCGCAGGGAGCCCATAGGTGCCGAACATATATTTGAGCATAATTCTGCCAGGGCCGTTGGTGACCTGGATGCACTGGATGCAGACGCAAAAGCAATGCTGGACCGGGACTTAGTACCCTTTCCTACGGATCTGGATATGATACTGATGTGCACCGAAACATTAAAGCCCGCCATAGAGGAAGGAATTCGCAGAAACCGGCGACTGATATTCTGAGGATCGGGATGATCAATATTACACAATCAGGGCTGTCTCAAGAAAATTGGGGCAGCCTTATTAATGAAAATGCGGGAACCCGTAGTAACACAATCCGGACCGGAATCAGCCATACTTATCGGGATCGTTGACAAGTACCATGACGCCGGTGAAGTAAGGGAATACCTGCAGGAGCTGGCATTCCTTACCGAGACAGCAGGTGCGATTCCCGGGAAGAGCTTTATACAGAACCTGGAGCATCCCGACCCGAAAACATTCGTGGGAAGCGGAAAGCTGGCTGAAATCAGGGAATATGTCGCCGGTCATGAGGTTGACCTGGTAATTTTTGATGACGAGTTGACGCCGTCACAGCACAGGAACATTGAAAAAGAGCTGAATTGCAGGGTCCTGGACCGCACCAACCTGATACTCGATATTTTTGCACGCCGTGCCAAAACCGCCCATGCAAAAACACAGGTCGAACTTGCCCAGTACGAGTACCTGCTTCCACGTCTGACCCGTATGTGGACCCACCTGGAGAGACAGCGCGGAGGCATCGGGCTCAGGGGGCCCGGTGAAACCGAAATCGAAACGGACAGGCGGATCATCCGAGACAGGATTGCCAGGCTGAAAGAGGAATTAAGGAGAATTGACAAACAAAAAATCATCCAGCGGAAGCACCGTGGCAAGCTGGTAAGAGTGGCGCTGGTGGGTTATACCAATGTGGGGAAATCCACCCTTATGAACGTGCTCTGCAAATCGGATATCTTTGCCGAGAACAAGCTGTTTGCCACACTTGATACCACTGTCAGGAAGGTGGTGATAGGCAACCTGCCTTTTCTGCTGTCAGACACCGTAGGTTTCATACGCAAGCTGCCCCATACACTTATTGAATCATTCAAATCCACGCTGGATGAACTCAGGGAATCGGACATCCTGTTGCACGTCGTGGATATTTCTCACTCCAACTTCGAGGAGCAGATTGACATTGTCAATGAAACCCTTCTGGAAATAAAGGCAAGACATAAACCCCTCTACATAGTCTTTAACAAGACCGATGCCTTTCGCATGATTGAAAAAGAGGAAGACGATCTTACCCCCGTTACAAATGAAAACATAAGTCTTGATGAATTAAAGAAGACATGGATGGCCAAAAGCAACGGGACCTGCGTTTTCATCTCCGCAAAGAAGCTCGACAATATTGATGAAATCAGGGATCTGCTTTATGCCAAGGTAAAAGAGATCCACAGCCGGCGTTATCCCTACAACGATTTCCTTTACTGACCCAGCAATCCTTTTTCAAGCATGGATTCCGCGATCTGAATGGCATTGGTCGCGGCTCCCTTGCGGAGGTTATCCGATACGATCCACATGTTCAGGCATTTCGGCCTGGAATCATCCCTGCGGATCCGGCCCACGAAAACTTCATCCTTGCCTTCGGCATACCGGGCCATGGGATAGAGATTATTTGCCACGTCATCCTGGACAACGACCCCCGGGCTATCTGTCAGGAGCCTCCCGACCTCATCGATGCTGAAATCTTTTTCGAACTCCAGGTTTACGGATTCCGAATGGCCTCCCACAACGGGCACACGGACTGCAGTTGCCGTCACCTGTATGCTCTCATCATCGAATATTTTACGGGTTTCATTTACCATTTTCATTTCTTCCCTGGTATAACCGTTTTCCAGAAAAACATCGCAGTGAGGCAGGCAATTCCGGTCAATGGGATGGGGGTATGCCTTCTCCCCTTCAACTCCTGCCCGTTCATCCTGCAACTGGCGTACGGCTTTAACACCTGTTCCCGTAACAGACTGGTATGTGGAAACAACCACCCGCCTGATCTTATAAGCCTTATGAAGCGGCGCCAGTGCCAATACCATCTGAATTGTCGAACAATTGGGGTTGGCGATGATCCTGTCTTCCGGGCCGAGTACGCCGGCATTGATCTCAGGAACAACCAGTTTTTTGGAAGGATCCATCCTCCACGCAGAGGAGTTGTCGATCACCACTGTGCCCACAGCTGCGAATTCGGGAGCCCAGAGCTTCGAGGTACCTCCCCCTGCCGAGAAAATAGCTACATCGGGCTTTTGTTTTACAGCATCCTCCATACCGATGACCTTAATATTTTCCCCCCTGAATTTCAATTCTTTTCCTACTGATTTTTCGGAGGCAACAACATAAAGGGTTGTAACGGGGAAGTTTCTTTCTTCCAGGACCTCTAACATAACGCCGCCGACCAGACCGGTGGCACCGACGATTGCTACTTTCATTTTGTTCAGGTTTAATTAAAAAAAACTATGCAAAAATTCAAATAAAATTTTAAAATGAAAAGTGCGGTTTTACTTTTTTTAATCTGTCCTTTTTTATTTACGGGAGCTTATTCCCGGTATGCAGATGTTGTTTTCAATGAGATCATGTATGATCCGGATCCTGTTGTAGGCCTTCCGGCTTACGAATACCTGGAATTATTCAACAGGACGGATGCCGACATTGATCTTGAGGGCTGGTTGCTGGACGTCGGAAAAAAGGAATTCATCCTTCCCGGGCATACGATAGCGGCAAAAGAATTCCTGTTACTGGCATATCCCGGTACATCCGGGGAATATTCCGGGGCATCCGGTATCCTGGAATGCATGAAAGGCAAAACCCTGCTGCTGAACGAGGGAGAAGTTTTATATCTGTACGACAGGAAAGGGAACCTCATTGACTGGGTGGAATATTCGCCCGCTATGCATTCGGATGCATATTACAGAAACGGAGGATGGTCCCTGGAGCGGATTGATCCGGACCGTCTTTGCGGTGGCCCGGACAACTGGTGCACTTCCGGAAGCCGTGAAGGAGGGACACCGGGCCGGGTCAATTCCGTTTACAGGAGCAATCCGGATTTCGTACGGCCGGAAGTTTCAAATGTATACATGGATGACAGCCTGACCCTGGTGGTTGTTTTCAGCGAATCCATGCAGCCCGGGACCATCGGTGACGCATCGCGTTATTTGATAAGCAGCGGAATTCCCGGTATTCTGGAAGCTGAGGTACCCGGACCGTTCAACAGCGAGTCAAGGCTGTTGCTTGACAGGTCACCCGGGGAAGGGAAGGAATATGTGCTTGAGATAACAGGAGAATTGACCGACTGCTCCGGACTTTCGGTTCCGGCAGGGCAGAGGCATCGCTTTGCCCGGCCCGCAGAACCTTCCTGGAATGACCTGCTGATCTCGGAAATACTTTTTAACCCCTGGCCCGGTTGCCCGGAGTTTATCGAGATTTTTAACCATGCCGGTATCGCGTTCGATATTGCGGATCTCAGAATTGGAAGCAGGGATCCCGTATCAGGTGATCCGGTACATGTCAGGGATCCGGACGAAAGCCACCGGCTGGTATTTCCGGGAGATTATTTTGTTTTTTCCAGGGAGCCCGGAGTCTTGCTTCAGTATTATCAGGCCTCTGATCCTTCCCGGTTTGTAAGGGTGAACAGCATGCCCGCGCTTGATAATAAAGCGGGAAACATCGTGATACTTGATAAATGGTTAAATGCGATCGATGAGTTTTCATATAATGCGGATATGCATTTCCCCCTTCTGAAAAACGATCGGGGCGTATCTCTGGAACGTCTGAGCTTTGAGCATGTCACGGCATCTCCCGCAAACTGGCATTCCGCGTCATCGGCAGAAGGTTTTGCCACTCCCGGGAGGGAAAATTCCCAGTTTGTCAGGTTTGACCCTGACGGTTCATCCCTGCTTGTTGAACCCGAAATTTTCAGCCCGGACCAGGATGGTACGGAGGATATTTGTTACATAAGATATCGTTTCAGCCGGCCGGGGAATGTGATCAGCGTGCTGATCCTGGATGCAAAGGGCAGGACAATAAAAAGAATTGCCCGGAATGAACTGGCCGGAACGGAAGGATTCTTTCAATGGGATGGTACGGATATGTATGGGCGAAGGGCCTGGGCCGGGATTTACCTTGTTCTGGTTGAAGTATTCGATCTCAAGGGAGTTGTCCGAAAATTCAAAAAAACCTGTGTGCTGTCGCCTGGCACTTGATCAGATGCCAGAGATGAGTTCCTTCATTATCAGAGTCATCTGAGGTTCGGCCTTCCTGGCAACGCGGGTTACATCCTCCAGTGTTACTTTTACGATCCTGCCAGGTACACCCAGATCGGTAATGATGGATATGGCGAAACAAACCATGCCCATCTGGCGGGCAACGATGATTTCGGGTACGGTGGACATTCCCACCGCATCTCCGCCGATGATCCTGAAATACCGGTATTCTTTGGGAGTTTCGAGCGTCGGGCCGGTAACGGCCACATAACATCCATTCCTTACGGGGAACTTATGTTTCCTTCCGATTTCAAGTGCCTTGTTGACAAGTGTAATATCGTATGTTTCGCTCATGTCGGGAAAACGGGCCCCGAATCCGGGATCATGCTTTCCGATAAGCGGGTTCGGGATGAGGTTGATGTGGTCGTCCAGGACCATCAGGTCGCCGACCTCGTAAGCGGGGTTTACGGCTCCGCTGGCATTCGATGCAAACAGATGGGTTATTCCCATGTATTTCATGACCCTCACCGGGAAAGTAATTTCCTGTGGCGAATACCCCTCGTAATAATGAAACCTTCCCTGCATTGCCATAACGGTTTTTCCGTTCAGGCTGCCGAAGATCAGCCTGCCGTGATGGCTCTCTACCGTCGAAACAGGAAAATTGGGAATGTCCTGATAATCGAGCGTGGTTACAATATCGATCTCGTCTGCCATGGCCCCGAGTCCGGTACCGAGTATGATCCCCACTTCGGGAAGGATCTCACATTTGCTTTTTATATAGGATACTGTCTCGTTTATTGCTTCTGACATAGTTAAGGATTTGTGTATTGAAATTTCCTGTTTCCTCGTTCAGAAATTCGATTCCGACCGGAATGTAGAACAGCCTGCTCTTCAGGGAGGATTCGATATGGGTGAATTTTTTTAGTCTCATCGCATCTTTCTCGGTGGTGAAAACATAACGGTCAGGACCGTCGATCCCTTCGAAAACTTCGGTGATCCGGAGAATATCCTTCTCTGAGAATGCGTGATGATCGGGGAAGATCATATCGGTGATCCGGGTAGAGATGCTCCTGAGGTGTTTTTTGTACAACCTGGGGTTTGCTATACCGGTCAGCATCAGAATATGGGGTTTGGAAGATTTGATTTCATCCATGCCGATATCAGATGCCGCATCCTCGAAAACAGGCAGGGGATTTCCATAGCTTAATTTTGTAAAAAAAAGATGCTGAAAAGGATATAATTTAAGGTCTTTCACGATCAGCCTTCGTTCGATGGGTTTCAGCCTGTTGGGGCATTTTGTTATAAGGATGATGTTCGCACGGCGCCTTTCATATGCCTGTTCTCTCAGCCTGCCGGCCGGCAGCAGCCTGTCCCTGGTAATGGGATGGTCGAAATCGATAAGCAGAATGGACAACCCGGGCTTCACCTGCCTGTGCTGGTAGGCATCATCAAGCAATATGACATCGAGATCAGGAAATCTTCCCATAAGTTGTTGGATGCCTTTCACCCTTTTCCGGTCAACGGCAACATGGACATCCGGGAATTTGTGCTTGATCTGCAACGGCTCGTCGCCGATTTCCCTCACCCCTGAATCCCTGTCGGCCAGGATGAATTTTCTTGTTTTTCTTTTGTATCCCCTGCTCAGTGTAGCCACATTGTTATCTTTTTTCAGGATACCGATTATGTATTCGATCAGGGGTGTTTTCCCTGTTCCGCCAACGGTGATGTTGCCGACAGAGATGATGGGAATCCGGAACTCTCTGGATTTGATAAGCTGGTAATCGAAAAGCATATTGCGGAACCATACGGCCAGGCCGTACAGCAGGGAAAAAGGGTACAGAAGAAGGGTCAGTAAATTGTTATCGGCCGGAGGCATTGGCATTTCATTAATGCTGCACGGTATCAGTTAATGTCAAAATTATACGGGATCCGCATCTGCATGCCGGAAAGATTCTCAATGTCAGCAAGGGTCCGGAGATATTGCCAGGATTCTCCCAGTTCCTTCATGAGCCTTTTGTTTTTCATATTCTCAGTCAGTTCGCGCATGAATGCTTCAATGGGATCTTCAAGTCTGGGGAGATCCTGTACCCTGTATTTTTCAATGCCGGCCATTCCGGCGGCTATTCTTATTGCATCATGCAAACCGCCATATGTATCGATCAATCCGTTTTCAAGGGCGTTTGTTCCACTCCAGACACGCCCGCCGCCAATGGCATCCACATCACTTTCCGGCATGTTCCTGCCTTCGGAAACCCTTGAGACAAATGATTCATACACCCTTTCAACGCCGTACCGGAGATATTCCTTCTCGTCCTCGCTGAGGGGTCTGAAGATGGAACCCATATCCGCATGTTTGTTGGTTTTTGCCACATCGACGTTAATGCCAAGCTTTTTGTTCAGGAAAGACTTGGTATTGGGCAGCATGAGGAATACACCGATGGAACCTGTAACCGAAGTGGGACTGGCCAGGATGGTATCCGCCGGGGTTAAAATGTAATACCCTCCCGATGCAGCCATATCGCCCATGGAGGCAACGAGCGGTTTTACCTCACTGGCAAGGTAAACCTCCCTCCAGACCACTTCCGAGGCAAGTGCTGAGCCGCCTCCGGAATTCACCCTCAGCACGATGGCTTTTACAGCACTGTCCCGCCTGGCTTTCCGGATGGCTTTCGAGATCCTTTCCGAACCGATTGTCCCCTCTCCGGTATTGCCGACCAGTATATCCCCGTATGCATATATCACGGCAATTTTGTCCCTGGCAATGCCTCTATAATTTTTCGGTTCAGGTACTTTTTTATATTTTCTGAGGGTAACGCTTCTCAGGTCATCCTTAAGCGGAGTCCCGGTCCTTTCCTTCAGTTTTGCCAGTATCTCGTCTTTGTATGCCAGGCTGTCGATAAGCCTGTGTTCGACGGCAAGACCTGCTGAGCGGATCGCCGCATCCTCAGCCAGATGATCCAATGTTTCAACGTCAAGATCCCGGGTTTCAGCAATTCCGCTCAGCATATGATTCCAGAGTGAACCTACCCATGCCAGTAGCTGTTCGCGGTTTTCGGGACTCATTTCTTCATTGGTATAAGGTTCGACAAAGCTTTTATAATCGCCATGACGGATCACCTGCGCTTCTATTCCGAGCTTTTCAAGGGCACCCTTATAAAACAATACCCGGGATCCGAGGCCGTAAAAAAGAAATTCTCCGGCCGGGTTGAGATATATTTTATCGGCAACGCTGGCAAGATAATAGGTCTTTTGTGTATAGAGGTCACTGTATGCCACGATGAATTTCCCGGACTCCCTGAAATCAAGCAATGCATTACGTATCTCCTCGACACTGCCGTAACCGCCGGAAATGGCACTCAGCTCGAGGTAAATTCCTGTAATGTTGTCATCCGTTTTCGCTTTCCGGATATTGTCCAGGATATCGTTCAGCCCCATTTCCCGGGTCATCGGAATATTTACCAGGGTAAAATTGAAGGGGCTGTCGACGGATCTTTCGACAATCCTGTCATTCAGCGTAATATATAACAGTGTATTGGGTTTCAGCTCAACGGGTTTTTCTCTGCCGGAGACCGCGATAATGATGATCAGAAAGATGAAGGAAATGAAAGTGGTCAGGCATATGCCGACAATGGTAGCCGCCGTATATTTTAAGAAACTTCGCATTCTATAAATAGTTTATTATTAAGGATTTGTCGGATCATTACTGTCAGTTACCAAAGATAATCAAAAAAAAACATCATATCTCATCATCCGATTTTCAATTCAGTAAAAAATGAATTAACATTAGGCGGTGAAAACGCCTGTAATGCACACGGTCATTTTAATGCTCGGAAGTAACCTGGGCAACCGTAAAGAAAATCTGGAATCGGCCGTATCAGAACTGGAACAGCGGACCGGTACCATACAGCATATGTCTGAAGTCTATGAAACCGAACCCTGGGGAATGGAGTCTGAAAGGACATTTTACAATCAATGCATTTCCCTTTCGACAATCCTGGATCCTTCGGGTGTCCTGGAACAGATCCGGACCATAGAACAGCAGTTGGGAAGGCCCCCCTCCCGGGTAAAGTTTACAGACAGAACCATTGATATAGATATTCTTTTTTTTGATGATCTGGTAATGAGCAGGGAGGATCTTGTTATTCCGCATCCTGGGATCCGGGACAGAAGATTCGTTATCATTCCTGTCCTGGAGATATATCCTGAATATATCCATCCCGGATCGGGTGAATCCATGAAGGACATACTGAGATCATGCAAGGACATGAAGGAAGTCCGGATTGCCCCTGCCGGGGCTTAACCCCGTTTTTTCATACAGGGATAGGTGGACAGGGTCGAACCGCAATTCCGGAATATTCCGGAGATGTTTTTTGCTTCAGGATTGTCTATGCATAATACAATGTTTTGCTCTGCATTTTCCCGTATATAGGAATCAAGGATGTAATATATTGCACCGTTTTGAATTCCTTCCTTATTGGCCACAGCATGGTGAATACTGGCCCGTCCGTTGTAATTCAGGAATAAAATGGCCGCGCAAAGATTGTTATAAGCATCGTATGCAGCGGCAATCCGGCCGCTTCTGAAACGGATGGCGTTGGATGCAATCAGCCTTAAGGTGGATATCTGGTTCGGCTTCAGGCGCTGTTTATTGAATGCGTCAAGACGGTATGCGAACATCAGAAGATCATTTGCGGGAATGCTTCTCACATAGCTCAATCTCGTGTCCTTCGCTTTCTGCAAGGTTTTTATCGTCTCCGGGCTGTACTGGGAGGAAATGATCCTGTAGGGTTCGATAAGATCCAGCTCGGATGAATTGTACTGTCTGGAATCCGAATTGCTCACTACATTGAACTTGTTCAGGCAAAGCTTTTTCAGACGATAACCTGAAGGAATGGCCTTCAGGAAATCATTCACCACATCCGGACCGGGAATGGCGGTGGAAAAAATCCCCAGCTGGTAAGTATATTCCGGTTGTGTCAGGATTTTTCTGCCCATCTTCTTAAACACAGGCAGGGGCATTACCGTACTGAAATCTTCCGTACTGAGGAATTCCCATCCGGAACAGGTAATGTTCAGATACCAGGAAAGGGCGTAGATATATCCGTTGGGTGAAGCATCAATACATTTGTCGTATCGCCCGATTGCTGCTTCAGGATGGCCGTAATGAATCACTTTCATCAAATCAGTCCTTCGTCGGAAAAGCTAAAGTATGAATTATCCGTGATTATAATGTGGTCAAGGACCTGTATATCCATCGTTATACAGGATTCCTTTATTCGGGAGGTGATTTTTATGTCAGCATCGCTTGGCTTCAGGTTCCCGGAAGGATGATTGTGACACAATATAATGGAAGAGGCCAGCCTGTCAATCGCATGCTTCAGGATGATCCTGGCATCTATTACGGTACCGGAGACGCCTCCCTGGCTTATCCGGATCTGGTCCAAAACCCTGTTGGCCCGGTTCAGGAGAAGGATCCAGAATTCTTCATGCCGGAGATCTCCCAATGAGGGCCTGAAGTAATTGAAAACGTCGTGACTGTCTGAAATTTTCTTCTTTTTGGGTACCGATTCATTGGACCGCCTTCTTCCCAGCTCAAACGCTGCCAGGATGGTGCTTGCCTTGGCAGGACCCAGGCCCTTGAATTTCAGCAGTCCGGGCAGGGAATACTCAGACAACCCGTTCAGGTTGTTCCCGGAGTCTTTCAGTATCCTGCGTGCGAGTTCTACGGCTGTTTCTTCCCTGGTCCCGGAGTGTATCAAAATGGCAAGTAATTCAGTGTTGCTCAGACTTCCCATGCCGTGTGCCATGAGTTTTTCACGGGGCCGGTCCTCCAGGGCCCAGTCGGTGATACAATTGCTTTGATAGGATTTCATTTGTTGCTGATTGGGAAGATGTTTTAAGATTGATGATCTTCCCGCTTAAAAATCAGCATACCGGGTCTTAAAGGTTGTTTACGTGGTGTGCAATGCTGGATTTAAGGTTGGCGGCTTTATTTTTATGAATGATGTTCCTTTTTGCCAGTTTGTCAAGCATTGCGGATACGCCGGGCAATTGTTCCACCGCTTCTTTCTTGTTCTTCATATTTCTCAGCTTCTTGACGGCGCTCCTTGCCGATCTGGCATAGTAACGATTGCTCAGTCTGCGTTTTTCGGCCTGCCTGATTCTTTTTTTTGCCGATAAATGATGTGCCATATGAAATCAGTTTATTTCCGGGCAGGCAAAATTACATATTATTTTGAATTTATCACCTGTCGGCCGGAATTTTTGGCGTCAGCAAACTCTGCCTTACATAGTCAAAGAGATAGAACAGTTCACATGCGATCTGCCGGCATCTTTCATCATATCCGGCCTTTTCGGTCCCGGTACCGTCGAATGCTTTCGGATCTTCATAGGGAAGGGATATCTGTTTTTCCGCGCCCCGGACACTGGGACAGGCATTATCCGCATCGGAACAGACCATGATTGCACAGAATCCTGCGGAAGGGTTGGCAGGGTCATCGTATTTTTTTGAGAACATGATAATTCCAGGTTGCAAGGATCCGGCCTTTACATTATAGTGCGGATTTTCAATGTTTGCGGAAACTGTTTCGACGATAAAACCGGCCCGCTCCACCGCAGCTACAGCCCGTGGGCTGAATGCATCGGATTGGGTGCCTCCCGAAAAGGTCCCGATGTTTTCTATTCCGTAATAGAGGGCGGCGGTATGGGCCCAGAGCTGCCCGAACTGACTTCTCCGTGAATTGTGGGTACAGATGAACAGCAGGTCCGTCCCTTTGTGTTTACCAAGCAACCGGGAAAGATGATCACCCAGGATTTCAAGGGTCCGTACCCTGACGGCCGGGATCTGTTCGAATTCCTGCTCAATCCCTCTTATATAGTCCAGGAGCCCGGGATTAAAACCAGGACTGATCATAAGGAAAGGTTTTATTTTTTTGCAAAAACCGTTATACTGAATATACCGGGGCCACCGGGGTTCTGCATCAATGTTCGTACGGAATGCCTGTCAAGAAGCTCGTCCGGAAGTTCCAGCCTGCGCCTGCTGAGTATTTCTATTTCAATAAAACCGGCAGATCTGATGCGGTCGATATAATCCTTTTCCTGAAGGGCGCCGGACACACATCCGGCGTACATTTCGGCATCTCTGACCAGTGTCCCTGGAAGCTCCCCGTCGAGCACAATATCGGAAATACTGAAATGTCCTCCCGGTTTGAGTATCCTGTATGTTTCACGGAAGGCAGCGGCTTTGTCCGGAACGAGGTTCATGACACAATTGCTGATCACCACATCGGCAGATTGATCTTCAAGCGGGATATTCTCTATTTCCCCGTAAACAAAATTCACATTTTCGATTCCCAGCTTTTCTGCATTCCGCCGGGCTTTTTGGATCATGGGTTCAGACATGTCGATACCGATCACTTTGCCTTCCGGTCCGGTTTCCTTCAGGGCGACAAAACAGTCATTCCCCGCACCGGATCCCAGATCAACAACAGTGTCGCCGGGAAGGATACGGGCATACTGCGTGGGTATTCCGCAGCCCAGTTTCAGGTCAGCATCCGGAGCATACCCGTTCAGCCGGCTGTAATCTTCGGCGAATATCGAATAATCAAGTGTATCCGAACAGCCGCAGCCGCATGCACCCGTGGTCTTTTTGTCTGCCAGTGCAATTTTTGAATATTTTTCTTTCACCAGCCTTTTAAGTTCTTCTGCATTTACCATGATTGTTTAATCTGATATTTGTATTTCGTAAAAATACGAAATATATTTCGATCCTGCAAACCCGGTTAAAAAAAATCAGCAAACAATTTTTTTGCTTCTTCCCAGGATTCTGTATTCAGACAGTACATGATCCTGGGCGGACGGGTGGTTCCCTGGATGAGCCCGGCCCTTTTAAGCTCTTTCAGATGCTGGGAAAGCGTGGATCGCGCAATGGGGAGGATCTCCGCCAGGTCGCCGCTGTAACAGCAGGTCTGCCTGGACAGGAGGTCGAGGATATAAACACGGACAGGATGGCTTAAGGCTTTTGCCATCCTGGCCAGACGGATCTGTTCCCCGGTAATGTGCCCGTCAGGGATATAGTCTTCCATTTCAGATCGGTAATTGGTGTAAATTTAAGGAAGATTCGGAGAATGGCATTTTCCCTGCGACAATAAAAAAGGGTGGCCCTTGTGAGGCCCCCTCTTTATCCCTGGATATTTCTGCAAAGCTTACTTGACTGCAATTTCCCTTGCCGGTCTGGCTTTGGCTTCCTCTTTCTTGGGTATACTTACATACAGTATTCCGTCCCTGTGTTTTGCGCTGATCTTTTCACTGTCGACGGTCTCCGGGAGGTTAAAGGAACGGCTGAATGCATTGTAACGGAATTCACGCCTTGTGTAATTGTCATTGCTTTCCTCATTGCTGTCTTCCCTTGTTGAAGCAATGGTCAGGCAGTCGTTTTCCACATCGATTTTGAAATCCTTCTTGTCAAGGCCGGGAGCTGCCACCTCAAGGGTGAATTCATTGTCGCTCTCCAGGATGTTGACTGCAGGAAGGTTCTTAAACCCGAATGAATCAAAGTGAACGGGATAAGTATCCCTGCCGAAAAAATCATCCGGGAAACCCGGAAACATACGGTTCATTTTTACTAACATGGCTTTGTCCTCCAATATTTTAAATTTGGTTTGATAATTAAATTGTTTTTCTGGTCTTCAACCGGCAAAGTATATGCCAGGGGCAGAATCAGCCGGAAGAACAGTCAGAACAGGACAAAATGACGCTTTCGTGGTCTAAATGTATGACAAAATGACAGTTAGGTTTTCATTGCATTGCTGATTTTCCGGTTGAGGAAAATAAACAACAGCAATACAACCAGGAACTGAACGAGGCAGGTCATCACGCTGAAGGCGTTAAAGGGATTGTACCAGTTGCCGGGAGCAAATACCGTAACCGACTGGAACATCCACCACAATAATAAGACAAGTGCCGCGGCCGGTATGAACAGGCTTATGTTCATGCTCCACCATTTTCCTGCGGGCCAGTCACCTGGAAAGGAATCCAGTTCCTTTCTCATTTTGGTCACTCCGTAACGGATAATGGAAAAGGCGATGAATGCCCCGGATATCATCAGGCCGATTCCCCAGACAAAATCCTGGTTGCTGAGCAGGCTGAGGTTTTTCGCCGAGGGTATTCCGAGGAGGTAGACGACGGATACCACCAGAGTGATGGACCTTGTTCTTTTCATACCCGTGTCCAGTAGGATCCTTGTCGGCAGCTCGAGCATGGCAATGGTGGATGAGAAGCCTGCGAAAGTGAGCCCGAGAAAGAACAGCATGGCAAGGGGTTTCCCGAGGAACATCCGGGCGAAAAGCTGGGGCATCCAGATAAAGGTCAGGCCGGTTGAAGCAGGACCGCTGGTTCGCATGATTTCGAGGGTTGCACCCGTATTCATACCCATATCGTTCTGCAGTACGGAAAATACGGTTCCAAATATCATGATGGCTGCAAGGAGTGAAACCATGTTGTTCCCGATGCCGGTAAGGAATGCGTTCTTCACTGCTCCGTGCCGGATTTGCATATAGGCAGCATAGGTGAGAAAAAGGCCCCAGCCTGCACCTGTATCCCAGGCATTTTGCGTGAGGGCCGAGAGCCATGTTCCGGGTTGTGACAATTGATCCCACTGGGGTGTGAAAAGGTACCGGACACCTTCAAATGCATCCGGAAGAGTCAGTGCCCGGATGGTTGAAATCACTACAATCAGAAGAAGCGAGGGTATAAGAACCTTGTTTACCCTCTCGATCGACCGTATTCCCTTCCAGATGGCCATGGCTCCCAACCCTGTTGCAAGGAGATGGGAGACAAAGGGCCAGGCGGAAGACTGGTAATCCTCCCATATCGACATGGCTGCAGTGGATGTTTCAGGCAGGGGATGACAGGCCATATATATGAAATAATACAGGCACCAGCCTACGATAACCGTGTAGAAAAAAGCAATGGCAGTAGATACAAAAGCCACAAAACTGCCCATCCAGGCATATTTCCCGGAAATGGCTTTTTTAAAGATGCTTATTGTGCCAGACCGGAATTTACGGCCCAGCGCATATTCTGCGATGATCAGCGGTATGCTCCAGAGAAATAGGAACAGGAGCCAGGCCACCAGGAAAGCTCCGGCGCCCTCATCCCCGCCGCTCTGGGCGGCGATCCTGGGAAACCTCCAGATGTTTCCGGTCCCTACGGCTATGCCAAGTGCCGAAAGGATCAAGCCCAGCCGGGAAGAAAACCGTTCATGTACGGATGGGTCAAGCTGTGAGGGCATGACAATACGGTTCGTATATCAACTCACCGTCCGAAGATCTGGATCGGGTTCAGAAAGACATCCACCAGCGGATCGGGAATAATCGTTACTTCCGGGGCAAGCGGATTGATGCTCAGGACAGGGAATTCAGACCGGTTGATCACCTGCTGGGCGGCTGAGCCAATGAAGAATTCAGTGATTTTCAATTCCTGCTGGGTCATGATCATGATCAGCTCGCCCCGGATCTCCCGTACGGTTTTGTTGAGGATGTTTTCAAAATCCCCCTGTATTCCCTTGATCAGTTTGACGTTACATTCCACATCAAGCTTTTCAAAGATGGTCCGGATTTCATCGAGCCTCGTGATAAATTTGATTTCCCGGGATTTGCTTTCTCCCTGCTGCACCGACAAGACGGTAATCCTTGCCCCAAGCATCCGGGCTACAGCTATAGCGTTGGAGGCCTGAACTATGGTTTGCTTTGTCAGGTCAAGGGGAAGCACAATATGTCCGCAACCGTAATATTCGGGCTTTTTCCTGATGGTCACAACGGGCGTTTCGGATTCCCTTATGATGTGCATGGTATTGGTGCCGGTAAAATTCTTGACCATATCTGAAGAATCCGTACGTCCCATAAATATCATATCGGCACCCGTTTGTTTTGCCGCCTCTATGATTTCCCGGTATACCTTCCCTTTTCTGACCTGGGTGGTGAAAGGTATTTCACTGTGTGAAAGGACTTTCCCTGCAAGTTCATCAATCCTGTCGGAGGCGCCCCGCCGGATCATATCACGTTGTTTATCGCTGATCACCTGCTTCAGGAGATAGGATTCCTCCTCGAGGATGTATAACAGATGCAATGCGGCACCGACTTTTCCTGCCACAAGCAATGCATATTCGAGCGCGGTTTCCGATTCGTGCCGGAAATCTACAGGGACAAGGAAATTTCGTTTTTCAGGCATGGCAGTATGCTGCTAGAACCAGTAACGTATACCGATTCCGCCATCCAGGTCGAAATCAATACCGGGGACAAATATAGGCCCGGGGACAATCTCGACAAAAATGTCGACAGGAGCTCCGTCGAACATATAGTCAAACCCGACAGGTATCCTGGCACCGATGGAAATATCATCTCCGAATCCCACCCGGGCGCCGATCCCGAAATAAAGCGGAAGCCTGCCATCACTCACATTGACGATATTGTAATTGTGCATCAGAAAATCCGCATGTACATACAGAAGATCGTTCACCGTCGACCAGGCGACCGCTGCGTCGACCGCATTTTTTGAACTGAGCCATGACTTCAGGCTTAAGCCGGTAGGATCTCCGAAGACGACCCCCGCACCGAATCCGCTGTCCTGCGCAGACAATGTATGAGAAAGTAATCCGAGCATTGCAATGAACAGTATCTTTTTCATAATGGTTCAATGATTAAGGTAAGCACTCATATTTCAGGTATTGAAAATATGAAAAATCGGTGAGCTTTCCGCAAGGTCGGAACATATAGTATCACGGCGGGAGTACTTACAACCTTATGCCGCCCGTGATCCCTGCCCAGATCCTGACATTCGTTCTTCCCGCATTCCCGCTCGTGTGATTGAAAAAAGCCCAGTTGGGTCCGATCTCGTAATAGGGAAGGTATCCGATGTCCGGGGAAGTTTCGGATACGGCTACATTAAGGGTGGGGCCGGCAAAAAGCCGTACCTGTCCTGAAGGTTCGTAATTAAAAAGGACCCTTGCCTGGTTGAGCATATTCAGGCGATCCATATCCAGCGGCCAGGCGGAACGGGAATCTGCAAGCCAGATTTCCTGGTATGCCGCAGCTTCAATGTTTATATACATTTTTTCACGCATGTCGAGTTCGGTTCCGATACCCGCTCCGACCGACCATCGGCTCCCCGGCCCGCTGAGTTTCCCGAGGGTATATATGTTGTAGAGTTTCCTGACTCCCATTAAATAGGAGAATTTCGCATAATGCGTTTCACTCAGGCTGAATTCGAAGCGACGGTAACCGTTTTTTCTTACCACGTTTATAAAACCTATGGGCACACCGTCGATGGAGTCACAAACATTTATGAATCCGGTCAGCTGTACACCACTGACATTCCCCGCGATGTTCGCAAATCCGGCTGCCTGCACCCCGTTTACATCCATGGCTACATTGCAGAAACCACTGAACTGGGCATTTACGTTCCCCTGGCCGTTCACGCTTGTAAACCCGGCCAGCTGGCAACCTCCGTTACAGGCCTTTGCCACGTTGAAAAAGCCGGCCAGCTGTGCACCCTCTGCTTCCCCGCCTGTAACATTACCGAACCCGGCCAGCTGTGCTCCGTCCATGGCTCCGGAGACCACATTAATGAACCCGGCCCCCTGAAAAGATCCGGTTGATCCGGCATTTACATTAATAAAACCTGAAAGCTGAACCCCGGTCACGGGCCCTGCAACCATGTTCCCGAACCCGGCTGCCTGGAAACCCTTCATATAACGATTATCCGTATTGATAAAGCTTCCCAGTTCGACACCGTCGACGGCTCCCGAATTTCCGATAAACAGGTTCAGGGATACCTGGTTTACGGTCTTTGCGTTTTTTATGCCGTTTGTACTCAGCGGGGGGAACATGAAGGTGAATTGAAACGGACTTTCGTACAGATCCGCCGTCTCATCTTCCTGGGCATTGACAAACGAATGTCCCAGTACCAGGCAGATGTAAACAAGGATGGTGCTTTTTCTCATTTTTCCGATCATGATATATCATGGTATTTTAGAATTAAGAGACAGAAAAAACCCCTAAGGGTTGTATGGAAGCAACAGAAACACGCAGGGAAAAGGAAAAACCACACCGGGAATGAGACTGCTTTCAGGAATACCTGCTTGAAGCCCTGGGGGTGAAATTATCTGCTAAAATGGGTACTTTTATCGTAATTTAGTGACCATGGAGCAGAATTGGAACATCCCCGGATATCTGACCGAGAAATCGAACATCGTCAGGCATATACTTTTTACCGCCCTCTTCGCCCTGGTGTTCATCAATATTTATGCTCCCTTCGGGGTGGAAACCAGGTTCCGCTTTACGGACCTTCAATTGTTATTATACTCGAGTTTCCTGATCCTGATCGGTGTGCTGGTGATTGTGATAAGCCGCATACTCATGTACCGCTATTACAAGAAAAAGCCGTTGCATATTGCGATTTACCTGGGCTGGGTGGCGGCCGAGATATTTGCCATGGCATTCGTATATACCCTGCTTTTGAAGTACATCGTGGATGATCCGAGGGACATTCCCGAGATGTTCAGCAAGACGGTACAGGTAACCTCGCTTGTGCTGCTGCTTCCCTACGCCATGCTGTGGCTGTATTTTGCCCTGCGCGAAAAAACCAGGCAGCTTGCACGGATCGCCGGCCGGGAGGAGGAAGCGCGGCCTTCGGCACGGATGGTCACTTTCCACGATGAAAAGGGAGACCTGAAGTTTTCGGTAAAAAAAGAAGACCTGCTTTACCTGGAGGCTGCCGACAACTATGTGATGATCTATTACTGCGACCAGGAAAAACTCTCGAAGTTCATGATCCGGAACAGCTTGAAAAAGCTGCTCGATGAAGGATTTTCGTCAGAATTGATCAGATGCCACCGGTCGTATGCGGTGGCCACCGACCGCATCAGGATCATCAGGAAAGAAAAGGACGGCCTGCATCTCGATATGGATCACGGGCAGAAAACCTCCATTCCCGTTTCGAAAACCTATGTCGGGGAAGTGATCCGGAAATTTTCAGGAGGACTTCCTTAACCGGCGGAGGCAAGGATGCAGCTCAGAATGCACTTTTACTTTTTATATATAAATTCAACTAAAAGAAATGGCAAGAGAAGTCAAAACCGGCCAGGATTACAAGAACAAGCTGCTGAAACTCATTCCATCGGAAATTGTGGCGGCCTACATGGTCGTCGAGGGAATCATTCCGGATGAAAGAAAACTCATCGGGACAGCGGTGGTATCGGTCATACTGCTTATCCTGATTCCCTTTTACCTGAAAAGGATATACAAGGTCCGGCGGTTCGGTCAGCATGTTTTTGTAATGCTCGCCTTTGTCATATGGATTTATGCCCTTGGAGGTCCCTTTAAGTTCCTGGACATCTGGGAAGCGTGGATTGGTTCAGCAATACTCGTTCTGTATACATTGCTGATACCCCTGGCTTACCGGCCGGGGGAAAAGGCAGACTGGTAGGTCAGATGATCCATTGATCCAGGTTCAGCACGTTGAAAAACAGCAGCCCCTGGGCGGCAAACCTGATAAGCCGTGTGAGTGCGAACAGAAGAAAAGGTTTGAAGGGATACCTGAGCATGGTAAGGGCGATTACTACAAGGGAAAAAGGCGTGAAAGGGAACAGCGCCGCAATGATGATGAAGGCACCCCCCCATTTCCGCACAAATTCAATATAGTTCCTCAATCGTTTCTCGGTGTACGATTTGACTTTCGGCCACCTGGAGATCCAGCGTCCTATCTGGTATGAGATCACACCGCCCGCATAGGAAAGAATTCCCAGCAGGAACAGGTAGCTCAAGGGATGATCGAATTTTTGCGTCCAGATAATAAACAGGTCCACCGGAACCATTCCCGTAAACGATTCAGAAACAAAAAACAGGATAATGACAAACCTGTCGGAAAAAGTATTGATGATTCCCTGAAAAAAACCGTTAAAATCCACCAGGTATTTTCCGGTCAGGTAAACCAGGAAAACAAGGATCAGATAGAGAACAACGATCAGCAATACACTCCTTCCCACGTAGCTGAACAGGCCCCTTTCCCTGTAATGAGCATACATGGTCTTCAGCCTGGATCCGGTGGAATCATCTTTTGGCAGGGATTTTTTCATCTGGAAGATGCTTTTAATTCCGGGAAGGCAGGTATGAATAGTTTTTCGAATAGTACATCATTTGTTCCATGTAATTGTCGGGATAGCTTATTTCCACATCGACGATTTCACCGTTCTTTTCGACAGGTTCATACCGGGGATTGATAAATCCTCCGTATGGAGCGAGATTAAGCCTGGCATAGCGTGCCAGTACTTCCCTGTGCAGTCCGGGGTCGAATTTTATTCCATAGTTTTCAACAAGCTCTTTCCCTGCTTCGTAATCTCCTTCTGACTTGATCCGCTGGACTTCCTTCAGCAATTCGGCAAACAGGCTGCGCAGCTTGTCGTAATCATTTATCCTGTAATAGGTTTTTCCGTTTGCTTTAAATTCCTCGATCACATTGTCGGGTTTGCCTTTTTCATAGCACCAGCGGGCAATAAGCTGACGGTTTCGCATATGGGCTTCCTCAATGTCTTTACCCTCCTCTATTCTTGTAAGCTGGGTCATCAGTCCGTTTCTGATGTAGCTTGCGTATTCGGCTTTTGCCGCATCCATATCGGGCAAAAGACCGAATTCCACCATTTTTTCATCGGCGATATAATAAAGTGAGAACAGGTCGGCCCTTGCCTCTTCCAGTGTTGAAGCATAATTCTTCAATGCACCCGGGCTTGTACCGGGCAACAGCTGACCCGATCCGTGTCCCAGACATTCATGCAAATCTACCTGGAGATTGTCAGTAAGGTATCCGTATTTTCTGATCAGGTCGATTTCCTCCTGGCCGGATGCAAATTCTTCGAGAAATCCGTTTCCCAGGCTCACCTGGTCATACGCATATGTAATATTGTCCATGGTAACCGATTTGGATCCGTGATTTTTTCTTATCCAGTCTGCGTTGGGCAGGTTGATCCCGATCGGGGTAGACGGATAGCAATCACCGCCGAGCATGGCGGCAGTGACCACCCTGGCCGTAATGCCCTTCACTTTCTTTTTTCTGAACCTGTCGTCGACGGGGGAGTTGTCTTCGAACCATTGCGCGTTGGCGCTGATGGTTTCGGTTCTTTTCGTGGCTTCCGTATCCATCAGTTCGACCACGCCTTCCCAGGTAGCCTTCAGGCCCAGCGGATCCTCGTAGGTTTCGATAAACCCGTTTATGAAATCTACCATCGAGTGGAGATCTTCCACCCACAATACACTGTAATCGTCGAAAGTTTTCAGATCACCGGTCCGGTAGTATTCAATAAGCTTGTCCATAACGGCTTTCTGCGCGTCGTTTTCCGCCACGCCTGAGGCTTTTTCGAGCCAGTAGACGATCTGCCCGATGGCTTCGCCGTACAGGCCGTTAAGGCTGTAGACCTCTTCCTTCATCTGTCCGTTTTCCTTGACCAGCCTTGAATTCAGCCCATATGAAACGGGTGTTGTATCACCCGGTATTTCCATGTTTTCATAGAAATCGACAGCCTCTTTTTCGCTTACACCCCTGTAAAGGTTTACGGCTGAGTTTTCAACGATGTCGATTTTCGTATCGGAGCAGACTTTTTTGGGTAAAACACCGGGGTCGAACATCACTGGAACGATCGATTCGAGGAGCCCGTCAACGGTTTCCCCTTCCCTCAGGGGCAGGGCCGAAGTATCAGAGTGGTAAACGAGACCGGTAAAATAGCCTTCCGGAAAACCGGGCCGGAATTTGTCCCTGGAATAGTGATGGTAAATCCCGTTCGAGAATTCCACCCGCTTGATGTAAGTCATAAAATTATTAAAGTCGTCAGATTCCCTGTCTCCCGTGTAGGTATCGTATATGGTTTCCAGCGTGCGCCGGATGGCAAGATTGTATATTCCGTTCTGGTCGAAAATGATGTCCCTTCCGCAGAGTGTGGCCTGGCTCAGGTAATATACAAGCTTTTTCTGATCCGGGGACAGTTCCTCGAAACCCGGAACCCTGTATCGCAGTATCCTGAGATCGGCGAATTGTTCCACAAAATAATTGAAATCATCACCCTGTTCGGTTTCCGGTGATCTGCCCGGTTTGCATCCGGCCAGGCCTGCAATCACCATTACAAGCCATACCAGTCCTTTGATTATTCTCATAATTTGTATTATCTTATTATTTTTCAAAAATAGGGAATACAGCTGATTTGAGGAAACCGTCGCGCAACCTTATCCTGATGAATAACATCTTGTGTTTAAGTTGGTTTAAATTCCCGGAATGATGAAGAAAATACTTGTATTTTGTCTGATAGCAACGATTGCCGCAGCCTGTGAAATAAGCCCCGGGGACAACGGTGACCGGGACCTGAACCTTAGCTGGAAGTCGCTTGAACTCCTGGAAACCGACAATGCTTTCGGGCTGGAGCTTTTCACGGAGGTCGCCAAGGAATTCGAACCAGGGGAGAATTATATGATCTCCCCGCTAAGCGTGGCCCTGGCACTGGGAATGACCTGCAACGGAGCCGCATCCGGTACGCGGGAAGCCATGGAGGCGACGCTGAAGCTTCAGGGATTTACAGAAGAAGAGATCAACGAGGGATATAAAAGCATCATAGACCAGCTGCTGGATCTTGATCCCAAAGTGATCATGGAAATTGCCAATTCCATCTGGTACAAGGATGATTTTGCGGTCGAGGATGAATTCATTCAGACAAACCGGGAATACTTTTATGCCGAGGTTAACCCGCTCGATTTCAATGATCCCGGCGCTCCGGACACAATCAACCAGTGGGTCTCCGACCATACCCATGAGCTCATCGAGGAGATCATAGACAGGATCCCGGCCGAGGCCGTCATGTACCTGATCAACGCGATTTACTTCAAAGGGACCTGGACCTATGAATTCGATCCGGAAGAAACGGAGATGAGGCCTTTTTATCCGGAACAGGCTGACCCGGTTGAGGTCAGTTCCATGCGGCAGGAAGCTGAACTGAAGTACCATCAGAACGACCTTCTGCAGCTTGTCGAGCTTCCTTACGGAGATGAGAAATTCAGCATGCTTGTTCTGCTGCCCTGCGGTGAAAACACCTGTTCCGACATACAGGCTGTACTGGACAACGACAACCTGAACACCTGGACAAACCAGCTTGCCGGAACCGATGTGCTCGTTCAGTTGCCCAAATTCAAATTCAGGACTTCCCTGCTTCTCAATGACCCGCTTTGCAGGATGGGTATGGAAATCGCTTTTTCATGGGGGGCTGATTTTACACGCATCAATCCTGCGGGAAATCTTTATATTTCCAGGGTTATACATAAAACCTATATCGATGTGGATGAGGAAGGAACGGAAGCTGCTGCAGTGACGGCCGTGGAAATAAGCATAACATCAGAGACAGAGGGTCCTCAACCGGCGTATTTCATTGCAGACAAACCCTTCCTTTTCATCATCCGGGAAAATTCCACGGGCAGTATCCTTTTCATGGGGAAGCTGTCCTGCCCTGCCGGATGATTTCTCTTAATTGCAGTGCGTTTTTTACTGCAAAACCATTGAAATCATTGTTGAAAAACACCCAAACTTCATGGCCTTCCTTCAGCCAGTTCATGATCTTTTCCGCATATTGGTTCAGACAGGATTCATCATAATCGGAAGCATACAACGTTTCATTTCCATGAAAGCGCAGGTAGACAAAATCCGTCGTTACGGTTTCATAGCAGGGAAAGCGTTTGCCGGAATCGGCTATCACAAAAGCGGTTTCATGGCTGGAAAGCAATGCAAGGAAATCATCCCTGATCCATGATTTATGCCTTACCTCGACGGCAAACCTGTACCGGCCGTAACCTTCCTTAAGCAGGTCGAGGAAATCGCCCATCAGCGATCCGTCAAATGGCAATCCGGGCGGCAGCTGTACCAGTACCGGGCCCAGCCGGGATTCCAGGTTTTCAAATACGTCGAAGTACTTTTTCAACGCTTCTTCACTGTTCTTTAACCTTTTCTGATGCGTGATGAACCGGCTCAGTTTCGGGCAGAACCTGAATGTATCCGGGCTGCGTTTTGCCCATCCGCTCACAGTGGATTCCCCCGGGAGACGGTAAAAGCTCGAATTCAGTTCCACGCAGCCGAATTTCGTAATATAGTATTCAAGGTACTGGCCCGGCTTGATGTTTTCCGGATAAAAAATACCGGACCAGTGCCTGTAGCTCCAGCCGGAAGTGCCGATGAATAATCCCGGGACCGTTGTTCTGCCTTCCATGTACGACCTCCTGATAAAAGGATATGTCAAGTTAACCATTACTGACTTTACCGCCACCCTGATTAAAAGAAAATCATCCGGATTCAAACCATTTTAATTATAAAAGGTACTTTTTATCCTTTTATAAGTAAATTTCATATCTTTACATCCTGATCTGCCTACGACCGATATGCTTGCCAGGAATACAGAATACGCCATAAGGGGGCTGGTTTATATTCAATTGCAGAATTGGAGGGAAAAGCGGCCGGGAGTCATCGAAATAGCAAAGGCAATTGAATCTCCGAAAGCTTATATGGCTAAAATTTTACAAGTTCTGACCCGGCATAACATTATCGATTCCAGGAAAGGCAGGGGCGGTGGATTTTTTTTCGGCGGAGATCAGGCAGACCTTACACTGTATGAGATCATACATGTCATGGAAGGCGATGCGCGCTTAAAAAAATGCGGTTTTGGTTATAAACAATGCAGTGATGATAATCCCTGCCCCCTGCATGACAGTTATGCGGCGCTGCGCGACAAATTTTTCAATATGGCCAGAACGCAAACCATACAGAACATTTCTCAGAGAATTGCAGATGGAAAAGCGTTTCTGAAACCGGAGAGATCCAATGTGTAATCGTATAAAAGGCAGTTAAATGGCAATAAAAAAAGTCTGGATAGAAGAAGGATGCATCGCATGCAAACTAAGCGAGACGATCTGTCCTGAAGTTTTCAGGGTGGAAGACCAGGCAAGGGTGATTGAGGGTGTTGACTTCTCTCAGTATGAGAGCCAGATCATGGAGGCCGCGGAGTCCTGTCCTGTTGAAGTAATCAAATACGAGTAATATTAAAGAATTAACGGCTTAGAATATTTATGTCATTTTTTGACCGGCACACGGGATTATATACCGATCACTACGAGCTTACCATGGCTCAGGGCTACTTCAACAGCGGGATGAAAGACACGAAGGCGGTATTTGACTATTCTTTCAGGAGCAATCCCTTCGACGGGGGTTATGTTGTCTTTACCGGGCTGGCAGCTTTACTGGAAATGCTTGAAAGATACCGTTTTGACAGGGAAGATTGCCAATACCTGGAAAAGATTGGATTCGACCGTAAGTTTACGGCCTGGCTGCGGGATTTCCGATTCGGAGCGGATGTATATGCTGTGGAAGAAGGGGAGATCGTATTTCCGTACGAGCCCTGTGTAAGGGTTGAGGGAAATATCATTGAGACCCAGTTGATCGAGACCCTGCTTCTGAATATCCTGAATTTTGAATCTCTCATTGCAACCAAGGCCGCAAGGATCAAACAGGCGGCCGGAGACAGGATGCTGATGGATTTCGGGCTTCGCCGTGCGCACGGATTCGGCGGGATTCAGGCCAGCAGGGCTTCCATTGCAGGAGGATTTTCAGGAACTTCCAATGTGTACAGTGCGTACAGGTTCGGACTGGAATCGACGGGCACCATGGCGCATTCGTGGGTACAATCTTTCGGGGATGAGTTAACTGCATTCAGAACCTTTGCCGGACTTTTCCCTGAAAACTGTATACTGCTGGTTGATACATACGATACCCTGCAAAGTGGCCTGCCGAATGCCATTACAGTGGGACGGGAAATGGAAAAAAAAGGACAGAAGCTTCTGGGTATCCGGCTGGACAGCGGGGATCTCGCCTATCTGAGCAAACAGGCACGGAAAATGCTTGACGGTGCCGGGCTTGATTATGTACGGATCGTTGCCTCCAACCAGCTGGATGAATATGTAATTCAAAGCCTGGTGGAACAGTCTTCTCCGATAGATGCATTCGGGGTGGGTACGGCACTGGTTACCGCAAAAGGAGCGGGAGCGCTGGATGGCGTATACAAGCTCTGTATGATCAGCGGGAATCCCACTTTGAAAGTGTCTGAAAACATCGGCAAAACCACATTGCCCGGGATTAAGACCCTTCTGCGTTTCAGTGATGAGGGACGGATGTTTCTGGCGGACGGGATCGCTCTGGCAGAAGAGAAAGGGTTTGAAACCATTCATCATCTTTTTGAGGCGGGAAAATCAAGCGACATCTCAAATTACCGCAAGGAAGAACTCATCAGGCAGGTGATGGAAAAAGGCAGGGCATTGGACGGGGGCAGGTCCCCGGAGGAGATTTCTGCATACGTTCAGCACAGGCTTGAACATTTGCCTGATGAACACAGGCGTTTTATGCATCCTCATGTATACAAGGTGGGGGTCAGCAGTAAACTGCTTGCATTGAGGGACAGGCTCTGCACCACAGGCAATAAATGAACCTTTATACGGTTTAAAACAAAAGCGAATTTGTTATGAAAGCATTGCTTATCGTAGACCTTCAGAATGACTTTTTACCCGGAGGAGCGCTTCCGGCCCCCGGGGGGAACAGGATCATCCCGGAAATAAACCGGATCATGGACCAGTATGATCTGGTTATAGCTTCAAGAGACTGGCATCCTGAAGACAGTACCCATTTTAAACACTGGCCTCCTCATTGCATCAGGCATACGAAAGGTGCTGATTTCCCGGATGATCTGGATACCGGTAAGATACGGAAGGAATTTCTGAAAGGCACGGGCAGCAGTGATGATGGTTATTCCGCCTTTGAGGCTACCAATACCGACCTGGATGCTTATCTCAGGGAAAACAATATCAAAACCCTGTACCTGGCCGGCCTGACAACGGAATACTGCGTTAAATCAACCGCCCTGGATGCCGTAAAGCAAGGTTACCGGACGTATGTCATCGCAAATGCAACGGCTGGCGTACAGGCTCAGCCGGGAGATGAACAAAAGGCGTATCAGGAGATGCATAAGGCAGGGATCAAGATAATCAACACAGTGTAATGGATTTCACCGATTACAGGGATTTTATATATTCGTATATAATATATAAAGATCCGTTTATGCTGTATATCTGTTCCCGGCGGCTTACTGCAGGGTGATTCAATCAGACACAGCGTGAATAGATCTGCCAAAAAAAGATAAATCACATGGGCTGTGAAAGTTGCCGGTTTCATAAAAACGATAAGAAAAATATTAACAGTGCTGAAATATCGGCGTCCGATCTGGATAGCTGTAACAAACTCAATGTTTATGATTGGCTGAATGATATTTCGGACCCTTCCGTTCCTGAACTGGCAGAGGTCAGATTTAAGAATACACGCAAGGAGTTCTATATAAATTCCGGTGAAGTACGGATTAAATCAGGTGACATTGTTGCAGTCGAGGCCACAAGGGGACATGATATCGGCATCGTATCGCTGACCGGAAGGATGGCCTATATGCAGTTCAGAAGGAAAGTGGCCGAAGGGGATATCCATACGCTGAAAAAGATCTATAGAAAAGCAAGTACCCATGACATGAGCCTTTGGACAGATGCAAAGGAACGGGAGCAGCCGACGATGATCAAGGCCCGGCAGATCGCCGGCGACATGGATCTTCAGATGAAAATAGGCGATGTTGAGTTCCAGGGAGATAGGTCTGCCGCAACCTTTTACTACACTGCGGATAAACGGGTTGATTTCAGGGAATTGATCAAGGTTTACGAAAAAGAATTCGGGGTTAGGATCCTGATGCATCAGATCGGTATGCGTCAGGAAGCGGGAAGGATTGGCGGCATCGGATCCTGCGGAAGGGAACTATGTTGTTCGACATGGAAAACAAAACTGAATTCCGTTTCCATAGACGCCGCAAGATACCAGGAATTATCGCCCAATGCGCAAAAACTGGTCGGCCAGTGCGGCAAGCTGAAATGCTGCCTGATGTATGAACTGGAGGTTTATCTTGAGGCCCTGGATGATTTTCCGGAGGAACTCCTGGAACTCGAAACAAAAAAAGGAATCGCTTACCCGGGAAGGATAGAGGCATTAAGGAAAACGGTCTGGTACTCGTACGAAAAACAGCAGCACCAGGGGTTGATTCCGCTGTCCACGGAAAGGATCAAGCAGATCATCATGATGAATAAGAAAGGCAGTCTGCCTGAAGATCTGATTGAATCTGACAGGAGAAGATCCTGAATAAAGGCGCGGCAGTAGCAGGAAAAGCAAAATACATACTTACCAGTGGAATCGCAACACCGGACAGGTCGGTCAGCGATGGTACCGGCCGTGAGAATACGGTTGATGAGGTAGAATATTAGGATAGAAAGTTTTATCTTTATCTATGATATAATGTATGGATGATATTTCATCCGAAAATGACATGCAGCCTATTAAAATCACCAACCAACCAATTATTAACTCATGAAAAATTCAAACATTTCACTGACTAAAATTACCATTGTTCTGGCTTTTTTGCTGATCACTGGTGTGGATTCCTTCGGACAGTTTTTCAGGAACAGGATTGTTTCCCCTGAAATATTGCCCGGTAACATGATCACGTTTCGCCTGAATGCTCCCCAGGCGGATACCGTAGTCCTTCGCGGTGAATGGCTGGCCGGTTTTACCTCGGTGGAAACACTGGAAAAGAACGATACCGGATTGTGGCAGGTTACGGTAGGGCCGGTTGCCCCGGAGATATACGGCTATTATTTCATTGTGGATGGTCTTCAGGTGCTGGATCCCTCGAACCCGCTTGTAAGACGCGACGGGGCCAGGAATGCCAGCCTTGTACTGGTGCCCGGAAAGGAATCGGAACTTTACGGTTCAGAGCAGGTTCCGCACGGAAACCTTGCAAAGGTCTGGTACGAATCCCCTACACTCGGGCTGACCCGGAGAATGTATGTTTACACTCCTCCCGGATACGATGCAGGTGACAGGGAGTATCCCGTTCTCTATCTTCTACACGGCGGTGGCGGGGATGAGGATGCATGGACCACCATGGGAAGGGCTCCATATATTCTTGACAACCTTATTGCCAGGGGAAATACCAGCCCCATGCTGGTAGTAATGCCCAACGGCAATGCCTACCAGGCTGCAGCACCCGGTGATGAACCTTCAGGCACCGGGGAAAGACCGGCTGATTTTAACAGTTACAGGGGCATGTTCGAAGAAAGCCTGGTAAACGATATCATACCTTATATTGAAAGTAATTACAGGGTCCTGAAAGGAAAGGACAACCGTGCAATCGCGGGCCTGTCAATGGGCGGAGGACACACCGTAACCGTTACAACAGGACATCCCGGATTATTCAGCTACATAGGCGTTTACAGTGCAGGAGTTAGAAACCCGGATGAATCGTTTCCTGAACAATTGAAAGCCATTAAGGATAACGGGGTAAAATTATACTGGGTTGGCTGCGGTGTCGAGGACAGGTTGGCCTATCAGGGTTCACAGACACTGGTTGAGGAACTTGAGAAACAGGACATGCCGTATATTTTCAGGGAGTCGGACGGCGGGCATACCTGGGCAAACTGGAGACTTTACCTGTCGGAGATGGCGCCTCTTCTTTTTAAATAGATAACTTATTCACATACCTGTAATACATTTTACCCTTAAATAAAATCAAATATGAAATCTTCAAGACGAGAATTTTTCCAGACACTGGGAACAGGTACGGCCGGTTTCGGACTGGCAACCGCCTTGCCCCTGGCCTCTTGCGCAACTGCCGGAAATTCCGGCGGGAAAGAGCCTGAACAGATCCTTTTCCTGGGAGACGATATTGCCCTCGTTGAAACCACCCTTGGAAAGGTGAAAGGCTATATCCTGAGAGATATATACTATTTTCTGGGCATTCCATACGGAGCCGGTACAAGCGGGAAGAACCGGTTTATGATGCCCCGGAAGCCGGAACCCTGGACTGATGTATTTCCGGCCGTATTCTGGGGCGATTATGCACCTCAGCTTACGGACAATAAATATGCGAATAAGTACCAGTCATTTCAGGACAATTGGAACTACTATGATGGCAGCGAGAACTGCCTGTCCATCAATGTTTTTACTCCCGGTTACGGCAACGGTGAAAAACGTCCGGTTATGGTATGGCTGCATGGCGGAGGGTTCACCGCAGGGAACAGTATTGAACAGGATGGTTACCTGGGAGAGAACTTCGCAAGGTTTGGCGACGTGGTATTCTGTTCCGTGAATCACCGCCTGGGCCCGATGGGATTTACAAACCTGGCCGGTGTCGGGGGAGAAAAGTATGCTGCTTCCGGCAATGTCGGTATGCTTGATATTGTTGCAGCCCTGGAATGGGTGCATGAGAATATTTCAGCTTTTGGTGGCGATCCCGATAATGTCACGATAATGGGCCAGTCCGGAGGAGGTGCAAAGGTCGGTATCCTGACTGCCATGCCTTCAGCAGAAGGATTGTTCCATAAAGCCGTAATCCTCAGCGGTGCCTCGCTCCGGTCGGGGGAGAAGGAGTATTCCGAGCAACTTGGGGCTGCAGTCCTCAGGGAAGCCGGGCTCGACGCTTCGCAGATTGACAGGCTGCAGGAAATGCCCTGGATGGATTATTACCTGCTGGCCAACAGGGCGGCTCAGAAGCTGAATGAAGAGCTGGGCGTGGGTGGCATGGGACTGTTCAGGGGGTTCAGCCCTGTCGTTGACGGGGAATACCTTCCGCAGCACCCCTTCGATCCGGAAGCAGCGCCGACCGCTGCCCAAGTGCCCCTGATGATCTGCTCCACCCTGAACGAAATGTCACCAAGCCGCGACAATCCCGAGCTTGAAAATATTACGCTTGAAGAAGTGAAGGAGAGGGTCAGTGAAAGGGCGGGATTCTCTGCCGGATTGGGAGAAAAGGCAGGAGAAGTGGTCGATGCATATGCAAAGGCCTTTCCGGATAAAAAGCCCGTTGAGATCTGGTCGATGATCAGCAGTAACCGTAAAAACACAGTGGATCTGGCAGACGCCAAAGCCAGGCAGCAGGCACCCGTATATGTGGCGTGGTTCGGATGGCAACCGCCTAATTTTAACGGCAGGCAGAGAGCTTTTCATTGTTCGGACATCAGTTTCTGGTATTATAATACGGATGTCATGATTACGCATAGCGGCGGAGGCGCAAGACCGAAAAGACTCTCTGAAAAGATGGCAGGTGCGCTGGCCCGGTTTATGAATACAGGAAACCCCAACGGGGGAGGGTTGCCGGATTGGCCGCAGTACTCGACGGAGAACGGGGAACTGATGTTCCTCGATGATGAGCCGGAGGTCCAGCTTGATCCCGACAGGGAAGCAAGAAAATCTTTACCTGGATAAATAAAAAGAGGGTGCCTTTTTAGGGTACCCTCTTTAGGTTTTTCTGCAGTCCGACGGAGGGCCGGCCGTTAAGAATGGGTCCTGTGGACCCATTCAGGGAGGAGCCAGGTTGCAGGGGAAGTGACAGTCTTTTTAATAAATTTTTTTTCATCTGTAAAAAGGGATTATTTTTGGATAATGGTAAAGGCAAAATATTGAGCTCCCTCAAGCGTGAACTGGGAAGATTACTGATAATGAGCTTTGGGGTTTTTTTGTTTATCCTGTTTTTTCAGCCTTTCCCCCTGGATGCACTGGATTACGATAACCGCTTGTTATTTGTTACCGGATTTGGTGCGATTTACTTCCTGGTAACCTTTGCTGTTTTCATTATCCTCCCATTAATGATCTCAAGATGGTTTCCCATTGATGACTGGGAATATGGACCAACACCGGGCCAAAGCCTTTTATTCCTTGCCATTGCCTCTGCATCCTTTGCATTCTATATTCGTTACGTGGGAAAGGTAAACCTGTCGTTCTACATGATGTTCAAGGTGTTGCTTGTTAACCTGCTTCCCCTGATCATATTGATTCTTCTATACAGGTACAAATGGCTAAAGCAAGCTGTTGGTCTGTTGCAGGATAAGAACAAAGAGTATCTGACACAGATCGAGGCATATGAGAACGGACCGGATGAGGAGGAAATAGATATTATTTCTGAAAATAAATCGGACAGGCTGAAACTAAAATACAACAACATTGTCTTCATCAAGTCAGCCGACAATTACATTGAAATCAACTATCTGGAAAAGGGCTCGGTTGTTAAAAAAATGTTGCGGAGTACCATGAGAAACATTGAACATCAGCTGGCCGATAAAAGTAACTTTCTGCGGTGTCACCGCACCCATATTGTGAATGCTTCATTTATCGAAAAGTTACTAAGAAATTATGGTGTTAACAGCTTGAAAATTAAGTGTTGTGAAGACATCATTCCTGTATCCAAGCAATATCTTATTCCGATTAAGGTAGCCATTACCGGCTTCAAATGAATGTGCCATTCACCCCAAAATTTGTATTGTTTACCACAATTCCTGTTTTTTCCTCCCTTTGTAAAACCATATATCCCAATTATTTTATACTTGTAGACTTACCGGTTAAAATTGCAAGTTGAATCAAATACGGATATAATGGGAAATTTCATTGACAATTATTGCGAAATGCCAAGTGTATTACGCAGGCCGATGTGGCGGATATGGCATAAACTAATGAACCGGTTCGATAAAGACAGCACAGTGAATTTCATGAATTACGGATATGCAGGTCTGAATGGCGAACGTATGCTTGAACTTGAAAAGGAAGATGAATACAACCGCTATTGCATCCAGCTATATGACCATGTTGTGCACTCTGTCGAACTGGAAAACAAGACGGTCGTTGAAGTTGGTTCCGGAAGGGGAGGTGGTGCGGATTATATTTCACGATATTACAAACCCAAAGAATATACAGGTGTTGATATCTCATATGATGTAATACAATTCTGTAACCGATATTATAATGTCCGGGGACTAAGATTCAAAGAGGGCCGGGCAGAGAAGATACCCGTTGAAGCGGGGACAGTTGACGCTGTTGTGAATGTTGAATCGTCACGTTGTTACAGGAGCCTGAAGACATTTTTCAGTGAAGTTCACAGGATACTGAATCCCGGTGGGTATTTCCTGTTTGCCGATGTAACTGATAATGGAAGGCTGGAGGAGATACGAGAAAAGCTTCATCATTGCGGTTTTCGGATAAAGAGTGAAACCGAGATCACAACAAACGTTGCCAGGGGACTTGAACTGGACTCAAAGCGGCGGAAGGGCATGATAGAGAGGAAGATTCCACGGTGGTTGAAAAGTCTGTTTTCAAAGTTTGCCGCCACCGAGGGCACAGACCGGTTCAATTCATTCAGAAACGGTAAATTTCAATATTGGAGTTTTATTGTGACCAAAGCCAACTAGCCGTCCGTATCCCTAAATAAATAACCCTCAGGTGCGTTTTACATTTATGGCAGAGAATCCTTTCGGTCCTTTTTCCAGATTAAAAGTAACAGTATCTCCTTCCTGGAGATCATCCATCATATCGGTCATATGAACGAAAATATTTTCCTTGATTATTGAATCCCGGATGAATCCGTATCCTTTCGAATGATTGAAAGAAGCTAGAATCCCTGTCCTTTTTGAAACGGTTTCATGGTCAGTGTCCTGGGGGGGAATGCCGATTTCAATATCTTTGGCTTTGACTTCATCTTCTTCAGCAGGATCGGGTGGGGTTGATGTGATGTTACCATATTCATCAACATATGCAATCATATCATCCGGATTATTCTTAGTTTCATTCTCCTTCCTGACTCTTCTTCTATCTTCTTTTTCCTTTCTTTTTTTCTCTTTTCTTTTCCTTACTTCTTTTTTTTGGAATGATTCCTGTGACCTGCCCATAGATTAATTTTAAGTTGTAGGTGGGTTAATTTTATTCAAAAATGGCATGTTTCCCTTTAAGAAGGTTCCTGAGTTTATCGAGTCCACGGGCCCTTATTTGCCTGACGCGTTCCGACGACATATTATATTTCATAGCTATATCAGAAAGGGTGTAGATCGGTGTTCCGAACAATCCAAAAGACATTGTCAATACCGCTGCTTCTCTGTTTGTCAGTTTTTCAAGCGCCCGGTTAATGTTTATTATAAGTGAATCCTTTATGGACGAATCATCCGGTGATGGATAACTTTCAGTTTGAACCACATCATAAAGGCTGAATTCCCTGTCATCATTTTGCAGAAACGGCATGTCGAAGGAGATCTGACGTTTTTTGATTTTATTGGCGGTTTTTACTTCATCTCCGGTCACATCCAAGTGTTCTGCAATTTCCGAATCGGTTGGTTCTCTCTCAAATTCCTGCTCCAGGTACAGGATGGCGTTTGTTATTTTGTTGATCGACGCAATTCTGTTCAAGGGTAGCCGTACGACCCGTGTATCATTGGCAATGGCCTGGATCATACTCTGGCGGATCCACCATACTGCATATGAAATAAACTTAAACCCTCTTGTTTCATCGAATCGTTCAGCGGCAATTACCAGTCCGATATTACCTTCATTGATTAGGTCGGGGAATGAAAGGCCCATATTCTGGTATTGTTTTGCTACAGATACAACGAAACGCAAGTTGGCCAGAACCAACCTTTTAAGAGCTTTACCATCACCATTCTTTATCCGTACTGCCAGTTCCACTTCTTCTTCGGGGGTGATCCTGGGATATTTATTGATGTCCTGAAAGTAACGGTTGATCGATTCATCGGTCCGCTGGGTTATTTGTTTTGTGATGGTAAGCTGTCGCATCTGGCTTTATTCGTTTATTTCATTGTACCATTTTACTTTTGTTAGATTAAACACTTTTCCCGGGATTAATAATTTTCTCTTCTGGGCCTGGCTTCGTTCACAGTGATTTCTCTGCTTTTAAAAGTCGTGTTGTTTAATCCGTCGATGGCTTTCCTGCCCTCATCATCATTTTCCATTTCGATAAATCCGAAGCCTTTACTTCTTCCACTGTATTTATCGGTTATGATTTTTGCAGATTTTACAATTCCAAATTCTTCAAAGATGCTTTGTAATTCGTCTTCATTTATATTGTAATCAAGATTTCCTACGTAAATGTTCATTTCTGTAAATTAAATTATTAAAATTCAATAGAATGGCTAATTCCCCTTACTGAAGAATTCTCCTGAACCGGTTTTTCCCCGGATACAGGGTGTTGATTGAACTTCAGTTGGATAATTATTGCTTTCAGTAATTGTTATATATGTTAAAAATTGGATTTAAAAAGGGAGGCAGTGATGAACTAATCGTAAGAACCTGATTAGTTAATATTTGCGCGAATTTTTAAATCTGAATTTTTACAAAGGTACGCTGAATTGATTGAATTTTGTTATTAATCTGGTATTATCTCCTGCAACCTGGCATATTTTTTATTAGCACTTAAATTTGTCCGGGGTTCGATTCCCCGTGATGGATAAATAAAAAAGGCTGAACTGTATGAATCAGCCTTTGCTTGTATCTGGCAGTCCGACGGAGGGCCGACCGTTAAGAATGGGTCCTGTGGACCCATTCAGGGAGGAGCCAGGTTGCAGGGTTGGAGAGGGTTGTCCGGGGTTCGATTCCCCGTGATGGATAAATAAAAAAGGCTGAACTATATGAATCAGCCTTTGCTTGTATCTGGCAGTCCGACGGGGAATCGAACCCCGGTTACCAGGATGAAAACCTGGCGTCCTAACCACTAGACGACCGGACCATTTTTACAGGCGGTGCAAATATAGCTTATTTTTTATTTCCGTCAAGAACCCGCATTAAAAAACCTATTCAGCCCTTTCGGGTGAGTTCACGGGCCAGGCCTTCCAGGTCAATGCCGTCGAAATTCCCCGAGGTCATGATCAGCAGGTTCATGTTGTCCCGGATGCTGCCGCGCAATTTACATATCAGAGGTTCTGCATCCGTGTAAACCTCCAGACCGGTCCTTCCGAAAGCCTTTTTGACCTGGTCTCCTGTAAGGGGCGGGAGTTTTTTATGTTCGAGGGTCAGGGGATTGAAATAGACAATGGCCATATCCGCCGGATCGAGGGAGCCCTTGTATTGGGGCAGGAATTCAGGGTTCAGGCTGCTGTAGGTATGAAGCTCGAGCACGGACACAAACTCCCGGCCGGGGAATTGCTCCTTCAGGGCAAGGGTTGTTGCCTTCACTTTCGAGGGTGAATGAGCGAAATCAAGAAACACCGATACGGAGTCGCTGGAGGCAAGCTGTTGCATGCGTTTACTGGCGCCGGGAAAGGAAACGATGGCCCGGTAAAACATATCGTCGTCGATACCGAGTGCGTTACAGACCAGCCTTGCCCCGTTGATGTTATGCATATTGTGCCGGCCGAAAACAGGCACCTTCATTTCCTTCCCGAAGGCGGACAGGTATGTATTTCCATCCCTGATGATGTTCGGATGCTCCCGGTATGGGATATATTCCAGTTGTCCGGCCGAGGACCCTGCCAGCCTTACCAGTTCGGGATCTTCCATGCAGTATATCAGCGTACCTCCTGCTTCGATCCTGTCAATGAAGATCCTGAACTGTTCAAGGTATGTCTCGTACCTGGGGAATACATTCATATGATCCCAGGCGATTCCCGAAAGCAGTGCGATATGCGGCCTGTACAGGTGGAACTTCGGACGCCTGTCGAGCACGGATGAGAGATATTCGTCCCCCTCGAATACTGCGATCCCGGTATCCTCGTCAAGACCGACCATGGTCCCGAAGCCTTCAATCTGTGATCCCACCATGTAATCGAACCTGATGTCATGGGTTCTGAGCGTATGCATGATCATGGAGGTAATGGTCGTTTTTCCGTGGCTTCCCCCGACGACCACTCTTTTTTTGCTGCGGGTTTGCTCATAGAGAAATTCCGGAAAGGACCTGACGGGAATATGAAGGGCAAGGGCCTTTTTGAGTTCGGGGTTGTCCTCCCGGGCATGCATGCCCAGTATCACCGTATCGAGGCCGGTTGTGATCCTGCCGGTGTCCCAGCCGGTCTTGCCGGGCAGGAGCCCGTGCCGCATAAGGCGGCTTCTGGACGGTTCGAAGATCTCGTCATCCGAACCGCTGACCTGATGCCCCTTCTTATGCAGGGCTATCGCCAGGTTATGCATCACGGCTCCTCCGATGGCAATAAAATGGATTCTCATTATCTTTACCGGAGTTAAATTTAAATAACGTAGCGATTTCCGGAAAATGAAGATTTACACAGTACCGACGGGAAATTTGAAATTCGACGGTGGGGCCATGTTCGGTGTAGTCCCTAAAACATTATGGAGCAAACAGTACAAAGCAGATGAGAACAATATGCTTCCCATTGCCATGAGGAGCCTTTTTGTGGTGGACGGCAACAGGAAGATCCTTTTTGACAACGGGATGGGAGACAAGCAGGATGAAAAATTTTTCAGCCATTATTATCCGGACAGGGTAAATACCCTGGAAGCATCCTTGAAAAAGCTGGGATACGGACCGGAGGACATTACTGACATGGTGCTTACTCACCTGCATTTCGATCATTGCGGGGGGAGCGTCAGGTATAATAACAAGCGCACCAGTTTGCATACCGTATTCCCCAATGCCCGTTACTGGATCGGAAAGCCTCAGTGGGAGCTGGCAAAAAATCCGAACCGGCTGGAAGGTGCTTCAATGTTTGAAGAGAATATCAGCCCCATAAGGGAAAGCGGGCAGCTGGAATTGGTTGACGGGAATTCCCGGTTAACGCCGGATGTGGAATTGCGCTTATACAATGGACATACGGCAGGGCAGATCATAGCTCTTGTAAGGTACGGGGACAGGACCATTGTGAACATTGCAGACCTGATTCCGCTGGTGGGCCATATTTCTCTGGCCTGGGTTTGCGGATATGATACGCAGCCACTGGTTACCCTGAAAGAAAAGGCGGCGTTTTTGAAGGAGTCCCTGGATAAGGGTTACATTTATTACTTCTATCACGATCTTGATCACGAATGCTGTACGCTCACCGATACTCCCAAAGGCATCAGGGCGGAACGGATTTTTCCCATAAGTGAAATCACAGGCTGAGAACCGGTCTGTATGCAGGGACACGGCATCAGAATGAAGATTGTCCCTTATATATCCTTGCGGCCGAAAGAGGGACAAGTTTTCCATGGTAGTTCAGCTGGCCCGGCCAGTTTGAACGGATGTTGACATTCGCGTTCCCGTCCGGACTGACCATCATGGAAATGTCGTAGGTTCCCGCGGCAGAATGAACCATCATGGTGATGTTGAAAGCGTCTTCCCTCCTGCCTACGGTTCTAACATTGAAATCCGTGATACTTCCGTCCACTGTGATTCCGCCCACCCCGTTGTAACCCGGTGAGTAGGATGATCCGACCTGCATGGTTGCATCGGCAGAATCCACCATGACAAAATTAATCGTCGATGAAACCGGGACACGTACTCCGTACCTGTCGCTCAGATAATCGCTCTGAATAACAAATTGCCGCTTTTCGATAATCCGTTTTGTCAGCTCCGCCAATTTCTCCCGCTCAATTCTCTTATCTTCCTTCTCCTGTTCCTTTTTCAGTTTCCTGATCTCGGACCTGCTTAAACTTCCCTCGTCCTGGGCATTCACCACGGTTAACAGGGAAAAGGAAATCAATATGGAGATCATTGTTTTCATTGCAATCCTATATATCACAAATTCCGCGCCAAAAGCCACCGTGCATGTCATATCAGGGCTATCATTTTAAGTATCTGGCCTTTGAAACAATAAATGAAAAGCGCTGTTGTAAGTGCAATATCGACAGTGAGCAGGACTCTGTATGGCCTGGCTTTTAAATACCATAATGCTGTGACCGTCATTCTCTGAACGAACTGGATCAGGAAGAATGCGAATATAAGGAGGCTGTCCTCGTTGTATGACCGTGCCGAATCCATATTCCCCCTGACCAACTCTGAAAATGCTCTTGACATTCCCGACGAGGGGGCCTGCATCCCGGTTATTTTTTCATACAGGGAAGGGAGGGGATAATTTGACCGCTCAACTGAAAAAAGGATTGAATAGGCAAAAACCAGCAATATAATCACGGCCAGAATAAGATTGATTATCGGGTATGCTTTCCGGCTCACAGAAGGATACTATGAAGCTTATTCCTCCCCTGTGTTCTCTTTGGACTTTTTCAGCTCTTCCTCGTATTTTTGCTGCAGTTTTTTGAATTGTTCCATTTGTTCTTCTGATAGCCTGGGGCCCGCCGCTGTGATCTTTGAGGCAAGTGCAACTGCCCTCGCCGATACTTTTGCATATTCGGCCAGGGCGGCAATGTTCCCCTCACCGGCTTTTTCTACAAGATCGGCATAGTCCTTGATGAGGTTCTCATAGGCATCCAGTACCTTCTCGAATTCCTCATCGCTGATTTCTTCTCCCCATTCGAAGTTCTCCCATTTCTCTTCCCATTCCAGATCTTCGAGTCTTTCTTCAAGATCCTCACCTGTCTGTTCGAAATGCTCTTCCATATCATCCATAATCCCTTCCATGTCATGCTGAAAATCTTCACTTATCTCATTAATGATTCTTTTACCCCCCATGTTCCACCAGTGTAAACCATCTGTTCCTAGATGTGCAAAGAACACCAGCCATAGCAGGGCTATAAATGTACCAGTGACGGATACTGAAAGCCCCCCTATGGACAGGCCTTTATTCCCGTTGGATTTGATGGCCTGTGAAAGACCGACCGCACTTAAAATGATTCCTGCAACACCGATTGCCAGCCCGAGTGGAGAAGTACATCCGAGGATGGCGAGCGGGATGGCCAGAATGCCCATAACCAGGCCCGCAATGCCCAGTCCCTGGCCGGCATTTGTCTTGACTTCTTCCATGATATTGAATGTTTGATTGTGTTTACCCTCAAAGATATAAAAAACAAAGCTGCGAGTAAAGGCTGTACCTCATTCCTCCAGAAGAATTTCAAGGATTTTTTGTGCCGCAACGGGAATGGAAGTCCCGGGACCAAAAATACCCATTACGCCGGCCCGGTACAGCGCATCATAATCCCGGGGGGGAATGACTCCTCCTGCAATGACCATAATATCCTCCCGGCCAAGTTTTTTAAGTCCCTCGATTACCTGTGGGATCAATGTTTTATGTCCGCCGGCAAGGCTTGAAACACCCAGTATATGAACATCGTTTTCAACGGCCTGCCTGGCAACTTCTTCCGGCGTCTGGAACAGGGCCCCTATGTCAACATCGAAACCGATATCCGCATAACTGCTTGAAACTACCTTGGCCCCCCTGTCATGTCCGTCCTGACCCATCTTGGCGATCATGATACGGGGTTGCCTGCCCTCTTTTCGTGCAAATAATGCGACCATCTCCCTGGCGGACCGGAAGGTTTTATCATCAGTTGATTCTGAAGCATATACGCCGGAAACGGAGCGGATAACCGCTTTGTACCTGCCGAAAATCTTTTCAAGTGCAAAGGAGATTTCACCCAGGGAAGCCCGGCTTTTTGCAGCTTCAACCGACAGTTCGAGCAGGTTGCCGTTCCCGCCTGCCGCTTCTGTCAGTTTATTGAGGATCTGTTCCACCTCCCCGTTGTTTCTTTCCGATCTCAGTTTTTCGAGCCGTCTTACCTGGGCTTCCCTGACTGCTGAGTTGTTCACCTCAAGGATGTCGATCGGGTCCTCCTCCTCCAGCCTGTATTTGTTCACACCGACTATAATGTCCTTCCCCGAATCGATCCGGGCCTGTTTGCGTGCTGCTGCCTCCTCTATCCTCATCTTGGGCAGGCCTGTTTCAATGGCTTTTGCCATACCGCCCATATGCTCGATTTCTTCAATCAGCTTCCAGGCCTTCCCTGCAAGCTGGTCTGTAAGGGCTTCCACGTAGCAGGATCCGGCCCAGGGATCAATGGCACGGCAGATATCCGTTTCCTCCTGCAGGTAGATTTGGGTGTTCCTCGCAATTCTTGCTGAAAAATCCGTGGGCAGGGCAATGGCTTCGTCCAGGGCATTTGTATGAAGGCTTTGGGTATGCCCGAGTACGGCTGCCAGGGCCTCGGTACAGGTCCTGATGACGTTGTTGTAAGGATCCTGTTCCGTAAGGCTCCAGCCTGAGGTCTGACAGTGAGCCCGCATTGCAAGGGATTTTGGATTTTTCGGCCGGAACCGTGAGACAAGACTGGCCCACAGCAGCCTTGCGGCACGCATTTTTGCGATTTCCATGAAATGATTCATTCCCGTTGCCCAGAAGAATGAAATCCTGGGTGCGAAGGAATCGATGTCAAGCCCGGCATTCACTCCGGTACGCAGGTATTCCAGCCCGTCTGCAAGTGTATATGCCAGTTCCAGGTCGGCCGTTGCCCCGGCTTCCTGCATATGGTAGCCGGACACGCTGATGGAATTGAACCTGGGCATATGTGCTGAAATGTACTTGAAAATATCCGCAATGATTCTCATTGATGGCCCGGGAGGATAGATATAGGTATTCCTCACCATGAATTCCTTCAGTATGTCATTCTGTATGGTGCCGCTCAGGCGGTCGGGCGGGACTCCCTGTTCGAGACCGGTCACGATATAAAAGGCCAGCACGGGCAGCACCGCACCGTTCATGGTCATGGATACGGACATTTGATCCAGCGGAATACCGTCGAAAAGGATTTTCATATCCAGTACGGAGTCTATCGCAACCCCCGCTTTGCCAACGTCGCCGGAAACCCTTTCATGATCTGAATCGTACCCCCGGTGGGTCGCCAGGTCAAAGGCGATGGAAAGCCCTTTCTGTCCGGAAGCAAGGTTTCTCCTGTAAAAAGCATTGGATTCCTCCGCGGTCGAAAAACCCGCATATTGCCTTATGGTCCAGGGATGCAATACATACATTGTCGAATAGGGTCCATGGAGGAAAGGGGGTATACCGGCAGCATAATTCAAATGCTCCATCCCGGCAAGGTCTTCCTTGCTGTAAGCATTTTTTACCCTGATATGCTCGGGAGTAAGCCAGTCGGATGTTGCCTGCCGGTTGCCGCCTGGCCTGGTTTTTCTGATATCGATATTTCTGAAGTCGGGCCTCATTTGTTTTTGTACCGTTTCAAATACCCAGCAATTTCTGGAAATTTGCAAGCTCCTTCAGCACGTTGGAATGCTCATGTATATAATGTTCGTAACCGGCTTCCTCCAGCATGCCGGTATGGTCCACCGGATCACCGGCAATGACAAGCATGCATTTTCCCTTCAGGCGGCGGGCGACGTCTTTTGCATAAACCGGGTATTCGTCATCGGCACAGCAAAGCACCACAATATCAGCCCTTGCGTTCAGTGCTTTTTCAGCACCTTCTTTTGAGGAAGCGAAACCGGTATTGTCCAGCACCCTGAAGCCTGCACATGCATAAAAATTACAGGCGAATGTTGCACGTGCCCTTCGCATGGCCAGGTTGCCGAGTGTAAGCATGAATACTACGGGTTTCTTTCCATGATGATGTTCTGTTTTCAGCCGGAGCTTTTCAAATTCCTCACCGCTGCGCGACCGGAAAAGGGGATCTACGGTTTTTTTGTTTTCTGGATGGACAGGTTCTGTATCAACTGCCGGATCGATTTTCCCGCTTATTTCTTCCTCGAAATCCGGATATTGATTGGTACCCAGAAGAATAACCTTCCGGGTTGCGAAACGTTCCCTCCTTTGTCTGCGCACTTTGTCGACAGAATCCTGGATGAATCCCTGGGTCAGTGATTCGTAGAAGCCACCCTTTTCCTCAATGTCGAGGAAAAGTTCCCATGCTTTTGAAATCAGGGAATCCGTAAGGTTTTCAATATAATAGGAACCGGAAGAGGGATCAATGACCTTGTCCAGCCATGCCTCTTCTTTAAGAATGATCTGGGTGTTCCTGGCAATTCTTTCCGATCGTGTGTCGGGTTGTTTATATGCGGTGTCAAATGAGCTCACCTCCAGTGAGTCGGTACCCCCGATAATGGCGGCCATGGAACTTGTCGTTGTACGCAGTATATTGACGTAGGGATCATAGAGCGACTGTGTCCATGAAGAGGAAGAGGTATGGATGAACATGGCAGCCGCTTCAGCCGTCCCGGGGTCGTATGCCTCAGCAATTTTTGACCAGAGGTATCTTGCTGCCCTGTGTTTGGCAATGACCATAAAAAAACTTGTCGCTGCGCAGTACTGGAACTGTATCCTGGGAAGAATATCCGCAATCTTCATGCCCATCCCGGTAAGCCGTGCAAGATATTCGTTGCCAAGGGACAGCGTCAGGGCCAGCTCCTGAGTGATGGATCCCCCGGCATCGTGAAACAGGTCACCCCCGACGTGTATTACACGGAACAGGGGCAGCTCCCGGCATGCAAGCCCGGTGCAGGCCTTCAGCTCATTCATGTCCGTGGCCAGGTCTTTCCGGAAATTTCCCCTGGCGGCCAGTTTTCCAAGGGGATCAACGGTCACACTGCCTCTGACCTGCATGGGATCCGTGCCGGATCCGGATATGGCCCGGATCAGTTCCTCCAGGAATTCGCTGTAATGGTCATCCAGGATAAAATTCACCACGATTTCATCAAGGCTGATATCCTGCAGCAATATCCGGAGGCTGTCCATGCCCTGAACATCGCTGCCTGTTATGTCGAATCCGAGGGATGTGGCCCCCCCGTATATTGCCTTCAGGGCTTTCCTGTTGGCTTCATGCGGATCACGCACCTTCACCTCCTGCCTGATCAGCCACCTGTTATCTGCGGCCTTTGCACTGCGCAGAAAGGGGAAACGGCCGGGCTCAGATTCGACAAGATAATCCAGTTTTTCCAGGTCTTCCATCCTGTAGAACGGGTTTACGTCAAATCCGTCGAGTGTATGCCAGACCAGGTTATCATGGTAATCTGCGCCATTCAGGTCTTCCCGTATCTTTTCTTTCCACGCACCGGTCGGAACGGCAGGGAAATCCTTATACGGCCTTTCTCTTCCTGAGCGTTCTGTTCCCATTTGAAGGAATTAAATAGAAGTGCAAATTTAAAAGATTTCTCTGAAGCGGGGACAATGACATAAGTCAGGCTATCCTGTCATTTTTTTCGGGTCCACCCATTTGTCGAATTCTTTCTCTGTGACATATCCAAGCTCAAGGGCCGCCTTTCGAAGGGTTGTATTTTCAGAATAGGCTTTTTTTGCGATTTCGGCGGCTTTTTCATAACCGATATGGGTATTCAGCGCGGTTACAAGCATAAGTGAATTTTCCAGGTTTTTGCCGATCACTTCTGAATTGGCCAGGATTCCCTTGACACAGTTGTTATTGAAGGAGACGCATGCATCCCCCAGCAGTCTTGCAGAATCGAGAAGGGCAGAGATCATTACGGGTTTGAATACGTTCAGTTCGAAATGTCCGTTCATTCCTCCCGCGGTTACGGTGACATCGTTGCCGATGACCTGTGCGCACACCATGGTCAGCGCTTCTGCCTGGGTCGGATTTACCTTGCCCGGCATGATGGATGAACCAGGTTCATTGGCAGGCAGGACGAGCTCTCCGATACCGCTCCTCGGGCCGGAACCCAGCACCCGGATGTCGTTCCCGATCTTCATCAGGCTTACGGCCAGCCGTTTCAATGCACCTGAAGTTTCAACCACGGCGTCGTGTGCGGCAAGCGATTCGAATTTATTTGGTGCCGTGATAAAAGGATATCCGGTCAGTCCGGAGATCTTTGAAGCCACAAGGGAAGCATACCCTTTAGGGGTATTGATCCCGGTACCGACCGCGGTTCCGCCGAGAGCAATCTCGGCGAGATGCGGCAAGGTGTTTTCCAGCGCTTTTATGCCGTGGTCGAGCTGGGAAACGTATCCCGAGAACTCCTGCCCGAGGGTCAGGGGGGTTGCGTCCATCCAGTGTGTGCGCCCTATTTTTACAATATCCCTGAATTCCCCGGCTTTCCTGTCCAGGGTTTCCCTCAGCTTTTTCACTCCTGGAAGGGTGGTTTTCGCCACCATGGTATAGGCTGCGATATGCATGGCTGTCGGAAAGGTATCGTTGGAAGACTGGGATTTGTTCACATCGTCGTTGGGATGTATGAACCGGGTGCCCTCGCCCAGCTTGTTTCCCTGCAACACATGTGCCCTGTTCGCGATTACTTCGTTAGTATTCATATTCGACTGGGTACCGGACCCCGTCTGGTAGATGACAAGCGGGAACTGGTCGTCCAGCTTTCCTTCCAGTATCTCATCACAGACCTGTGCGATCAGGCCGGCCTTGTCTTCGGACAGCACTCCCAGTTCAAGGTTTGCAAGGGCGGCAGCCTTCTTCAGGCAGGCGAATGCACGGATGATCTCGACCGGCATTTTCCGGTCACCGATCCTGAAATTGTTAAGGGATCTCTGGGTCTGTGCGCCCCAATACTTGTCGGATGGAACCTCCACGGGCCCCATGGTATCCTTTTCAATGCGAAAGTTCATGGTTCGGGGTTTTTTATGGGATTATTTTGTGAGTATTTTCGCCAGGAAATAAGTGACGTAAACGTTTCCGTTCCCGTCTGTTACAGCCCCGGGGCCGGACTGCACGAAATCATCCAGGAGAATCACATTGGTCGCAGAGTCTGCGATCCAGTATTCCACGAGCAGGCGGGCATAAAGCGTATCCATACTACCGGTAAATGATGTGTTGATCACTTTCAGGTTCGAAGGGTTCCAGTGATCCTGTATGGTGCCGAGACGTTCATAGATACCCGTGGATTCATCCCCCGAATTTTTCCAGGCAGTGCTTTGCTCACGTGCTTCTATGAAAATGTCTTGAAAGAAAACCAGTTCATTGAGCCCCTCCGATTTCCGGTAGTCGCTTACAAGGTCGTGAACCCTGGTTTCAAAGGGAGTGACCTGGTAAAAGGGTTCTTTATTCTTTTCACATGAGATAACCAAGATGCCCAGCAGCAGCAGTAAAAAAAGGCGCGAAACTTTCATAATCTGACTTTTAATCGTGTTCAAATTTACAATAAATAATCCATTGTTCCAGCCTTCCGGTCCGTGGGCACGGAGTTCCGGCATGTTTCATACATTACGTACCGCCGAACTGCATCAGGTACGCCTTGATGAAATCATTGAGATTTCCGTCAAGCACATCGTTCACATTCCCGGTTTCGAAATTCGTGCGAACGTCCTTGACCATTTTATAAGGGTGTAGGACATAGTTTCGGATCTGCGAGCCCCATTCGATCTTTTTCTTTTGTCCCTCGATCTCCGCCTGCTTTTCCTTCCGGGCCCGGATCTCAAGTTCATACAGGTGTGATTTCAGGATCCGCATGGCATTTTCCTTGTTTTTCAGTTGTGACCGGGTCTCCTGGTTCTCGATCACAATTCCGGTGGGCTGGTGCCTGAGCCTTACGGCCGTTTCCACCTTATTGACATTTTGCCCCCCTGCCCCGCTTGACCGGTATGTTTCCCATGTGATTTCCGAGGGATTGATGACGATTTCTATGGATTCATCGGCCACGGGCGATACGAAGACGGAAGCGAAGGAAGTATGGCGCCGGTTTGCAGAATCGAAGGGAGAAAGGCGGACCAGCCTGTGGACGCCGTTCTCGCTTTTCAGATAACCATAGGCAAACTCTCCGCTGAATTCCAGGGTGACGGTTTTTATGCCTGCTTCGTCTCCGGGCAGGTAATCTATTTCACGCACCTTGTAATTGTTTCGTTCCCCGAAGCGAATGTACATCCGCATCAGCATTTCGGCCCAATCCTGGCTTTCGGTGCCGCCGGCGCCGGGATTGATCTTCAGCAATGCACCGAGTTCATCCTCCCGGGCCTGCAGCATGTTCCGCGATTCCAGGTTCTCGATCCGCTTCAGCGCTTCCCTGTATTGTACCTCTACCTCGGATTCTTCAGCTTCGCCTTCATTGAGAAAATCCACCAGTACGTTCAGGTCTTCCACACTTGACCTGACCTGGTCATATGCCTGGGTCCAGGATTTCAGTTTTGAGATTTTCCTGAGCGTCTGTTCCGCCGATTGCGGATCATTCCAGAATTCCGGGGATTGTGTGATTTTTTCCGCCTCCCGGATACGGGTTAGTTTTTCATCGAGGTCAAAGATGCCTCCTCAGCGCCTGCTCGCGCTTCACCAGGTCCTTGATTTGTTCCGCAGTGATCATATTGTTTCAATCTTTCATTGATATTGCAAAAATAATAATCTTACGTCAAACCGGAATCGAGTATTTTCCGGATCAGCCCGGATTCATAGCCTCTCTGCTGTCCGAACCGGAACAGTCTGTTCCGGATATCCCATTTATCCCCGGGCTGAAGGATTTTCTTTTTCCCGGCAAGTTCCTTTCTGATCATCTCTTCATACAGGTCGGGCTCGATGTCGTCGAGTGCATGTTCGATGATCTCTTCCGGGATCTTTTTCTGATGGAGCATATACCGTATCTTGATCCTGCCCCATTTGTTGAATCTCATTTTGTCACCTGCATACACACCGGCAAACCTTTGTTCATTGATGAAATCCTCATATTCAAGAACAGAAATGACCTTGTCTGCATCCCGGCGGCTGAGTTTGTATTTCATAAGTTTTTCCAGGACCTCGCTTTTGCATCTTTCCTGCCTGCTGCAAAGCTTCATAGCATATTTCAGGGCTTCATTGTAATTCATCCCTTGATGCATTTAAGCATTCTGCTTTTGCCGTTTATATCATGCCTGATGGTGATTTCACGAAAGCCCTTTTGTTCCATTAATTCCATGACCTGCCGGCCGGATTGCTCATGAATCTCGAAAAACAAATGGCCTCCGGCATTCAGGTGCCGCATGCCGAACGACGCGATCCTGCGGTAAAAGACCAGGGGGTCGTTGTCGGGAACAAAAAGGGAGGAATGGGGTTCGTATCCGATGACATTCTTTTCCATTCCTGATTTATGAGACTCAGGAATATAGGGTGGATTGCTTACGATAATATCCATCCAGTCAAGCCATGAAATCGTCTCTTCCGAAAATATGTCATGCTTGTGGAATAACACATCCAGTTGCAGGGATATAGCATTTTCAGTCGCCACTGCAAGCGAGGCCGGGGATATGTCGGTACCCATCACCTTGCTGCCGGGGATATGCTTTTTAAGGGCCAGGGCAATGCATCCCGAACCGGTTCCTATATCCAGGATCCCGGGATTTTCGAGCCTGTTTTCCCGGATGATCCATTCCGCCAGTTCCTCGGTCTCCGGCCTGGGGATCAGCACACCCTGTGATATTTTCAGGGGGATCCCGAAAAATTCAGTGGATCCGGTTATATACTGGAGCGGGTAAAACTGCCTGATCCTCTCAATGGCGCCGGAAAACCACTCCGCATCCGTTTTTGACAGTCTCTTCTGCCTGTAAAGACCGATTTCATGTCCCCTGATCCCCAGGCGGTGAGTGAAAAGAATCCGGACCATTGCATCGATTTCCCGTCCGGAGTATAGGCCGTAGAGCTCTTTTTTAATATTTTCGCGTAAGGAGTATATGTCCGGGATTGAAGAATCCATAGTTCAAAGGTAAAAAAACCACTGTTATGTCGGAGGGTCCGGAAGACAGAGTCATCATGCAGCGCTGCCTTGATCTGGCCAGGAAAGGCCTTGGAAAGACGGCACCCAACCCCTTGGTGGGGTGCGTTATCATGGCCGGCGGGAAAATCATCGGCGAGGGCCATCACGGGGAATTCGGCGGACCACATGCCGAGGTTGTTGCGATCGCGTCGGTGAAAAAGCCTGAACTTCTTGCTGAATCAACCCTTTTTGTGAATCTGGAGCCCTGTTCCCATCATGGCAAAACACCGCCCTGTTCTGCACTGATCGTTCAAAAATCCATCCCGGAGGTTGTCATAGGCAGCAAGGATCCGAATGCACTGGTTGAAGGAAAGGGAATACAACATCTTTCTGACAATGGAGTCAGGGTCAGGTCGGGCATCATGGAAAGGGAATGCCGGGAGCTGAACAGGCGTTTTTTTACTTTTCATAAGAAGAAAAGGCCCTACATCATTCTGAAATGGGCCCAGACGGATGACGGGTTCATGGACCGTCCCAGGTCGGCGGGAGAACCATCCGGGATCAACTGGATCAGTGATGAATATGCAAGGCAGTGGGTGCATAAATGGAGAAGTGAGGAACAGGCCATACTGGTAGGCACCAATACGGCTGCAAATGATGATCCGGACCTGACCGTCCGTGAATGGCATGGAACGAACCCCCTGCGTCTTGTCCTGGATATGAAGGGCAGGCTGCCTGCAGGCCTCAAGCTTTTTAAAGGCAAAACGCAGACGCTCGTCTTTACACGGAACAAGCAGGAAAATCGTAAAAATGTGGATTATGTGGAAATCCCGGAAGGAGCCGATCCCATCGATAAAATGCTTGACCATCTCTATACCATGGATATACAATCTTTAATCGTGGAGGGAGGTGCAATGCTTCTTGAATCTTTCCTTTTTCGTGATCTCTGGGATGAAGCAAGGGTGTTTTCAGCGGACAGTGTATTTGGCGAGGGTTTGAAAGCACCTGTCATCAGGCAGGATATGGAAAGGGAAATACCTTTTTATTCAGGGATTTTGAGGATCTACCGTCAAAAAAAGTGATTTTTAGGTATTCCTGAATTCATTATATTTGCATGGGTCGGCCTGATTCTCTGAAACATAATCGCCTGGATTTCCGTATCAATACAGAACGATTGATTAAATAAAATTTTGGAAATGAAAAATCTGAGATTTGTCGCACTTACAGCGCTCATTCTCACTACACTGAGCGGTTTTACCCAGAATGCAAAAAAATATTACAAAACCGGGGAGGATTTTGTACTTTCCAGGAATTACAAGGATGCGGTAGAGCAATTTACAAAAGCCATCGATCTTCAGCCTGATTACGATGATGCCTATCTGGGAAGGGCAGAAGCTTATGAGAGGATGGATATGCTGAAAGAAGCTGCCGAGGATTATGACCGTGCGGCCACCTTTCTCGAAAAAAAGCCTGAGGTATTTTATGAGGCAGGAAGGATCTATTTTCTTCTTGAAGAGTATGACAAGGCATTGGAGAACCTGAACAAATCCATCTCGTTAAAACGGAACTATGTCGAACCCTACCAGATCATATCGAAAGTCCTCGTCGCACAGGGAAACTACACGGAGGCGATGGATATCTGCAATACAGCGTTGAAACTGAAAGAGACATCGGAAAATTTCTTTAACCGGGGTGTTGTGAATGTCTGCATGGAAAATTATGAAAGTGCGGAATCCGATTTTTCCAAGTCCATACAGAAAGACAGGAGGAACGTGGATGCACTCCTGGCGCTGGCGGATCTCAGGATTGAAATGAACAAGATCCCGTTTGCACTTCAGAATGTCAATGCGGCAATTCAGATTGACCCGAACAACCGTGAAGCATACTATATCCGGAGCAAGGTATACGTGGCCCAGATGGATTATCCGAAGGCCATAGATGACATTTCGAAAAACATACTGATGAATAAGGATGATGTGGAGATGTATTATCTGCGCGGCACGTATTACCAGGACTTCACACAGCATTCGAATGCCGTGAACGATTTTACAAAAGTATTGTTGATGGAGCCTGAGAATGCCGATGCCCTTTACAAAAGGGCCTGGTCATACGAACAGGTTGGCAATTACAAGGATGCCATCAGGGATTATGAAGCACTGGTTTCCATTTCCGAATTCGATGAACAGGCTCAAAAACTCCTGGCTGAAGCCGAAGGGCGCCTGTTTGAACTGAACAGGGAGGAGAACAAACCTGAAATCGTTTTTCTGGAACCCGAGCCCCGGGAAGAGCATGTTCTTCAGTTCCCGAAAGATTCGAAGATCGTCAACCTGCAGGGACAGTTGCTGGATGAAAGCGGTATAAAATCATTGAAGATCAACGGACTGGAGATTCCGGTCGTTAAGGAAGGGGATAACTGGGAGTTTCTCGCTGCCGTAAATGTCGAAGGGAAGGAAACCATACAGGTCGAAGTAAGCGATGTTTATGACAACGTGCTTTCCGCTCCCTATACGGTCCTGCTGACAGAAATCGATCCTCCTGAAATCATGATGATTGCACCCTACGCATCGGATAACGGTGAGATTTACCTCGACAGCGATGATCCGAATATTTATGTGGAAGGCAAAATTGAGGACGAAAGCCTTATGGAATCCATAATGATCAACGGGGTCCTGGCAAGTTACATACCCAATGAGCTGAATCCGGGCTTTTCGGCCAACCTCAACATAATGAACCAGAATAAAATCACAGTGGAAGCTGTGGACGTCCATGGGAATAAAAGGGAAATGGAATTCAGGCTGAACCGGGAAGCCGCGCAGATGTCTGAAGACAACCCTATGGGTAAAACCTGGGCAGTGTTTCTGGAGAATTCGAATTATGAAACTTTTGCCAGCCTTGAAGGACCTTCCAAAGATGTGACGATAATGCGTGCGGCACTGGCCAAATATCAGATTCACAACCTGATACATAAAAAAGATATGACAAAAAGCGAAATGGAGCGTTTCTTTTCCATTGAGCTGAGAGATCTCGTAAGAAGCAACCGGGTCAATTCCATCCTGATCTGGTATGCGGGACACGGTAAGTTCATCAATGAGTCGGGCTACTGGATTCCTACGGATGCCCAGCGGGACGATGAGTTCACCTATTTTAACATCAACGCACTGAAGGCCTCGCTGCAATCTTACTCGAATTACGTCACACATACCCTTGTCATTACGGATGCATGTGAATCGGGCCCAAGTTTTTATCAGGCCATGCGATCCACTCCGGAGGAAAAAAGCTGTGGCGACTGGGAGGCTACGAAATTCAAATCCTCACAGGTATTCTCATCTGCAGGATATGAGCTGGCTGTAGACAATTCACAGTTTACCAGGACATTTGCAAATTCACTGGCCAATAATCCCGATGCCTGCATACCGATTGAAAATATCGTGGACCTGGTGACGAATGCCGTTGTCAAGCAGAATCAGCAGAAGCCCCAATTCGGTAAAATTGCCGGGCTTGAGGATGAAAATGGTACTTTTTTCTTCATTTCCAAGGATTATTAGTTATAATTATAGGCCGTCTGTTAACAGTGTATAATAAAAAGATCGGAGACAGAATCTCTGAGCGGATTCTGTGAAACCGCAACCGGAAATCTTGCTTAGCTGGTATTGTGGCTGATCAGATCCTGTGAAACCGCAACCGGCAAATCATAGATTTAATGTTGCTCTTCACAGGATCTGAGCAGATATAAAGAGCAGCCTTAAATCTTTGATTTCCAGCTGCGGTTTTATATCTGCTCAAATACATTTAGCTATAATCAGTAGAAAGCAGGATTTTCAGCGGCTTGTTTTATATCCGGTAATCCTTACAAATGAATTAGACAGGAGGATGAAAAAGATCTGCAGCCGTATTTCCGGGATATTCTCAGTGCCCTTTCTGTTTATAAGCACCACCCTGCTATCCCAGACTTACTATTTCGATAATTACAGTGTTAAGGACGGCCTGGCCCAGTCAAAGGTTTTTACCATACTGCAGGACCGGAATGATCACATATGGCTGGGTACAGAAGGCGGCGTCTCACGCTTTGACGGGGTCGATTTTGAAAATTTCACATCCGAGGACGGTCTTGCATTAAACGGGGTCAGGACCCTGTGTGAGGATTCCCGTGGGATCCTGTGGATGGGACACACCGGGGGAGGAGTAACACGTTTCGATGGCCGGAATTTCGAACGCCTTGATTTGACGACCATGTTGCTTAACAGCGACGTAACGTCGATTGAAGAAGATCCGGAAGGCAGGATCTGGATTACATCAGCCAGCGATGGAGCGATACTTCTGATGAATCCCTCATCGGTGGCGGATGATCTTAAATATGAACAGTTCAAGGGGGGAAGATTAAGTGACAGGGTATTCGATTTATTTATAAGCCGTGACAGTACCCTGTATTTTGTGACAGATGTTGGCGTTCAGAAGAAAAGACCGGGATCCCAGGAATTCGAAAAGTTCTTTATCGAAGGGATGGGGTATTTTCAGATCACCTCCTTTCTTGAGGACAGCCGCGGTAATTTCTGGTTCGGCACATATAATGACGGATTGTACCATTATGATACGGACAGTGAGGAACTTGAATTTTTCAATACAAGAAACGGACTTGCCCATAATTTCGTGAGCACGCTGAGTGAAGATTCCCGGGGTGCAGTATGGGTAGGTACCTGGGGAGGAGGCATAACACGTTTCCGGGAAGACGAACAGATGACATTCAACACTTCCAACGGCTTACAGGATTTGAAGATCTGGTGCATCTATGAGGATGTGGAGGGAAACATACTGGTCGGAACCAATGAGAACGGTCTGTCTGTCTTCAAAGGGGAGAGATTCGTTTCCATTACCCAGGACAACGGTTTGGTAAATAACCAGGTATGGGCCATACTTCAGGACAGGAGCGGGCAGTTCTGGTTTGGGACAAACGGGGGGATCAGCATATACGATCCGGGAAGCAAATCATTCATTCACCTGACTGCGGACAGCTACGCCATAGATAACCAGATACGCTATCTCAAGGAGGATAACAGGGGTAACCTCTGGATCGGGACCTACGGCAACGGGACCTATGAATACCAGCCCGGGAGAGGACGCTTTAATTATTCGTTTCGGATCAATTCCTATAACCGCCAGCTGATCGTGACAGCCATGGAAATAGACAGGGAAAATCAACTGTGGGTTGGTACTACCGACGGCCTGATCTATTATGATATTGACAGGGAGCAGGTCCAGCTCCTGACCCAGGTTCACGGTCTGGCAGGAACGGACATATCGGCATTGTATGCCGATTCCAGGGGTGTTCTATGGGTCGGGTCGAAAGGGAATGGGATAACAACGATTGAGGGCGATTCTGCCCGTCAGCTGGTGCTGGACTATGACTTTACGCCCACATGCTTCACTGAAAGCACCGACGGACGCATCTGGATCGGGACGGAAGGACAGGGAATCTTTGCCGTCGAAGGCAGGAAGGTAGTAAAGCATCTTTCCATTCAAACCGGACTGCTGGCCAACCTGATCACGCTGCTTAACGTGGATGAGCAGAACAATGTATATATAGGGACCAACCAGGGTTTAAACAAGTACGTGGCTTCGGAAGACAGGATCTACACATATACCGAAAAGAACGGTTTCGTGGGCATCGAAACCAAGAACAATGCCTCTTTCAGGGATGCAGAGGGGAACCTGTGGTTTGGCACCGTCGGGGGCGTGGTCATGTACGATCCCTCCAAGGATAGAAAAACGGGGATCGAACCCCTTACCCACATTATGGATATGCGGGTAAACCTGGAAGCAAGAGAGATGGCCCGGGGGCTTAAACTGGGGTACCAGGAAAATTCCGTGATTTTTGATTATAAAAGTATATGCCTTGCCAATCCGGATGCAGTCAGGTACCGTTTCATGCTTGAAGGAGCCGACGCAGACTGGTTGCCCGAAACGGAACAAACAACGGCGACCTATCCTGCATTGCGTCCTGGTAAATATAATTTCCTGGTGAAAGCAAGGAACAGCGACGGAATATGGAATACAGAGCCCATAAGTTATGCCTTCCAGATCAAACCCCCATTTTACGCCACCTGGTGGTTTATCATTTCCTGTGTTTTCCTCGGAGCCATCGGCATACTGTCCTATATCAAACTGCGCACCGCCAAGCTGCGCAGGGAAAACCATATCCTTGAAGAGAAGGTCCGTGAACGTACGGCCACCGTGGTTGCACAGAAGGAGGAACTGGTCCAGAAGAACAAGGACATTACAGATTCAATACGCTACGCCAAGCGAATTCAAGTTGCCATACTTCCCCCGGAAGTGCCTTTCAGGGACACGTTCATTCTGTTCAAGCCGAAGGATATTGTATCGGGTGATTTCTACTGGCTGCTTGAACAGGAGGACAGGGAATTCATTGCTGCCGTGGATTGTACGGGACACGGGGTCCCCGGTGCATTTATGTCGATCATTGGCCACAATATGCTGAATAAGATCGTCAAGGAATACGGCCTGACGAAACCCTCCGAGATATTGCAGCGTCTTAACGCAGAAGTTACAAAGACCCTTCACCAGAAGGATGACTCCGAAGCGGTCAGGGACGGCATGGATATGACCCTGATCTCCTTTCAGAAAAACAACGGTATGCTGGAATTTTCAGGGGCCTATAATCCCATCTACCTGATACGCGATGGAGATCTTCGTGAATTCAAGGGAGACCGCTTTGCCATCGGGCGGTCTGAAGCGGGACAGCAAAAGGTATTTACAAACCATGAGATTAAAGTCCGTGAAGGAGACACCATCTACATGTTTTCAGATGGCTATGCAGACCAGTTTGGCGGGGAAAGCGGCAAGAAGTTCAAAACCGCCCCCATGAAGGAACTTTTACTGAATATACAGGGAAAATCCATGGAGGACCAGCATTCCATCCTTGATCACACCATTGAAGCCTGGCGCGGCAATATCGAACAGATCGATGACATACTGGTCATCGGGAGAAAATTTTAATTACAGCAATGCTTCGAGTTTTTTGACCAGGTTGTTCTTGGGCACTGCACCTACCTGCTTGTCAGCAATCTGCCCGTTTTTAAAGAACAGAACCGTGGGGATATTCCGGATACCGAATTTCAGGGTCACGGAAGGATTGTTATCCACGTCCAGCTTGCCGACGACTGCTTTGTCCCGGTATTCCTGACCGATTTCTTCCACGATGGGACTGACCATCCTGCAGGGTCCGCACCACTCTGCCCAGAAGTCTACGATAACGGGTTTCTCTGATTGGAGAACGACTTCATCAAAATTTTGATCTGTTAATTCAAGTGCCATTTTTAAGATTGATTATATGGTATTATCTGTATTTAACTTGCAATCGTCGCCAAAAATAAAGTTATTTCCTCAAACCATTTGTTAATTAAGTTTAAATTCTATCTCCGGCTTTTGATGCAGGAATTGAATGAGCTGATCGGAAAGCTCGACTTTTCTCGTTCTTGAAAACATTTCCACATAGATATTGTCCTTGCTGTCATGGATCATGAATTTCAACCGGGCGGATCCTTTTTGCGGGTTTGTATATTTGTCAATATCGTTTATGAAATCTTCCGAAAGACTTTCAAGGGGTAAGGTCAGGATGAGGGAACTGATCATCTCCTCACGGACATCGGCCAGCATCTTTATCTCTTTAATCTTAAGTTCATAGTCCATCGTGCTGTTCATTCTGGGCTGTACCATGGCCCTTATCAGCAAGGCATACCCCGGGGTGAAATAATTCTGGAAGCTGATGTAATCCTTGTTGAACAGAACAATCCTGAAGGATTCGGTGAAATCTTCAATGATCACTGTCCCGTAAGGTTTGTTGTTCTTCGTATATGAACGCTGATGCGATTTCACCAGTCCCGCGATCATTACCTCCTGTCCGTCCAGAATACTCATGTTATCAAGGTCTGCCAGGCTGTGCGTGCAGAAATGTTCTATTTCGAGCTTGTAGCTGTCAAGGGGATGTGCGGACAGATAGATGCCGATAAGCTCTTTTTCCTTGTCAAGCATGACCAGCTTTGGAAAATCTTCCTGCGTAGTGATCTGCGGTTTTGTAACCTCAGGGTGGTTTTCTTCGTTGAACAGGGACTGTTGTGAGGTCAGCTTTTCTGTCTGTATTCTGTTTCCGTACCTGGTCAGTTGTTCAATAAAGCTGACCTCCTTTGCATCCAGGGCAAAATACTGGCCTCTTTTGATTTTCCCGAAACTGTCCAGGGCTCCTGATCCTGCAAGGGCTTCCAGACTTTTTTTATTGATTGCCTGAAGATCCACCCTTTCAACGAGGGCATATACATCTTTAAAATTCCCATTTTGTTCCCGTTCTTGTATGATCCTTGATGCAGCCGATTCTCCAAGCCCTTTTATTGCTCCGAGCCCGAAGCGAATGTGTCCGTCCGCATTTACCGTGAACTTGATTCTGCTTTCATTCACATCGGGTCCCAGGACCGATAATCCCATTCGCCTGCATTCATTCATGAAATGCGTGATCTTTTTGATGTCGTTGATGTTCCGGCTGAGGACAGCCGCCATGAATTCTGCGGGATAATGCGCTTTCAACCAGGCCGTCTGGTATGAAACATATGCATAGCACGTGGAATGGGACTTATTGAAGGCATACTGGGCAAAAGCTTCCCAGTCGGTCCATATCTTTTCGGCAATATTCTTCCGGATCCCGTTCCTGGTACAACCCTCAAGATATTTTTCCTTGAGTTCATCCATCATTTTGCGTTTTTTCTTGCCCATGGCTTTCCTCAGGCTGTCTGCCTGGCCGCCGCTGAAGCCCGCCATTTCCTGTGAAAGAAGCATCACCTGCTCCTGGTAGACGGTTATTCCGTATGTGTCTTTCAGGAATTTTTCCATTGCGGGCAGGTCGAACCGGATGTCCTGCTTCCCGTGCTTTCGCTTGATGTACATCGGGATATATTCCATGGGGCCGGGGCGGTACAGTGCGTTCATTGCGATCAGGTCTTCAAAGCGGTTGGGTTTCAATTCCCTCAGGTAGCGTTTCATTCCGTCCGATTCGAACTGGAACAGACCGGTTGTCTCTGCCCTGCTGTACAGATCGAAGGTTTCCTCATCGTCGAGGGGGATGTTGTCAATATCTATCTCAACACCCCTGGTATCCTTGATCATTTCCACGGCATCCTTGATTATGGACAGGGTTTTCAGCCCCAGGAAATCCATTTTAAGCATACCGACGGACTCGATGTGATTCCCGTCGAACTGGGTAACCATCAGGTCGGTGTCCTTTGACTTGCAGATGGGAATGTGGTTGACCAGGTTGTCCTTGCCGATGATGATACCGCATGCATGCAACCCCGTGTGCCTTACAGATCCTTCAAGAATTTCGGCATATTGGAGGGTTCGCTTTGCAAGGTCCGTCCCCCTGTCCTTTATGTCGCTCAGTTCCTTGACTTCGCTGTATGCTTTTTTCAGGGTTATGCCCGGCCTTTCGGGGACAAGCTTGGCGAGCCTGTCCGCCTCGGGCAGCGGAAGCTTCTCGATGCGCGCTACGTCCCGGATGGCCATTTTTGCGGCCATGGTTCCGAATGTGATGATGTGCGCCACCTTATCCCGGCCGTATTTATCGGCTACATACCGGAGTACATCATCACGGCCGTCTTCATCGAAATCAATATCTATATCGGGCATTGAGATCCGGTCGGGGTTGAGAAACCGTTCGAAAAGCAGGTGGTATTTCATCGGGTCGATGTCCGTTATCCGGGTGCAGTACGCCACCACGGAACCTGCGGCCGATCCGCGTCCCGGTCCCACGCTGACACCCATCTTGCGTGCTGCGGCAAGGAAATCCTGCACGATGAGAAAATAGCCCGGGAATCCCATGTTTTTAATGACGCCAAGCTCATAATCAATTCTTTCCCTTAGCTGATCAGTGATTTCGCCGTATCGTCCTGCGGCACCTTCGTATGTCAGATGCCTCAGGTATTCGTCGGCATCCTGAAATTCATCCGGGATCGGGAAATCGGGCATCATAGGTTCATGATTCAGATCATAGGTCTCAATTTTGTCGACGATTTCCCGGGTGTTTGAAAGTGCCTGGGGAACATCTGCAAAAAGTTCGGCCATTTCCTCGCATGTCTTGAACCATTCCTGCTTTGTGTAGCGAAGCCTGTCAGGGTCGTCGAGCTCCTTGCCCGTATTCAGACAGATCAGGCGGTCGTGTGCTTCGGCGTCTTCCCTGTTCACAAAATGCACGTCGTTGGTGGCAACGACCTTGATGCCCCTTTCGGCGGATATGCTTATGAGTCTCTCATTCACAAGTTGCTGCTTGGCCAGTGTATCATTATCCAGAGCAGGGTCGCCTGTAGGGTGCCGCTGGAGCTCCAGGTAAAAATCCTCCCCGAATGTGTCCAGATAAAAAGCGAGGGTTTCTTCAAGTTGTTTGTCGTCCCGGTTGAGGATATGCGACGGGATTTCACCTCCAAGGCATGCTGAACCGACGATAAGCCCTTCATGATGTTCACGGAGAAGATCCCTGTCTATCCTGGGTTTGTAATAATGGCCTTCCGTCCATCCCATCGAAACCAGTTTGACAAGGTTGCTGTAACCTGTGAGGTTTTTGGCGAGCAGCACCAGATGGTGGCCCCCACGGTCTTCCTTGGTGCTGGTGTCAAAGCGGCTCCTTCGGGCAATGTATGCTTCACAACCTATGATGGGTTTCATGGAATGGCTCCTGGCCTCGTTGTAAAATTCCTTTGCACCGAACAGGTTCCCGTGGTCGGTAATGGCGATTGCCTTCATCCCGTCTTCTTTCGCCTTGCGTACCAGCGCGGGGATACTGGAAGCCCCGTCAAGGATCGAATACTGTGTATGTACATGCAGATGAGTAAAATCCATCTGTGCCGCCTATCTGGAAATGAGTGTTTTATGTTTTTGAAACGGACCTCGCCCTTCCTGGTAAAGTTAAGAATTTGACATACGGGTGCTGCCGGTGTTAATAATTATTTCAAAAGTTTCAAAAATCGCTTAAAATCCTTCAGGGAAAAGAATAAATATATATCTTTGCACCTCCAAAATAATAAGAGAATACAGAATCGTTATATTATGCCGGTTAAACTGAGATTAGCACGTCACGGCAGGAAAAAGTTTGCTTTTTACCACATTGTGGCTGCAGACGGAAGGGCGCCACGGGATGGCAGGTTTATAGAAAAACTGGGTATATATAATCCCAACACGGATCCGGCAACCATCGAGCTGGATTTTGACAAAGCGCTGGACTGGCTCGGTAAGGGTGCACAACCCAGCGAAACCGTAAGGGCGATCCTGTCCTACAAGGGGGTGCTTATAAAGAAGCATCTTCTTGAAGGTGCCAGGAAAGGGGCATTCTCAGAAGAGGAAGCTGAAAAAAGATTTGCCGCCTGGCTGAAGGAAAAGGAAGGCAGGATTCAGGCGAAAAAAGACAGAATTGCCAAGTCCCTGGATGATGAGATCAGGAAAAAGCTGGAAGCGGAGTCGAAAATCCGTGAAACAAGGGCGGCAGATATCCTCAAGAAACAGTCTGAGATTGCAGAAGCCGCTGAGAAAGATCAGAAGGATGCAGAGCAGGAAGCAGCCGGAGCTGTTGCTGAAACTGCCGAAGTTGTTGAGGAAACAGCTGGTGATGCCGATGCCGTAACAGAAGATGAAAAAACAGATGACACTGTAGAAGCCGCCGCCGCACAGGAAACTACAGAAGCAAGGGAAGAATCCGGGGAAATCCCGGCTGAAGAAGCGAAAGCGTCCGTGAGCGGAGAAAAGGAAGGGGAAATTGCAGCGGAGAAAGCCGATGAGAAGAAAGAAGAGGAGAAGGAAGAGAAGGAAGAGAAGAAAGAAGAGGAGAAAGATGAGAAGGCCGATGAGAAGGAAGGTGAGAAAAAAAAGGGTGAATTGAAAGCTGAAGAGGAGCCGGCGGATGAGAAAAAGCCCGTAGCCGATAAGCAAGCCGCAGAAGATAAGGAACAGAAGGTCATGGAAGCCCCGGAGGCGTCGGAGGGAAAAGAAGCCAGGAAGGTGAAACCCGCAGGCAAAGAAGTCAAAGACTCAAAAAAATCAAAAGAATCGAAGGACTCGAAAGAATCGAAGGACCCGAAAGATTCGAAGGAAGCAAAAGAGGCGGAGGAAACAAAAGGGAGTTCCTAATAACCAAAAAACGTCCGGCATGACCAGGGACGAATGCATACTCCTTGGTTCCATTACAAAGACTCACGGCATTCGCGGTGAGTTGATCCTGAGAACAGCAGACCCATCCACGGAACCTGAAAAGCAGTGGGAATACTTATTCATTGAAATAGATGGAATAATGGTCCCTTTTTTTATTTCCCGGCTGCATCGTCTGAGAAATGGAGAATGGGCCATACAATTCGACGGAATTACAGATAGAAGCCAGGCGGAATCAATAACGGGCCATACGGTCTGGACCTATAAGGATGATGCAGATGTCCAGCCGGACGGGATCAGTTTTAAGCAGCTTGAAGGCCATACATTATACGACGATACGAGCGGCAAGTCCGGAATTATAAAGGAATTTCTGGACATCCCGGGAAATCCCGTATTGAATACCCTCATCGAGGGGAAGGAGATGCTTGTACCCGTACAGGAAAAGTTTATAGTCAAAGTTGACGAGGCTGAAAAAAAAATCCGCATGCAATTGCCACCGGGTCTTATCTGATGTGCAGCGTTTGGACAAATTTTTCGTTGATTATATACATTAATGAATTAAAACACTGTCTTATGAAAAATCGAACAGCCGGTATTTTATTCTGCGTTGTCTTCATATCTGCGGCAACGGCTGTGTTCGCACAGCAACAGGAGGAACGCGTTGTACCGTCATTCAGCGGAGTTTCACTTGGCATTGCAGCCGATCTCTATCTGACCCAGGGAAGCCCGGCGAAAGTAATCGTGGAAGGGGATGAATCCAGCCTGGAAAACATCGTGACCGAAGTAAAAGGAGGTATTTTGATCATCAGAAATGAAAAAAGATGGACAAGGAAAATAAGGAATGTCAATATCTGGGTGACAACACCGGAGATTGAAGAGCTGAACCTTTCGGGTTCCGGGTCCATCATTGCCGAAGGCCCGGTAAATACCGAAGAGCTTGAAATGAAAGTCAGCGGAAGCGGGAACATCACACTTGATGAACTTACCGGGGACGAGCTCGATGCCGCCATTTCAGGTTCCGGAGATATTTATCTTACGGGTTCTGCAGGTGAACTGGATATCAGGATCAGCGGATCGGGAGGGATAAAAGCCCCTTCCCTTACAGTGGATGAATGCTCCGTAAAGATCAGCGGATCGGGAAACTGCGAAATCAATGCGGGGAAGGAACTGGAGGCGCATATCTCCGGAAGCGGGAAAGTCATCTATTTCAGCAATCCCCGGGTAAATGCCTTTGTTTCCGGATCGGGAAGAGTCATCAACGGGAACGATTAGGCCTGTTTGCGGATTACCTCTATTTCTCCCTTCAAGCCCACCTTCAGGATTCCTGACGGTTTTCTTTTATGCCGGTCGTCACGCCTCCAGTCAACGGCATAGTCCACAGAGGAAATAATGGAGGCATCGATCTGATTGTAAAAAGCAGGGGCAGGGTGCCCGGACCTGTTTGCGGAGGAGGAGACGATGGGTTTGCGGAAGGCCCGGATAAGCCCACTGCAAAACGGGTCACCGGTAATTCTGATCCCGACGGATCCGTCCTTTTGGATCAGGTTGGCTGCAAGTCCCCTGGCACCGGGGTAGATGATGGTCAGTGCCTGCGGGGAGAGGGCCAGGATCTCCAGTGCCATGTCCGGTACTTCTTCCACGTATTTTTCCAGCATGGACTTTGAATCGACCAGTATCAGCATGACCCTGGAGTCTTGACGTTCCTTTATCTCATATAGTCTGCTCACCGCGGCCGGTCTGGTGGCATCACATCCTATGCCCCATATGGTGTCTGTGGGATAAAGTATGGAACCCCCTGCCGAGAGAATACCGAGACTTTTTTCTATTTCTTCCTGCATTCCCATGTCGGGTTAGTCCTCGATTGTTTTAAGGTATACGTTCATAATGGCGGCAGCTATGGTCTCGTCCCTGAACCGGTCTGCATGCCGCCTGCCTTTGTCTGACATTTCACGGTGTAAACGGGTGTCTTCAATGATCCTGCGAATGGAAGCAGCAATCTCTTCCGGTTGATCCGGGTCGATATAAATGGAATGTCTGCCACCGGCCTCGGCAAAACATCCTCCTTTGGTGGTGATGACCGGTATGCCTGAACTGAGTGCTTCCAGGATGGGAATGCCGAATCCTTCGAAACGGGACGGATAGATGAAAATTTCCGCCATCTGGTACAGCGCCGGCAGGTCTTCATTGGGTACGTTTTCAAGAAAATAAATATGCTTCATACCGTGACCGGAAATATATTTCCTGACAAGCCTGGCATAAGAGGTGGGTCTGCCGATGACAACAAGCGGGAAGGAAATGGAATTTTCATGAATGGCCCTGACGACCTGGAGAAGGTTTTTCCTGGGTTCTATGGTACCCACGTACAGGAGATATTCCGGCGGAAGACCGTATTTCTCCCGGACCTCCGTTTTATTTTCTTCCCCCCGTTCCCGGTAAAACTCCGGATCACACCCCTGGTAGACCACATCGATCTTTTCGTCAGGGATCCCGAAGAATTCAACGATATCCGACCGCGTCTGTTCGGAGATGGCAATGATCCTGCCTGCATACCTGCACGCATACCTGGCCTTTCGGGTATAAATGTACCTGTCAACGGGACTGTACCATTGCGGATATCTCAGGAAGATCAGGTCATGAATGGTCACTACGGACCTTATTTCATGTTTGTGTATTCCGAAGGGAATTTCATTGCTGAGGCCGTGGTAAAGCTCGATCCCGTCACGTTCAAGCGGTTTGCACAACCAGTATGAACGCCAGAAGGATGGGAAATTCCTGCCGGTCCGGGAAGAGGGGTAGACCAGTTTATGGTACCGGAAACCGGGATTTTCAATCATTCCCTTCTGCTTTGGAATGTACAGGTAGAGTTCATTGTCGGGAAACCGCCTGCCCAGCTGCCTTATGGTATTCCTGCTGTAATTGCCCAGTCCGCTGAAATTGAAAAAAGCCCGCTTGGCATCGAATCCTATCCGCATGTTCAGAACGTAATGTTGTATTCTCTCAGAGCATCATTGAGCGAGGTTTTCTTGTCGGTAGACGCTTTTCGTTTTCCGATGATCAGTGCACATGAAACCTCGAAAGTGCCGGCCGGGAATTCCTTCGGACAGGATCCGGGAATAACCACCGATCTGGAGGGTACGGTCCCCCTGTGCTCGACAGGTTCCTTTCCCGTCACGTCGATAATCCTGGTGGATCCGGTGATCACAACATTGGCTCCCAGAACAGCCTCCTTTTCCACCCTGGCACCTTCCACGATAATGCTTCTGGAACCTATAAAGCAGTTGTCCTCGATGATTACAGGCGCTGCCTGTACGGGTTCCAGTACACCTCCGATGCCGACGCCACCGCTGAGATGTACATTTTTGCCCACCTGCGCGCATGAACCGACCGTAGCCCAGGTATCCACCATGCTTCCTTCATCCACATATGCACCAATGTTCACGTACGAGGGCATCATGATTACACCCTTGGCAAGGTATGAACCGTAACGGGCAATGGCATGGGGCACTATGCGGACGCCCAGTTCCCGGTAATTCTTTTTAAGGGGGATCTTATCGTGAAATTCAAAAGGGCCTGTTTCAATAACCGTCATTTGCTGTATGGGGAAATAAAGGATAACGGCCTTCTTGATCCAGTCATTGACCTTCCAGCCCCCATTCTTCTGATCCGGCTCGGCCACCCTGAGCCTGCCGGCATCCAGTTCATCGATGACATACCGTATCGTCTTTCTTACATCCTCATCACTGAGCATGACCCTGTTCTCCCATGCCTGTTCAATGACTGTCTGATGGATTGTATACATATTCCTGTTTGGTTTTATACAAAAGTAACGGAAAAAAGATTCCGTTAAAATCCGATCATTATCCCGGCCAGCCCGACGATCGTTCCGATAAGGAGATTCACACCTTTCATCCTGACAAAATCCCGCCGTGTTTCGGCGAGCAGGGGAAGGGCCCCGTGTCCGTCCTGTACGATTGAATTGGCAAGGAGAATGCTGAGAGGAATGTTACCCGATGCATACAGACTGATGAACAATATATGAGGACCCGATTCGGGTATGATCCCCACAAGAACCGCCAGGATCAGGATGCTTAAAAGGTTTTGTCTTATCCAGTCCTCAAGATGAAGAAACTCCAGTCCTGTATGAATGACCAGGAAAGCACCGAAAGTCCACAGAAAAATGCGCATAAAATGCTTTTTAGTGACGTGCTCCCAGAGGTGTTGCTGCATAAAATGATCCGGTACGGTAAATGCAATAAACAGCTCTATTGCGGCAACGATCAGGAAAACCACGCGTTGCCAGTTCCATGATTCCGGGCCGATATCCCCGCTCAGAAGCAACAGCACAAAAACGATTCCGCCGGTCAGGAATACACCCCGCTCGAAAGTCATTCTTTTAAGCTGGGGCAGGATCAGGGAGGGGACGAAGCTCTTGCACTCAGGATCGTTCTCATGAAAATCCAGGTGGCCTGTGCGCCGGATCATTTTTCGTTTCCCGGCGGGCAGGGCCGTTAGGATGAATCCGCATATCACGGCAACAATAAAAAGCACGGCGGTAACCAGGAGGGCCTTTCCCGGCAGCATCCCGAAAAACACGAAAGCTTCGTCACCCATGGTTGCGATCATGGCTGCAACGAGGGCAGAAAACTGGAACATCCGGTGTACATAGAGGGAAACCACCAGGTATGCACCCAGGCAACCGGGACTGATCCCCAGCAGAGCTGCAATGATCACCTGCAGCCAGGGGTTCCGGTCAAAATGCCTGTTCCATTTTCCCTTGTTCGTGACGGCCAGGTATTCGATCAGCAACATCATGATCATCACAAAAACGGTAATGATCATGGCATGTTTGAATAAGTCCATCCCGAACTGAAACACATTTTCGAAATGGATTTCCTCGCCGATCAGGCCTGTACCATGCTCGTGCATTTTTTATTTTTCAGTGGTGATTCTTCTGAATCTGAAAACTTTATAAGGTTTCGGAGGAACGGGATCAAAACCGTGCGTGCCCCAGGGATGGCAACGAAGAATTCTGCCTGCGGCCAGCCATGTTCCTTTCAGCAATCCATGTGTTTTCAGCGCTTCGATGGCATATTGCGAACATGTCGGTATATGCCTGCAGGAAGTGGGGAGCAGGGGGGAAATGGCAAATTGGTATATCCTGATCGGGACAATGGCCACCTCAATCAGTCCAATGCGTAGAATCCGGAATAACTTTTTCATCTTTATCATCTGCAAAAGTATTAAACGGGTATGAAATCACGTAACTTATTTTAAATCTTTTTAAATAAAATTGCACTGAATCCGATAAGAAATAAATACTATATTTACGCTTCGATTTCAGGAGTAATTCATTCATGAGCCTAACGTTATGCCAAATGTAAAAAGGAGTAAAGGAACCCTTGCCATCCTTACCGGAGGAGGAGATGTCCCGGGATTGAATCCTGCCATTCGGGCCATCACAATCCGTGCATTGCGGGAGGGATACCAGGTTTTGGGTTTACGTCGCGGCTGGGCCGGGATCATGGAACTGCAACGCGACAAAAAAGCGGACAATTCCGACAAGTACTATGTTCTGACCGAGGAGATTGTCAACAGGGCGGGACGTACCGGGGGGACTTTCATTCATACATCCAGAACCCGTCCGAGTCACTGTCCCGGGAATCTTCTGCCGAAACATTTAAAGGACAAGTACACGGAAGAATTCAATGATCTGACTCCGGAGATTATCAAGAATCTGGAATTTCTGGGAGTGGATTACCTGATACCGATCGGGGGGGATGATACGCTGAGTTATGCAGTGCGCCTGTACAAGGAGGGTGTAAAGGTGATTGCGATCCCGAAAACCATGGATAATGACGTACCGGGTACGGATTATTGTATCGGCTTCAGTACATGCATCACGCGGACCATACACCTGTGCAATACATTACGCACTTCGGCCGGTTCCCATGAACGGATACTGGTGCTCGAGGTATTCGGCAGGTATGCAGGGTTTACCGCCATGCTGCCCACCATGGCCGGTGCGGCCAACCGTTGTGTCATCCCTGAATACAAGTTTGATGTCAATCTTCTTACGAAATTGCTGGTGGAAGACCGGAACCGGAATCCAAGCAAATACGCTATTGTCCTCGTGTCGGAAGGAGCCATTATGAAGGGAAGCGACGAAATGATATTCGCAAATATGGAAAAGGACATGTTCGGGCATGCCAAGCTCGGGGGGATAGGAGACATGGTATCAACACAGATCAAAGGTCTGTCTGCCAAGTACAATAAGGGAGCGCAGATCAATGTCATAAACCAGAGGCTTGGCTACCTGGTGAGGGGAGGTGATCCGGATGCCATCGATTCAATCGTCCCGATGGCTTATGGAAACCTTGCGCTCGATATGATCCTCAAAGGAATACACGGAAGGCTGGTGGTGCTGCGGAACGGCCGTTATGACAATGCCCCGCTGGATGTAGTAACAAGCACAAAAAAGACTGTGGATATATCAAAGCACTATAATACGGACAGATTAAGGCCGCATTACAAGAGCTTTGAATTCCAGCCGCTTTTTATAATGACCGGAAACTCCTGATTATAGGCTATCTGTCCACGTATATCCAGGAACTCCCTGTAATGTCCGACCGGACCCTGGAAAGTCCGTCAAGGGCATCGCGGAGGTTGGAATGGGATTCGGCGGCTACCAGATTCCAGCGACCTGTCCGGACAATCTCGCTCTGATACCCCATACCTGTGATCCTGGCGGAGTAATCCTCCGCATATGCAGGTGTAATGAAACTGCCGACGATAAGATAATAGGTCCCCGAAGCAGCCGTTGTATATTTTCCTCCCCCGGAAGACAGTTCATTTTCATAATACTGGATGATGGAATCTATCCGTGCTTGTGATTCCTGCCTGATGTCGTCAAGGGAGGCCTGATAATCCTGTTTCTGGGTTTCCAGTTGCTTTTCGAGGTGATAAACATACACCTCAAGTGTATCACTTCCCTTTTTCAGAATTTTCTCATTGATGAATTTGCATCCTGAAAACGCGAACAGCATTGCGGGCAATAAGACAAGGATTTTTTTCATAAAAAGACGTTTTAGTGTATCCCGGTTACGTAATTGCTATTCCAAAAATATGAATTTCATTTATAAAACCCTAATATTCACTGAACTAATAGCCTTGTATTCAAGATCGGGCAGGAAAGCGCTGCCGATAAATCAAAATGGATTACATTTGTTTTGCACCAAATCCTTATTCATATGTCAAACCTGGCCGTAAACTATATGGGACTGGATCTTAAGAATCCCTTGATCGTGGGAAGTTCCGGCCTTACTGAAAAAGTTGAATCCATCCGGAATCTTGAACAGAACGGTGCTGCCGCAGTCGTATTGAAATCCCTTTTTGAAGAGGAGATCGTACTGGAAAAGCAAGCCGTACAGGGGAGGATGCAGGCAGGGAGTTCCCTTTATCCTGAAACCCTGGATTTTTACAAATATGAAGATACACCAGGTGAGAGTACTGCAGATTACCTAAACCTGATCAGGGACCTGAAAAAGCAGATTTCCATCCCGGTCATAGGCAGCATCAATTGCATGTCGGCACAACAGTGGACCTGGTTCCCGGGGGAAATTGAGAATGCCGGTGCGGACGGACTGGAGCTGAACCTGTTCATTTTGCCATCCGATCCTGATAAATCCTCCCGGGACAATGAAAAGGTTTACTTTGATATTATCAGCGAGGTGGCAGACAAGGTAAACATCCCGGTATCACTGAAGATCAGCTATTATTTTTCAAACCTGGCAGGAATGATAAGCCGTCTTGCGGATACCCGTATCAGGGGACTGACCCTGTTCAACCGCTTTTACAGTCCGGATTTTGACATTGATGAGTTCAGGATCACATCGGGAAGCGTACTCAGTTCCCCGGGAGATTTATCGCTTTCCCTTCGCTGGGTGGCCATGATGTCGCAACGTGTGAAATGCGATCTGGCTGCTTCGACGGGCGTGCATGATGGCCGGGCCCTGATAAAACAACTGCTTGCCGGAGCTACTGCCGTCCAGATAGTATCCGCAATATACAAGTACGGAGGTGAACGCATAGGTGAAATGCTCGCCCTGCTTGAATCCTGGATGGAAAAACACGGTTTTGACAGCATAGCACGGTTCCGGGGGAAAATGAGCCAGGCAGCAAGCAGCAACCCGGCAGCGTACGAACGTGTACAGTTCATGAAATACTTCAAAGGATTCGAAGGATAGCATCATGTAATGCGAAATGATATCATCACGGACGATTTTGTTGAATCTCTGCATGATTACGCCTACCTGCTGAACCAGAAATATCCCCGGAAGGCCGTTCTGAAAATTGTCGGGGACAGGTACCTGCTGAATAATTTTCAGCGGATTCTGCTGAGCCGGGGTGTTTTCCCCCGGGACGCCATTCATTCAAGGCAGAAAAAAACCACACGGGATATAAGCGGCACCGAGATCCACATTGATGCCTATAATATACTTTTTACCATATCGAATTATCTTCTGGGGCGTATCGTTTTTATAAGCAACGACCTTTTTGTAAGGGATGCAGGGGAGGTCTACGGGAAACTCCACAAAGACCCGGTATTCAGCCGTTCCATAGAATTATTGTTGAAATATCTCAGCAAAACAAAGCCGGTGCATATTGAATTTCATCTTGACAAGCCTGTATCCTACAGTGCAGAACTGGCCCGATCCCTCAGGGGAGACCTTTCTTCATGCGGCCTGAAAGGAGATGCACTGCTCGAGAAAAACCCGGATACCGTGCTGATGCGGCTGACAAGGGGTGTCATTGCCACATCGGATTCCGATGTGCTGGACCGGTCGGATATGCCGGTCACAGACCTGGCCCACCTGGTACTGAAAGACAATTTCACACTGAATCTTCCCGATCTGAGCGAATTACAATCATAAACGGATGTTGAGTTAAATTGATCCTTACACCAGGTCCTTTGCATCGGCAGGCATCCAGTGTGAATCCATACCTTCCCATTTGATCGTGCATCCTATGGGATTGGTCAGGGGAACGCTGACCTGCTGTCCCTGTGTCAGCTCAGTAAGGGTCCTTTCCAGGTCGTTCACGGTGATCCCCGAAGCGTTTCTCGGACTGTCCGTACCGCGTCCGGTATACACCAGTTTCCGCGCATCATCGAATACGAAAAAATGGGGCGTTCTCAGTGCACCGTATGCCGTGGCAACCTCCTGGCTCCGGTCGTACAGGTACAGCCATGGGAAATGATACTGTTGCATCCGCTTTACCATGTTCTCGAAACTGTCGGCAGGGTATGTCCTGGGACTGTTGGAATTGATCCCCACGAACCTGACACCCTTGTCTGCAAATGTTTCGGCTGTCCTGCGCGTGACCTCGTCCGATCCGATTACATAGGGGCAGTGATTGCAGGTGAAGAATATCACGAGAATTTCTTCCTTGAAATCCTCCAGCCTGTATGTTTTGCCGTCCGTGGCGGGCAATTCGAAGGAAGGAGCCTTTTCTCCGGTTTTTAAGGTATATGACATGATCTTATGTTTTTTGTTGAAAGGCAAAGTTATTTAAATTAATTCCAGATAGACAAAAAGTTTTGTAATTTCATTGAAAAATCCTCCAGGGGATTTACGGATCCGTAGAGGGCCGGTCCTCTTAATCGAAAATCTGATTAGTATGTCGGCGGATATTCCCGAATACAGGGATGTGGTTGCAGCACATGAACGCATCCGGAAGTTTGTACACAGGACACCTGTCCTGTCTTCAGCAGGCATCAATTCGATATTGGGCGCTTCTTTTTTCTTCAAGTGTGAGAATTTCCAGAAAGCAGGCGCCTTTAAGATAAGGGGCGCCGGCAACGCGATCTTTTCATTGTCGGACCGGGAAGCAGGAAAGGGAGTGGGGACGCATTCTTCGGGCAACCATGCCGCCGCGGTATGCCTTGCAGCAAAAATGCGGGGTATTCAGGCACATATTGTCATACCCCGGAGTGCACCTGAAATAAAAAAGACCGCCGTCAGGGCTTATGGGGGGCAGGTTACTTATTGCGAACCTTCACTTGAATCGAGGGAAAGCACGATGCAGGAGGTGCTGGCTGCAACGGGGGCATATTTCATTCCTTCATACAATCATTTCCACATTATTGCCGGCCAGGGTACGGCTGCCAGGGAACTGATAGAGGAGACGGGGGAGCTTGATTTCATTTTAGCGCCTGTGGGCGGGGGCGGGCTTATCAGCGGCACTTCCATAAGTGCCAGGGCGCTTCTTCCCGGAGCAAAAGTGATCGCAGCCGAGCCCAAAGGCGCCGACGATGCCTTCCGGTCTTTCAGGTCCGGCAGAATTGTTCCCTCAGTAAATCCCGGTACCATTGCAGACGGACTTCTTACATCCCTGGGGGATCTTACATTCAGGGTGATCCTCGATAATGTCGACGACATTGTGACCGTCTCCGAGGAGGGGATCATTGAAGCCATGAGAATGATCTGGGAACGAATGAAGATCATCGTGGAACCCAGCAGTGCAGTCCCCCTGGCTGCAATCCTCGAGAAGCAGGTGAACGTTTCAGGAAAAAAGGTCGGGATCATACTTTCCGGAGGGAATGTGGATCTTTCCGGGCTCCCTTTTTAAGCAGGTCAATCTATACGCAGGTAGGAGACGATCGGGAAATGGTCTGAAAGCCAAACTTTTTTCCGGGTGAAGAAAAGCGGCTCAAGGCCTTTCCCGTGCAGTATGTAATCTATGCGGAAAGATGGGAACTTCCCGTTATATGTCCGTCCGGTACCCCAGCCGGTTTGTGTGAATGCATCCTCCATTTCTTCGGACAACCGGTAGTATGTATAGGATACGGGCGTGTCGTTGAAATCGCCGCAGACGACAAGCCGGTAAGGACATTCCGCTTTATGTGCAGCAATGGTTTCTGCCTGCCGGGCACGCTTGACAAAAGCATCACGGAGCCTGTATGAGATGTCCCTGATCTCTTCCATCTGTCCGTTGTCGTATCTCAGTCTCAGACTGTTCAGGAAAAGATAATTTTCCCTTCTGAAATAGATGGATTGAAGGTGGTTGTTGTAAATCCTCAATGTGTCCTTTCCGATCCGGATGTCCGTATAGATGCTTATATTGATTGTGTTTTCAAAACGGATGCTGCCGGAGTTCACGATGGGGTAAGCGCTGAAGGTGGCAATTCCATATCCGCCCTGTCCGTTCCCCGCGGTAAATTCAAGATGCCTGTAGGGGGTTTTGTCCAGGCTCTGAAAAATATTTTCCAGCCCGTGCGGATCCCTGTCGCTCACATAGAATTCCTGTATGCAGACGATATCCGGGTCTTCCTCCTGCATGAGCTGAAGTATTTCATCCTGTGCGGCGGGATTGTCGGCCCAGCCATAGCGGTCGAAAGCCCTAACATTGAAAGACATCAGTTTGATCTGCCGGCTTTCTTCACGCTGCAGCCGGCTGAGATGCTCAAAATGTTGCTTTTTGACCAGAGCCCCGGGATGCAGGCTGATATAAGCGGTCAGGGTATGCCAGCCCAGTAGAACGGACAGCAGGGAAATGACAAATTCCTTTCTTTTCCGCAGCAGCCAGAATGCCAAAAAGAGAAAATTGGCGACGAGGATATAGGGATATGTCAGACCCAGGAAAGCCGGCAACCAGAAATTCCCCGGATTGATATACCTGGATAGATACGACAGCATCAGAAATACAGCAAATGCTATGTTGGTACCCAGTATTATCTTTCGCAGGAAACGTCTCAAAATCCGGTCGCTTATTATTTACTCTGCCTGAAGAGAACCTCTTTTTCCTGATCGGAGAGGCTGCTGTAGCCTGATTTGGCTACCTTATCCAGGATGCGGTCGATTTCCTTCTGTTCATCCGCCTTACGTTTGTTATAATCCATGTCTGTTTCAAATTTCTTATGCGTCACACGGATCCTGGGCCGTGGTTTGAAGATGGAAAAGAAATTTTCAAGCAGGCGGTTCAATCCTTTTGTCATATCCTTTCCGCTGCGGTACCTGAGAATATACAGATAACCGAACAAAGCCCCTCCGATATGGGCTATCTTTCCACCGGTATTGATGGAAAAATCAAAAACGGATGTTACCAGGAACCCTACAAGGGCGATGTATATGATTTTTACCCTTCCGATGAAAAGAAGGTGCATGGAGTAATTGGGTACATAAACCGAAATGGCTACCACAATGGCCATGACCGCTGCCGAAGCACCCAGTGCATATGCCAGGGACACCTGGGTCGACAGTACCGGGAAGAGGTTGAAAGCAGCGATATACAGCAAACCGCCTGAAAGTCCCCCGAGCAGATAAACTCCCACCAGCTTTTTCCCGTCGAGGTATTCCATGAATACCCTTCCGAACCAGTAGAGCCATAAGAGATTGAACAGTATGTGCATAAAACTTTTATGGAGGAACATGTATGTGATCAATGTCCATGGCCTGGTTTTCAGTATGGCCGGATCGGCGGGCAGGCTGAACAGGAGCAGGAAATTCGAGTAGTCCCCGTGGCGGTTGGCAATGAAGTAGCCGATCTCCACAAGATTTACAAACACAAAAACAGCCAGATTGATATAGATCAGCTTTACCAGGCTGGAGCCTGATTTGAAGGAGGATTTTATTTCGTCTGTAATGGCCATGGATTTTTCCTGCTAATAGAAGTCTTTCCGGTTTACATTCCAGTATTTGATCAGTATGAACCCGAACAGCATTCCTCCGAGATGTGCAAAATGCGCAACGTTGCTTCCCGGCATTGAAAGTCCGTAGATCAGTTCCAGGACACCCATGCCGATTACCATGTATTTGGCCTTGATGGGGAAAAAGGGAAAGAAGATAAGTACCAGCGGCATGTTCGGGAAGAGCATGCCGAAAGCGAGCAATACCCCGTAAACTGCCCCTGATGCCCCTATTGTGGGAATATTCAGTTGATTCTGCAGCAGTATATCCGAAATCCCGATGGCCTGTTCCTGCAGATGCATATTGCCCGGGTTTATAGACCACGATTCGGCCATCGCGAGCACCTGCCTGTATCCCTCCGGATTTAACAAATGCTTGTAATCCCTTATAAGGACCAGGAACAGGTCCGGAGAAGGCGTATTCTTGAATGCCGTGATGTCATTGTAAATGGATGAATACTCGATGTGAAGAACAAGAAGGTGTAATGCCGCGGCCCCCAGTCCCGTAAAAAAGTAATAGAACAGAAAGCGTTTTCCGCCCCATACCTGTTCGAGGACACGGCCGAACATCCAGAGCATGAACATGTTCATAAAAATGTGCATCAGGCTTCCGTGCATGAACATATGCGTGACGATCTGGTAGGGCTGGAAATGTTCGGATTTGAAATAATACAATCCGAGTACCTTTCCCAGATCCACATTCATGGTTGTCCCGACCAGAATGCTGACCAGGTAAACAAGTATATTGATGATCAGCAGGTTCTTCAGAACCGCCGGTGTATTTCCGAAAATCCTTATCCTTCCTCCTCCGTTCATATTGCTTTTTTATTTGATTGGATCCTGTGAGAAGTAGCATTAGAACCTGTTTTCCAATCATCGGTCTATATTTGAGCGGATATAAAGAGCAGCATTAAATCTCTGATTTGCCGGCTGCGGTTTTATATCTGCTCAAATAAATCCGGCTGTAATCATTGAAAGCAGGATTTGCCGGCTGCGGTTTCACAGGATCCGATCAATCATTGTCTCTGTTTTTAATATTCACCTTTTAATATGCAACTTGTTCTTTTCATCGTCAGATCATGAAAATAACTTTTCGAGGTCTTCCATGGGCAGGATCCTGAGCACCGCTTTCCCGTCTGCAGTGACCCCGGGTTCCCGGCATGCAAACAATTGATCCATAAGTTCCCTCATTTCTTCCGCCTCAAGCTTCCTGTCATACCCGATCGCGGATGCACGCGCCATTGAAGCGGCCAGTTTTGAAGAGGCTTCCGTTTTTATATCTGCCTCCCTTTCCTTATAGTCCTTCAGGAACAATTCCAGCCATTCCTCCGTACCGGAAGATTGCATCTCTGCGGGTATGGCCTTGATTTCTATCCTGTGTTTGCCCAGGTCCCGGATTTCAAAACCCAAACTGCAAATATCGTCAAATATTTCAATTAGCAGCGCATGATCCCGGGCATTCATTTCAAGGGTCAGGGGATACAACTGCTGCTGTGCGACGGGTGATTTCCGGTCCAGGGTCCCGAGATATTTTTCATACAGTATTCTTTCATGCGCCCTTTTCTGGTCTACGATCATTATTCCCGATTTCACGGCCAGGAATATATACTTTTTCTTTAACTGGAACAGGGCGGATGCGGCTGTTTCACCGGGCTGCTCCATTCTTTGTCGGATGCTTCCGGCGAGTGTTTCCCCGGCTGCTGAAAGATCCTTATAAAGGCTTTCCCACTGAGATGCACGTGTTGAATAAGCGTCCCCCCGGGGATCATTTATCTTATCTTCTTCAAAAGGATTGAAATCCGGGTTGAACTCTTCATGCGGGATACTGATCTTTCCGTCTTTCCTGGCAAGAGGTATATCCATGGCTCCCTCCCTGTCAAAATCCAGGGAGGGGACCATGCTGTTTTTCCCGAGGACCTCTTTAACCGTAGCGTGAATGACCCGGTATATGGATTTATCTTCCTCGAACTTGATTTCCGTTTTTGTCGGATGTATATTGATATCTATGGATTCGGTGGGTGCTTCCATATACAGGAAATAAGAGGGAACGGTATGGGGAGGAAGCACTTGTTCATAGGCCTCCATGATCGCTTTATGAAAGTATGGATGACGCATGAAGCGGTGGTTAATAAAGAAAAACTGTTCGCCGGAGGTCTTTTTTGCCGCTTCGGGTTTCCCGATGAATCCCTGGATGCGGATAATGCTTGTTTGGGTATTAAGGGGGATCAGGACCTGGTTTATGTTTTTCCCGAACAGATTCACAATTCTCTGTTTTTGCTGGCTTTCAGGAAGGTTGTAGACCTCGGCCCGGTTGTGGGTCAGGCTGAATTTCAGTTCGGGCCGGGCCAGAGTAACATGATAAAACTCGCTGAGGATATGCCGGTATTCGGTGGTATTCGTTTTCAGGAATTTGCGCCTGGCCGGTACATTGTAGAAAAGGTTTTTCACCATGAAATTACTGCCTTTGGGGCAGCTTACGGGCGCCTGGTTTTCCAGTTTGGAACCATGTATGACAATCTCCGTGCCGATTTCGTCCTCATGTCTTCTGGTTTTAAGTTCTGTTTCTGCAACAGCGGCAATGGATGCAAGGGCTTCGCCACGGAATCCAAGCGTTCTGATCGAGAACAGGTCGGAGGACCTGCTTATCTTGGATGTGGAATGCCGTTTGAAAGCCAGCCTGGCATCAGCCGGAGACATGCCGCAGCCATCGTCGATGACCTGCACAAGGGTACGGCCGGCATCCTTAACATTCACCTTGATATGCCCGGCCCCCGCATCGATGGCATTTTCCATCAGTTCCTTTACGACAGAAGCCGGCCGGTGAATGACCTCGCCCGCGGCAATCTGGTCGGCAACAGAATCCGGTAAAAGTTTAATGATATCAGACATCCTGTCAGTAGAAAAACAAATAATACGAAATAAACAGAAGAAAAATAATGATCAGGATCAGCCTGGTGGTAGAGTATTTTTGGGATTTATTTCTTTTGCTGTAATACCGGGAGAAAGATCCTTTTGTCATCGTCCTCATGTTCCCCTCCCCGTTTTTAATACCGTATTCCTGCTCTATCTTCCTTATCCGCTCCTCAAGCTGCTCTTTCTGCTCATCGTAATAAAGGGGCTGGTAATTGAACTTCTTGTGCTGCGGTATTTTGAAGAACCTCGGAATTCCCATACAAGAATGTTTTCGGCAAAGTTATCCAATTATTTTCACACGCACCTCCTTCTGTTCATAAATACCCTTCCAGCAGTTATTTTAGGGCTTGGTTTTTAGGCAACTATTATGTAATTTATTTCCCGTAACTAAAATAAACCAACCAGTAACCAACACAGTAATTATGGATAAAAGAATCAATGATCTTTACGATGCCTACAGTTCAGGTCGGATGGAACGCCGCGATTTCCTCCGGAAACTGACTGTATTTACCGGCGGTACGGCTGCGGCCATGAGCCTGATGTCATTGCTGGAAGACAATCAGGCAAATGCTGCTGCCGGTTCCCGGGATGATCCTGATCTGCAGACGGAGTTTATCACATACACGGGAGAATCGGGAGAGATAAAGGCCTATCTGGCAAGACCCCGGAATATGGAAAAACTTCCTGCAGTACTCGTAATTCATGAAATCATGGGGTTGAATGCCCATATTATGGATGTGAACAGGCGCATGGCCGCGGAAGGGTTCCTGGCACTGGCCCCCGATGCCCTGTCTCCCGTGGGCGGGACACCCGATGACCCCCAAAAAGCCTGGGCTATGGTGAGTGAACTGGATCCCGAAAAAACAACCGGGGATTTTGTGGCCGCGGCCCGGTACCTGAGAACGCATCCGCTCTCCACCGGAAAGGTGGGTTGTACGGGGTTTTGCTGGGGAGGTGGAATGACAAACCAGGTGGCTGTTTCTGACCCCGATCTTGATGCGGCCGTTCCTTATTATGGCGCACAACCAGATCCGGAGGATGTGCCCGGGATCAAGGCATCCCTCATGGCCCACTACGGGGGAGAGGATGAGCGGATCAATGCCGGGATTCCCGCTTTTGAGGAAGCCCTGAAGAAGGTAGGTACCGATTATCAGATTTATATTTACGAGGGTGCCGGCCATGCATTCAACAATGATACGAATCCTGATCGCTATAATGAGGAAGCGGCGAAACTGGCCTGGGAGCGTACCATCTCATTTTTCAGGGAGAAACTGAAATCCTGAAACCGGTGATTTAATTGCCCCGCTCCCGGATCTGCTGCTGCCACTGTACAGCGATGGCCTCCACGAACGGCCGGCAGTGTGTAAAGAAATATTTGTATCCGGGACACAGATAATTCAACCCGGGCTCTCCGTCAGGTGTTCTGATAAAGCGGTTCTTCGGGCATTCTCCGTTGCACATCGACCTGACCTCGCAATCGAGGCAATATCCGGGGAGGGTATCGAGCTTTGCCTGCCCGAATGCTTTTTGTTCAGGGCTGTCAAGCAAATCATCCAGGGAACGATCCCTGATGTTGCCCAGGCAGTGCCGGGCATCCACGAAATGATCGCATGAGTAAAAATCCCCGTTGTGCTCTACCACCGGAACAGCGCCGCATGTTTGTTTGAATATGCATAATGTATGGTCCTGGTTGAAGGCGGTCCTTGCGGCCTCTTCGAAAATCTGCACCTTGACCCTTCCGATGTCGAGTTCCCTCCATTCATCGAATATGGCAGCCAGAAATTTCCCGAATGCTTCCGCGGGAACGGTATCCCTGCTTACTCCCCCGGATGCACCCGGCAGGGGCTCTACCAGCGGAAGAAAGCTGATGTATCTGGCTTCAAGCCCTTTGAAGAACCGGTACACTTCCAGCGGATATTTCACATTGTCTGCATTCACGACGCATAATATCTCATTTGTGACCTTGTATTTCTGCAGCAGTTCGTACCCGCGCAGGGCTTTTTGAAATGTAGGTTTCCTGCCTTTCGAAAGGCGGTGAATATCGTGCAGTTCGGCGGGACCGTCAATGCTTATCCCGACCAGGAAATTCTCATCGGCGAAAAACCTGCACCATTCGTCGTTGAGCAGGGTCCCGTTGGTCTGTATGCCGTTCACGATCCTGCGCCCGGGAGGCCTGTGCTTGCGCTGCAATGCCACGGCATTCCGGAAAAATCCCAATCCCGCCATCGTGGGTTCTCCTCCGTGCCAGGAAAAGCCGATCACCGGTTCCGTCGAAGCCTGAATGTGGCGGACAATGTATTCCTCAAGGATACTGCCGGGCATGCGGAATGATTCGTTTGCCGGGAAAAGTTGCTCTTTTTCCAGGTAATAGCAATAACTGCAGTCGAGATTGCAGACCGGTCCCACCGGCTTGACGAATATCTGAAATTCCCTGGCTGGCATGATTGGCTTTTTGCCTGTTTCAAATTCTCAATCCTATTACGCAGATATCGTCCACCTGGGCCTGGATCCCCATCCAGTCGTCCAGGGTTTCGCCCAGGATCTGATTTTGCTGTTTCATGGACAGATGGGCGTTCCTGAGCAGCATTTCCTTGAAGGGCTTGTATTTGAATTTTTTCCCCCGCGGACCTCCGAACTGGTCGGGATATCCGTCTGAAAAAAGGTATATATTGTCCCCTTCCCTGAGCTCCAGTTCATGCGAGGAGAACTTGTCCATTTTCACGAAATAACCAATTGGCATTTTGTCCGCCTGTATTTCATAGAGAATGTACCCGTTGTCTTCCAATGATTCGAAAACAGAGATGTTCTCGATTTCGGGCCGGGGCTGTTCCTTACGGCGTGCAATATAAAGCGGGTTATAGGCTCCTGCATACGCCAGTTTCCCTGAGTCATGGAACAGGGTGATGAGTGCCAGGTCCATGCCGTCGCGCTGTTCACCGGGCTGGCCCTTTTGCCCCAGTGCATTGATGACCTCTTTTCTGAGCCTGCGCAGTATGACCGCAGGATGGGTAATGTATTCCTTCTGGACGATTTCCTTGAGCAGTGACATGCCCAGCATGCTCATGAACGCCCCCGGTACGCCGTGCCCTGTGCAATCGGAAACCGTCAGAACAGTGGTGTTTTCGACGGTTGCGGTCCAGAAGAAATCACCGCTGACGATGTCCCTGGGCCTGAAGAAAAGAAAATGATCCGAGATCAGTGAATTCAGGGATTCCAGGTCCGGAAGGGTGGAGGTTTGTATTTTTTTCGCATATTCGTGGCTTTTCAGGATCTCCTTGTTATTGTTTTCTATCTCCTCCTTCTGATCCGCCAGCATATCCCGCTGCGCTTCGATTTCGTCACGCTGTGCTTCGATCTCGTCCCTCTGGGAGCTGATCTCCTCGTTCTTCTGGGCAAGATCCCTGTTCTTGTCTTCGATCTCGGCTTTTTGCTTTGCAAGCAATGCATTCTTCTTTCTTGTCCAGATGAGGCTTCCAAGGATCAGGACGGTGACAAGCAGGCCGAGTGCGGAGGTCAGGATCAATGCCTTTTTGACTGTTTTCTGCCGGTCCAGTTCAAGCCGGTCCATCTCCTGTTTCTGTTCCAGCAGCTGGATTTCCTGCTCCTGTTCCTTCTGCCTTGCGGAATCCTTTTCGAGCTCCAGGGTCATTATCTGTGCTTCCTGTGCCAGCATCCGGTTTTGCCGTTCCTGCTGCTCGGCTGCATGCTGCTGCTCTTTAATGGTCAGGGAATCCCTGAGTTTCTCATCTTCCAGCCTGATAAGTTCCTTCTCCTGTTCTTCCCTCTCCAGTTGAAGCGTCAATTGTTGTATGGCAAGTTCATTTACCTGTTCTTCCTTCAATTTCAGGATCAGGTCCCTTTCTGATTTCTCCAGCCGGGTTTTCTTCTGCACGAGTTCCTGTTCTTCCAGTTTATCGGCCAGTTGAAGGCTGTCCCTTATGTTCAGGTATTCTTCATAGTATTCAAGGGCCTGGACAGGGTCATTTCCATCACTCAGGATGCGTGAATAGGTAAGATATCCCTCTGAAAGTCTCCGGGGATCCCCTGCCTGAAGGGCGGATTCGATGGAGTTTTTGCTGAAAAATCCGGCATTGTAAAGGTCTTCCTCATGATAATAGACCAGGGCGAGTATGTTTTCGACACGTGACTTTTCACCCGGTTCCCCGGATCCGTCAAGGGCATTGATCGACATCTGAAAATAGGGTATGGCCTGCTTGTTTTCCTCCATATTCTGGTAGCAGATCCCGGCATTGGTCATCATCAGGGAAAGATCCTTTTGCGCCAGTCCTGCCTTCTCACCGTAATCGATGGCTTCCCGGTAGGCAAGCGCGGCGTTTTCATAATCCCCGAGCAGGGTGAGGTCATAACCCATGTTGTTCTTCGTGACAGACATTTTTTTGAAATCCTGCTGCTGGCTGTACCGGTCGAAAAGTATCCCGTTGTATTCCAGGGCCTTTTCATAGCGGCCCGACATGCTGTATGCCCTGACCAGGTAATTCAGCACCTGGCTGTCATCCCGGCCCCTTTCATCAAGCAGTGTTCTCAGGTCGTTGAAATAAGTTATCGAAGAGTCAACCTTTCCGTCCAGCAGGGTTGCCAGGCCGATTTTTTCAAGGTAACCGGTACGGGCTGCATAATCAGATAAGGGAGTCAGTCGCAGAACCTTGTTGTAGTATTCTCCCTCTTTTTCATATACCGACTCGAGGTGGTAGTTATGTGCAATGCCGGCGTAAATCTCCGACAGGGAGGACGTGTCACCTCTTTTTTCAAAGATATTGGCAGCCCTCAGGTAGTAGGGGATGGCTTCCCCTGCCAGTCCCTGCCGGTTGTATATTTCGGCGATAAGAGAAAGAACGGCGGTTTCTGTTTCTTCAGTGCCTGCCAGCATCGCCGATTGCAGGGCTTCGTTTGCCTGATCGAGCGCCAGGTCAAAACTGTCTTTCTCAAGGGAGTTCATAGCCTCGTTCAAAACGGTAACCGCCCTTGCGGAATCCAGTGATGCAGGCTCCGGGGTCACGGATACGGCTGCCTGGCCCGGTGCCGGCACCGGACATAGCATGGACAGCAGAAGCAGAATAAAAGGCTTCCGGAATACACTTCTTCTGTTTAGAGTCCGATTCATCATCATTCGTCCCGGCTAATTCAGTTTATAGGAAAATCCGAACCTTATGCTTCTTCTCAGCTGAGGATTGTAAACCAGGTTCTCTTCCAGGATTGTAGCGTTAACGCTGCCGTATTTCTCATCGAACAGGTTTGTCACTTTCAGAAACATGCTCAGATCGTCGCTGATATGATAGCTGGTCATGGCATTCATTGCATAGTAACCGTCCGTATTACTGAATAGTTCGTTGTACAGATCTTCAAAGGGAATGAGAAGACGCAGCCACTTGGTCGTCCAGTGGCTTTCAATATTTACGTACAGTTTATTAACCGGGTAAAAAGACACTTTAAGCCTGCCCCTGTGCTTTGGCGTGAGCGAAAGGTAGCTTTTAACGATGCCGATCACATCCGGAAGATGATCCTGCCGGTTTAAAAAGCTGAGACTGACTTCCGCATCGAGGTTTATCGATTTGACAAGATCTTCGAACCTCAGGGTCGTCTGGCTTCCGACAACATTCGATATGGATGACTGGTTATTGATCCAGGATTCTACGGAATCATTGGCTGCATCGGGGTAGCTGAAATTGCTCATGGGCAGTGTTTCGGGGACGATATGATCCGTTATGCGGTACCAGTAAAAAGTCTGGTGAAGCATAGCCCTTCTGAAAACCGGCCGTGTAATTCCCAGTTCCATGGATGTAAATTTTTCAGGGGCCAGGTCGGGATTGGGAACAACCTGGTAATGAATCCGGTCATCCGATGTCGGATAGGCAAGCGATTGGTAGGTGAGGGAAGAAGGGGGTGCCTTATAGGCAGATCCGACGGAAAAATGGATGGCCAGCTTTTTCGCAGATTTATAAAGGATCCCGAGCTGTGGGCTGAACCGGTTGCCGTACAGTGTATTGATATCATAACGGATCCCTCCGGAGAGCCTGAGTTTATCGAAACTCTGATAGAATTGCAGGAATTCGGAAAGATTGCTGTAGGTCAGGGGATTGATCCCGAAATTGCCGAAAACGGTATCCCGTATGCTGACGTTTTCACTATAGGGTGTGTATTTTCTTTTGTCAAATGGGGTCAAAAGGTAGTTGGTGACAGGCAGGTTCCCGGACTGGGTATAGGACAGACCCGCAACAATCTCAAGATTTTTGAGCGGTGTGCCCGAGAAGACCTGTTCAAGCAGCAGGTCATCGGAGGCGGAATACCGGTATACCTTGTCGGTAAGGTTATAAAATGTAACCCCCTGGCTTGTATTGTTATCCATCCTGTAAACTACGCTGCACAGGTTTGTGGAAGAGGAGAACCTGTCGAATTCCCTGACATAGCTGAGTGTGGTCCGGTGTATGTTTTCACCCCAGAAATTCTGGGGATTGTTGTATTTGTAAAAGACGGGTGAGAGTCCCAGGGAACTGTGGGTCCGCCGGTACATATTGTTGTACGAAAGGCTGATGCCGCGGAATTTCATATGCAGGCCCAGCATATGCGAGGAAGATCCCAGGGCTTCTATATCCGGTAATGTAAGTGAACCTTCGTAGAATTTCCCGTAATACTGCTTTTCGAAGTCTGCCGGATTTATACCATTGTTTACCAGAAGCGCCTCATTCAGATCGAGTGCTTCATACTGCGTTCCGCCGATGTTGAAAATTTCCCCCTTCTGCTGGTAATAGTTCAGCGGGTTATAAACGCCTTCATCGGTATATTTTAAATTCATGTTGCTGTATTCCGATTTGCTGCCGTAAAAACTGTATTGAAGGATATTGTTGTTTTTCCCGCCTTTACCCCCGAGGAAAAAATTGATGTAGTTGAAACCGTCCTCCCCGAGGCTGATGTCCCCGCGGACAAAGCTGCTCTTATCCGCTTCCCTGGTAATGATATTGATCACCCCCGAGACGGCATCCGCACCATAGATTGCGGAAGAAATACCGTAAATGACCTCGATCTTTTCAGCCTGCCGTATGGGCAACTGGCTTCCGATGGGCATCCCCGACACAACGGAAGGCTTGATAGGCATCCCGTTGATCAGGATTTTTGAATAAAGGTTACCTGTCAGCCCCCATATCTGAAAGCTTTCTCCCAGTTCCCCGTAGCCGGGCTGGGATGTATTGATGCCAGGCAGTGCATTCAGCACATCGATCAGGGAAGTATATTCATTGCGGAGTATCTCTTCGTGAGATATTACATAGACCGTCAGGGGCAGTTCATCGAGGTTTTTGGAAATACGGCCGGCTGAAATGACATTCAGCCTGTTTGTATCTGCCTTGAAAACAAGATCTCCCGCCTGAAGAGCATAATTCTGAATGACAGACAAGGCAGTATCGGGCTGGGGCAATACACTCGCCGTGATTGCAAAGAGCATGATCAGTATTGTCCCGGACCGTTTCAATACAGAGCGTTTAACCAAAAATACGAAAAAAGCGGTAACATGGAGATGCACACAGGAGAGCCCGGGATCCGGTATAAAATTATTTACATATATTTAGAACCCTGTTTTTTCAGTCAAACCGGTATTACAGATCATGTTGGAAGTTTTTCGGGCGATGGATTCAATAAGGTTGAATTTCAGCCAGGACAGTCTTCTTATCCTCAACCTGACCATTGCCTTCATCATGTTCGGCGTGGCTCTGGAGCTCAGACCGGTTCATTTCAGGAATCTGGCATTAAACCCGAAGTCTGCAATCGTCGGTGCCATTTCCCAGTTCATCCTGATGCCCGCCATGACATTCATACTGGCCATTGCCCTTCGCAATTATATTACACCCACCATCGGGCTGGGCATGATACTGGTAGCTGCCTGTCCCGGAGGGAATGTTTCGAATTTTTTCAGTGCCCTGGCACGGGGGAACGTGGCCCTTTCAGTGAGCCTTACAGCGGTATCCGATCTCGGGGCCATAGTCATTACACCCTTTAATTTCGCATTCTGGGGAAGCCTGTTTACGAAAGTTTATTCGCTGCTGAATGCCTCAGAGCTGGTAAGGCCCCTTGAGATCCCACTCATGCATGTGTTCCAGACCGTGGTCGTTTTACTTGGGATCCCCCTTGTACTGGGGATGATCATCAACCTGAATTTCCCGAAATTCACAGCCGGGATACTCATATATATCAAGAGGTTGTCCCTGCTTGCATTCGGGGCCATTATCGCGGTGATGTTCCTGAAAAACTGGGAGTATTTTGTGCAGTACATCAGGTATATATTCCTGATCGTACTCATTCATAATATCCTGGCATTGAGCGTGGGATATACATTCGCATCCCTGTTCAAAAGGCCGTACAGGGACCGCAAAACCATTTCCATAGAAACCGGCATACAGAATTCAGCGCTGGCGCTTATCCTGCTTTTCAATCCCAATATCTTCCCCCCGGGAATCGCAGTCGGAGGTATGGCATTCATAGCGGCATGGTGGGGCCTGTGGCATCTCGTTGCCGGCCTTGTCATGGGCGGCATCTGGTCGGGTTTCCGCCTGGCCCCCAAAGCCGCAGCGGCCTGATCATGATTTCCCCTTGTCTTCTTTACCCTCCTCTTTCTTTTCCTTCATCTCCGCCATCTTTTCCACCAAATCGGGCACCTTTTCGAAAAGGGTGTGCAATCCTTTTTTCCTGTCGGCGGCAATAAAGGATATCTCATCACCCCTGGATACCAGGAACCCGACGGGAATGACACCGATGGCCGCTCCGGCTCCTCCTCCTTCGCCTTTCTTTTTTCCCTTGAACCGATCATCGGTACCGACACCGGAACCGAAACCTGTTCCAACCTTGATTACGGGTTTGCAGGTGAATTCCCCGATCCTGAACTCTTCTCCAATAACAAGATCCGTTTTGGCAAAGCTTTTTACCTGTTCTGAAACTTTGTCCAGCAATTCTTCAACATTGATTTCCATTTTCTTAAAATTTTGGGTTTAACATTCTGTATTTATATTTGATTCCAATCCATAATAAACTGGCAAGCCTGTTTCTAAGGTCCATGACAAGCGTATTCTCCTCCATGAAATTCACACGGATACGAATGCGCTCACTGCGGGTAAACATGAGGACAGGGACCATGAAAGCATTCAGGAGGTAATCCCCGCTGTCTATATTCAGGTATAAAAGCTTAAGCCTGAAAGACTTTAACAGCTCCCTGAAGGCCATTATCCCGTATTTGACCGATCCGGTCCTGCGCGGTTTCCTGCCTTTCGGTTTCCGTTGACCTTTCCCGGCAAATCCGTAAGGATGCATCGTAAAAGGGATGAAAAAGACACGGATACGGACATGGTAACTTTCCTCATCCCGGACAAATCTGGCTTTAAAAATTCCCGGCAGCCTGGCCGAATATTGCTCTGAACCGGTATTTACAGCCAGGATAAGCGGTGCAAACAGGATCCAGCCGAGGAACATAACAAAAACCAGTATGACTATACACAGAACCATGGCCCGAAATTAATCTGTCAGTACCGGAAGGCCCTCCGTATTTCGGCCAGTAAGGGGTAGATTGACGGTGAATGAACTGTTTTTGCCTGCGAGATGAAAAAATCATCCTCCCCATCCTTCGCGGTCGAGGTTCCGGTAGTTGATGGCTTCGGCAAGGTGGCGGCTCCTTACCTGTTCCGACCCCTCCAGGTCGGCGATGGTGCGGGAGACCTTCAGTATCCGGTAGTGGGCACGGGCCGAAAGGTCGAGCTTTTCCATGGCGGTTTTAAGCAGGCTCATCCCCGCATCATCCGGGTGGCAGAATTTCCGCAGGAGCGGCGGCGTCATCATGGCATTGCAGTGAACTCCGGGGATCTTCTTCATGCGTTCCTGCTGGATCTGCCGTGCCCTGACGACCCTTTCGCGGATGACCGGGCTTTTCTCGGACGGTTGCCGTACGGAAAGGTCATCAAAGGAAACGGGAACGACTTCAATGTGGATATCGATGCGGTCGAGCAGGGGGCCCGAAATGCGGTTCAGGTATTTACGCACCTGCCCGGGCATGCAGACACACTCCCTTTCAGGATGGTTATAATACCCACAGGGGCATGGGTTCATGGAAGCCACCAGCATGAAGCTGGCGGGATATTCAATGGTGAACCTGGCCCGCGAAATGGTCATTGTCCTGCCTTCCATGGGTTGTCTCAGGACCTCCAGCACATTTCTCCTGAATTCGGGAAGCTCGTCCATGAACAGAACGCCGTTATGCGCCAGGGAAATCTCCCCGGGCTGGGGGTAGGAGCCTCCGCCGACCAGGGCGGTATCGGATATGGTATGATGCGGATCCCTGAAAGGACGCCTCGTAATGAGGGATACCTCCTTTCCCAGCCTGCCGGCTACAGAATGTATCCTCGTGGTTTCCAGGGCCTCTTCGAGGGAAAGCGGGGGCAATATGGACGGCAATCTTTTGGCCAGCATGGTTTTCCCGCTTCCCGGAGGACCGACCATGATCAGGTTATGCCCGCCCGCCGCAGCGATCTCAAGGGCTCTTTTCACCTTTGCCTGTCCCTTCACCTCTGCAAAATCCGCGGCATGTCTGTCCATTGCGTCATGAAGGTCTTTCCTGAGGTTCACCTTTACGGGTGGGCAGGCCAGTTCCCCTTCAAGGAAAGAGACCACATCCAGGATATGATCCATGCCATGGACCTCCAGCCCTTCGATCACCCCGGCCTCCCTTGCATTCTGCAAGGGCAGTATGATGCCGCGAAAACCCGAATCCCTGGCATTGATGGCCATGGGCAATGCCCCCCGGATGCTTTTCAGATGCCCGTCGAGGGACAGTTCCCCGATGATCAGGTACGAGCCGAGCATATCGGATCGGATCATTTCAGATGCCGCCAGGATCCCGATGGCCAGGGGCAGGTCGTATGCAGAGCCTTCCTTGCGGATGTCCGCAGGGGCCATGTTTATCACCATGCGCTTTTTCGGGACCCTGAACCCGTTGGTCTTGAAAGCGGAATCTATACGCTGCTGGCTTTCCTTTACGGCGCTGTCGGGAAGACCGACGATGAAGAAATTGATCCCCTGTGAAATATTAACCTCAATGGTAACGGTAATGGCATCTATCCCGTAGACGGCCGAGGCATAGGTTTTGGCGATCATAAGTTGCACTTCTTTCCCCTGTATGCCTTTTTTGACGAATTCTCAGCCGCCGGATCACAAAAAAACCGGATTTCTATTTGATATATGGCTCAGTGCATTCCCAGCAACCCGAAGCAAAGCGTGAGCTCACGAAATCCTGTACCGACTCTTCGCATTCCAGACGGGAATCAGCACAAATTGTTCTTGTTTTACTTCCGAACCAGGGATCAAATGAAGTGCAGGTCCATTCACAGAAAGCACACCATTCTTCTCTTTCACAGGAATGAAGCCAGAAGGACAGAATGATAACCAATACAGGAAAAGATTTAGTAATAATCTTTTTTGTTTGCATGTCATTCAGTTTGTTAATGGTCATTAACAAATAGGGTCGAGTGATATGCCAATGCAAGTTACTAAGATATTTTATAAGTTGCGCAGGCGGGGGTCTTCCAGGGCCGAGAGGCTGTAGCTGTCGTCGGGTTTGATGCGCAGGCACTCCTCGAAGAACCCGCGCGACCTGCGATAATTTTCAAGATGGTAGGCGGCCTGGCCGCAATAGTGCAGAATCGACACCTTCATTTCCGGGTCGGTCTCCCTGCCGGCCAGGGGTTCGAGATATTGAAGGGCGCTGGTATAATCCTCCGTGGCCATATAGGACAGACCCAGATGAAGCAAAGCATTGTTATTGTTCTGAAGCCGGGTGTAGGGGAGAAGGTATTGAATGGCATTATTGAAATTACCGGTGGAATAATAGGCAAGGCCCAGTAGGTTCCAGACCTGGTAATTATCGGGATTGTACGCATATGCTTTTTCAAGGTACGAGATTGCTTCCGCAGGCCTGTTCTGCCGGAGCATTTCATAGCCCCGGAAATCGAGTTTGTTTTCACGTTCCACCACCACGGCTGCCGGCATCCTCTTGATGGTTTCCTTGAAGATCGTATTCTTTGGCGGATAGAAACGGTTCAGAATGTCCGGGCTTATAAGCCGGGGCGAAAGTATGGCAAAATCCCAGTCGGTCACCGAAAAGGAATTAAAGGGACGGAACAGGATACGGATGCTGTCGTTGATATGGCCCCGGTCTTTTGCATATTCGATGAGCACGGGATTGTTGGAGGTGACGATCAAGGGTTCTTCGGTATGTTTCAGGCGGCTTTTATACAGTCGGTCGTAACAATACAGGGTGCCAAGCGTATAGAAATCCATTTCATACTTGCCCCAGACATTCTTTTTGTAATTTACGGTAAGGAGATTATAATAGGCGTAATTGTATGGTGAATTTACGGGCAGCCAGAGAACCGGGCGAATAATGAAAAACAGGATCGCAAATACAGCCAGTATTCTCAGGTTTGTATTCCTGACCAGTATGAACAAATTGTAGAAGCCCATTGCTGCGATCAGGCAGAATGCAGGGTAAATGAATGCCACATGCCTCCATCCGTTGTACACCGAGGCTTTCTGAATGGTCAGCGCTACAACGGGAAACAGAACGGCAAACAGAATGATGAAATGGGCCGTTTCAAACTTCTTCCGGAACCAGTAGGTTAACAGCGAAAGCCCGAAGCCTGCCAGGATGATTACCGGCACTGTCAGCCCGAAGATCTTGTACAGGTAATACCACGGAGCCGTCTGGTTTGAGATTTGTTTTCCCTCGAAAAGCAGGTAAAGTGACTTGAAATGCCTGACCATGGTAAGGCTGTCCCTGATGTGGGGAACCAGCCCTTCATGGAAGACGTTGGGATAGAATAACAGGCCCGTTCCCGCACCCAGAAGGCATATCCCTGCAAATATTGCAGGCAGCCGGATCTTGATCAGGATACCCGTTGACCTGAGGTCTTTCCGGAAAAAGACGGGGATCCAGAACAGTCCGTAATACAACAACACGATCAGCCCGGCAACCCTGATACTGACACACAGCGCAATGGCCGCAACGGCCCCCAGGATATGGGTCCATTTTATCTTCGGGAAGTTATGTAAAAGCCTGATCAGGTAATAAAGGGATGCCGTATAACCCAGGGTTAGGGGGATCACCTTGTTCTCAAGCGCCGAGAATCCTATGTACGTGGGGGATAAAATAAGAAGCAGCATGACGATTATGCCCAGCAGGTATCCCTCCGTTTCAACGGCTATCAGGGCTGCGAAAAATATGGCCAGAACGCCGAACAGCGTATTCAGGATATGCCTGAACTGGAATTCATGCCTGGGAGATATCCATTTCGAATACATGGCCGGGATCAGTTCGAAACCGGTCCCGTAATATTTCATTTCGGGGAATTCCTGGTCCCAGCCTTCCGAATAGGGTTCCAGGAATGAGGTGTCTTTTCCACCGCTCAGGTAAAATTCAAGGGCCGCTTTTCCATAGGCCCTTTCGATGGCTTCATCATAAGTAGGACGGGTCCGGAAATTCATCAGGAGGACTCCGAGGAATACGATTCCGCTTACAATATAAAATGCCTTTCGTGTATGGAGAAAGCCGGTAACGGACCGCATTTGCTTAATATTCTGCAGGTTTTGATTCGCCAGGTGATGCCGCGACTGATTTAAAGATATCAATATTTTTAATTCTCAGGATCGTTCCGGACCTGTTCTTTGCAGTTTTCTTTTTTTGTTTAACTTTATCACCTTTAGGAATCCACGAGTTTATAAATTATCCGGCCTGATGACCATTGAATGCTAATAATCAGCACATTACAACTTGCCGGGAGCTATGTAACCTTCCGGTTTATTTATTAATTCTAAATTAAGGAAGTAAGATTATGATGCAGAGTAATTTGTTCTGGTTTGTTCCGTTCGCTGCCCTTTTGGCCCTGGTTTTCGCCTTGTACTTTTACCGGAACATGATAAAGGAGAGCGAAGGTACGGCTACCATGAAAAGGATTGCCTCACACGTACGCAAAGGTGCCATGGCTTATATAAGGCAGCAATATAAGGTTGTAGGTATCTTTTTTCTGCTTCTTACCGTTGTTTTTTCAATTCTTGCATACGGGCTGAACCTGCAGAACGAGTGGGTTCCGTTTGCTTTTCTGACGGGTGGATTTTTTTCAGCGCTGTCCGGATTTTTTGGTATGAAAACCGCCACATTCGCATCTGCCCGTACAGCCAATGCCGCACAAAAAAGCCTGAACAGGGGCTTGAAAGTCGCCTTCCGCAGCGGTGCCGTAATGGGCCTGGTGGTCGTTGGGCTCGGCCTGCTGGATATTTCTCTGTGGTTCATCCTGCTGAATTATTTCATTGATGTGGAAGGAGGGGAAAAACTGGCCATCATTACGACAACCATGCTTACTTTCGGCATGGGAGCATCAACGCAGGCGCTTTTCGCCAGGGTCGGCGGGGGGATCTTTACCAAGGCCGCCGATGTCGGGGCGGACCTGGTTGGGAAAGTGGAAGCCGGTATACCCGAGGATGATCCGCGGAATCCTGCAACAATTGCCGACAATGTCGGGGATAATGTGGGGGATGTTGCCGGTATGGGTGCCGACCTGTACGAATCATACTGCGGATCCATTCTTGCAACTGCAGCCCTGGGAGCCGCAGCCTTCGCAGCATCACCGGAATTGCAGTTCAGGTCCGTACTTGCACCGATGTTGATTGCAGCTGTGGGCATAGTACTGTCCATACTGGGGATTCATCTCGTACGGACCCGGGAAGACGCCACGCAGCGCAATCTGCTGAGTGCACTCGGACGCGGGGTGAATATCAGCTCCGTTCTGATCATCATTTTTTCCTGGCTCGTTCTTTACGTTCTTAGGATCGAAAATCACTGGGGGGTCTGGGCTGCCATAGTGACCGGCCTGCTGGTGGGCATAGTCATCGGCAAGGCCACGGAATATTTTACATCCGAGGAATACAGCCCCACCCGTAAAATTGCCTCGAGCTCGGATACCGGCCCGGCCACCGTCATCATATCCGGAATCGGTGTAGGGATGTTCTCGACCCTCGTTCCCGTGCTGGCCGTTGTGATCGGCATCATTTTTTCATTCCTGTTTGCTTCGGGGTTCGATTTCACCAATATGGGTATGGGCTTATACGGGATCGGCATTGCAGCTGTCGGGATGCTTTCCACACTGGGGATCACACTGGCAACGGATGCCTACGGCCCCATTGCCGACAATGCCGGTGGCAATGCAGAGATGAGCCATCTCGATCCGCAGGTCCGGAAAAGAACGGATGCACTGGATTCACTCGGCAATACCACGGCCGCCACAGGCAAGGGTTTTGCAATAGGATCGGCTGCCCTGACGGCACTTGCCCTGCTTGCTTCCTATATTGAGGAAATCAAAATAGGGATAAAACGCCTGTTCACGGATACCGGCTGGACTGAGTACGTTTTTCCCAACCATACTGTCCTGACCGGCCCCGGACAACTTGACCAGTTCGGGTTTGAGGACTTCATGAATCTGTTCGAAGTTCACCTGATGAATCCCAGGACCCTCGTGGGGATATTTATCGGCGCCATGATGGCCTTTATGTTCTCCGGCCTGACGATGAATGCCGTGGGTCGTGCAGCGGCACGTATGGTCGCGGAAGTCAGAAGGCAGTTCCGGGAAATCAAAGGCATACTTGAGGGAAAGACAGAGCCGGATTATGCGACATGTGTTGCCATTTCGACCCGCGGTGCCCAGATTGAGATGATTGCTCCGGCCCTGCTTGCAATCGTGATTCCGATACTGACAGGACTGTTGCTTGGGATTGCCGGTACCATGGGATTGCTCGTCGGAGGGCTGAGTTCAGGGTTTGTGCTGGCCATCTTTATGGCAAATTCGGGAGGTGCCTGGGACAACGCCAAAAAATACATAGAAGCAGGAAATCTCGGCGGGAAGGGTTCCGACAATCACAAGGCGGCCGTGATCGGCGATACGGTTGGTGATCCTTTCAAGGATACCTCGGGCCCGAGCCTTAATATCCTTATTAAACTGATGAGCATGGTTTCCATAGTGATGGCAGGAGTAACCGTCGCTGTAAGCCTGATTTAAGCACCGGGAACTTCAAAAGAATCCAGGCTTTTCAGTTCCAGACCTTTTCCATCCCATACGGCATAGGAGAAATGGATGATCCAGTCTCCCAGGTAAACCATTCTGCTCCCTTCCGGAAGTTCATATTCCAGGGGCAGGTGCCTGTGGCCGAAAACGAAATAGTCGTAATGTTCCTTGCCGAGCATGTCTTTTGCATAACGGATCAGGTGTTCCTTTTCTTCTCCGAGAAACCCTGTCGTAATACCTTTTGCGATCCTGCTTCTTCTTGACCAGCCCAGGGCGAAAGCCGTTGCAAAATTAGGATGCAGCCGGGCATAGAGCCACTGGAGTACCCTGCTTGTAAATATCCCCTTCAGGATCTTATATCTCGTTTGCCCGGGACCCAGACCATCCCCATGTGCGATGAAAAATTTCTTCCCGTCGTATTCCCTGACAAGGGGACCGTGATGCACTTCCACGCCGATTTCATCCGGCAGGTAGCCGAACATCCAGACGTCATGGTTGCCTGTGAAAAAATGTACTTTCACCCCTGCATCGGTAATCTCTGCTATTTTTCCCAGGAAACGTGTGAATCCCCTGGGAACCACTCTCCTGTATTCGAACCAGTAATCGAAAACATCCCCCAGAAGATAGATCTCCGCAGCGTCACGGTAGATCCGGTCCAGCCATTTGACCAGAAATTTTTCGCGTTCCAGGCTTTTGTCCCGGGGATGCATCCCCAGGTGAACATCTGAAAGAAAGTATATCTTTTCCTTTTCAGCCAACTCTTTTCGTTTAATTCAACATACCGGAAATCATGCTGTCAAGGCCGGATATGCCGGGATTTCTCGCGACAATCCGGCCCTCCCTGTTGATCAGGTAGGTTGTGGGCAGTTCCTTCACATTGTAAAGGATTGCAACATGTGATTCCGGATAACTCAGTTCGCTTACGTTTATCCAGGGCAATTCATCGAACCGGATGGCATCCAGCCATGATCCGTATTGGTTGTCCATTGAAACCTGGTAGATCTCAAATCCCTGCCCCTTGTATTTCTCATACAGGTTTTTCAGCTGCAGGTTCAGCGCCACACTTGTTTCGTTCCAGGAGGCCCAGAAGGACAGCAATACGACCTTGCCGTCCAGGGAGTGCAGGGAGATGGTATCCCCGGAAGGATCAGGAAGACGGATGTCGGGCATGACATCCTTGCTTTCGGTATAGATGTTCTGCCACTGCTGGCGGTGCAATGCCTCCTCCAGGTTCCGGACATCACTTTTAAGGGCTGCCACATACTCGGAACCGGGGTAGATCGTATCCAGTGCATCAGCTGTAACTTTCAGGAGCTGAATGTCCCTGTTTTCATTCAGGATAAAATCGTTTTCGTTGATCTTCTGGTACAACGCATAGATTGCTACCATGGAATTATGGTGATCGAGAACGAACTGGATACTGTAGTTCCTCTGTTTACCGATGATCTCTTCATAGGCTGTGTTGATGCTTTCGAGGAATTCACCGCTCTTTTCCCCCTCTTCTTCCAGGAGACGGCGGAGGGAATCGATACGGCTCTGCGTCTGAGAAAGTGTTTCGTTAAGTTCAAGCATTTCCTGTGATTCGGCGGAACCCGAGACACTGTAACCGCTTGCAAAATTCCAGGCGTCCGTGGTTATTTCAACATGGCTGCCCGGATGGATAAGCAGGGGAATGATCTTCCCGGCCCCGAGGTGGAGATTGTAAAAGGTCGGGATTTCGATGCGGTCGCTGAGCCTGAACCTTCCTGCCGGGCTCATCTTCATTGAATCTGCCGTATGGCTTTCACCCAGGCCCTGAACGTCGAGGTAAATCGTCCCTTCATAGCTGTTGTGTACCGTCCCGGAAACACGGATCCTTTTTTCCTTCGAACAGGAAAATATGACCATCAGCGGCAGCAGCCAGATCAGTTTTTTCATAGGCTATGGATTAAATATTTTTTCAAGTCTTTCCTCCAGCTCGTCCCCTGTGAGATTCCGGTCCATGATTTTACCCTCCCTGTCAAGCAGATAATTCAAAGGTATTCCCTGGATGTTATATATAGGAACAACGATGGAGTTCCAGTACTGCAGGTCACTGACCTGAATCCAGTCAAGATGGTCCTCTTCAATGCCTTTCAGCCAGGCATCCCTGGTCTGATCGAGGGAAACCTGGAAAATCTCGAAGCCCCTGCCGCTGTATTTCCGGTATAATTTTACAAGGTTCGGATTTTCCTGGCGGCAGGGAGAACACCATGCGGCCCAGAAATCCAGCAATACGATCTTCCCCCTGGTTGAAGAGAGCAGTATGGTATCCCCGTCCGGATCCGGAAGTGCAATTTCAGGTGCGATCGTACCGTTTCCCAGCCTTGCCTCGGACATTTCTTCGAATTTATTCTTCTGTTTCAGTTCTTCAACCTGCCTGTGTAGGTCCCTGACTGCATCGGATTCCGGGTAGAGCATGCTGAGCGATGAATCCACAAGGGCAAAGTACCGGAAATCCGTTTCGGGATCGAGGAGGTAATACCGCGGCCTGATTTGCTGGTACAGGGCCATAAGACTGGCCGGGGATTGAAGGTTTTCTTCAATGAACCGGAAGGTAAAATCCCTCTGGCCATTCACTATTTCTGCATAGGAGGAGTCGAGCCGGATTTTGATCTCGGTAAAGTTCGGACTGTGGATGCTGTCGTTGAAAACCTTGCTCAGCCCGCGGATAAGTGAGATTGTCCGGCTTTGTGCGCGGGTCAGCTCACGGATCAGGGACGAGTGTTCCGACCCATCCACCCCGTATGTTTCAGGAAGGTCCGTTGCATCACCCGATAAACTGATATCATCCCCGTCATCGGCCAGCAGGTATACGAGATGGTCGGGATCCGTATAAACCGCAAAAAAATCCATTTTCGGAGCCATGCCTTTCAGGCTGAAATATCCCGAGCTGTCAATCTGTGCAGAATCAATTGAGATCATATCGGTACTTGTCAGCCTGTTAAGGTGGATCATCTGTCCTGCGCCGCTGCTCAGTTGACCCGAAACACGGAAGGTATTTTCCACCTTACTGCATGACAGGAGAATCAGGAAAATTACAGGAAGTACATTGCCTTTTGTCATTTATTTGCTTTTATTCGGTCCGTCCGGCAGGATCCTTTTCATGCAGCCGGTTTCCGGCAAAAACAGTGGTCGTTTTTTCAATCCTGCAAAGATAAGGAATTGTGGATTCGCAATAAAAAAAAACCCGGATCCGGATGAAATTGTGCCCGGTTTATTGTGTTATTTTAATGTAATTTATACATATTTGCATCCTGATCCGCAGGACCTTGCGGATATTTTGCAAGTTATTGAATTTCAAAAATATAAGGCATACTTAAAACAGGGATGGGATATATACAATTTGATAAAAACAGACTTGTAAACCTCGAATATTCGCTCGACAGGGAAATCCTGCGCTCGAACAGGGCCGGATCCTATGCCTGCCGGACCATCGTGGGATGCAACACAAGGAAATACCACGGACTTCTGGTTTGTCCCCTCGAACAGTTCGGAGGAGACCGTCATGTGCTGCTTTCTTCACTGGACGAAACCATTATTGAGAAGGATAAGGAATTCAACCTGGGAATCAGGAAATACGAAGGGGATAATTTTACACCGAAAGGACATAAATATGTACGGGATTTTGAAGCGGAGTCCGTTGCCCGGACCATTTACCGTGTGGGGAGTGTCATCCTGGCCAGGGAGAGTCTCCTTGTAGAACGGGAGCAGCAGGTCCTGATCAGATACACTCTTCTGGAAAGCCAGGAAACCATCAGGATGAATTTCCGTCCATTTCTGGCATTCCGGAATATCCACACTTTAAGCAAGTCCAACCTCTATGCGGATAAAAAGTTCAGGAAGGTGCCCAACGGAATTGTAACCCGGATGTATAAAGATTATCCGGGCCTGTATATGCAATGGTCGAAAAAACCCGTATATGTGCATGTGCCTGACTGGTATTACAATATCGAGTATATGCGGGAAATGGAGAGAGGATACCCCTACAAGGAAGACCTGTACGTGCCGGGATATTTCGAACTGACCATGAAGCGGGGGGAGTCCGTTGTTTTTTCAGCCGCCACAAAGGAGGCCGCATATGCAGGCCTGAAAAGAAAATACAGCAGCGAGCTCGCAAAACGCATTCCCCGTACGAGTTTTTACAACTGCCTGGTCAATTCCGCCCAGCAGTTCATCGTCAGGAAAAACCGGGGAACGGAAATCATAGCGGGCTTTCCGTGGTTCGGAACCTGGGGCCGTGACACCTTTATTGCTTTGCCCGGGCTTACCATCGCCATCCGCAACAGGGACTCCTTTCTGGCAGTGGCGGATACCATGGTTAAAAAGCTGAAACAGGGACTCTTCCCGAACACGGGAAGCGATGACGACCCCGCCTATAACTCCGTGGATGCACCGTTATGGTTTATCTGGGCCTTGCAGCAGTTCCATGTCTATGATCCGGAGTTTGATATCTGGAAGAAGTACCGGAACCCCATCCGTCAAATCCTCTCGCATTTCAGGAAAGGCACATTGTACAATATCCATATGGAGGAAAACGGGTTGATATATGCAGGGGAGGAAGGCAGGGCCCTGACCTGGATGGACGCGGTGGTTCATAACGTTCCCGTAACACAGAGGGACGGAAGCCCGGTGGAAATTTCAGCCCTCTGGTACAACGTCGTCCGGTTTGCGCTTGAACTGGCCGAAGCCACAGGCGACAGGAAATTTACAGAGGAATGGAAGGCCGTTCCCGCTCTGGTCGAAGCATCCTTCATTAACACATTCTGGTATGAAGAGGGAGGGTATCTGGCAGATTGTGCGAAAGACGGCAGGCAGGACATTTCGGTACGGCCCAACCAGGTGATCGCGGCTGCAATGAAGCATTCCCCGCTCAGCGATGAAATGAAGAAATCCGTCCTGGATGTTGTTGAAAGCGAGCTGTTGACACCCAGGGGCCTGCGTACGCTCTCTCCCAAAAACCCGGCATACAGGGGTGTGTACGAGGGGAACCAGGAAAGCCGGGACGGGGCCTATCACCAGGGAACGGCATGGCCGTGGCTGCTGGAACATTTTTGTGAGGCTTACCTGTCCATCCATAAGACAAGCGGACTGTCCATGGTGAAAAAACTCTACAGTGAATTTGAGGAAGAAATGAATATAAACGGGATCGGATCCGTTTCGGAGATCTACGACGGGGATCCGCCCCATACCGGGAGGGGAGCCATCTCCCAGGCCTGGAGCGTGGCGGCGCTGCTGCGGATCCGGAGAATGATTAAGAATTATAGTGAGGATGATTCATAATTAGCTGGATATGAAAGTGTTGATGTTCGGATGGGAATTTCCTCCCCATATTTCAGGGGGGCTGGGAACTGCGTGTTACGGGCTGACCAATGGCTTATCCCGTTTCAACGACCTGGATATCCTGTTCGTTGTGCCAAAGGCCTTTGGTGACGAGGACCAGTCCAGGCTGAGGCTGGTAGGCGCGAATGAGGTTGAACTCCCTGAAAGGACAGCACATTACCGGAAACTTCTTAAAAAGATCAAATTCCTGGAGGTGAATTCGAACATCGTCCCCTACACGGATCCCGATGAGTATTTTAATCTGCTTGAAAAGGATAAAACAGGCATAAAAAAATATGTGCGCACGCATTTCAGCGGGAAGCTTGAATTCACCGGCGGGTACGGGGCCGGTCTCTTCCAGGAGATCGCAGACTATGCCGCTGTGGCAGTGGAAATATCCTCCTCCTATGATTTTGACGTGATCCATTCCCATGACTGGCTCACCTATCCTGCCGGGATGGTGGCCAGGCAGGTAACCGGGAAACCTCTGGTGGTACATGTTCATGCCACCGAATTTGACAGGAGCGGTAATAATGTGAACCCTGCCGTTTACGAGATGGAAAAAGAAGGAATGGAGGCCGCCGACAAAGTCATCACGGTAAGCAACCTGACCCGGAAAACGGTGATACAAAATTACGGGATCCCCCCGGATAAGGTTGTGACGGTTTATAATGCCGTCAATCCGGTTTTCCCGGATAATGACAAAGCCCTGAGCAAGGGATTCGATGAAAAGATCGTAACATTCCTGGGAAGGATTACCATGCAGAAAGGTCCGGAATACTTTATCGAGGTGGCCCGTAAGGTATTGCAAAGGATGGACAATGTCAGGTTCGTCATGGCCGGCAGCGGGGATATGATGGACAGGATGATCTGGCATGCAGCCAGCCTGGGGATCATGCATAAATTCCATTTTACAGGGTTCCTGGATGGCGATGATGTCACCAGGATGTTTTCCATTACGGATGTCTATGTGATGCCGTCCGTATCGGAACCCTTCGGGATTTCACCGCTGGAAGCCATGCAATCCAATGTGCCGGTAATCATTTCTCACCAGTCGGGGGTTTCGGAAATTCTCAGGTATGCGGTGAAAGTGGATTTCTGGGACATTGACGCCACGGCGGATGCCATATACGGAATACTGAATTACAGTGCGCTGTCTGAAATGTTCAAGAAACACGGTAAGCAGGAGGTTGACAACCTGAAATGGGAGAATGCTGCAAACCGGGTGCATGAGGTTTATTCATCGGTCGTGCAAAACTGAAAATGAAAACAAAATGAGAACAATTTGTCTGTATTTCCAGGTTCATCAGCCCTTCCGCCTCAGAAGATACCGCTTCTTTGACATAGGGAACGAACACTATTACTACGACGATTATACCAATGAGAGCATGCTGAGGAAAGTAGCGGAAAAATGCTACATTCCGGCAAACCGGATATTGCTTGACCTGTTGAAAAAACATCAGGGCAGGTTCAGGGTAGCTTTTTCACTGTCGGGTATTGCCATGGATCAGATGGAACTGTATGCGCCCGAAGTCCTCGATGGTTTCAGGGCACTTGCACAGACGGGTTTTGTTGAATTCCTGGCAGAAACCGATTCCCATTCGCTGGCGTCCCTGAAGGATGACGAAGAATTCAGCCGGCAGGTGGAGGCACATACCGGTAAAATCAGGAAATATTTCGGACAGACACCAAAGGTATTCCGGAACACGGAACTCATTTATTCTGACGAGATTGGCACAAGGGTGGCGGATATGGGATATGACGCCATGCTGACCGAAGGTGCAAAGCACATACTGGGCTGGAAGAGCCCGAATTACCTGTATTGTAATGCAGTGAACCCGAAACTCAGGCTGCTGTTGAAGAACTTCACGCTGAGCGATGACATCGCTTTCCGTTTTTCCGACAGGGGATGGGCCGAGTATCCCCTGACCGCTGAAAAATTCACGGGATGGCTTAACCGGATCGGGAAAGACGAGGAAACTGTAAACCTGTTTATGGATTATGAAACCTTCGGGGAACATCAGTGGGAAGAGACGGGGATATTTGAGTTCCTGAAATCCCTGCCGGGAACGATACTTTCCAGGTCGGACTTTCGCTTCAGTACACCTTCCGAAGTTGTGAACGAGCTTCAGGTCGTATCGGCCATGCAGGTTCCATACCCCATATCCTGGGCGGATGAGGAAAGAGACCTTACGGCATGGCTTGGAAATGAACTTCAGAACGAAGCTTTCGACAACCTGTATGCGCTGTCGGAGAAAATAAAAATGGTCGATGATCCTGTATTGAAAAAGGACTGGAGCTATCTTCAGATCAGCGATCACTTTTACTACATGTGTACCAAGTTTTTTTCAGACGGCGCAGTACATTCCTATTTCAATCCCTATGATACACCCTACGATGCCTTCCTCAATTATATGAATATTCTCAGTGATTTCACCCAGCGTTTAAATGCAGCTGTGCCCCGGACGGATGTGGAGCAGGAAATATCCAATTTAACGGGCCTTTTAGAGGAAAAGGAAAGAATCATCGAGAAATACGAGCAAGAGGTTTACCAGCTGAACAAGCAACTGTTGCTTGAGCAGGGGAAAACCGAAAAAAGCGCTGACAGCCCTGCAACAAAAGGCAAAAGCGCAAAAAAGAAAAGCTAGATCAAACTATTTTCATTCATGGCGAAGCACTATCAATCACCGGATTACCTTTTCGAGGTGAGCTGGGAGGTCTGCAATAAGGTCGGCGGGATACATACGGTCATTTCAACCAAGGCAAAATCACTGCGGGAAAACCTGGGCGACCATCACATTCTCATAGGCCCGGATGTCTGGAGGGATTCCTCTGAAAACCCGGAATTCGAAGAAGACAGGACACTGTTCCAGTCATGGATCGCGCAGGCAAGGAACGAGGGTCTCCGGTTCCATGCGGGACGGTGGAAAATTGCCGGGAGGCCCATAGCCATCATTCTGGATTTCACTACATTCATGTCGGGGAAAGACGAGATTTTCAGCAAATTGTGGGAAAGTTACAGGCTCGATTCCATTTCGGGACAATGGGACTATATTGAGCCTACGCTGTTCGGATATGCGGCGGGCAGGGTAATTGAGAGTTTTGCCGCCTACCATCTGAACATCCGGAGCAGGGTCGTTGCACAGTTCCATGAATGGATGACGGGAGGCGGACTTCTCTACCTGAACGAAAACAGGCCGCAGATCGCTACCGTTTTCACGACACATGCCACGGTCATAGGAAGGTCCATTGCAGGGAACCAGCTTCCCCTGTACGACAAACTTGGGGATTATGACGGGGATGATAAATCCAATGATTTCAATGTGGTTTCCAAGCAGTCACTTGAAAAGCTGGCAGCCATGCATGCGGATGCTTTTACGACGGTCAGCGGGATCACGGCAAAGGAATGCAAACAATTCCTTAAAAAAGAGGTGGATGTCATTACTCCGAACGGTTTCGAGGATTCCTATATTCCGGAGGGTGAGGAGCTGGAGAAAAAGCGAAACCAGGCACGCAGCAGCCTGCTCAGGGTTGCCGGGAAGGTTACGGGTGAGGATCCTTCTGACAATGTCTTTCTGGTGGCTACCAGCGGCAGGTATGAATACCGGAACAAGGGGCTGGATGTATTCATTGACGCCCTTGGGAAACTCAATCAGGATAAGCGGTTGAACCGGGAGGTGATTGCTTTTTTTCTGATCCCGGCACATCATTACGGCCCCAGGAAAGACCTTCTTTCCGCACTTCAGAGCGACGATTCTCCGGACTGCAGCAACCATTGCTGCCTGACGCATCATCTTCACGACCCGGAATCGGACCCCATACTCAACAGGATAAGGGAAAACAACCTTAACGATAACAAGGGGCAGAAAGTCAGGGTGGTATTTGTGCCCTCCTATCTGAACGGCGACGACGGGATTTTCAATGTTCCCTATTACGATCTTCTGACCGGATTCGACCTGACCGTTTTTGCCTCCTACTATGAACCCTGGGGATATACACCGCTTGAAAGCCTCGCTTTCAGGATCCCTTCCGTAACCACCAGCCTGACGGGATTCGGGATGTGGGTAAGGGAAGAGTACGGGAAGGTGGACCGGGGCCTGACCATTGTGGAAAGGAACGATGACAACTATGCAGAGACCGTCGACGGTATTGCCGGTGCAATAGCCGCCACGGCAGGATTAACCGGGGAGACCTATGAAGCGGCCAGGCAGGAAGCCTGGATGATATCCCGTACGGCCCTGTGGAAAAACCTGATCGAGAAACAATATGAGGCATTTTCCATTGCCCTCGAAAAATCCCGGCGGCGCACCAGCCTGTTCTTTGACAAGGAACGTCCGGGCTTTGTCACCGAGCGCATTGTAACACAGAAGCCCGAATGGAAAGAATTCATGGTCAGGGAGAATGTACCCGAAAAGCTGGCCGCACTCGAGGAACTGTCCGACAACCTTTACTGGTCATGGGATCCGGAGACAACGGAATTGTTCCGTGACATAGACCCGGAACGCTGGGAGGAAACCGGTCATAACCCCATTGTACTGCTGAAGCAACTGCCCCTGAGTGTTTTCAGGCAGCTTGAAAAGAGCGGGGAATTCCTGCAGAAACTCGGCAGGGTCTATGAAAAATACCGGGCCTATATGGCCGGAAAAGCAGATACCGTAAAGCCCAAGGTGGCCTATTTCAGCATGGAGTTCGGGATACATGATTCGCTGAGAATATACAGCGGAGGACTGGGAATGCTGGCCGGTGATTACCTGAAGGAAGCGAGCGATTTTAACCGCGATATTGTAGCGCTGGGGCTACTGTACCGTTACGGGTATTTCACGCAGATCGTATCTGCGGGCGGAGAGCAGATCGTGGCGAACGAACCCCAGGATTTTTCACGGATCCCTGCCGCTGCGGTGAGGGACGAACAGGGGAACTGGAAAACCATAAGCATTCAATTTCCCGGCCGGACGGTTAAAGCAAGGATATGGAGGGTGAATGTCGGGCGGATTGAGCTATACCTGCTGGACACGGATTTCGAGGAAAACATCGAACAGGACAGGAATATCACACATTACCTTTACGGGGGAGACGAGGAGAATCGCCTGAAACAGGAACTGCTGCTGGGCGTCGGAGGGATCCGTGCACTTGAGGTGCTTGGCATCCAACCTGACCTGTTCCACTGCAACGAGGGACATGCGGCATTCATCGGATTTGAACGGCTCCGTATCCTGGTAAACAAACAGAACATGACCTTCCAGGAAGCCCTGGAAGTGGTCAGGGCGAGCACCCTGTTCACGACCCATACACCCGTTCCCGCCGGTCACGATACCTTCGAGGAAGGCCTGGTACGTATGTACATGTCCCATTATCCCGACAGGCTGGGGATTTCGTGGGATCAGTTCATCGGCCTGGGGAGACTGCACGCGGAAGACAAATCCGAACGGTTTTCAATGAGTTACCTTGCCATAAACATTTCCCAGGAGGTGAATGGTGTCAGCCGTTTGCACGGGAAGGTCACCCAGCAGATGTTCAGTGAATTGTGGCAGGGATATACACCGGACGAGCTGTATATCGGGTATGTTACGAACGGCGTGCATTTCCCCTCCTGGGTAGCGCCTGAAATGCTGGAGATGTACCTTGAGACGTTCGGTGAGGATTTTGTCGGGCACCAGTCTGACAGGGACAGGTGGAAGAGGATCTACCAGGTGGATGATGCCAGGATATGGGAAATCAGGAACCGGTTGCGCGATAAAATGATTCAGCATATAAAGACGAGGCTGAGAACGGCCCTGGTAAAGAAACTTGAAAATCCCGGGTTGATCATGGAGGTGGAAGACAAGCTCAGAAGCGATATCCTTACCATCGGGTTCGCCCGCAGATTTGCAACATATAAGAGGGCACACCTTCTTTTCCGGGACATCGAACGGCTTTCGGGGATTGTAAATGATCCCGACAGGCCCGTGCAATTCGTTTTCGCAGGGAAAGCGCATCCCAAGGATAAGGCCGGACAGGAACTTATAAAAATGATTGTCGAGATATCGAAGAGACCGGAATTCAAAGGTAAAATCCTTTTCCTGCAGAACCATGATATATCCCTGGCGAAAATACTGGTACAGGGTGCGGACATCTGGCTGAACACCCCTGCAAGGCCCATGGAAGCCTCGGGGACAAGCGGTGAAAAAGCCGTTATGAACGGCGGACTTCATTTCAGCGTTCTGGACGGTTGGTGGGCGGAAGGTTATATGGAAGGAGCCGGTTGGGCGCTGGAACTGGAAAAAACCTATGAAAACCAGAATTACCAGGATGAACTTGATGCAGAGACCCTTTATACGCTGCTGGAAAATGAAGTCATACCGCTCTTTTATGACAGGGCGAAAGGTGATATACCGGTGCAGTGGGTACAGTACATCAAGAAATCCATCGCCAAAGTGGCTCCCAATTTTACCATGAACAGGATGCTGATCGATTATGAGACCAAGTATTACAAAAAACTCTATACGCGTTCACAGAAACTGATCCGGGATGATTATGCACTTACCAGGGATATTACCGCCTGGAAAAAGATCATGCTCAGGCTCTGGGATGGTCTCGAAATCGTTACGTTTACCCATCCGGACATTTCGAAGGATTCAGTCATACTGGGAGACAGTTATGAAGCGGAAATCATACTCCGGCTCGGGAACATATCCCCTTCGGACATCGGTGTGGAACTCGTGATCCCGGATTTCAAGCCGGAGAACGGCAAAGACTTCAGAACCTATTCCAGGGACTTTGAACTTGTCCGGGAGGAAGACGGCAACGCAACCTACAGGGTGGAGGTCAGGCCTTCCCGTTCCGGTGAATTCCAGTACGGGATACGGATCTATGCAACGCATCCGGAACTGCCTCACCGGCAGGATTTTCCCCTGGTAAAATGGGCCTGATCATTCATGGACCTTTTTAACGGGAATCCGCCTGAATACAAGGGCGGAACGTACCGGGATATACAGCTTCAGCATATGTTTCGGGGAGGTGCTCCGGTCCGGGAGGGAATAGTACGACATGCTGCTGTCAACGAGTCCGTACCCCCCGTAATTCCTGTCGTCCGTATTCAGTACAATACTGAATTTTCCCGCATCCACAGGGATCCCGTAGTGGGTAAATGATTGTGAGGGGCTGAAATTGAAAACAAAAAGAAGCTCCCCCCTGGAAAAGGCGAGCACCTGGTCTGAAGTATGCGCAGAAAAAAGGTAGGGCCATGGATGCTTTAGTGTTCCGGATTCCCTGATAAGCCGTATCATATCCCGGTCAAACAGGTTCAGGTATTTATACCTGAGCGATTCATTGTCCGGCAGGGACCACTGCCGTCTGGCATACTGAAAGGACCAGTTGTTCCCCTCCCGGGGAAAATCGATCCATTCCGGGTGGCCGAATTCATTGCCCATGAAGTTCAGATAGCCGCCGCCGGCAGCCGCCAGTGTTACCAGCCGTATCATCTTATGCAGGGCCATCCCCCTTTCCACCACGAGGTTTTCGCTCCCGATGCTCATGGAATCATACATATCCTTGTCCATCAGCCTGAAAGCGATGGTCTTGTCGCCCACCAGCGCCTGGTCGTGAGACTCTGCATAAGCGATCGTTTTTTCATCATCCCTTCTCCGGGTCAGCTCGTAATAGATTTCCTCGACATTCCATTGTTCGTCCTTTTTTTCCTTGAGCGTTTTGATCCAGTAATCGGGCGTACCCATGGCCATCCGGTAATCAAAACCGAATCCGCCGGCATTCCGGGTCGCCCCCAATCCGGGCATGCCGCTCATTTCCTCGGCAACGGTGATGGAATCGGGATGTACCTCCTTTATCATCTTGTTCGCCAGCATAAGGTAGGTAATGGCATCCTCGTCCTGTTGGCCGTTGTAATACGCCTCATAGCTGTCGAAATCCCGTCCCAGGCCATGGTCATAGTACAGCATGCTGGTGATCCCGTCGAACCGGAAACCGTCAAACCTGTATTCTTCAAGCCAGTAACGGCAGTTGGACAACAGGAAATGCAGCACTTCATTCTTGCCGTAATTGAAGCAGAGGGAATCCCAGGCCACATGTTCCCGGCGCGGCCCGTCATGAAAATATTGCCAGGGTGACCCGTCGAAACGGGCCAGACCCTCGACCTCGTTCCTCACCGAATGGGAATGGATGAGATCCATGATCACAGCGATGCCGTTTTCGTGTGCCGCATCGATCAGCTTCTTCAGGTCATCCGGAGTACCGAAGCGGGACGATGCAGCGAAAAAGCTGGATACATGGTATCCGAAGGATCCGTAATAAGGATGTTCCTGTATGGCCATGATCTGGACTGCATTGTAGCCTCCCGCCGCGATCCGGGGCAATACCCTTTCCCTGAAATCGTCATAGCCTGCAATCCCGGGTTCTTCACCGGACATACCGATATGAGCCTCATAGATCAGGGGAGGGGATTTGAGGGCGTTTCGCCATCCGTGTTCCCATTTATAGGGCTTGTCCGGCTTCCATACCTGCGCATTGAATATCAATGTATCGGGATCCTGTACCACCCTGTCGGCCCAGGCAGGGATTCTGTCCCCCCGGCCGCCCTTCCAGTGCATTGAGAGCCTGTAAAGATCCTTGTGCTTCAGATTATCGATGGGGACGGATATTTCCCAGATACCGTTGTCAAGGGATGTCAGCTTCCACTCCGGGTCCTCCTTCCAGCTGCTGAAGCCTCCGATGAGATATACTGCATTCGCGTTGGGAGCCCACTCCCTGAATACCCACCGGTCATCAAAGCGGTGCAGGCCGAAATACAAATGGCCCGAGGCAAATTTTGCAAGTGAACCGGTCTCCTTTGCCAGTTCCCTTTCCTTTTCCAGAGCCTTGTTCATCCGGTTCAGGATCACCGGTTCAAAGGGCCTGAGCCAGGGATCGTTCTTTACGATTTCAGGGGTTTCCATAAGGATCCGTACGATGCTGAAATTTAACTATTTTTGAAATCCCATAAAACCCCTGCTCCGGAGACATTTCACCAGTCGTGATTTATTCTTAATTTTGGATTTCTTTATTCAGGCATGATCGTTCATCGCGACATTGATAATTTCCGTGTTCGGTCCCCCGTAGTCACCGTAGGAATCTTTGATGGTGTGCACCTGGGCCATAAGCATATTCTGGACAGGCTTTCAGAAGTGTCTGCATCCTCCCGGGGAGAAACTGTCATTGTAACTTTCTGGCCTCATCCCCGGCTGGTCCTGAATACGGAAGATACGGATTTCCGGCTGCTGACCACGCTTGATGAGAAAATCCGCATGCTTGAGGAAACCGGTATTCAGCATCTCGTGATCATTCCTTTCACAAAGGGGTTCAGCCGGATGTCAAGCTGTGATTTTATCGAAAATATCCTTGTTGAAAAGATCGGGATAGGGGAACTGGTTGTGGGTTACAATCACAGGTTCGGAAAGGACAGGGAAGGAGATTTCGACAAGCTGAAGGAATACGCCGGGCAATACGGGTTCGGTATAGAAAAGCGGGATGCACTGCACCTGGCCGGCAGGAAAATAAGTTCATCGGAAATCAGGAAACTGCTCGGGGCAGGAAACATTGGGGAGGCCAACCGGCTTCTTGGCCGGACATACGGTTTTTCCGGGGAGGTGGTCGGAGGAAGCCGCCTCGGTACCTCCATAGGATTCCCGACGGCGAACATTACACCGGATGATAAGCACAAGCTGCTGCCGGCAGAAGGGGTTTATGCCGTGGAAGCCGGGATGAAAGGGAAGGTCTATTCCGGGATGATGAATATCGGCAGCAGGCCGACCGTAAACAGGGATCCTGGCAGAAAGACCGTTGAAGTCCACCTGATAGACTTCCTGGGCGATATTTACCATGAGCAGATACAGATCAGGTTCATATCGAGGCTCCGGGAAGAAAAACATTTTTCCGGCATTGACGATCTGAAAAAGCAGCTTGAGAAGGACAGGGAAATGACCATACGCGTTTTCAGGGATTTACGGTTCCGTGTAAAAGAGTAACTTTGTTCCTGAGCTTAATTAAAGATTTAAAGAGATGAAAACGACAGAAAGAGCAGTGGAGTCCTTGCCTTATAAGGTAAAAGATATCGGCACGGCGGAATTCGGAAGAAAGGAGATCGAAATTGCGGAGAAGGAAATGCCGGGCCTTATGGCCATTCGCAAGAAGTTCGGCCCCGACAAACCCCTGGCCGGGGCGAGGATAACGGGTTCGCTGCATATGACCGTGCAAACGGCCGTCCTGATAGAAACCCTTACCGCCCTCGGCGCAGATGTACGCTGGGCCAGCTGTAATATTTTTTCCACCCAGGACCATGCCGCAGCCGCCATTGCCGCAACTGGTATTCCAGTATTCGCCTGGAAGGGTGAGAGCCTTGAGGAATACTGGTGGTGCACGGAGCAGGCGCTTACCTTTCCCGGTGCTTCGGGCCCCACGCTTATCGTGGATGACGGAGGGGATGCGACGCTGATGGTTCACCTTGGATACAAGGCCGAGGAAGATGCCTCCATACTGGACAGGGAACCCGGCAACAGGGAAGAAGGCGTGGTTTTAAGCAAGCTCAGGGCAACGTATGGCCAGGATCCGCAAAAATGGCACAGGATGGCAAAGGAAATCCGGGGTGTGTCTGAAGAAACCACGACAGGCGTAAACCGCCTCTACCAGATGCTGGAGAAGGGGGAACTCCTGTTCCCGGCCATCAATGTCAACGATTCCGTCACAAAATCCAAATTCGATAACCTGTACGGTTGCCGTGAATCCCTTGCAGACGGGATCAAGCGGGCCACCGATGTAATGATCGCAGGCAAGGTTGTCGTCGTTCTGGGTTACGGCGATGTGGGCAAAGGCTGTGCAAGGTCCATGAAAGCCTACGGAGCCAGGGTGGTGGTCACCGAGATCGATCCCATTTGCGCATTGCAGGCGTCCATGGAAGGGTATGAAGTAACCACCGTCGAAGATGTTCTCGAAGAGGGAAATATTTTTATCACCGCGACAGGGAACAGGGATGTGATAACGGCCGGACACATGTCAAAAATGAGAGACCAGGCGATTGTCTGCAATATAGGACATTTTGACAATGAGATACAGGTGGACGGGTTGAACGCCCTGAAAGGTGTGAAGAAGGTGAATATCAAGCCCCAGGTGGACAAGTACATATTTCCCGACGGCCACGCCATTTTCCTGCTTGCCGAAGGCAGGCTGGTGAACCTGGGATGCGCCACGGGCCATCCGTCCTTTGTCATGAGCAATTCGTTCACCAACCAGTCGCTTGCACAGATCGACCTGTGGACCGGCAATTTTGAGCTGGGGGTATACAGGCTCTCCAAGAAGCTCGATGAGGAAGTCGCACGGCTGCACCTCGGGCAGCTCGGTGTAAAGCTTACGAAGCTCACGGACGAGCAGGCCGACTACATAGGCGTACCCAAGGACGGCCCCTTCAAGCCCGACCACTACCGCTATTGAACCGCGATTCCAGACCTGAACGGGTCCTGTGAAACCGCGGCCGGCAAATCACAGATTTAATGCCGCTCTTCACAGGACCCGTTCAGTTTAAGGCAGATATAAAGAGCAGCCTTAAATCTCTGATTTCGGTTGCGGTTACATGTCTGAGAAGGCAGATATAAAGAGCAGCCTTAAATCTCCGATTTCCAGCTGCGGTTTATATCTGCCTTCTCATAATAACTTGTTTGTAGGGATTGTAAAACAGGACAGGAATTCCCAATTGCGGCTATATACATATTGCAGCCAATAATTCAAAAGCATTGTGCAAAATTTCAGCTTGGATTTGTAAATACAATTTTGAATTCATAGATTTGTAACCTATAGGTTACAAATAGATAACTAAAAGTTACATTAAATGCTGAATAATATGGAAACTTCATTAATTGAAAAATTTGATAAATCAAGGTATAACCTGGTAAAATGGTTTACTGTTGGCTGGACAATCTGGTTTGGAGGATTTATATTAAAAGATTTGATTGGCAATAAATTATTACTTGGATTAATAATTCTAATAGGATTGTTTGGGTGGATAATTTTTACTCTAAGTCTCTTTCGATATTTAAGACTCGGGAAAATTGTAAATTCTGATAATGATCTGAAAAGTGCATTGTCTGATGAATTATCCCTGCACAATAGAAACAAGTCATTTAAAGTCGGGTATTGGTCATTAATTATACTGATTGTCATATTCTTTGGACTGTCAATATTTACAAATATCACAGCCTTGATTGTTTGTGAAATCACCTTATATATAGGTGTTCTTTCAGGTTTGGTTTCTTCATTGATTTTTAACAGAGTTTGATATGGAGAATTGGGTATTGCAAAATCAGATTAAAGTTCAGAGAGCAATAAAAAATGTAACACAAGAAGAACTTGCAATAAAAATCGGAGTGACAAGAAAGACTATAAATACAATAGAGAATGGAAAATTTGTGCCTTCAACAATATTGGCAATCAGATTGGCCAGATTTTTTAATATTAAAGTTGAAGAACTATTTGAATTAATTGAAAAATAAAATACTGGCTACCAAACGCAATATACCACGGGAACGCTAGCGGTAAAGTGTCAGGGGCCATCTCGTCTGAATTCAAGTAAATCTCCGGGCTGACAATCAAGAATATTGCAAATGGATTCCAAAGTGGATAATTTGATTGCTTTTGCTTTACCTTGCTTGAGAATGGACAGATTGGGTTGAGTAATTCCGATTTTATCCGATAGCTCAATCAATTTCATTTTTCTTTTGGCAAGCATCACATCAAGATTTATTATTATAGCCATGACACTGATTTTAGATTGTTAGACTTGATTCCTCCTGCAATACTGTTCCTTTCTCGAATACCAGAGATAAAAAGTACATAATCACTGCAATGAATAAGAAGTTGAAATTTAAACCCGCAAGGCTGTGAAGGAAACCGGATTTCAGACTAAGCAGACCGGAACTGCTATAGATCAAATATGTTGGAATTACAGTTCCCGGATAGAATCTGACAATGAAGTCAATGATAACCCATGCCAGTATTAAAAATGAAATATTCCTGACCCGATTGGAATTCTTAAGTGATCGAAATATATTATTAGGGAATGTCCTGAATATTAAACTGATCTGAAAAATGATAAGTAAGCTGAACAGGAACTTGATTAAAAGACTTACCCTGGTATACTTCATAAAGGAGATAATGATATTGGCAGAATATTCACAATCTTCAAGTTTTTCATTATTTAAAACAATCGAAATATTATTCGCAGACAACGAAACTAGCTGACTGCAAGGTTCGGTACGATTCGACAAATCCGGATATTTTGAGCCCACAGTAAAAATTGAGACGGAAACAGCTATTAACAGTACCAACTGCAACACTAAAGCTGCATTGATTATTACTTTAATTGCATTAAGCACTTTTTGATTTGTTTTCATTGCTTATTGAATTATGTTAAACTTATTACAAATATATTAATAAATTTATCTAAGACAATATATTATTATCGTAATACGATATATTTATCATAACTTACATAACGTTCATCCGCTATATTAACCTTAATCCTTTCTTTTATTATTTCTGATTTGTGCAACCAAAACACACAAATTGTAAACTTGGGTTCGGTATCGGTACTTGCTTTGTCAATCCTGAACGGATCCTGTGAAGAGCGGCATTAAATCTCTGATTTCAGTTGCGGTTACATGTCTGAGAAGGCAGATATAAAG
>CAYOPZ010000005.1:0-112168 GCA_964406005.1 uncultured Bacteroidaceae bacterium
CCCGGTTTTACCAATACTAAATTCAATCCCATGGAAAAAGAAAATCTCCATGCCGGGCTCATTCTCCTGATCATATATGACAGATTGCAGGCATCAGCCTTTACCGGTAAGCTGAAAGGATATGGATACGATCACATCGAGGTATGTACCGATGGCAAAACAGCACTCGGGAAGCTGAATGAAATCGAACCCGGTGTCGTTCTTCTGGATGTTGAACTCAAAGGTGAGATAAACGGAATTGACACAGGCAAAAGGATCAGGGAACAGTTCAATCTCCCCGTGATCTATATGTCGGGTCTCCAGGATGAAAATACCTTCCGGAAAGCCCGCGATACACATCCTCTGGCATTCCTGAATAAACCGGTGAACTGGAATGAGCTCAGGATGGCCATCGATTCGGCATTTCAATGGAACCTGGGTAAAAAAGATGCGGATTCTTTGCCGAAAGATACAACCGCTCAAAAACCTGCCGGGGACAAACTGACCGGGAGCGAGAAAAAATTCAGGACCCTGATCGAATCGGCCGGAGATATCATTTATATCCTGGACCATGATCTGAATTATTTATACGGCAACAACAATTGTCTGAGAAGGTACGGTCTGACAATGGAGGAACTGACCGGGATAAATTACAGGCATAACCATTCAGATGAAAGCAACAAGGAACTTATTAAGAAACTCAGGGAAATGCAGGAATCCGGAGAACCTGTTATTTATGAACATCAGAGTGTGACAGATGAAAGATACTTTTTAAGAACATTAAGCCCGATCAAAGATCCCGCAACAAAAGAAACAGAATCAATTGCTGTTATTTCAAGGGATATCACCGGGTTAAAGGATACGGAAAAGGCATTGCTGAAGCGTGAAAATGAGATCCGGACGATCACCGATAATATTCCTGCACTGGTTTCGTATGTTGATGCGGATCAACGTTACAGATTTGTCAACAAGATGTATGAAGGTTGGTTCGGGATTTCTTCCGGAGAGATCGTCGGAAAACACGTCAGTGAAGTATTGGGTAAAAATGCATACGAGCAGATCAGAGATCGAATCGATCAGGTTTTATCGGGCAAGCGGGTAATTTTTGACGATGAAGTCGGGTATTCCCGCGGTGATGCACGGTGGGTAACGGCCGAATACATCCCGGATATTGATGAAAACGGCACTGTTTCAGGGTTTTTTGCCCTGGTAACCGATATCACCGAACGCAAAAGGACAGAAGAAAAGCTTCAGGTAAGCGAGGAGCGCTTCAGGGGATTGGCCAACAGTATTACCGATGTCTTTTTTGCAATGGACAGGGATTTGAAATACACTTTCTGGAACAAGGCAAGTGAAAAACTGACCGGAATTGCTGAAATGAATGCCATCGGAAAATCTCTCTATGAAATCTTCCCTGCTTCGCCGGGTACTAAAAAGGTTGAACATTTATACAGGGATGTACTTGAAAGACAGGAAGCCCGGACTTTTATAAACGATTTCACCCTGGGAGACAGGGAATATGTATTTGAAATAAGTGCGTATCCTGCCAGGAACGGAATTTCTGTTTTTGTAAAAGACATTACCGAACGAAGGAAAATTGAACGAAAGCTCGAGGAAAACGAGGAACGCTATCGCCAGATCTTACAGCATTATCCCGTCGGGATCGTAACCACGGACCGGGATAAAAGATTCATCAGTGTCAATCCTGCTTTTAGCAAGATGCTGGGATATCCGGAAGAGGAACTCAGACAAATGACATTTCCCGACATCACACATCCCGACCATCATGATGATGATATCAGTGGGATAGAGAAGCTATGGAAGGGTGAGATCGGGGAATACAGAACTGAAAAACGATATATTACCAGGAACGGCAATATCCGCTGGGGAAACCTGATAACAACCATTGTAAGGGGACAGGATGGGAAAGCGCTTTATGCACTGGCAATGATCGAAGATATAACCGAGCACAAACAGGTAGTAGAAGAACTGAAGAAAAGTGAGGAAAGATACCGTATTATGGCAGATTCTTCGCCAAATGTCCTGATGGTTATTAAGGAAGGAGTTCATATGTATATCAATGAAGCAGGCAAAAAGATCCTGGGATATTCCAGGGATGAAGTAATCGGAAGATCGGTCTTTGACTTTATAGCAGATGAATCAAAAGACATAGTTGCACAAAACAGGAAGCGAAGAAATGCCGGTGAGGAAGTCGAGGTTTACGAGGTACAGATGATCACAAAAAACAAGGAAATAAAATCTTTCCTTATTAACGCAGCGGTCATTCCCTGGGAAAATGAACAGGCGGATCTGGTTGTCTTGTCTGAAATTACCGAACGCAAGCAGATGGAAGACGAACTTCGCAGAAGCCAGGCCCGTTTAGCGAGTGCCGCGGATATCGCCCGTCTGGGATACTGGGAATATGATGTGGAAAAAGATATTTTTACGTTCGACGATCAGTTTTATTCAATCTTCCATACTTCGGCAGAACAGGTAGGCGGCTACACCATGTCACCCGACCGTTACAATGAACTTTTCATACATCCTGAAGACAGGGACCGGTTGGCTGTAGAGAAATGGGGGGCACTCGAAACATCTGATCCTGATTACAGCCATCACGTTGAACACCGTATACTGTATGCGGATGGCTCAACCGGCTACATTTCTGTTCGTTCTTATATCATTAAAGATGAACAGGGACGGACCATACGGATTTACGGAGCAAACCAGGACATCACCGAACGCAAGAAAATCGAACGAAAGCTTGAGGAAAGCGAGGAACGCTATCGCCTGATCTTTCAGCACTATCCCGTCGGAATCGCAACTTCGAACCGGGATAAAAAATACATCAGTGTCAATCCTGCTTTTTGTAAAATGCTTGGATATTCAGAAGAGGAACTCAGGCATATGACTATCCTTGACATTACACATCCGGATTATCGTGATGATGATATCAGAGGCGCGGAAAAGCTATGGAAGGGTGAGATCGGGGAATTCAGAACTGAAAAACAATATATGACCAGGAACGGCGATACTCTCTGGGGAAATCTGATAGCTACCATTGTAAGGGGACAGGACGGGAAAGCGCTTAATGCACTGGCAATGATCGAGGACAGCACGGAACGAAGACAGGCACAGGTGGCATTGCAGACCAGTGAAGCCAGGTTCAAGGCATTTATGGACAATCTCCCTGTCATGACCTATATTAAGGATAAGGACGGTAAATTTATTTACGGCAACAAGGCAATCCTGAAATTTGCGGGCCGCACATTGAATCAATTCAGAGATATGGATGTTTCAGATTGTCTTCCCGCCAATCTGGCAGAATTGATGACCCGGATGGATAATAAAGTCCTTGCTACGGGTAAAGCCGTGGAACTCGATGAATGGAGATATGTTAAAGGGGACATTGAACAATGGTACACGGAATACAAGTTCCCGATTTCCATATCCGGAGAAGAGAAACTGATTGGCGGCTGGATGATGGATATTACCCGGAGAAAAATTACGGAGTCCGCCCTGAAAGAAAGCGAACAGCTTTATAAAGACCTTGTTGAGAAAGCAGGTATAGCAATAATTACAGACGATTTGAACGGAAATATCACCTTCTTCAACAGGGAATTTGCCAGGCTGTTTGGCTACAAGATGGCCGAAATGAAAAACCAGTCAAGGGGAAGTCTTATTAATAAGGACGATCTGAAGAAAATAAACATTTACCACAAGCACAGGATGACGGGTGATAAAGCCCCTGAAAATTATGAGATGAGGGGTATCCGGAAAAACGGTGATGAAATCTGGATTGAAGTTAAAACCACCGTACTGAAGGATGAAAACAAGATAACCGGTACCAGGAACTATTTGTGGGACATGACTGAAAGAAAAAAGATCCAGGAAACAGTTGAAAACAGTGAAACCCGGTTCAGGGAACTGTTCAATAACATGTCGAGCGGTGTTGCAGTTTATGAATATGATCCGGAAAAGAAAGATTTTGTTTTTAAGGATATAAACCGGTCCGGGATGAACATTTCCAAAATTAAACGCAAGAGAGATGTCGTCGGTAAATGTCAGCTGGAATGTTTCCCGGGTGCCAGGGAGTTCGGTCTGTGGGATGCATTATTCAGGGTAAATAAAACCGGCAAAGCTGAAAAAGTTCCGGATATACGTTACCATGACGACAGGATCAATCTCTATGTTGAAAATTTCGTGTACAAGCTGAATACCGGTGAAGTGGTGGCGGTATTTGATGATATCGAAGAAAGAGTACTTGCCGAACAATCGCTGATGCACAGCTACAGCCAGATCAGAAAGCTGTCACAACACCTTGAAAATATAAGGGAAGAAGAAAGAAAATACATTGCAGGAGAACTGCATGACGAGCTGGGCCAGATCCTTACCGCCATTAAGATGGATGTTACCTGGATCAGGAATAAACTGCCCCGTGAGAGGAAAGGGATAAATAAACGCGCAGGGTCCGCCATACAAATTATTGATGAAGCCATTTCAAAGGTCCAACACCTTTCGATGGAGCTCAGGCCGAGGATGCTGGATGACCTGGGCCTGCTGGAGACGCTCAAGGCATACTTTCGCGAGTATGAAAGATGGGGAAAAATAAAGATAAATTATAAATTCCCGCAACAGGAACCGGAAATGATCCCCGGCCAGGAGATCACTGTTTTCAGGCTCATCCAGGAATCCCTTACCAATATTGCCAGGCACGCCCGTGCATCCGAGGTTGACGTGAGTATCAAAACGGGGGGAAAATCGTTTGACTTGAAAATTCACGACAACGGCATCGGCATACCTCCCGAAAGAATAGAATCCTCCGAATCATTAGGGATTCTGAATATGAAGGAAAGAATTAAAAGGTGGGAAGGGAAATTCGAAATCAAGGGGAATGAAGGGGCCGGAACCACCATAAATGTCAGTCTGCCTACACATCAGACTTAATAAAAGGGTGAGAATGTTTACAATATTGTAGTCGATTCCCTACAAGTGAATTATTCATATTCCTATAATTAAATATCCTTTCTCTTACGTTTCAACGAACCGGTAATTCGTAGATTTAGTATTGGAACAGCCTGATGCCACAGGTCCGGTTGACCATCGGGCTTTTTTCAGCCATCAGGCCATAATACTAATACTCCACATTATGAAAATTATTATAGCAGACGATTCGAAAATTCTCAAACAGAGAGTCCGGAGCCTGCTGGAGGAAATCAAGGGAGTGAAGATCATTGCCGAGGCCGAAAATCTGAAACAAGCTGTAAAAAACTGTGAAGAACTGAAACCCGATCTGATCATCCTGGACATACGGATGCCGGATGGAAGCGGGCTGGATGTGCTGAAAATACTGAAAGAAAAGAAACTGCCTGTGATTAAAATGGTTTTTACATATTACCCGATAGAACAATACAGAAAAAAATGCAGGGAGCTGGGGGCGGATTATTTCTTCGATAAATCAAACGATTTTGAGAAAATGACAGGGACGGTAAAAAAACTGGCAAAAAAAATTAAAAATAATCATAATCCATCCGGCTGGAACAACCGGAATAACAATTATGCATAAAGGTAATTTATCTGATTTACCCGATCATTTTCTGGTCTTTGCAATTGACCGGAATTTCTTCGCAATACCGGTAAAAATGGTTAAAAGGATTATTCCTTCGATAATAATAACCAGGGTGCCCGGTTTTCAGGAACATATTCTCGGGGTGGTTAATGTTTTAGGCGAGGCCGTACCTGTTTTCAATATCAGGAAAATCTTCAAGCTTCCCGCAAAAGATACTGAGCTGACCGATTTGTTTATTCTTTTGACCGTATCGGGACAAACCATATCGTTTGCGGCCGATTCCGTTCAGGGAATCATGAACCGGACAGACCGGAAAATGATTCCCGCCGGGGAAGTAGCTCCCGGACTGGAAAAGATCCTCGAAGGACTGATATTCCTGGATGACGGTATGATCCTGATCTATGACCCCGGGAAGCTGTTCGTCTATGACAATATGATAAAGATAGATATCAAAAAGCTGGGGCAAACGATGAGGGGTTTGCAGGAATCCGGGAAAAAAAGAGCTGCCAGGGCAAAAAAACCGGCGGGCCGGAAGACCAGCAAGCCATTAACCGATAAACCAACAGGACCGGTCAAGAAGAATTAAACCCGGGGAATAAGAATGGTAAAAAGAACATCCGATAGCAAGAAAATTTCTGCTGATCTGCTTGCCCGCTTTGGCAATTTCATCTCACGGAACCTCGGTTTGTATTTTCCGGAAAACCGTCAGGAAGACCTGTATGAAAAATGTACCCTTGCAGCAAGGGAATTCGGTTTCGGTAATCCTGAAGACTGTATTCGCCGGCTGTTGTCGGCACCACTGGATCAGGAGCAGATTGAAATTCTGTCTTCATATCTGACCATTGGAGAAACACATTTTTACAGGGATAAATCAATTTATGAAAGTCTTGAAAAATATGTCCTTCCTGAACTGTTAGCCAGGCGAAGAGAACAGGGGAAATACATGAGAATCTGGAGCGCAGGCTGTTCGTCGGGCGAAGAACCCTATTCAGTAGCCATTCTGCTGGCCAGCCTGATAACCGACATTGAAAACTGGAACATTTCAATTCTTGCAACCGATATCAGTCAAAAGGCCCTGGATAAAGCCAAAAAGGGAATTTACGGGAAGTGGTCCTTCAGGAGCACGCCGGAATGGGTGAAGGATGAGTATTTTATAAAAAGCCGGAAGGATTCCTATACCATCAGGCCTTTTATTAAGGATATGGTTTCCTTTTCCTATCACAACCTGGCCAAAGACCCGTTTCCATCACTGGTCAACAACACATCGGCAATAGATATCGTATTCTGCAGGAATGTGATCATGTATTTTCATCCCGGGCTGGCACGAAAAATCATCAACCTGTTCTACCGGTCACTTATTGGTGGAGGATGGCTCGTCGTAAGTGGAAGCGAAGGTCATATGGTACATAAATCACGGTTTGTAACCGTTGCCCTGCCGGACACGATCTTCTTCAGAAAAGACCTGTTAAAATCAAGCGCAACAGAAACCCTGGGAACAACCGAAAAACAAGAAACAACAGAAACAGAGGTTCTCCATGATCCCGGTTCTGTGTTCAGTGAGGCTGACATTTCACAGGCCAACGGTGTGAAATGTTCTGGCAACTACGATACACAGGAAATCCAGGCTGTCCCGGAAACAACAACCGACCCGGTTAAAAAAGCCGCTGTGCTGTATGAGCAGGGCAGCTACCGGGAAGCGGAAAGTATCATGGCGGAATACCTGTCCGGGGATCCGGACAATTCCGGAGCAATAATCCTGCTTGCTAAAATCTTTTCAAACCAGGGAAAATTCATTGAGGCAACAGAATTAATTAGGAAGGGAATTGAGATTGATAAATGCAACCAGGAATATTACTATCTGCTTGCGCTCATTAATATTGAACAGGGCAGAACGGAGGAAGCAAAATCCGCTCTTCAACGTTCTATATATATCGATGATCATTCTGTACTCTCACATTATGCCCTGGGGAATATTTTTATGCAGCAGGGCAAAACAAAGCATGCCGAAAAACATTTCAGTAATGCCATTTCCATACTGGACAAGTATGACAGAGACAATATCATCGGAGGATCGGACGGTTTGACAGCCGGCAGGTTAACCGAAATAATCAAAATAAAAAACCTGGCTTCCCGGGAAAGAATTGTATAAATAAAATCAATATAGAATGGAAGTAAAAGCAGACAGGTCAAAAGAAGGACAGCCATCGTCCATCGACTGGAAGGAGATTCATTCGCGCCTGGAGGCCGTCCGGGAAAAACTTGAACAGGAACGGTATTTATCTGAGACCGAGAAGGAACAAATCATAAGGGAAAGAACCAGGAAACTCGGTAAGGCATCACCGGATGAACCATCCTCTTCAACGGAATACCTGAAGGTGACAGAGTTTGTGCTGTCCGATGAAAAATACGGGATAGAGCTGGATGCGATCAGCGAGGTTATTTCATTGAAAGACCTGACTCCATTGCCCTGTACCCCGCCTTTTATAACGGGCGTCATGAATATCAGGGGGAAAATAGTAACCGTCATTGACATCAGGAAGATGCTCGAGCTGCCTGCCGGAGGCTTAACCGATCTTAACAGGCTAATCATCGTCCATGCGCATGGAATGGAAGCAGGAATACTGGCGGATCTCATCTCCGGTGTCAGGCTGATCCGAACAGGCGGCATCCAACCGGCACTGCCGACACTTACAGGAATACGGGCTGAATACATCAAAGGGGTTACCGGTGACCAGCTGATCATTCTGAATGTCGAAAATATATTTTCCGACGAAAGGATAATTGTAAACGAAATAATTTAAAAATGCCAAACCATGAAACCATCATTTGCGCTTAAAATCGGAGTGTTTTTCGGAGTGATATTGATAATATTGCTCGTCATAGGTAGTATTTCGCTCACAAATATGACAAGGCTCCATGAAAATGCCGATCTCGTAATCCGTGCCGATGAAATAAAAACGAAGTTAGAGGAGATCACAAGTGCCATTAAAGACGCCGAGACGGCTGAACGCGGCTACATCATAACCGGAGAGGAAGAATACCTGGAACCATACAATAATGTTCTTCCCGGGATCTCCAGTTCTGAAAATGATCTCGAGCAGTTGATATCCGATCCCCAACAGAAACAACGACTTCTCCGGTTCGAATCCCAGGTTACAGAGAAACTTGATTTTCTTGAGGAAGCGATCAACACACGAAGGGATGCCGGTTTTGATGCCGCAAGAGCCCTGATATTAACGGATATCGGGAAAAACATGATGCAAAATGTCCGCGATACAAAATTGGAAATGATAAATGCAGAGGATCAAATACTCCAGGAACGCCAGCTCAGATCCGACCGGAGTGTCAGAACTGCCAGGCTGACCATTGTACTGCTGACAGCGATCAGTATCATAATAGTCGTTTTAATGGTCATTTACCTGGTTTACAATATCGCCCTGCCGGTCAGGGAAGTTTCAGGCATCGCGGAGAATATCTCCATGGGAGAATTCAACCGCGAAATCAGGAAAACCGGCAGGAAAGATGAAGTCGGAGTACTCATAAATGCATTTTCACGCATGATTTCCTATTTAAAGGAAATGACCAATACGGCCAACATGATTGCCGAACGTAACCTGGATATTGAGATAAAGCCCCTTTCGGAGCGGGATATATTCGGAAATGCATTCAATTCAATGAAAGAAAACCTGAAGGCCCAGGTTCTTGAAATAACCGAAACGGTAAATGTCCTTACTTCGATGGTCGCGGAAATCATCACCACAACTTCCCAGTTAACGGCCAGTTCCACCGAGACGGTTTCGGCGATAACAGAAACAACCACGACCGTGGAGGAAGTCAAACAAACGGCACAGGTTTCCAATGACAAGGCAAAGGCGATTTCGGAAAGCTCCAGAAAAACCCTGCAGGTGGCCAGAGATGGTGAAAAAGCGGTGAATGAAACCGGTTCAGGTATGAACATGATTAGGGAGAAGATGGAATTCATTGCAGAAAGTATTATGCAATTGAGTGAACAGAGCCAGACCATCGGAGAGATCATGAATTCAATAAATGACCTGGCCGAACAGTCCAACCTGCTTGCGGTTAACGCTTCGATCGAAGCTGCCAAGGCAGGTGAGGAAGGAAAAGGATTTGCAGTGGTGGCAGAGGAAGTTAAAAACCTGGCCGACCAGTCGAAACAGGCAACCAGGCAGGTGCGGGAGATTCTGACCGAAATACAGAAGGCCACCGGTACAGCGGTTATGGCAACCGAGGAAGGGAGCAAGGTGGTCGAGTCGGGCACCACCCAGGCCGGTGATGCCGGAGCTTCAATCAAAGCGCTGACTGAAGTTGTCAACGAAGCAGTGCAGGCTACCACACAGATCGCAGCATCCGTACAGCAACAATTCGTGGGTATCGACCAGGTTACGGAAGCCATCCGCAACATCAGTGTTGCAAGCAACCAGAACCTGGAGAGCACCAAACAGCTGGAAACAGCTTCGGAAAACCTGGAAGGAGTAGCCAGGAAACTTGATGAACTTGTAAAACAGTACCAACTCGAAGAATGACCAAAAAAGAGGAAGAATTTAAAAAGCGGTTGCTGGAGACTTTCAGGATTGAAGCCGGTGACCACCTGAAAGCGATATCATCCGGCCTGATAAAACTGGAAAAAACAGGCAATCAGGATGAGCGGAGAAAATCAACCGAGAATATCTACAGGGAGGCTCACAGTCTGAAAGGAGCATCACGTTCTGTAAACATACGCAGTTTTGAATCCATCTGTAATACTTTGGAAAATGTTCTCGGAAGATGGAAGCGTGAAGAGATAACCCCGTCCCGGGATATGTTCGATAAAATGCATACCCTGGTCGATTTTATGTCGGAAAAACTCGGTGATCCCCGGCCCGGGGAGATCGTCCTCGAAAATCATGTTTCAGAGATTCTTTCTCAATCGTATGAAACGGATTCCGGAACCGAAGATATTTCAGGGCCCGGTTCAGGCAAAGGACTTACTGAAAAGGAGAGTAGTGACCAGTCCGGTAAAAAAGTTAATCAGCCTTCTGAAAAGGAACAACCCCCTGCAGGTGAAGGAAGGATACTGGAAGGAACCGTAAGGATTTCCAGGATGAAACTCGATTCCCTGATGATGCAGACCGAAGAGATGCTGTCTGTTAAACTTAAACTGTATCAGCGATTTACCGAACTTCAGGATCTCGGATCCGTTCTCAGTCAATTGAAAAAGGAGATCATGGAAATGATCCGGGAAAATCCTAAGGTATTCCAAATCCAGGTGAATGAGACTAAGAACCCGGATCGTGAAAATAATAAAATCAATCCGGGACAATCGGAAAAATATGATAAGAGTTCTGAACTCGTCGAATTAATGGAAGCCAAACTCTCGGTTCTTGTTAAATCAGCCGGAGAAGATCACAGGATGGCAGGAAGGATGATCGATAATATGCTGGAGGAAATGAGGAATATCTTAATGCTCCCCATTTCTTCAATCCTGGAATTGTTCCCGGGACTGGTCCGCAATCTCTCCAGGGAGCAGGGCAAGAATGTGGAACTGGAAATGCAGGGAGCTGAGAATGAAGTCGACAGACGGGTCCTTGAAGAGATAAAAGATCCGCTTATCCACCTGGTACGGAATTGTATCGATCACGGAATTGAAAAACCCGAAGAAAGAATCAAGAATGGTAAACCTTCATCCGGAAAAATTACCATCAAGGTATCACAATTGCCGGGGAACAAGGTTGAAATTCTTGTATCCGACGACGGGGAAGGGATTGATCTGGCCGGTATTAAAAAGGCGGCAATCAAAAATGAATTGGTTTCAGAGAAGGATGATTTAACGGACGATAAACTGGAAACTCTTGTTTATCATTCCGGGATTACAACCAGTCCCATCCTTACGGATCTTTCCGGCAGGGGACTCGGACTCGCCATTGTCAAGGAGAAAGTCGAATCGCTCGGAGGAACCGTCTCCGTCAGGTCCCAACACCTTAAAGGAACAGCCTTTACCATGCAGATACCGCTTACACTTGCAACATACAGGGGCATCTTCATCGAGGTGGACGGTGCCGTGTTTGTCGTACCCGCTGCCAATGTCGAACGGATCCTGAGAATTAACAGGAGTGACATAAAAATGGTCGAAAACAGGGAGACCGTTTCAATGAACGGCAATACCCTTTCCTATGTAAATCTCGGTGACATTCTTGAAACAGCGGGAAGTAACCGTGAAGAACCGGAGGTAAAGGACAAAACACCTAACCGGGACGTTCAGAACATACTCATTATGGGAGCAGGAAACAACAGGATCGCTTTTGGTATTGACAGGATTATCAATGAGCAGGAAATCCTTGTTAAACATCTTTCAAAACCGCTGGCCCGGGTCAGGAATACAGGTGGTGTGACCATCCTGGGCTCAGGAAGGGTCGTTCCGATCCTGAACATTTCAGACATTATGAAATCAGCAGTCACCGGGCCTTCTGTAAGTACCGGATCCGCTTCTGAAAAGAAAGCGGAAGAAAAGCAAAGATCCGCCCTGGTTGCAGAAGATTCCATCACATCCAGGATGCTCCTCAGGGATATCCTCGAATCGGCCGGATTCTTTGTCAAAACAGCCGTTGACGGTGCCGAGGCACTGTCGCTCCTGCGTGAAGGCGAATTCGATATCCTTGTGTCAGATATCGATATGCCCAGGATGAACGGCTTCGAGCTTACTTTAAAAGTGCGTGCCGATAAAAAGCTCGGTGAATTGCCGGTCGTCCTTGTAACTGCCCTGAAATCACGCGAAGACCGTGAACACGGAATGGAGGTCGGAGCAAATGCCTATATCGAAAAAGGCAGTTTTGATCCGCAGCAGCTCCTGGAAGTCATAAACAGGCTCGTGTAAAGGATATTTTGATACAACCCCGGAAAATCAATAAAAACGGCAATGACCGAGTTTAAAAAAGTAAGAGTTCTCGTTGTCGACGATTCACCGTCGGTTCTCGACCTGTTGACCTACATTCTGAATTCCGACCCCGGAATAGAAGTGATCGGGACAGCCCTGACCGGCAAAAGAGCGTTGAAATTTCTTGAGACAACAGCTCCCGACGTTATTACGATGGATATGGAAATGCCTGAGATGGACGGACTGAAAACCACGCGCATCATTATGGAAACCAATCCTGTTCCGATTATCATCGTATCGGCTTCCTGGTCCCCGTCAGAAGTTACCGATACCCTCAGGGCCATGGAAGCAGGTGCCGTTGCCATTCTGGAAAAGCCGCGGGGTATCGGCCATCCGGAGCACAACAGGATGGCCATCGAACTTGTCAATACAGTCAAAAACCTGTCACAGGTAAAACTCGTCAGGCGATGGCCAAAAATAAGGCAGATCAGGGAAAAGGCCCTTCCTGTGCTTCCTGACTTAGAAAAAGACAGGGAAGAGATCAGGATTGTCGCTATAGGTTCTTCAACCGGTGGTCCTGTTGCCCTGCAGGCCATACTGTCGGAACTTCCCGAAAATCTTCCGGTCCCCGTACTGATCGTGCAGCATATTGCAGCGGGTTTCCTTAATGGATTGAAGGAATGGCTTAACAGATCGACAGGGAAAAAGGTCACTGTCGCATCAGACAGGGAGAAATTATTACCCGGACATTATTACCTGGCGCCAAATAATTTCCAGATGGGAATTCAAAATTCCGGAATGATAAAACTGTCTGATTCCGATCCGTTGACAGTTCACTGCCCCTCTGTTTCATTTCTTTTCCGGTCTGTTGCCGAAACATACGGTAAACATGCAATCGGGGTTTTATTAACGGGCATGGGCAAAGACGGAGCCGGTGAACTCAGGATGATGAGAAACAAGGGAGCCGTGACCATTGCACAGGATGAAGCTACCTCGGTCATCTGGGGAATGCCCGGGGAAGCTGTCAGGCTGGGGGGAGCAAAATATATTTTACCGCCTGTGGCAATTGCCCGTATAATAGCAAAACGGCTGAAAGGAAGTAACAAAGGTCCTGAGCACAGATAAAAACGATGGTGCATGGGAAAGAACAACAACACATCCATTGTCATTGCCGAAGACAGCCATACTCAGGCCGAACAGCTCAGGTTCCTCCTCGAGGAACAGGGGTACACCGTTTTTTGCGGTAAAGACGGATCGGAGGCACTGGATATGATAAAAATTCATCATCCGACCCTGGTCATCAGTGATATTCTTATGCCGGAACTGGATGGATACCAGTTATGCAGGAAAATTAAAAAGGATCCCGTGCTGAAAAAAATACCGGTCGTACTCCTGACCGTATTATCACATCCAAGGGACATTATAAAGGGATTGGAATGCGGCGCAGACAACTTCATAACAAAACCCTATAAAAACGAACATCTTTTATCATTGCTGCACAGGATCATTTCGAATATCCAGCTGAGGCAGGAAACAAAAACGGAGCCCGGGCTTAAAGTAAATTTTAATAAAAAGACTTACCATATTGATGCAGGCCGTGTACAGATACTCGATACGCTTTTATCCAGTATTGAACATTCAACCGGTGAAAATGAGAAGTTAAGGCAGTCAAACAAGCATCTGGAAAAAACACGGGAAGAACTGAAACGATCAAATCAGAACCTGGAGAAAGAGGTTGAAAAGCGAACGAAAAAGATCAAGCGGCTGAATTCACTGCTTACTGCGATAAGGAAAATAGATCAATTGATCGTTAAAGAAAAAAATCCGGGAATCCTGCTTCAAACCGCATGTGAGCAATTGGTGAGCATCAGGGATTATTATTATGCAGTGTATTTATACCTGGATAAGGACGGGAAAATATTATTTACGGGATATTCCGGTGTGGAAGATCATTCTGAAAAATTCTCGGATTACCTTGATAAAGGTATGTTGCCTGCCTGCTGTGAAAAGGCAATGAACCGGGCCGGCGAGCTCACCGAAGGTAAAATACAAGATCTGGTGGTCACCGAAGATCATAAGCGGGAATGCGGCGATTGTCCGTTGATTCCTGAAGAAAAAGGACTAAAATCAATAACCATCCCCCTGAAACACAATGACCGGTACCTGGGTCTTCTCGTGATACTTGTACCGTTCCGGATATCTTCGATCATGGAAGAGATTGATCTTCTGGAAGGAGCAGCCAACGACCTGGCTTTTGCGCTTGCCGACATCGAACTCCAGGCTGAAAATAAGAAGGTCAACCGTGAACTGGTCAAAATGGCCCACGACCTGAACAAACGCGTAAAAGAACTGAATTGTATTCACGGGATTGAAGAAGCAATGACACTACCCGGCATATCAATCAATGAGATTTTTAATGAGACCATACACCTGATACGGCAGACCTGGCAATTCCCGGAATTAACGGCATGCAGGATTGAATACAATGGTGAGACTTTTCAATCGGAGAATTACAGGGAAACAGAACGGTCTTTGAAAACCGACCTGATTGTCCATGGTAAGAAGAAAGGTCTTCTTGAGGTCTGCTATATTGAAGATATCAATGATCATCCGGGGGATCCGTTTGTCGAAGAGGAGATGCACCTGCATAGAAATATCGGAAGGCAGCTCGAAAAATTCATTCAGAGAAAAGATACCGAAGAGAGATTAAAGGAACAACATAAACTGTTGTACCAACTCATCAATTCGTCACCCGACCTGGTTTCCCTAAAGGACCGGAACGGACGGTATATAATGAATAATACAGCATTCAACAGGATCACAGGACTGAATGACCGGGAAACGACAACCGGCGAAACGGATTTTGACCTGTTCCCGGAAGAATATGCGGGCCGTTATCTTGAAGAAGACAGAAGGGTACTGGAGAAAGGGAAACCGGACTTAAACCGTGAAGAGATGATCCCTGACAGGAAAGGAAATGAACGATGGTTCCTGACATCCAGGATACCACTGAAGGATGAATCCGGAAAGATCAGCGGAATAATCAACGTGAGCCGTGATATTACCGAACGTAAGAAAAATCTTGAGGAATTGAAGCAGGCAAGAGAAAGAGCGGTGAAGGCAGATCAACTGAAAACAGCTTTCCTGATGAACATGTCCCACGAGGTCAGAACACCGATGAATGCAATAATCGGATTCGCAGACCTGCTTTTAAGTCCATCCGTGTTAAAACAGGATAAGGATTCGTTCCTGGAGATGATCAAGGAAAACAGCATGCGATTGCTCCGGCTTTTAAATGATATCCTGGATATTTCAAGGATCGAAACCGGGTCGGTTGAAATAATACCGAAGGCGTTCTCACTACGGAAGCTGGTTATGGACCTTCATAAGGATTTTAATGATCAGAAGATCAGGATGGGAAAAGAAAACGTGAAAATCAGCATTTCGGAAAAATGCAGTCATCATGATTATCGCATTATAACAGATCCTGAAAGGTTAAAACAAATTATCTCCAATCTGGTGGAAAATGCATTGAAGTTTACCGAATCCGGATTTATAGAAATGGGCTATGAAATGGTTCAATCGAAATCACCCGGTGAAAAACAATCGGATGCATTAAAACAAAAATTCCTGTGTTTCAGCATTAAGGATACAGGGATCGGTATTGACAAGGACAGCCTTGATTTCATTTTTGACCGTTTCAGCAAGGTGGAGAGTAAAATGAAAATATATGACGGTACCGGCCTGGGGCTGGCGATTTCAAAGGACCTGGTGAAACTCCTTGGTGGTGAAATATGGGTGGAATCCGAACCCGGGAAAGGTTCTGAATTCTTTTTTACAATTCCATTCAAGGAAGCACGGGGTGAAAAAGAAATCATAACCAGATCAGGAACAGGCATGAGAAAGATCGACTGGAAAAGCAAACTGATCCTGGTTGCCGAGGATGAGGAAAGCAATTTTGCCCTTCTGAAATTCAACCTGCGCAGGACAGGTGCACAATTGCTCTGGGCCAGGAATGGAAATGAGGCTGTTGACGTCTGCCGTTCAAATAAGGCAATAGACCTGGTTCTGATGGATATTAAAATGCCCGGATTGGATGGATTGCAGGCAGCCAGACTGATCAGGAAAAACAGGAAGGACCTTCCCGTCATTGCAGTATCTGCCTTCTCAGCAGAAGAAGATATAAAATCATCAAGGGAGGCAGGCTGTGATGAATTTGTATCAAAACCGATCAATATGGAGGAACTTTATAAGAAGATGAATTATTGTCTGGAAAGAAGTTGACAGATTTTCACAGGATGCAAAGGAACAAAGGAAATAAACTGATCGTGATTGCGGAAGACAGTCTTACGCAGGCAGAAAAAATCAGGTATACTCTTGAGAACAAAGGGTTCAGGGTGGCTTGCGGAAAAAATGGCAGGGATGCCTTAAGGATTATTGAAGAAAAAGTTCCCGACCTGGTTATCTCGGATATAATCATGCCTGAAATGGATGGCTTTGAATTATGCAGGAGCATCAAAACAAAAAGCCGTCTGCAAGGAATTCCGGTTATCCTTCTGACATCACTGGCACATACGGAAGACGTGCTGAAAGGTCTGGAGAGCGGTGCCGATAATTATATCATCAAGCCTTTCAGTGATGAACAACTTGTTACGCGCATAGAGACCATTCTTTCAGATGATGAAAATGCAGGAAAGGAGAAAAGGATACAGGAGCAAATCGACATTCTGTTCGAAGGGAAAAAGTACCTCCTGAATTCAACCAAAATCCAGATCCTCAACATGCTGCTTACGACCTACGAGGGAGCCGTACAAAAAACCAGGAAACTGGAGGAAACCCAGTCTGTACTGAATGAACTGCGAAACTCACTGGAAAGCAAAATCAGTGAAAAGACCAGGGATCTGCATCGGAAAATTCAGGAAAGGCAATCCATAGAATCTGCCATAAGGGAATCCGAGAAAAAGTATCGCAACCTTGTGGAGAATGCCATTACCGGAGTATTCAGCCTGACCCTGGAGGGGCAGATTGTGTTTGTCAACGAGGCAATGTTAAACCTCCTGGGTAAGGATCCGGGAACAAAGACGGAAAATCATTCCATACGATCATTCTTCAAACAAACTGCTGAATTTGAAAAATTCCTGGAGCTGATCAGGAAGCAGGGCCGGATTGTCGATTTTGAATCGGAGCTTGTGACAATAAAGGGTGAATCAAAAAGTGTGATCATCAATGCACGCCTGAAAGAAGACGGTATTTCAGGCATTCTGCTGGACATTACGGAACGGAAAAAAATAATCGAACAGGAACAGAAATATCAGGCAGAATTAAAGACTGCAAAAGAGATGGCTGAGGAATCGGATCGCCTTAAAACAGCATTTTTATCCAATATGTCCCACGAAATCAGGACTCCGCTCAATGCAATATCGGGATTTTCATGCCTGTTGTCCGATCCTCATCTGAGGAGAGAAAACAAAGAAGACTATATTGAACGCATTACCGATGGTTGCGATACCCTGCTAAACCTTGTAAACAACATCCTTGATCTGGCTAAACTGGAAGCAGGAATAATAAAGCTTAACAAAAGAAAATGCAGGCTGAATAAACTGCTCGAGACGATTTATTCACTCCATTTAAGGTCAAGGGAGAAAATTGAAAGAAGCTCCCTTTCCTTCAAACTGTCGAAAGCAAATTCCGATGAAGACTTTACAATACTGGCAGATACCGACAGAATATTGCAGGTATTGTCAAATCTGCTTGATAATGCATTCAAATTTACCGAAAACGGATCGATTGATTTCGGATATGAAATTAAAGACGACCGGTTAATGTTTTTTGTCCGGGATACCGGACCGGGCATAAATGCCCAGCAGAAGAAAATAATTTTCGAACGTTTCAGAAAAGCAGAGGAAACAGAGACAAAACTGTACGGGGGAGCAGGACTGGGCCTGGCAATATGCAAAAAACTTGTTGAATTGATGGAAGGCGAAATAAGGGTGGAATCCGAACCCGGCCGGGGAACCTCATTCTCTTTCACAATACCCTTTATACCTGCAGCGGTTGAAAAAGAAACCGGAAAAAAGGAAGAAGCACCTGCTTCCAGACGATCCCTGAAAGGCAGGAAAGTACTTGTTGCTGAAGACAACCAGTTGAATTATAATTTAATTGAAGCATTCCTGGCGGGGACCGACCTGGATGTTGTCTGGGTTAAGAACGGAAAGGAAGCCCTGGATTATTGCAAATCACCCGCTGATGCGGACATGATACTGATGGACCTGCGTATGCCGGTGATGGATGGATTTCAGGCGACAGAGCAAATAAGAAGCTTTAATGAGGACATCCCGGTTGTAGCCGTAACTGCATATACCATCAGGGAAGAACAGGAAAAAGCGGAAAGCCTGGGATTTACGGATTACCTTACAAAACCGGTCAACCGGGAGATATTGCTGCAAACAATACACAAATATATTTACAGTGGATAAATGAAGAAACAGATCAGGAAAGAAAGCTCAGGCAACGGAAATTTCCGGAAGCTGTTGGACGAAAAACAAACGGAGATCAGGAAATTGACCGAAGAAATCAATCATCAGCAGGAAGCCATCGAATCACAGAAAGAGGTGATTGAAACACAACGTGATGTGGCCATTAAACAAAGGGATGAAATTATATTTCAGAAAAAGGAGATCACCTCCAGTATCAGATATGCGGAACGTATTCAGAAGGCATTGCTGCCGACAGATGAAGTATTTGCAGGGTCTTTTAAGGATCATTTCATTATGTACAGGCCAAGGGATATTGTCAGCGGGGATTTTTACTGGATAACAAATAAAGGCGGCAGGATCATTCTGGCCGCTGCAGATTGTACGGGACACGGAGTCCCGGGTGGCTTTATGAGTATCATGGGCATATCATTTTTAAATGAGATCGTTGAAAACCTTGGAATTATCCAACCCGGGGAAGTCCTGAATGAAATAAGAGACAAGGTGATCCACACATTCAGCCGGGCGGGGAAGAAAGCAGAAGCAATGGATGGTATGGATATCGCTGTTATCTCATATGAACCCCGGGATCAGGTCCTGCAGTATGCAGGTGCATTAAACCCGGTGTTTGTAATCAGGGACGGAGCCATTCATGAACTGACCGCAGACAGGATGCCTGTCGGATATTATTCCGGTACGGTCATACCGTTTGCCAATATTGAAATGGCGATACAGCCTGATGACTCGGTCTATTTGTTTTCAGACGGATATGTAGACCAGTTCGGCTGGAGGACCGATACAAAATATAAAATGAAGAATTTTAGACGTCTGTTGCTGGATATTCAACAGGTACCAATGAGGGCGCAGAAGGTTCTGCTGGAAAATGAGCTCGATAACTGGAAGGGAGAAATGGAACAGCTGGATGACATCATGGTTATCGGGTTACAGATCTGAACTGCACCGGCCTTTTATAAAAGAATGAAGGAAAAAACAGATAAGCGGATTGTAATTGCAGAAGACAGCCTTACCCAGGCAATGAAACTGAAAGGTATCCTTGAAAATGCCGGGTTTGCCGTTTACCACGGAGCCGATGGGAAACAGGCCTTGTCACTTGTTTATGAAATCACACCGGTGATCGTTATTTCAGATATAGTAATGCCGGAAATGGATGGATTCGAACTCTGCAGGAAGATCAAGGAAGATGAAAGCCTCTGCAGGATTCCTGTTATTCTTCTCACATCCCTGTCCGAACTGTCAGATGTCATCAAAGGGCTGGAATGCGGTACGGATTCATATATTATGAAACCTTTTTCGGAACAATACCTTTTATCAAGGGTGAACCATGTACTGGAAAACAGCAGCCTGAAACCGGTAAAGAGTATCCCCAAAGGATTGAACATAAAATTCGGCGGACACGAATTCCAGATCCGTTCCGATCCGTTACAGATTTTAAACCTGTTGATCTCAACATATGATGCTGCTATTCAAAAGAATATTGAACTCGCTGAAAGAGAGAAAGAACTGATCTTGTTTAACCAGACCCTGCAGCAAAAGGTCGAGGAACGAAAACGCGAACTGACCGTTCAGCTGGAAGAGAAAATAAAAGCTGAGGAAATCCTTAAAAAATCGGAAGAGAAATACAGGGAACTGGTCGATACCGCACTGATCGGAATTTATATCTCAACCGTTGAAGGAAAATTATTATTTGCCAATGAAGCTTTCAGGGATATGCTTGATTACAGTTCATTTGATGAGTTATATTCAATGAATACAAGTGATCTGTATAAAAATCCGGACAGCAGAAATCTGTTTATAGGCAGACTTCTTAAGGAAGGCAGGGTTCCCGACTTCGAGACAGAATTGATAACGAAGAATGGTTCAACAAAACATGTATTGCTGAATGCAACCCTGGAAGGGGATATCCTTTCAGGAATGATCCTGGATATCAGCGACAGGAAAGCAGCCGAACAGAGAATGAAGAACTATCAAAAGGAATTGCTGCAGGCAAAACAAAAGGCGGAACAATCAGAAAAACTTAAAACAGCATTTCTTGCAAATATGTCAAATGAGATCCTCACTCCCATAAACTCGCTGGTAGGGTTTACAGACCTCCTGACCAGGCCTGGTCTCAGTGCTGAAAGTCAGGCAAAATATTCCGGGCAAATCAACGAAAGCGGGAATCAATTGCTGAACCTGATAGACAACATTATTGATATTGCAAAATTCGAATCCGGTGAGGTTACCATTAAACTGACAGATTGCAGGATCAATAATTTATTGCTGGATCTCTATGCCTATTTTGAGAAGCGATTGCATGAAACCGGAAAGGACCAGGTGAGCCTTTTTCTCAAGAGGGCCAACAAGGATAATGATTTTACCATATTAACCGAACCGTACAGGTTGAAGAAGGTACTGTCAAACCTGTTAAACAATGCAATCAAATTTACAGAGACCGGAGCGGTCGAATTTGGATATAACATTGTACATGAAGAAGAAAATAATGACGGTTCCCTTATTCAGTTCTTCATCAAGGATACCGGCAGCGGCATTTCACAGGATAAACTTACCATGATTTTCGACCGTTTCCGCCGGAATGATGAAACCTATACCAAACTCTCCGAAGGAGCAGGATTAGGTCTCCCCGTTTCAAAAGCATACGTAGAACTTCTCGGCGGGAAGATATGGACGAAATCAGAGATTGATTCGGGCACGGAATTCTATTTCAATCTTCCCTATACACCGGTAAAGCCTGATGAAGGATTCGAAGCAGATGTTGAAGTGCCCGTCAGTACGCAAAACTGGGAAAACAAAAAAATCCTGATAGCAGAAGATATTGAAAGCAACTGGCGGTACCTGGAGGCCATACTGCAGAAGACAAAAGCCAGTCTGATCAGGGTGGAAAACGGCAGGCAGGCCATTGAAGCATTCAAGCAGCATCGTGATATCGACATAATCCTTATGGACCTCAGGATGCCGGTCATGTCGGGATATGATGCGACCATTGAAATAAAGAAAATGAACAGGGATATTCCCATAATTGTTCAGACAGCCTTTGCCCGGGACGAGGACAAGGAAAAAATCCTGGAGACCGGATGTGACAGCTACATTGTCAAACCGGTAAATAATGAGGTGCTCCTTGATCTCCTCGGCCGCTTTATAAAAAAATAGACAGGAGTTCAATACAAGCCGTTGCCGGTGGAAATCTGTTAAAAACGGTTCTACCTTCAGGATATTTTCCGGATTGATCTTAATCGCCCTTCCATTTAAACCATCCCGGGAAGGGGGAAATTACCAGTAAATTTATTAACTTCAGGTTTCAGTGGCTTTTGCCGGGTTAACTTTACATTGACATGTCGACAATTCTCATTATAGATGATCACCCTGTTGTAAGAAGAGGATTGCGGGAAATACTTGAAGAATTGTCCGTTGATATCCGGATAATTGAAGCCGGTACGGCAATTGACGGGTTACGAATAATCAGGGAATCGGATATTGATATTGTTTTACTGGATATTAATCTTCCCGGCAGAAGCGGTCTTGATATGCTGAAAGATATAAGAAAGATCAAGGCAGAAACCAAGGTTCTGATAATCAGTATGTATCCGGTGGACCAATACGCAGTCCGTGCACTTAAATCCGGTGCAAAGGGATATGTTACCAAGGAAAGTGCACCCGATGAATTGCTTGCTGCGGTCGACAGGATACTGAAGGGAGGAAGATACATTACACAATCCATAGCTGAGCATATAGTCGATAATCTTGAGAGTAAAGGCCCCCTGCACCGTTCTCTTTCAGACAGGGAGTTTGAGGTAATGATCCACCTGGCAAAAGGAAAAAGCATCAGGGTAATTGCCGAAACACTGGCATTGAGTGAAAAAACCGTCAGTACCTACCGCAAGAGAATTCTTGAGAAAATGCAAATGCATTCAAATGTTGAACTCGCCAGGTATGCCCTGCAGTATAAACTCATTGAATAGAAACTCAGGAATCTGGCAATTTTGTACGGCGGTGGTTAAATCAGGAAGCAGACCTGATCCTTCTGGCTCTCCGGTGTATTTTCTTCCTTATCTTTTCATATGAGGGAGGCGGACCGGTACGGAGTTCCCTGCCGTCGATGAATATCCCGTCGGATATCCCCCATTCCTCGAACACCTCCCTGTCAAGTGTATCGTACCGGGTAAGTTCAACCTTCCCTTCGAACTGCCCGGATGCTCTCAGGGTCCTTTCATAAGCCAGGTTCATTGCGGGACACCAGCCGTTCTTTAGCAAGGTGATGTCTACAACGCCTTTTCCCTTTGAAGGTTTCTTCTTTGGCTTGACAAACCGCGGAGGGACGGCATCCTCACGGAACGGCTTCCAGACCAGGCGCATCATCCCGTTTTTATCCACAACCCTGTAACCCTGTTTCCTGAACCAGGAGGCCTTCATCCAGACAGGTATGCCAAGGCCCCATGCAGCCAGCCCGGCGGCCCCCAGTTCCCTGCAATCCTCCTCGGCAGCCCTGAGAAGCGCCTTACCCATTCCCTTGTTCTGAAAATTGCCCCTGCCTTCCTTATGCCCGTGAACCCATATGCACAATACCACGTACAGGTCGCTCCCCCGGAACATGGAGTGTTCGACGGGCAGGTATTGTATCATGCCTCCGATCACACCCTTCCCGTCCTGTGCGAATTTCACCCTGACACCCTTGTCCTTCATGCGTTCATACCACTTTTGTTTGTGATCGCCGGCTTCTTTAATATCTTCAGACCAGTCCTCCAGGCAACAGAAATACAGTTTTTCGTTTTCAGGTGTGATGTCGATTATCTTCATGGCGGGATTTTTATGTTAAAGTTAGGAAATTAAACCGGCCGGGCTTGAAAACAGAGATATATATTTGCAACCATCAACTTAGCAATTAAGTCTATATAAAAGACCAAATAATACAAACAATGAAGAATATACCGTCACTTATATTAATTTCCCTGTTACAGGTTGTTTCATGCACTGAGGATGACCCTCTCCCGTTAAAAGGGGGAATAACAGACCATGAGTGTATCGACCTTTCGGCAATTCCCGACCAGTGGACAGAAAAGGCAAAAGAAACATTGCATATAGCATACGGACATACTTCCCACGGAAGCCAGATCACAACAGGAATGACCGGGCTGGCCGGCTTCAAGGGGGATAAATATGCCTGGAACAACGGCGGGGCAGACGGAGCCCTCGACCTGCATGATTACGCCATGAGCGGCGACCTCGGAAACCCGGACTTCACCAACTGGGAACAGGAAACAAGAACATACCTTGCGGCCAATACGGATGTTAACGTGATAATATGGTCGTGGTGCGGACAGGTATCATCAGCCACCGAAGAAAATATAAATACATACCTTGGCCTTATGACAGGACTTGAAGAGAATTTCCCGGATGTCACCTTTGTATATATGACCGGTCACCTCGACGGGACCGGTCCGGCGGGGAACCTGCACATCAGGAATGAACAGATAAGGGATTACTGCAGGATAAACGAAAAATTTCTTTACGACTTCGCCGATATCGAATCGTATGATCCCGACGGCAACCATTACCTGGATAAAAACGCCAACGACGGCTGCTACTACGACAGTGATAACGACGGCAGCCCCGATGCCAACTGGGCCATCGACTGGCAGGATTCACATGCAGAGGGTGTCGACTGGTATAGCTGCAGCTCGGCACACAGCCAGCCCCTCAACGCCAATATGAAGGCATATGCTGCCTGGCACCTGTGGGCGAGGATAGCGGGGTGGAATCCTACTTTATAAAGGTATGCGTATACTTGATTATTATGGTCTTATTGTCGAACGCCGGATTGCCCGGTATCAGGTTCCTGTCCTTAAAGCCGCGCAAATCGTTATATACAAGGTACAAATCATTGCCTTCCCGCGGATTGTACCTCAACCGGAAGTTTCCCACGAATTCATCATCAGTGTTTACATACTGGGCAAGTACGCTGGCAGATAACTTTGTGCTGATCATTATCTGCGCATTCATATTGATTGAATGTATATTGAGAAGGTTATTCGATACTCTGTCAGGAAAGACAATATGATTTAATTCGTAACCGGGAGAGAGTATGAAGCTGGATGAAAAATTGAGGTTGAATTCAGCCTCAATACCCATTCTTTTTCCGTCATAGAATTGACCCCCGTACAGGTTGCCCCTGACTGAAACCCGTTTTGATTCCGAGGTTCCGATTCTGGCCTGAACACCTGTAAATTTGTAATCTGCTGCTCCGATCACAATGCTGTCTGATAAATGAAAAGGGAACAGTACACCTTCCTGCTGCATTTCCAGTGAGACTTCTGCATGGATACCCTTCTTCGTATTGAGTTCAAATCCCGGAGATATCTGCATTGATTCAAGGTTCCCGTCGTCAAGTCTTGAATACCGTTCACCCCTAACATTGATGTTGTAATTGAAAAATTTTGATTGCTCCCCCGGGATCCAACCGTACAATAACAGGCCACTTATTCCCTGCACGTCGTTGCGCCTTACAAATCCGATTCCGGGATTGAATTTGAGCCCTGTATGAGTGTAGTTCAATTGATAGGCAAATCCTTCCTCCGACCTGCGCTCCCAGTTGACCAAAATAAAAGACGGATCGAGAGATGAGAATTCACTGTCAATCCGGTCATCATAACTCTGGGCCCATTTGACATTTAAATAATCATCCCCGAAAAGTCTGAATATCCCGTCAACGCCGTATGAAATATTATGCTCCCCGGTCGTTCCTATACGGGAAGTAATGATCCCTCCCACATAGGAATTGGAATTGATCACCTGCCGCCTCATTCTCATCACGCCGAAATTCTCACTTGATATGTCCTCATGTGCTTCTGTCTGCATATCCAGGAAACCCATGTCCCAGTTCCCAATCCTTCCCGTAAGCCTGGCCCCTCCAAATATCCTTATCTGTTCGCCCCTGACCAATCCGATGTTCCTGGAGTAAAACAGGTTGTCGGAACGCCCTCCCAGACTGAAATCAAACAAGCTGGATCTCTCCTGAAAGAATTTCCTCTTTTCAGGGAAGAAAAGAGAATACCTGGTCAGGTTCACCTGCTGGTTATCCGCTTCGACCTGGGCAAAATCCGTATTGGCCGTAAGATCCAGTGTCAGGTTACTGTTTATATTGTATTTTACATCAAGACCTGCATCATATTCGGGATGATCTTCCCTTACGTACTGCGTCTCATCTTCATTTACCGTCCAATCGCGGGACAATCCGCCGATCACGTAAGGTGATATATAAACCGGCCTGGAAGGCACGGCCCCTTCAATTTCAATTTTCTGAGCCAGCGATGGCTTGCTGGTGGCCGTAAATCCGTACTTCGGATCGATGGACGGATAGGTGTCGGTTTCGTTGTTTGCACTGATACTGCGGCTTATGATGAGTCCCATTACAGCCACATTGTTTTCCGGTTTGAACTTCAGGCTTGAAAAGGGGATCCTCATTTCCACATACCATCCCTGATCATCCCTTGTTGTTTTAACATCCCAGAAAGTATTCCAGCTGAGATTCATCCAGCTGAATCCTCCTGGACCTCCGCCGCCACCCGCAGCATCATTGGAAATGGCGTAATCGGTCCGCAGCCCTGTCGGCGTCGTGAAGAATGCCAATCCATTCTCGTTATCGTTATAGGAATCAAGCACAATCCCCAATGCATCGTATCCAAAAAGCCTCTCGTCCCTTTTCTTTGATGCCGCAAAAATCCTGGATGCGTCTTCCATGTACAGGCTTGCCCCTACCCAAAGGTATTCATCGTCATAACCTATCCTCACATCGCTGATTTCCGATGGCCGGTTGCCGAAATTCGGCCTGTGCATGGTCAATGGGAAATCATTGAGGGATTTCCAGGCCGCCTCATCCGGAACACCGTCAAATTCGACTGCAGATGTCAGCCTTTGAATCCTGACCGTTTCCTGGCCTGACAAATTATTTTGAAAAAACAACCATAAAACCAGCAATAAATATTTGAAGATACACGTATTCAATCTAAATGATAATTTTCCCATTGTCTTTGATATTGTTGATTTATGACCGGGTTTTATGAATTCGGTTCCCTTTGGTAATGAGTGAAAACCTGACAAACGAACAATAAACTGAAATTAAATATAATCTATAATTTTATAAAAGCTTTGGCCCGAATATGAAAACAACATCAAAATATTTAGACGCTCCCGGATGACAAGGGTTTAATAGGATCGAGTATAATTTTTTCCCGTTTTTAACAAAAACCGGTACAGGCGTTTCGCACTGCAGTGAAATAAAACGACAGAAGGATTTGAGAAAATAATTATAATTTTAACATGAAGCGCATCTTAACTCAGCATCCACATTAATGGGGCAGGTTCAATACTTAAACGTTACAATAATACAACGATGAAAATTCTCGTAATCGGAGCAAGCGGATTGCTGGCCCGGCCGGTGATCCGGAAACTGGATGAAGCCGGATTTCAGCTGAGGCTGTTTTCCCGCAGTGTAAATCCTTCCATGTTTAACAAAGACCATGAGATTGTCCGGGGCGATCTCTTCAACCGTTCCGATCTCGAAAAGGCCGTGGATGGCTGTGATGCCATTCATATCTCCGTTTCAACGGCCGATGAGCATAAATCAACCGGGGCCATCGTGAATGTGGCAATACAGAAACAGGTCAAGCTGATCGGCATTGTATCGGGGTGCACCGTTTCGGAAGAGAACCGGTGGTTTCCATTCATCGACAGGAAGTTCCTGGCCGAACAGCTTGTCATAAACAGCGGGATACCTTACCTGATATTCAGGCCGACATGGTTCTTCGAATCCCTTGAATTAATGGTCAGGAACGGTAAAGCCACGGTCCTGGGCAGGCAGCCCAATCCTTATCACTGGGTTGCAGCCGATGACCTGGGGAGCATGGCAGCCAACGCCTATTCGGGGGAAGAGGCGAAAAACGGCATTTACTACATCTACGGGCCGGAAAAGTGCCTGATGAAAGATATGCTTGAAAAATATTGCAGGATCATGCACCCTGGGATCAGGAAAGTTTCGGTCACCCCGATTCCCATATTAAAAATAATTGCCTTTCTGACCGGAAAGAAGGAGCTCCGTAATGCAACGGCCCTCTTCTCCTATTTTCAAAAGGTCGGGGAACCGGAGATCCCTTCCGAAAAGCTTTCGGCGCTGGGCGAACCCCGAATTGATTTTAAAAGGTGGGTCGAATTGAAAAAACAGGGAGGATGAACAGGGGATATGTTTCCGAATCCCTGACATGTAAACGCAAAGTACTGGCTGCCTGAGCATCGTTTACCCGCAGGAAGAATACGATACATTGTCCTGGCAGAGGCGGATATCATGGAACCGGGGCGGCTGAAAAGTCAGGTTTTTCTGATCCCGGTAATTCAACAAGAGCCGATCACACGGTTCGAAATTACGATTGAACGTATTAAAATAACTTCCTTAAACCATTGCCATAAATAAAAACAATTTGTAACTTAATTATTTGTTCCTTAATTATCAACCAGTACCAATTCAAAAAAATGAGAAATGTGTGAAAAAAACAATCATGTAAATCTGGGATTTACTTCAGAAAAGTTTCCGGCAGGTACTCACATGTGCTTAATCTATAACAATGAAGATGAAAGAGCAAAGATAATATCACAATTTCTTGAATCAGGTGTAAATAAAGAAGAAAAGGTATCATATTTTGCATATTCAATGAATAAGGCAGAAATGATCAATTGGCTTGATGAGCAAGGAGTTACAATATCGGAAACTGATATTGATGTTTTAAATACAAGTGCCGTATACTGTCCTTCCGGAAAATTTGTTCCTGAGGTTATGCTTGATAATTTGAAAAGCTTTTATAATAGCTCAATCGAAAACGGTTACCGGGCTTCACGGGTGAGCGGTGAAATGATATGGGCCTTGGATAACATACCTGGCTCAAACAGACTAATGGAGTATGAAGCATTGGTGAACCAGGTATTGGAAACCCATCCTGTAACGGCAATTTGCCAGTATGATGCAACTAAATTTGATGGAGCAACCATTCTGGATTGTTTGAAAGTGCATCCTTATATGATCGTTGGGAGACAAATAGTGAAAAATCCTTATTTCCTGGATCCTCAGGAATACCTGGAAGAGATAAATTCATAGAGATGCCGGGTGATCAATCTCCGAAAGAACATATACGTGTTTTAAATCAGATAATTACGTTTGAGAGTGCAATTCATGCCATTCCGTTCGGCGAGAAACTGGTGGAATTCATGCTCCATGCCATTAAGACCATTACAAAAGTAAATCAATGCAACATATGCCTGCAATTATTGAAGAAACCTCTGGGTAATTTGAATGATGAAAAATGCATGAAATGCAATTTTTTCAGCAATCCAGGTGAATATCCATGCCTTCTGGAGGGAAATAAAGACATAAAGATCATACCGGTAGCAACATTATTTAATCAATATGCATGTATTGTATTGAAATCAAGTTCTTTATTTCCAGAACCACTGTTGGCGGCACTACATAATTTTTCAAACACCTTCGCCATTACAATTGAAAATCATATTCAAAGAAGCAGATTAGAAAAAATGAATGAAGAACTTGTATTGCATCGTGACAATCTGGAAAAACAGGTAGACATAAGAGCAGGTGAATTAAAAAGACAAAATGAAGAATATGCCGCACTTAATGAAGAATACAAAGCACAAAATGAGAAGTTGATATCTGCCAAGGAAAAAGCTGAAGAATCCGACAGGCTGAAATCTGCTTTTTTAACAAACATGAGTCATGAAATACGTACTCCAATGAACGGGATACTTGGTTTTGCCAACTTGTTGAAAAAGCCGAAATTATCCGGTGAGCAACAGCAAATATATATAAGCATGATCCTGCAAAGTGGTGACCGGATGCTGAACATTATAAACGATCTGGTTGATATATCGAAAGTTGAATCGGGACAGATGGAAACAGATGTTTCCGAAGTGAATATAATTGAGCAATTGAAATATGTTTATGACTTTTTTAAGTCTGAGGCAGAAAGCAAAGGTTTGCATCTTTCATGCTTTAATGAATTCAAACAAAAGAAAATTATAATAATAACAGATAAAGAAAAGCTATTAAGGATACTTACAAACCTGATAAAAAATGCCATTAAATTTACAAACAGAGGCAGCATAGAATTTGGATTTAAACTCCATGAGAATTTTATTGAATTCATTGTAAAAGATACAGGTATTGGTATTAATAAGGGAGAACAAAAGCTGATATTTAATCGTTTTGTGCAGGCAAACTCTGAAATTTCAAAAAATTATGAAGGAGCTGGCCTGGGCTTGTCAATTACAAAAGCCTATATTGAAATGCTGGGAGGAGATATAAGGGTATATTCCAGGCCAAACAAAGGATCAACATTTTATTTTACCTTACCACTCCGGGAAGATATTAATCATGAGATAGAAAATGCTTTTCCTAAGGAAGATATAAATACCTCGTTTGACTGGAAAGATAAACAAATACTTATTGTTGAAGATGATAATACAAGCAGGTTATTGTTTAAGGAAGCATTTAAAATAACAAAGGTAAAATTAATAGAAGCCCGTAATGGTATTGAAGCAATAGAGATTTGCAGGAGAATACCTCAACTGGATTTGGTACTGTTGGACATAAAAATGCCTGAAATGAATGGTTACGAGGCAATAAGTGAAATACGGAAATTCAATAAAAAATTACCTATTATTGCCCAGACTGCATATGCTTTACAAGGGGAAAAAGAAAGATGCCTGAATGCCGGATGCGATGATTTTATATCAAAACCAATAAATAGGGAAGATTTAATATTAAAAGTCAATAAATACTTGGAATACAGGCATAGTCGATAGAACATTATATCCGTTAAGCATTGAGGGTTCTTAATTGAAGATGAGAGGCTGATTTTTTGCCTTTCTCAGCATTAACCGGTGAGAAACATTTTTGTCTAACCGGTTAAAATCCACATCATGAGAACCCCTATCCTTTTAATGGCCTGTTTCATGACGGCCATTCTGATCTCCTGCCAGAAAGATATGCCTGAACCCGGCAGGGAAACCGGCAGCCTTCACCTTGACATCGGAATGTCGATGAGCATTCATGAGGTAAGCTGCAAATTCAAGTCGATTCCGGAGACGGACGATTTCAGGGTCACCGTTTATAAGGCGGATGGCGCGGTGGTAATGGCATTTGACAGCGCTTCGGCCATTCCCGATACCATCGAGCTCGAAACAGGGAATTATTATGCCGAGGCGCATTCCGATAACGACCTTCCGGCTGCCTTTGAGAATCCGTATTATTCCGGTGTATCGGATATATTCACCATCAACAGCAACAGTCAACAGTCTGTTCTGGTGAATTGCACCCTGGCCAACACCATGGTTTCGGTGGGATACACCGATAATGTCAGGGACGGTTTCACGGATTATTCGACAACCGTGTCATCTGAACTGGATTCACTGGTATTTTCAAAGGATGAGACCAGGACAGGCTATTTCAGGACACTGCCGCTTGAAATCAGGGTCGAGCTGAGCTACCGGCTGCCCGGCGGATCGGATTCCGTTAAATTCCTGTCCGGCCAGATACCGGCCCCGCTTCCGAACAGGCACTACGAGATCCTTGTGGATGCTTCCGTTAATGCAGGCATGGCGAGTTTCCAGGTGCTGCTGGATTCATCGGCAGCACCCGTGGAACTCATCGAAATCACAGATCAGCCAATCCCTCCCCAAAACGGTGAAATCGGGTACGGTGAATTGCTTATCACCGAGATCATGTACAACCCTACGGCGCTTTCCGATTCGGAAGGGGAATGGTTCGAGATCCGGAACAACTCGGATCATCCGGTAAACCTTAAAAACCTTGTACTGGGAAGGGATGATGCCGACCTGCACATCATCACCGATTCCATCGTCCTGTCACCGGACGAATTCTTCGTGTTCGAGCGCAGCCAGCAGGCAACGGATGCCGCCGGCGCCTGGGTTTACGGTCCGGATATTCAGCTTCCTAATGCCGGGGCCGTTCTGTCGGTATACAACGAGGGCACGGAAACCGTTCCCGGTGCATTGATCTTCTCTGTAAACTACGGCGGTGCCGGTTTCCCGGACGGTGCAGGTGCATCCATAAGCCTTGACCCGGATATGCTCGATGCAGATAACGCCGTACAGGGAACATCCTGGTGCCTGTCCACATCCGTTTACAGTACGGGCGACTGCGGTACCCCCGGCGCGGTCAATGATGCCTGCCCCTAAGATTCAGGACATAATATCCGTTTCGTAAAAACGGCACTGCTGCTTCCGTTGAAAAGGCTTGAAGAGAAATCCGTGGAAAAGGCTTAAATTTGATCCGGGTACCGAATAAAATCCGGATCACCATGCTGCCAAACCAACGGAGAGAAAAGATCTTCGATCTGATCAGGGAAGACGGACATGCCAAGGTGCTTCAGCTGAGCAAGATATTCAAGGTAACTGAAGTTACGATCAGGCAGGACCTGGAAAAGCTTGAAAAGGACGGATACATCGTCAGGGAGCACGGCGGGGCATATCTTAAGGACGTGGGACTGAACGTAAAAAACATTACGCTTCAGAACCAGGACAATCTTCCGGAAAAAGAAGCGATCGCCAGGAAAGCGTTCGAGCTGATCAACGACGGTGATACCATCATTCTCGATTCGGGATCCACGACGACCGAGATCGCAAAACTTATCAACGGCAGCTTCAGGAATCTCACGGTAATTACCAACGCACTGAACATAGCCCTGATCCTGGGGGCCAGTCCTGAAATAAGCCTCGTGGTTACAGGGGGAGAGTTCAAGGCCCCCACCCTTTCCCTTACAGGGGAGAAGGCGGCGGTTTTCTTCAGTGACCTGCATGTCGACAAGCTGTTCCTGGCCACAGCGGGCATTACCCTTAAATCGGGCCTGACCTATCCGAGCATCAGTGATATCTGCGTAAAACAATCCATGATCGAATCTGCCGATGTCGTTTACCTGGTTGCCGATTCCAGCAAAATAGGCAAAAGTTCCTTTGCCAGCCTCGGAGCTTTGTCTCTCATAGACTATATCATTACAGACCGGAAGATCAAAAAGGAAGATATCCGGATGCTGAAAAACAATGATATAAAACTGATTATTTCATAACGGATGACATCCTGACCGGAAATACCAACTTCTGCAATACAGGAATGGTATTTTCGAATTATTTCTTTTATATTTATAAACGAAAATAAAAGAAAGTATTTTTCTTTCGATTATAAAAAAATTTTTATCATCTTATGCCTGACAAGGGAAAATACATCATTGCGATCGATCAGAGCACCTCGGCCACCAAGGTAATGCTGTTCGATCATCAGGCGCTTCTTAAAGATCGCTTAAGTTATCCGCACAAACAGCATTACCCCCGTACGGGTTTTGTTGAGCATGATCCGGAAGAGATCTTTAAAAATACGGTCAGGGGCATCCGGGAAATCCTTGAGAATAGCGGGATCCGTCCTGCCGCGCTCTCCTGCCTGTCCATTACCAACCAGCGCGAAACGGCCATGATCTGGGAACGCAAGACCGGAAAACCCCTGGGCAAAGCTGCAGTATGGCAATGCCAGCGGGGCGTGGAAATATGCCAGGACCTGAAGGAAAAAGGATACACAGACATGATCCGGGATAAGACAGGTCTGATCATCGACCCATATTTTTCGGCGAGCAAACTGCTGTGGATCATGAACAATACTCCGGGAGCGAAAGAAAAATCCCGTAAGGGAGAGCTGCTGATGGGAACCATGGATACATGGCTGTTGTGGAAACTTACCTCCGGCAGGGTGCATGCCACGGATTATTCGAATGCATGCAGGACCATGCTTTTCAATATTCACACCCTGGAATGGGATGAGGAGCTGATCGGTCTTTTTGATCTGCACCCCTCCATGTTCCCCGAGGTAAAATACAGCGACGAGGTTTTCGGGGATGCCGGACCTTTTCTGGGTTTCGATTCCCCGCTTCCGGTATCGGGGCTTATCGGCGATTCGCATGGCGCCTTCTTCGGGCAGTATTGCTTTTCTCCCGGTATGACCAAGGCCACTTTCGGAACGGGTTCGTCTATCATGATGAACATAGGTAAAAGACCTCAGGCCCCGCCCGGAGGCCTTGTTACTTCAATCGGCTTTAGCCGTGACAGATCGATCGACTACGTTTTTGAAGGCAATATACATTGTACGGGAGACACAATCAGCTGGCTTGTCAACGGGCTGCAGCTTATCGGTTCTCCGCAGGAATCCGAAGAGATTGCACGCTCGGTGAAAGACAGCGGGGGCGTTTACCTTGTGCCTGCTTTCGTCGGCCTGGGGGCACCGCACTGGGATCATGAAGCCCGCGCCTGCATATGCGGCATGGGCCGCGATGCCACAAGGGCACATGTTGTTCGTGCGGCCCTGGAAAGCATTGCATACCAGATAAAGGACCTGATCGACCTTATGATCCAGAAATCCGGCATTGAGCTGCATGAACTGCGGGTTGACGGAGGGCCCACGCGCAACGAATTCCTGATGCAGTTCCAGGCCGATATATTGAGGAAACCTGTGGTTAGATCGGGAATTGAAGAGATATCGGCCCTCGGGTCGGCATTGTTATCGGGCCTGGCCACAGGCTTATGGAAAGACCTCGGTGAGATAGAGAAGCTGAGGGTTGTGGACAGGACCTACAGCGGGAAAATGGAGGCATCCAGGATCGAAAGGCTTCACTCGGGATGGCAGCTTGCCATGAAACGCACAAGATATAAATAAGTATAAAACCAATCTAAACACGAATACCATGGAAAACAAAAAACAGACATTCGGCGTGATCATCGCAACAAGGAATATATTCAATTTCCAGCTTGCCGTGGATGCGAGAAAAAAAGTTTTGAAAAAACTTGAGGATATGGGGTTTGGAACCGTTATCCTTCCTGAAAAAGAGACCCCCACCGGCAATATAGAAGGATATCCCGATGCGGTGAAGTGCGCGGAGTATTTCAGAAAGAACGCGGATATCATCGAGGGGATCATCGTTGTCCTGCCCAACTTCGGTGATGAGCTTGGCGTTGTGAATACCATCAGCCTGAGCGGGCTGGACGTTCCTGTAATGGTGCAGGCCTGTGATGACGACAATGACAAGGTGGATGTCAAAAGCCGCAGGGATGCATTCTGCGGAAAGATCTCGGTATGCAACAACTTATACCAGTACGGTATAAAATTCACGGATACGATATATCACACCTACAGCCTGGACAGCAATGAATTTACAGCGGACCTTCAGAAATTTGCAGGTATCTGCCGGGTGGTCAAGGGGTTGAAAGGCCTGAGAGTGGGAGCCATCGGTACCCGTCCCATAGGATTCCAGACCATGCGGGCAAGCGAAAAGCTGCTTCAGAAATCGGGAATTACGGTGGTTCCCGTTGACCTGTCGGAGATCATTGCAGCAGCAAATAAAATAAAGGACGATGATCCGGCAGTTACAAAGAAGGTAAAGGCAATTCGTGAATACGGCGCCTGCGGCCCTGTGGCTGAGGGAAAAATATCCAGGCAGGCGAGGTTCGGCCTGGCCGTGGAGAACTGGATCGCTGCCAATGACATCAATATCTCCGCGCTGCAGTGCTGGGAGTCCATAGAAAAGAATTACGGGTGTGCCGCCTGCGTTACAATGAGCATGATGGGAGAAAAGCTTATGCCTTCGGCCTGTGAGGTGGACATTGCAGGCACCGTTTCCATGTATGCACTGGCCCTGGCTGCCCGGACCCCTTCTGCCATTCTTGACTGGAACAACAATTTCGCTGAAGACCGGAATAAGGTCGTTTGCACGCATTGCAGCAACTATCCGAAATCATTCTTCCAGAATGAAATAGAGATAGGCAGCCTGGATGTGCTGGGAACCGTACTGGGCAGCGAGGATACCTTCGGTGCGGTGAAAGGAAAAGTGTCGGCCGGGAAAATGACTTATTTTAGGATGTCCACCGACGACCGGAAAGGACTGATAAGCTCTTACCTGGGTGAAGGCACGATCACTGACGATCCCTATGGAATGGACGGGGGGATCGCCGTATGCCAGGTGAATGAACTGCAGAAACTGATGAAGTTCATCTGTAAGAACGGGTTTGAACACCATGTGGCCATGGTCCGCGGTCACGTGGCCGATATCCTGGATGAAGCCATAGGCAATTACCTTGGCTGGAAGCTCTATAACCATGACAGCCGGCAATAGAATACCCGGAAGCCAGGCATAGCATAGCATATCACTTAAACCCTTAAATAAATACTATGACACTTGTACACAATTACGGACTGGCAATATTTTTCTTTGCCGTTACGATGATCTGCTGGGGATCATGGGCCAATACCCAGAAACTTGCCGCCAAAAACTGGCGTTTCGAGCTTTTTTACTGGGACCTGACACTGGGGCTGCTCCTTACGGCCACACTTGCAGCATTTACCGTCGGTAGCATGGGTGCCGAGGGCCGTACCTTCCTGCAGGATCTGGCGCAGGCCGATGTTTCGAGCATAGCCAATGCCATGCTGGGCGGCATTGTATGGAACCTTGGAAACATCCTGCTTGTTGCGGCCATAGCCGTGGCGGGGATGTCTGTGGGCTTCCCCATCGGAGGGGGCATTGCCTGGATACTGGGGATCGTGTTCAACTTCATCCTGATACTGATTGACAAGGGCTCCCCCGAAGGCAATGTAGTATTGCTCTGGGCAGGCGTGGCCGTGATCATGGCCGCCATTTACCTGAGCATGCTTTCCTATAAGCGCTTATCGCAGGAACAGAAAAAACCTTCTGCCAAGGGGATCCTGCTTTCCGTGGCTGCCGGGGTACTGATCGCATTCTTCTACGGTTTGGTCGTAAAATCCCTTGACAATGCATTCCTATCCGGCGGTGCCGGCACCCTGACACCTTTCACGGGAGTATTTTTCTTCGCCGTAGGCGTGGCGGTGAGCACACCTGTGTTCAATCCCTTCTTCATGCGTTTCCCTGTCCAGGGAGAGAGGGTAAGGATGAAGGAATATTTCAAGGGCAGCTTTATGACCCATTCCACGGGGATCGTCGGCGGATTTATCTGGATGGTGGGAATGGTGGTGAGCTTTATGTCGGCGGGAGCGGCAAATCCGGCCATATCATATGCCCTGAGCAATGCCGCCCCTGTAGTTGCGATCTTGTGGGGAGTGTTCATTTGGAAGGAGTTCAAGGGTGCGCCGAAAGGTACGAACACATTGCTGGCAACCATGTTCGTGTTCTTTCTGATCGGCCTGGTATTGATCACGATGTCCAATTCATAGGCTGGGAATGTCCGATCTGAAACAGCTTGAGAAAGAAGCGGTTGAAATCAGAAAACGTACGCTCGGGATCATTTTCGGTGCTTCCGGAGGCCATACGGGGGGATCGCTTTCATCGATAGACATACTGACGGCACTTTATTTTCATGTGCTGAGGATAGATCCCCTTCACCCGGATGAGCCTGACAGGGACCGTTTTATAATGAGCAAAGGCCATTCGGTGGAAGGCTATTACTGTGTGCTGGCACGAAGGGGATTCATACCCGATAACCTGCTGGATACTTACGGAAAATTCGATTCACTCCTTACGGGCCATCCTACCCGGAAGGTGCCCGGGGTCGAGCTCAACTCGGGTGCCCTGGGGCATGGCCTTTCCGTAGGGGCGGGAATGGCGCTGGCCGCAAAAAGACAAAACAGGAAGTTCAGGACCTTCGTGCTCATGGGAGACGGCGAACACGATGAGGGATCTGTCATGGAAGCGGCAGCGACGGCCGGGCACTACCGGCTCGATAACCTGACCGCTGTCATTGACCGTAACAGGCTTCAGATCAGCGGTCCTACTGAAGAAGTGATGTCCATAGAGGATCTGGATAAGAAATATGAAGCCTGCGGATGGAAGGTCCTCAGGGTCGACGGTCATGACATCAGGGAGCTTGTACGGGTGTTTACTCACCTGCCTGCCCTCAGCGGGAAGCCCACCCTTGTGATCGCCCGCACCGTGAAGGGCAAAGGGGTATCATTCATGGAGAACCGGGCCGGCTGGCACCATAAAGTGCCCACCCGGGAACAACTGCAGCAGGCCATCAGTGAACTGGATAAAAGGAAAAAGGAGATAGAGCATGGATGACAAATCCCTGCCCTGCCGCAGGGCATTTACAAATACCATTCTGGAGGAAGCGAAAAGGGATAAAAGAGTTTTCGTGGTTACCACAGATGCCAGGGGCAGCGTGACCCTGGGTGATTTTGCCGAAACGCTGCCGGGGCAATTCGTGGAGGTTGGCATCGCAGAGCAGTGTGCCGTCGGGCTGGCCGCCGGAATGGCCCTGACGGGCAATAATGTATTTGTCTGCGGTCCGGCATGCTTCTATTCTGCACGGAGCCTGGAGCAGATCAAGGTGGATGTGGCCTATACCCATGCAAACGTAAAAATAATAGGGGTAAGCGGCGGAGTGAGCTACGGCGCTCTGGGCGCATCACACCACAGCCTGCATGACATCGCGGTAATGAGAACATTTCCGGGCCTGCAGGTATATCTGCCGGCAGACCGCTTCCAGACCCGGTGGCTGACACGGTTCCTGGTGCAGTCCCCCGAGCCGGCATACGTGAGGATGGGAAGAAATGCAGTACCGGACGTCTATACCCGGAACGATACCTTCACAGCAGGAAAAGCCAACCTGCTGAACCAGGGTAGGGATGTAGCCATCATTGCATGCGGCGAAACCGTATACCATGCCCTTGAAGCCGCCAAAATGCTTAAAAGGGAGGGCATACAGGCAAGCGTTACGGACATGCATACCCTGAAACCCCTTGACGGGGACGCAATACTGGAAGCTGCAAGGAATACAGGGCACATCGTCACGGTTGAAGAGCACAGCATCTTCGGCGGGTTGGGATCGGCGGTCGCGGAAACCGTATCCCGGCACCATCCGGTAAAAATGAAGATACTCGGAATTCCCGATGAGAATGTGATCAATGCAAAACCACTGGAGATATTCTCACACTACGGGCTGACGGCAGATCATATCAGCGCTGCGTCAAGAGAGCTCCTCGGATAGAGTATTCCGGACGATCCCGGGCACCGGGCGACAGCCGGCCTGCGGTACTTTTCAGGCAAACGGGAAGCAGCTGATGCACAAATCCATTTTTCACCGGTTTTCGCCTGCAGAGGGCAATATCCCGTATGGATGTGCATCGTAATCGACGGCATCGTCATAGGGGATCATAATGTACTCAAAGTCCCGGCGACCGGGATTATAGCCTGATTCCCTTTTTACCACCGCGAACGTAAAATAAAAGTTCAAAATAAAGATATAAAGATACAAATTACTTAATTTTACCGTTTCAACTTAAAATGATAGCGGAATGAGCAGAAAAACAGGAATCATCGGATCAGGAATCGTTGCCCGGACACTGGGTGAAGGATTCCTCAGACACGGGTACCAGGTCATGCTGGGTACCCGGGATACCTCAAAATTGACCGGATGGCAGGCAGGCGAAGGCAAAGGCGCACAGGCCGGCTCCTTTGCCGAAGCGGCCCGTTTCGGAGACATTATTGTGCTGGCGGTCCGGGGAAAGGCGGCGCAAGATGCGCTGGAAATGGCGGGCAGCGAACACCTGGCCGGCAAAACCATCCTTGACGCCACCAACCCCATTGCAGATTCCCCGCCGGAAAACGGTGTGCTGAGGTTTTTCACCGGACCCGACGACTCGCTGATGGAGCGATTGCAGAGGGCTTTCCCGGAAGCTCATTTCGTGAAGGCCTTCAACAGCGTGGGCAGCGCACTCATGGTAAACCCGAAATTCGAAAGCGCCCCCACCATGTTCATATGCGGCAACGATGAAGGCGCCAGGGCGGCAGCCGGGGAGATACTTGCCGGGTTCGGATGGGAGACGGCCGACATGGGAGGCGCCGAGGCCGCGCGCGCCATCGAGCCCCTGTGCATACTGTGGTGCATTCCCGGTTTGCTGAAAAACGAGTGGACGCACGCATTCAAGATGCTGAAGCATTAGCCTGCCAGTAAAAGCCAGATCTGGGTTGTAAGGAAACAGACGATCAGGCCCAGCACAACCGGCAGGAAGGTCGAGACCAATGTCCATTTTGCGCTTCCGGTCTCCCTGAAAATCGTATAGATGGTGGTCGAGCAGGGATTATGGAGAAGGCTGAACAACATCAGGTTGATGGCTGTCAGAAGGGTCCAGCCGCCCGCATGCAGGATGTCTGCGGTTCCGGCAGCGGAATCCGTCTCGAACATTACCCCGGCGCCCCCTCCCACCCCGCTCAGGCCTGCAGTGAGCACTGTCAGCATCAGCACCGTGGGGATCACGATCTCGTTTGCCGGTATGGCAATGATGTAGGCAAGGAATATCACCCCGTTGAGGCCGAATACAAGCGCGACGGGATCGGCCCAGCGGATGAAATGCCCGGCCAGGCTGAGGTCACCGACATCTATGTTGGCGACCAGCCAGATCACGATCCCGGCGGGCAGGGCGAATATCAGGGCCCTCCACAGTACAAAAATGGTCCTGTCTATCAAGGAAGTATACAAAGTCTGCAGGAGGCGCGGCGGGCGGTAAGGCGGCAATTCCAAGCTGAAAGCGGAGGCCTCCCCGCGCAGAACGGACCTGCTCAGCCCCCATGAAACGACCAGGCTGAACATGATCCCGATCAGGGCAACGGTCACCACGGCTCCGGCTGAGACCAAACCTGCCAGTTGGGCAGGGACAAGCCCCCCTATGAAGATCGTGGCAATAAGGATCTGGGTGGGCCAGCGGCCGTTGCAGAGCGAAAAGTTGTTTGTGATGATGGCTATCAGGCGTTCGCGCGGACTGTCGATCACCCTTGCGGCGATCACCCCGGCGGCATTGCAGCCGAAGCCCATGCTGAGCGTAAGCGCCTGTTTCCCGTGCGCTCCCGCTTTCCGGAACAGGCTGTCCATGTTAAAGGCCACCCTGGGCAGGTAGCCCAGGTCTTCCAGCAGGGTAAAGATCGGGAAAAATATGGCCATGGGGGGCAGCATGACCGAGACCACCCAGGCCATTGAAAGGTAGGCCCCGTCAATGAGAACCCCGTCGAGCCACCAGGGCATTCCGATAGAAGCCGCCAGGTGTTTCAGGGCCGGATGTATGGTGTCTATCAGAAGCGAGGCCAGAAGGCCCGAAGGATAATTCGCTCCCGCTACGGTTACCCAGAAAACCAGCGCCAGCAACAGGAACATGATGGGAAAGCCCAGCCACCGGCTTGTCACGATCCTGTCTATCTTCAGGTCCGGGTTGGCATGATCTTTCCCCTCTGCCTGAACGGTCTTCCGGGCGATCCTCGATGCATCTTCGTAGATGGTCTCAACGACGGTGTCATGCAGATCTATCCCCAGGTCCCAGCGCATGGTATTGGCCATGGACAGGATGTCTTCTGAGTATTTGCCTGTTTCCTTTTCCATGATTCCCGGTTTACGCCCCGGCAGGAACGATGTCCGCACTTAACCGCCCCAGGTCTCCCGAGCGGACGGCTTCCATGATCTTCTGGTCGCCTTCCAGCAACCGCAGGGCCACCCAGTTCAGGTTCGGCAGGCCGGGAAACTGTCCGGCCAGCTTGTCCGCCAGGGCGGAAACGGCATGATTCAGTTTGGCCGAACGGCTCCTGATCCGGTGGGGCCTGCATACGAACCTGCCGCCGGCCACTTCCTCAATGCCGGAAAGGAGTTCGGTCATGCCTTCTTTTTTACGGGCTGCCGTTTCAATTACCGGGATGCCCAGCTCTTTCGACAGGGTCCTGCTGTCAATCCCGATATGATTGCGCCGCGCTTCATCCATCAGGTTCAGGCAAAGAACGGCACGGTCGGTAATTTCAAGGATCTGCAGCACCAGGTTGAGATTGCGTTCGAGGCGGGTGGCATCGCTTACGATCACCGTTACATCGGGACGGCCGAAAAGGATAAAATCCCTGGCCACTTCTTCATCCTTACTGGTGGAAAGCAAGGAGTAGGTGCCCGGCAGGTCTACCAGTCTGTAACGTTTCCCGCCATACGAGAACCCGCCTTCGGCCCTGGCGACCGTCTTTCCCGGCCAGTTTCCGGTATGCTGCCGCAGGCCGGTGAGGTTATTGAAAACCGTGCTTTTCCCGGTATTGGGATTCCCGGCCAGGGCTACCACATAATCGACCCGGTCCATGGAAATGCCCAGCCGTATGAGGTTTTCCGTATGGTGCACCGGGCAATTTTCACAATTATGCTGACTATTCATTGTCAAACGTTTCTTTTTTGTCAATAAAAATAAGGTCGGCCTGGCTTTTCCTAACGCCAATGGTTGCTCCCATGATCCGGTAGCCGACAGGATCACCGGAAGCGCTTCGCATTTCAGCGGTTACAACGCTTCCGGGTACGACGCCAAGATCCATCAGCCGCCTCCGCTGCTGCCCCATGCAATTGGGAGAGATTCCCGCAATCTCGGCTTTTTCTCCAATTCGAAGCGAGGAAAGCAATTCGTATTTCGGAGCCGGCCCGGCCTCCCCGGGCAGCGTATCCACGGTGATACTGTTGGCAAACAGCGGGGTCAGCACGCATTCATCTCCATCGGCGGCAAAAGTGATCTTCCCTTTGTCCGTATCCATGACATATACCTGCATCCCCGGAAAAAGCCCCAGTGCGATAAGTTGTTCGAAGATGCTTGCAGGCTCGTCCTCAATGTGCACGATCCGGGCAATGTCGCCTTCTTTCAGATGGCTGAGAGGCAGGCCGCTGTGTTCGGGAAGCTCGCCCCCCGGGGAAGGAATCGGATCGCCGTGCGGGTCATATACCGGGTTGCCCATACGTGCGGCCAGCCTGTCCGCATCCTCCTGCGAGGTACGGTGTTCCCGGTAATCCGCTTCACCGTGCCATTCCAACTTGGACATCCCGGTCTCATCGGCCAGGTACCTCTCCCAGATCCGGTGTACCCTGATGATCCTTAAGGAATACGACCTGCCTGTGTCGGTCAGGCGGATGGCCTGCTCCTTCATTTCAGTCAGGCCCATGGAATGCAGGCGGTCCAGCAGCTTTGCCGCCTTATCTGTGGAAACGGACAGGTTCCCGGCAACGCTGTTGAGGTCGCAGGGAATATTCCTGTATTCGCAGTCATAGATGAACTTGAGCGCGTCTTCCAGCAGCACCCGCCGGCTGATCATGCGGGCCCTGGTCAGAAGGGAAAGCAGGCCCTTTCCGGGCCAGAAGATCCATACCAGCACCACTGCGGAAAGTGTGCCGGCCAGAAGCATGATACCCGGATGGACGGTTGATAACATAAGTTTCGTATAACTTCAGGATTTGCTTTTCACGTAAATGATATTTGAGAATGCCGCGTTTAAGAGCAGCTTTATATCCCCGACCCTGATCTCGGTCATATTGTTTGCGGTGTATTGTTTCTCGACCCTGATCATCGAACCGACCGTGAGCTGATTGCGGTTGCAGAATTCAAAAAATTCCTTATCCGAACTGTACAGCCTCGCTATTTCATATACTTTCCCGGCTTCGGCTGACGATAGAGGGGTTTGCTCTTTATCGAAAGAGGTCTCTCCATCGGCGCCCGGGATCGGGTCCCCGTGGGGGTCAAACTGCGGATTACCCAGGAATGCGGAAATTTTTTCAGCCAGGAACTCCGATGTCTGATGCTCCAGCAATTCCGCTTCACGATGGATCTCATGCAGTGACATATCGAACACCTTGTGCAGGAAAGTTTCCCATAACCGGTGTTTCCGGATGATGTTCAATGCGACGTTCCTGCCTTCGGGGGTGAGTTTCAATGCCTTGTATTTTTCATAATCCACCAGCTTTTTCCCTGCAAGCTTGCGCGCCATGTCCGTTGCGGCGGCATGGGTAATGTGCAAAGCCTTTGCAATAGAGCCGGGGCGGGTATCATGGCCTTTGCCCTGGTCATAATTATAAATTACTTTAATAAAATTTTCAGTGGCTATTGAAATCATTTCGTATAATTAAAATAATTTGTTAAGTATACTTAAATATCAGTGCAAATATATAAAAAAAATTAAGATCAATGCCATATTCAGCTTTGTTTTGAAAAGAATGGTTTATTACACCTGTTTCCTGCAGGCTTGTTCAGGAATAAGCTGCCGTAAAAAAGAAAAAGGAATATTCCCTACTGGGCGAGTTTTACGATCCCGTCCACGGGAAGGCTGCCCGCCATGCCGATTACCTCATCTTCATCGGGAATTCCGGAACAATGGAAGGTCAGGAGCAGGTTGTTGTGCGGTATCTGGATATCATAGGAGACCATTCCCTGCTCATCGCTGTCTTTCGTCAGCAAACCCCTGTAATTGTCAACTTTTATCCTCTTCTGGTTCTGGTCCGAGCCCATAAAGGCAGGCATGGCAAGAAGTGAATTTATACCGGCAAGCAGGGGTGAATCGCTGACGATCTCAACAGAGGCTTCCCTGTTTTCTCCGCTGTATTCGCGGTTTATGTACAGGCCGGCGAATCCGGCCGTAGAGCCGGTAACATTATCGCCAGTTTCAACGATTGTCATGCCGCCCAATTCGGAAGGAAGCAGGTCGAGGATCTCATGTCCGATGACCTGGTTTATTTCGTTCAATGCCTCCTGAAGCGAAAAACGGGCATTTTCAAGGTTCCCGGCCTGGTAGGCCGATTTTGCTTCATCCAGCCTGGCCTGGACATCCTGGGCAAGCAGCCCGGTCCCCGGGATGAGGATGATTAAAACAATCCCGAATAATGTCTTTTTCATTGTTCTCCCAATGTGTTTTTGATTTTGTCAATATCGAATTCTTCGGCAGCAGACATGATCTCCCCTTCGCCTGCAAAATTGACACCGTTGACGATGAAGATCGACGACTGGCCAAACGGAACACTCAGGGTATAACCGGAATTATCGTCGTATTCGAGGACTCCGGGATGCCCCTTGTAGGTTACCCTTTTCTGGTTTTCCTCGGTGGCATACATCCCGCTGCTTAAATACATATTCACACCGGCCAGGATGACTGCGTCATTGCCTATGGTCAGCTTCAATTCCTGGTCTCCGGTACGGTATACGCGTTCAATGGTGAGTCCCGTAAAACCGATGCCCGAACTCGAAACATTGTCTTCTTCGGGAACCTTCGCAAGCCCTTTCACGGATTCCGGGAGGTCACTGAGTATGCTCTGGCCGATTTCCATCTCAATGCCCAGAACTGCCTGTCTTACCGAATACCGGGCGTTGCTGTAATTCTTATCTGAAAAAGCCGTTTCAGCGCCGGCAATGTTTTCCATTACATCGGGCGGTTCGGTGGTCAGCCCTCCTCCGCGTACATTGGTAACGGAAGAGGAAGAGGTGGTTTCTTCAGAAGCCGTTTCTTCCGTGCTTTTCTCCTCCTCTCCAAGGACTTCATCGAGAATTTCTTCAGTGGCTTTCTCTTTAAGCCTTCTCAGTACTCCCTGGGCATGGGAAAACTGACCCGGAGCAAACAGCAGGATCAAAACAACGCTTATGAGAATGCGGGGATTTTTCATGGATCTTTCAGATTTTGATTTTAAATTCTGTATAATAACTGTGCATCGAAATCTATCGGAGAATGGCATGAAACATAAGCGAAAAGAAAGCGGGAACCTTCAACATCAAATGGAAAATAAATTTAGTAAAAACAACGGTCTTTACTGAAGGGATAATCAATTTTTTTGAATTCTTTTTTTATTTAAACCAAATAAATATTATTTTAGCCCCGATTAATCCAGCTACCAGAATGACATACATATCCTGCCTTATCCGCTCCTGCCCCGAAACCTGTCCCTCTCCGGAAGGGGGACGATCGCTCATAGTAAACCTCAGGGGCGCCGCACATTCCTTCGGGCGGCGGTATCGCAGATGCGAATGCTGATTTGCAGGCATCCCGTTGGTAGATTTTTTCTGCCTGCCACCCCCGCCAGGAAGGTAGCCATACTCATATGCATGGACGCAAGGCTCGATCCGCTCCGGTTTGCCGGATACTCCGAGGATAATGCGCATATCACAAGAAATGCAGGAGGCAGGGCCGGTGACGATGCCATTCGTTCCCTGGTCATCAGCCATAAGCTGCCCGGAACGGATCAATGGTTTGTCATCCACCATACGGATTGCGGTATGGAATCTTTTACAAATGAGACGATCAGCGGATTGTTGGCCGAAAGTCTCGAAACCACGGCCCTTGATGAAAACGGCTGGAAGAAATCAATTAATCATTACTACTGAATATCATAACTTTAAAATTTTATCAATCATGGCAATAAGAATCAACGATGTGGCGCCCGATTTCAGGGCAACGACAACACAGGGCGAAATAGAGTTTCATAAGTGGCTCGGTGACAGCTGGGGGGTATTGTTTTCCCACCCGGCTGATTTTACACCCGTATGTACGACCGAACTCGGTGAAGTCGCCAAATTGAAGGACGAATTCGACAAACGGAATGTCAAGGTGGTCGGTTTGAGCGTAGATCCGCTCGATGCGCACAAAGAATGGATCAAGGACATCAATGAAACCCAGCACACCCAGGTCAATTTCCCGATGATCGCCGACGACAAAAGAGAGGTGGCCGAAAAATATGATATGATCCATCCGAATGAGGACAGCAAGGCAACGGTCAGATCGGTATTTATCATCGGACCCGACAAGAAGGTTAAGCTGATCATTACCTACCCGGCGGCCACGGGGAGGAACTTCAGGGAGATACTAAGGGTGATCGATTCGGTTCAGCTTACGGCAAATTACAGCGTGGCAACACCCGTGAACTGGCAGCACGGAGAAGACTGTATCATCGTGCCATCCGTACCGGATGAGGAAATCCCGGCCAAATTCCCCAAGGGTGCCAGGAAAATAAAACCCTACATGAGGTACACGCCGCAACCGAATCTGTAAAACAAGCGAACATCATCCGGTAAAATGACTGAAACCCGATGGAAAAAATATACAGGGTAAACATCATTTATTCGATACTGCTGGTGGCGGTGGGAGTATTCGGATTGTCCGCCAGGTACCTCGATCAGGGGGACTGGCAGTTCACTTCCCTTATTCCGTCTGCATTCGGGGCAACCATGCTTGCCATGACAAACGGGATGAAAAATCATAACAGGATCGTATCTCACATTGTTGTCCTGTTGACCCTGATACTGGCTGTCATGGTTACTGTAATGCTGGTGATAAACCTGAACGCCGGGACCGGAATAAGCCGGAAGATCATTATATTTCTCATCACGCTCGCAGGATCGCTGGTGGCCCTGGGATATTACGTTGCAAGCTTTGTCCGGGCCAGAAAGAACTGACATCCGGCACTGGAAAAAAGGCCTTGCGGTCTGCGGATGTGATCGCAGGGCCCTTTTTATTATCAATCCGGCACATTGCCGAATTTCACGCCGAAATATACGGTCCGGGGCGTAACAGGGCCGTAGATATAGGACGGGTCACGGTCGATGCCTGTGTCAAAATCAGACTGGTAGGCGTTAAATATGTTCTTGATGCCGCCATACCATTGCAGGGTGGTCCCGTTCAGCCTGACATTGTACCTGAGCTTCATGCCCAGGTCGAAAAAATCTTCCGATACACGCAGTTCCCCGGCATCCGGATCGGTTTCCGGGCCGAAACAGGGAACGAGCATGCTGCCCGTATAATTGCCGGTTGCCGATAGACACAGAGCCCGGAGAAAATCCCAGTCAAGGGCAAAATATCCGTAACGGTCAGGCGTCCTGAAAAATCGTTTCTCGTTGAATTCCTGCGGGACATCGTATTTTGCGGATTGCATCGTAAAACCGGATGTCAGTGTAAAAGCTTTCCGGGGTTTCAGCTTGAATTCCAGATTGATCCCATGCACGGTTGCTCCATCCTCCGCATTTTTCCTCGTATAGATCACCGTGCCGTTTTCATCCGGGGTCCCGATCTCGTTCACAAACGGGTCTTCAAGGCGGGTACGGAAACCTTCGACCAGGAAGCCGGTGTAAACGGTACCTGTCAGCCCGTTATAATCCAGTGACACCATGATGCTGCGGCCGGTTTCCTGTCTGAGGCCGGGGTCGTTGACATTGATCACCTGCCTCGAACCGGAGGTCTCTATATGCAGGTCCTCATCGAATATCTGCGGAGCTCGGTAGCCCTGTGAATAGCTTAGCCTGGCTTTCAACTGCCCGGTCAGTCCATACATCAGGTTGATGCGGGGGCTGAAAACACTGCCCGTTTTGGCTTCCCCGCTTTCTTTCGAATGGTCTTTCACCCTGTAAATGTCATACCTTCCGCCGACCGCAATCCCGGCCCGTTCCCACCTGAGCTCATACTGTGCAAAAACACCTGCAGATGTCGATGACTGATCGGCCACAACGGTATTCCCGGTATGAGGCACTTCCACAATGGTATCATTATCAATAACAGCATTCTCATAATCAGGATATCCCAGCTTTTTATCGATGAGAAATCCCCCGGTATTCTCGATTCCGGCAACCAGTGATGAACTCCCGAACATGGCTTTATACTGGGAACCGACATTGTAGGTATGGTCCCGGGAATTTCCGTAATCGCTCAGAGACCGGTTCGCCCCGTAATACGAGTCGCGGACGAGATACTGCCCGGATGCATAAACCGAAAACAGATCGTAATCCCTGAAATACCTTTCATATGTAGCAGCCGCTGTTTTCAGGTCATGGTCCACGGCTTCGGCAACATCCCGCTCATGCCGCGGATAATCCTGCCTGTTCCCGCCGTCGCGCTGTTCCTGTATCGTGAAAAAATCGAGCGACAGTTCGTCCCTGTAACCGAAGCTGTGCCGGAGCCTTGTCCCCAGGCTGAGGTTGCCCAGGGGAGCCAGCTCTGAAAACCCGTCTCCATTGGCATCGAACATGCCCCGATTCCTGGAAAAACCATACAAGGCGATACCGGTTTTTTGATCGTCGGATACCAGCGTTGTATTGAAACTGACTGAATGGTCCGGTACGGCACCGTTCGATCCCCGGATGCCGGCCCCGGTAAGCGCATAACTCGCACCCGCCTGGTAAGTGTTGCGGACAGGGCTTTTCAGGATCAGGTTTATGGTCCCGGCTATGGCATTGCTTCCGAAAAGGGCGGAGCCTCCCCCGCGCACTATTTCGATCCTGTCGATCATATTTGAAGGAATGAGCTCCAGCCCGTAGACGCCTGCCAGGCCGCTGAAGATCGGACGGCTGTTGATCAGTATCTGTGAATAGGGCCCTTCCATCCCGTTCATGCGAACCTGCGTAAAACCGCAGTTCTGGCAGTTGTTCTCCAGGCGCAGCCCCGGTGAGAAATTCAGCCCCTCACCTACGGTCAACGTCTGCGAAGCGCTTAAAAGTTCCGGGGAGATCGTGTTCACGATCACCGGGGCCTCTGTACGCTTTTGTTCGCTGCGGTCTGCAGACACGACAACCTCGTCGAGGCTGAGGACATCTTCCTCGAGCTCGAATTTAACTTCAACGGTTTTATTCATCTCGGTCAGAACGCTTACCTCCTGCGGTTTGTAACCCAGCGATCTGGCGACCAGGGTAATTTCCCCCACAGGTACGTTGATCAGCTGGTAATGCCCCGTTTCACCGGTTACCGTCCCCATTGTCGTTCCCTTGATCACCACGCTTACAAAGGGCATATGCTGCCCCCCCGATACGACATACCCGACAATATTGGCGTCGGTCTTTGTTCTTTGGGCATGGCCGGCTTGCGACAGGGCCATTGAAATTACTGTTAAAATAGGATATATCCTGTTCATGATATTATTGTAATGTCTTATAATAAATTGTATAACAAGGAATTACATACAACCGTATACCCGCATTATACATCGGGCCGGCTGTATTTAAAGCGCCTCGCAGCAATCTGCGGGGATCCGGATAAAAACGGAGCTCGACGAAGTCAATGCGCCCGCAGATTACAAAATCAGGCCGGGACAGAAGGCGATGTTACAAAACAGGTGGAGACCTGCCTTTTTTAAAGCTTATCCGGGTGGGCTTAAGCAGGATGATATAATAAACGGGAAGATTCTTCCTTGGTAAGACATTAACCGTGGCCAGGGACAGGAAAACGAAAGGGAAAAGGATGCCCAGGCTTATGAAAAAAAGAATTTCGGATTGTGAATGATGGTGCGATTTGACAGGCCCGGAATCCTTTTCCTTATGAAAGGGATGCGCATGAATCAGGATCCTGTTTCCTTCAAGCCTGTGGGTATGGATGAAAGCCGATTGATTGATGATCTGGATGGCAAACAATGCAATCAAAAGGGAAGCTGCAAAAGAAATGATACCTTTCCTTGTTATTTGACTTACCCGCATCTTTTTAAATGACAATTTTGAATGGTAATTATCGTAAAAATGCACCAATGGCCTGCATCCCGGAGGATAAATTTAATAACTTTTTTTCGGTCCCGGTATTTCTCTGGTACAGGGTCTTGACTTTACCCGTTCTCTTATGTAATTTTAGGATGATCCATAAACCCAATTTGACATGAAGCAGTATCTGTATTTATCGGCGACCCCCGAATCACTGGTAGCTTCGCATCTGCCCCCGGTTGAATTCGGGAATTACCTGGCCGTAGGGACACGCAAAAGGGCACGGGGACAGGCCATTTTCTTTGAGCTGGACATGGAAAAGATTGAAAACCTTCCCGTGGAATACATGAATGAAAGGCTGGTCCCCTATGAAGACGGGGAACCCAAACGATCCCTTTTCCTTTCCATTTACAGGGTCCTTGAGAATGTTCCGCTGGATGCCCTGAAAAACCTCTTCCTGGTCACGGATGACGGGAAGGTTCTCGAACTCCCTCCCGCCGCCTATAAACCTTCCGAAGCGGATATTGTTCACCTCTACCAGCAGTTCAACCCGATTCCCACACGGGTTGCAAGCAAGCTGTCACCACCGGAATTCATTAAATTCCTCACCGATACCAGCAAACCGGTTTCGGCCCCGAAGATCTTTCTTGCGGAGCTGAAGCTGAACAAACTCTCAAAAGACTCCTATGCTCCCATACATGACCTCCCCTATCCAAACCCGGACCACCTGAGGGAATGTCTCGACAGGCTGACCTCTTCGAAAGAGCGCCTGACCAAAACCGTGATAAGACAGTTCAAAAGGGACCTGTCCTACCGCACCGTAAAAGACGGGTTTTTCATAGGTGCCGGAGATGATTTCATGTTCTACCGGTTCCCATCCATAGAGGAGCTGGAGGGCCGGTACTATTACTGGTGGAGGTCAGCCCTGGTGCAGTGTTTCTGACCGGGATGATCCCGGAAAAACATTTCAGGGTTCCATTTTGTTGATTTGCTCAACGGGGCTCAGGGCCCTGTTAACCTTTTTCACGACAAGCTGCCTGGGCAATTCGAAATCTGCCGTCAGCCGGATCTGTTGTGAAGAAGACCCGGCATGAACGGTATAGGTCCCGGGGTCAGCCACCCAGGCCGATGTTTCCGTATCAAAAGACGCCAGGCTTCTCGGGTTCAGCATGAGCGTAAGCGTTTCTGATTCCCCGGGCTGAAGGAGTTTTGTTTTCGCAAAAGCCTTGAGTTCCTTTTCGGGTTTATTCAGCTTTCCCGGAGGCGCCGAAAGGTATAGCTGGACAACCTCCCTGCCCGCTGCACTTCCCGTATTGGTAACCGTTACACTTACGGTCAGCTCATCCCTGAACCTTTCCGGACTTAGGTTCAGGTCGCTGAATTCGAATGTGGTATACGACAGTCCGTAACCGAATTCATAGGATGTTTCCACGTCAAATGCATCATAATAGCGGTACCCCACATATATATCCTCTTCGTAATTCACATAGGCCACCTCGGGTTCCGTATCGGACAACAAGGATTCCACGGGTACTCCCTCCGGCATGACTATCGTGCCCGGGAAATTCCCGGCCGAAGGAACATCTTCATAGGAAACGGGGAAAGACATGGGAAGCTTTCCCGAGGGATTCACCCTGCCGCTCAGAATATCTGCAATGGAGTTGCCTGTTTCCTGTCCTCCCTGCCATGCAAGCAGGATGGCGTCGGGATCGTTTTTCCAGCTTGCCGTTTCCACAACACCTCCCACATTAAGTATTACAACGGCCTTCTTTCCGGCTGCCCGGAACGCCTGCGAAACGTTCCTTATCAGGGCCTGCTCGGCAGCTGTCAGGTTAAAGTCCCCCTCGACCTTGCGGTCCACTCCCTCTCCTGTGTTCCTGCCTATGGTTATCAGCGCAATATCGGATTCTCCGGCCATTTCTTCAATGACTTCCGGATCAAGGTCCATTTCAGGTACGGGAATGATTCTGAACAGGGCATCCATCCCCGTAAGCTGCGGCTGTCCGGCCTTCACCCGCTCTATATATCCGGCGTAAACCTCTTCCAGCGACCGGTTGACGGAATAACCCGCATTTTCCAGTCCCTCCACAAGGGATACACTGTAGGCTTCGTTCACATCCCCGGAGCCGGCTCCCCCTGTAATGATATCGAAGGATGTCTGGCCGAATACGGCGATGCTTGTCACATCACCGGCAAACGGGAGAACTCCCCCGTTTTTCAGCAGTACCATGCCGCCGGTGGCGGCCTGCCTGGTTACCAGGGCATTGGCTTCCAGATCGGGTTTGTCGGAATACGCATAACCCTGGTACCTGGGTGTTTTTTCAATGATCCCGAGTATGTTTCTGATGTTGCGGTCGAGAACGGCTTCATCCAGCTCCCCGTTCCGGACAGCCTCCAGGATGGAATCTGTCTGCCATTCACTGCCGGGCATCAGGAGATCGTTTCCTGCAATCATCTGTGCAACGGGATCGCAACCCCCGGTCCAGTCGGTCATGACAAAACCTTCGAATCCCCAGTCGTCGCGCAGGATTATTGTAAGCAGGTCCTCACTTTGGGAGGCATAGGTTCCGTTTATTTTATTGTATGACGACATCACGGTCCACGGCCGGGCCTCCTGGACTGCAATCCTGAATCCCTCCAGGTAAATTTCGCGAAGGGCCCTTTCACTGACCCTTGTGTCGATCATGTTCCTTTGGGTTTCCTGGTTATTGGCGGCAAAATGCTTGATGGATGTTCCGACACCGTTCGATTCTATCCCGTTTACCATGGCGGCGGCAATTTTCCCTGTCAGGTACGGGTCTTCAGAGTAATACTCGAAGTTTCTTCCGCACAGGGGATTTCTGTGAATATTGAGGCCCGGGCCGAGCAGTATGTTCACACCATATTCCCTGGCCTCGCTGCCCATGGCTTTTCCAACACTGCCGACAAGGCCTGTATCCCATGTCGAGGCAAGCAGCGTGCCTATCGGAAAGGCGGTGCAATAGTAAGTGTTCAGGCTGTCTCCCTGCCTGAGGGGCGTAATCCTCAAGCCGGCGGGCCCGTCGGCCAGGACGATTTTCGGAATGCCAAGCCTTTCGATGGCAATTGTGGTACCGGCAGCGCCGGGAACGAGATCCCCGGGGCTTCCCGTCAATGCGGCCATGGCTTCTTCCATGGCTTCGGGATCCCCGCTCTCCTGAGCGGCAAGCATCTCTTCAAGCCCGGGCATTCCGGCTCCCACAACGAATGCAGCCTTTTCTTCCAGTGTCAGTGAATCGGTCAGTCCTTCCAGGGAGGATTTTCCGTGCTGGTTTGCCTGGCAGGTAAAAAGCAATGGTATCGCCAGAACCAACACAATGCGATTGAGAGTTTTCATTTGGTAATTGGGGATTGGTCCTTAAAACCACACAATTTATAAAGAAATCCCGTAAAAATAAAAAAAATAGGGAAAGCTTCTGGCAAAAGGCTTTCCCCCGGACATGTGATATTGAATGACTTTGGCCTGCTTACTCTTCCTGCATCCTGAACTGGATCCGCACGATATACCAGACATTTACAGGCTTTCCGGCCTGCTTCCCGGGTCTCCATTTCGGCAGTGTATTAACGACCCTCAGTGCTTCTTCGTCAAGGGACGTGTCCACGCCCCTCAAAACCGTAGCCTGGTTAACATCCCCCTGGTAGGTAACACAAAACCTTACAATGACCGTTCCGGAGATCTCGTTCTCCAGGGCAATGACCGGGTATTCAATATTGCTGTAGATATAGTCATATAAAGCCTCTTCGCCACCCGGAAACCTGGGCATTTCCTCAACGAGTACGAGAACGTCCTGCGGAGGCTCAAATTCTTCGACGACCTCCTCTTCCGGTTCTATAATCTCAACGACCTCCTCATCCTGAATGATATCCATTGCCTCGGTGGCCGTTAACAGGTCCACTTCCTCTTCAGGACTGATGGAATCGACCACTTCGGGAGCAACATATTTAAGCTGCTGGGTCGTTTCTGTCGGCGGCGGCGGGGGCGGAGCCTCCACATCCAGTTCTTCCGGCTGATCGAGTTCTTCCATGACTGCAATCACTTCCCTTTCTTCCCTTTGTTCAAACTGCTTCTGTGTTGTGGCCTTGAGAAAAGGATACAGGATCACAGCTGAAACGATGGCTATACCCGTAAGCATGGAAACCAGGAGTACACGGTTGTACCTCTTGCGCAGGCGGTATGCTCCGTACAGTTTATTCCGGTTTTTAAAGACGATCTCGTCAAATTCCGGAGCGATTATCGTTTCCTTTGCCATGATTTATACTCTATAATTTATTTAGCAAAAATCATTCCAGTAATTATGGATTTCTCGAAGCAGTCATGGCATCATCCTCACCCAGTGCCTTCTCCACCATATCCTCCTCAATCCAGCTTATATCGACGAATGTATAACGTGCTATTCCGACAATGGACATCTCATCTATAATATCAACGAGATTCCTGTATTTGGAAGTTTTATAGGCTTTGATAAGGACGATGGGGCCCGTATCGTCTTCCTTTTTGAGCTCTGCAATCGCACTTTCAACAGAATCACGCGGAAGCTCTATATTTCCTGTTAGAACATCTTCCTGAAACTGGTTCACCTTTCTGAACAGCGCCCTGTTCCTGTCGAGCAGCACGCTGCGTATACCTTCGGCGCTGAAATCGGTTTCCTGAAGCGGAGGCGGATTATTGGGATTATCCACACTTCCCGGATACCAGAAAACCCTGTTGTCCGGTCCGAGTATAATATTCAGCGTACGGCTTTTGGCAATTTTCGGGGGAGCTACATTCTCATCCTTTTTGATCTTTTCAGGCAGAATGATCTGCATGATCTTGGGTTTGCTGAAAGCAGAGGCAAGCATGAAAAATGTGATGAGCAGACACATCAGGTCTACCATGGGCGTCATATCCACTTGAGCGGGAAGCTTCTTGGGCTTAGTCTTTTTCCCTTGCTGAGGTTGGGCTTCAACAATTTCTGCCATGACTATTCCTCCATTTCTTCTGCTGATACTTCGACAACCCTCAAACTTGTTATCAGGTTGAACCGGTTTACATTCCTGTCCTGAAATATGTCCAGCACTTTCTTGACAAGGGGGTATTCCGTATCGGCATCCCCTTTGATGCATGCGTTGATGTTCGGATTTACCTGTCGTGCAACCAGTATCCAGGAGGACAACTGGTTATCTGTCGAATCGATGGGAATGCCGTTTTGCATTCTTTCCCTTTCGCTGTGGTTCTTCAATGCGAGATACTCTTTCATTCTCTGAATCGGAAGGCCGAATTCGGAATTGAGGTTACCGAACAGGGTTGTCTCCTCGTCCGTAAATTCAATCCCGTAACGCTTGCCCATTTCCTCCAGCATATGCTTCCTGTACTGCAGAATTGTATCGGGCCCGTTGTCGACGTTAAAGAATATCCGGTCGTCCTTTGACAGGACTACGGTCATCAGGTTGAAATTGGGGATTGTTTTTTCCGATACCGAAAAAGGAACATCGACAGGAGCTGTTTCCGCCGGCCTGATCGTTGCCGTGAGAATGAAAAACGTCAAAATCACGGAAAACAGGTCTACCATAGGCGTCATATCGATCCGCGGAGATTTCGGGGCTGTTTTTATCTTTGACATATTATCAGATCAATTTAACTTAATTCTGATCCTTGACAAAACCAGGCTAATTCTCTTTCAGTGATGCGGCGAATGTCTCTACCAGGCTGAACCCGGCCTCATCTATCTTGTACGAATAGGAATCTATCCTGGCCTGAAAAAAGTTATACCCCAGGATGGCCAGGCAGGACCCGAGGATACCGGTGGCCGTGTTGACCAGTGCTTCAGAAATACCCGTTGACAGTGCGAGAGAATCCGGCGCACCCGATTGCGCAAGGGCGGCGAAAGCCCGGATCATCCCCAGTACCGTACCGAACAGACCGATAAGTACCGACAGCGAGGACAGTGTGGAAAAAATTACCATGTTCCTCGACAGCATGGGGATTTCAAGGGCGGTCGCCTCTTCGAGCGATTTTTCAATGGATTCGATCTTCTGGTCATTTGTAAGTGTTTTGTCCTTCTGCAAATCGCGGTATCGCGACAGGCCTGCATGGACGACATTCGCCAGCGATCCTTTCTGCTTGCTGCAGGCTGCAAGAGCATCCTCGATCTGATCTTCAGCCAGGAGGTTCTGCAGTCTGTATATAAAAGTATTCAACCTTTTTTTCCCTTTGGCCTTTGCGAGTGTAATGATCCGTTCAACGCCGAATATAAGAACAACCATAACACAGGTCATCAGTACCGGCACTACATAACCCCCTTTATAAATAATTCCGAGATAATTCCCCTGTATCGGATGTCCTTTGGGATTTCCTCCTTCGAAATTAATGGGGTTTCCCATAACGCTTATAAACAGATAAAGGGCAATTGCAAAAGCAATAATGATGGCACTAACTGAAAAGGCTGACTGCAGAAAGCCTTTCAGTGCATTTCCACTTTTTTCACGCATTTTTCAATGATTTGGTTTAGATAAAGAAATGATTTGCAATATTAATTCGTCAGGATCAAATATAAAAATTTATAAATGTTTTTTTTTCTTATTTTTCACGCAAATTTAAAAGAAAATTAACAATCACCCGCTATTCCCGCTCGAGTACTTCATTGTAAATCCTTGATTCCGTGATGGGAATTTCTTTTGTCTGATAGCCTCTTGCTGAAATCAGCAGGGCTTCCGAGCTCATGGGTATTTCGAACTTGAACTCCCCCCTGGCATTTGTAACGGTTTCGGCTGCAGTGTCCTTGACACGTATGGAAGCCCCGTTGATCGGCTCGCCCGAAGTGGTCCTGATAACCCCCCTCAGCTCATTGGGATTGATATTTTCCCGGGTCCTTCTTCTGAAATTCATAACCTGCTGCCTGGAAGCCTTGGCCTGGTTGTTATCCGGTTCGAGCTCCAGCACCCTGTCATAGTACCCGATAGACCTGTCAAAATAAGGTATTTTCTCATCCGGTTCCTTTGCGTTCTCGCTCCTCATGAACCATACGTTCGCCTTCCCGCTGTACCCGTCAGCCTGGAATTTCTTGTTATCCGGGTCAATATGGATCATACGGTCATAATAATGTTCTGCCCTGGAGTATTCCTTATTTATAAGATAATAATATCCCAGATACCCGAAAGCTTCAACCATGGCGGGGGCATTTGAAACCGAATCGGCCCTTGCTTTTTCGATCAGGGTCTCGAATTTGGGCCTGGCAAGATTCCTCTTGAAATCGGGATCCATCCTGGAATAGGTCCTGGCGATCATCAGGTAGTTCTGAATGTTATCGGGGTATTTCTTGCCTACGATTTTGAAAATAGAGTCTGCTTTCGAATAATCCTCTGCCATATAATACGCCCTTCCAACCTGGAGGTAATCACCAACATCATCCCGTCCGTACCGGATCATTTTTTCCCAGGTCATTGCAGCGCCTTCATACCTTTTATGGGTATAATAAGCATTGGCGATCTCATTCATGAGTTTTGTATCCTCCGGGTCCATTGCAAGCGCGCTCTCATAAGCCTCGAATGCACGGTCGATCTCCGCTTCCGCACGGGCAATGCTTCCGGGATCCGTGAGATTTTCATAGCCGGCGTTCTTTTTCAGCAGGATCTTTGCAAGGGTGGTATAGTCTCTCTGGATCAGATTCTCGGCCGGAAGATCCCGGAAAAGCGCATCCAGGTACTCCAGGGCCCTGTCAAGGTCGGAGTCTTCCTTATCGTAGCAGGAGTAGGCTGCGATCCGGTTCAGGTATGCCCTGGATTTGTCCACTTTGAAAATCTCTTCCACCGTACTGATCACTTCGTCATACTCCTTTGCATAGTACAAGGCATTCACGTACCGGATCTTGGCAGGGATGTTCCCTGCGGTAAGGTCGAGGTATTTCCTGAAATACTCCTTTGACTGGTCATACCGGCCGGCCAGGGAATACAACTGGCCGAGTTCCCTGTAGGCCGGCGCAAATGCAGCATCTATGCTGATGGCCTGTTCATAATAAGGGATCGCCGCCATCAGGCTGCGCGCCCTGACATAAATGCTGCCGATTTTCATATTGGCCGTAGGGGAAGTGGGATCATAGTCCTGTGCAAGGTTATAATACTTGACGGCGTTTGATCCGTCGTTGATTAAATTATATATATCACCGGCAATAAGATATATGTCGGGGTTTGTCCTGTCAATGCTCAGCGCCTCCCTGATGTAGGGCAGTGCTTTCGATGTATCGACCTTCCCTTCCCGGATATAGGACTCGGCGATTTTGGCAAGCGCAAAGGCATAATCCCCGGGGTTCTTGATCTTCTTTACTTTCTTGTATGCAGGAAGCTTGCCCCTGGCCTTCTGGCGCAGTTGCTCCGCTTTCCCGTCCTCACCGAGAAGGAAGGCCATTTTTGCCAGTCCTATGTAATTGAGAGACTCGGTGGAATCTGCCTCCACACCCATTTCATAAATCCCCCTTGCCCGGTTCACCTCGACGGTTATGGAATTGGAAATGGAATCGGCAAAATAATTCTGAATTGTGTTTTCCCCGTAGTAAAAGTATGTTTTCGGGTTGCCCGGCTCCGCCTGAATGAGAGCCCGGAATATTGAATCCGCGGCATCGAAACGTTCACTTTTCGTGAACTCTATGGCAGATTCAAGGTCCTGGGTAAATGCGCTGTTGCATGACAGCATGCCCGCAATACCCGAAAGAAGAACGATCAAACCTCTGTTTATCCTTTTTTTCATTACGATAATTTATTGTAAATGTATAATATTTATTGATTTTCCAATTGTATCAGCCTGACCGGCATGGTTGCGGGAACAAGTCCCGACTTCAGGACAATCCTCTGACCCTTTTCCCCGGCCAGCCAGGATATAAATCCTGACCCCAGGCCCGTAAAGGTTTCCCGCGAATGTGCATAAACTTCCCTGGTGAAGGGATACGATTCATCGTATATCGAGCCCTGGTAAGGAAGGTAGTACAAACTCTGGTCCAGAAAAGGCCCGGATATGGCAGCCACCTTGATCCTGTTTATGAAACTCATGCTGAGCGAATCCTCGGGGTCGCTGATCCAGTTCACACTGACGATCCCCAGACCGTCCGGATTCCCTTCGATATAGTCTATGACTTCCTGATTGCTTTCAACCGCATAAAAATTATCCGGCAGATTCTCCGTGATCTCGAATTTCTCCTTGAAATACCTTATGTTGCCCGACCTTGTATGGTCGAAAACGACATTGATCCTGCCCAGTTCCGATGCCGGATCTATCTCTTTCCACCGGGTTATTTTGCCCTGGAATATATCCCTGACTACGTCGTACCTTAACAGCGAATCCATATTCTCCCTGTTGATGACAAGGGCCAGTGCATCATAGGCAAAAGCAGTCGTGCGAACAACGATAAGCTGGTCCCTGAGATCCTGGATCTGGTCGTCCCTCAGTTTATAACTGGATACTATCATCTGCACGGAATCATTCATGAAATCCGATACGACATCGTACTCCGGCTTGTAATCAGCGGTAATTTTCGCGTAGGGATAATACGCAGTAAAGGTCTTGATCTCTGAATCCACCAGCAATTCAAAGGATTCGTCCACGCTGATGGTAATGTCCCCGCTTGTAGGCGTTTCATTGACCCCGGTTCCGCCGCCCCTGCATGAAATCATCACATACAGCAATCCCGCCGGGAAAAATATCCGGAAATGGAAGATCGTATGAAATAAGCGGTTCATAGACTTTGCAATTCGCTCCGGGGTTGTCCTCTGTATGAATTATTTAAAGGCAAAAATCATTCCAAATATACCCTAATTATCTTCGTCATCGTGCCCGGCAAAAAAAACTTCACGCACCTGCTCGTACGTCTGGAACCCCCTTGCCAGGCTGTAAACGCCCATTGCTGCACCGAAGATGACCCTGATCGTCATTTCAATGTGATCGAACAGGGGTGAAAATACGAATAAGAGTCCGATTCCCATAAAAAAGAATACCATTATTGCCCCGAATATTACTTTGGCCCTCTGAATCAGATCATTCCCGCTCATAAATGCTTTCTTCTTTCAGGAAATCCGGAAAATTTTCACAAATATAAAAAGTTCGTTTAAGAATATAATAAAATTGGAGGGTTTAGAGAAATTTTCGCCTCAGATCCTGGATTTCGTTGTCCCCGAGGGGTACGAGTTCCCCGAGAGGTGCGCACATGACAAGTGATTTTGCACTGAATTCCGCGACTTCCAGCCGGTCAAAGGTCTGAAGCAGTTTATCCCCCGTGACCAGTACGGCATCGTTTTGTATGATCAGGGCGGGGGTGTTCTCATTGAGCAGGTCCGGAATGTCACTGTCGGAAAGGAACTGGTGGCCGAAAGGGACAACGGGGATATCCTGCAGGAAGATCCAGCTTTCCGGAATGGTCCTGACATCGAGCCTGGTTTTGGTGACCCCGAAAGACATGATGTTGGGCGCCTGTGTATTGATGATTGAATTGATATGCGGGCCTTTCGCGTAAATCCTCTCATGCACCTTCGCCGCCCTGCTGGGAAGCTTTCCTTTTTCGCGTTTCCCGTCCCTGATCAGGACAATGTCCTGAAGGTCAAGCTCCCACCTCGGAACGCCGGTCGGAGTAATAAGGAAATCATTCCCCTCCAGCCTGACCGATACGGTCCCGTACGAACCGATCATGAGGCCTTGTTCACAGGCCCTGCGCACCAGGTTGCAGATGTTCCTGCGGCTCGAGAGTTCGTCCGTGGTATGCGTTGTCGCCTCAAATTCAGGCAGATCACCCGGGATCTGGCTTTCGAATTCACTTATCTGGTCATCTGTCAGGTAGACGGGCTCCCCGACCGTGGATGCCCCTATTATGGTCCGGCAGGCAAATTCAAAGGTTTCAAACCTTATGAATGCATCCATAAGGTCGTTGCCTCCCACCACCGTCCCGTGGTTTTCCATCACAACCGCATTGTGCCCTTTTTTGAATTCGGCTGCGATCACCTTTCCCAGCCCTTCTCCTCCCGGAATGGAATACTTTGCATACCCGATGGTCCCGCAGATGTGCTTTGCCTGGGGTATGACATTCATATCGGGGACCTTCCGGACTATGCTGAACGAGACAAGTGCCGGCGGATGTGCATGGATCACCGCCCTGATGTCGGGCCTTGCCTGGTAAACTGCCTTATGGAACGGAAATTCCGACGAAGGCTTGTGATGGCCCTTCACCGTCCCGTCTTTCCTGACGCAGACAATGTCCTTCCTGTCGAGCGATCCCTTGTCGATGGCAGACGGTGTGACCCAGATATCCCCGGAGTCATCGATGATGGATATATTCCCGCCCGATGTGGTGGTCATACCGGCATTATAGATCCTGCCGATGATCTCCGTGATCTGGTCACGGGGATGCATTAATTTCGTATCCAGTTTCTTGTACTGCATGGTTTTAAATCGTTAAATCCTTTTTCCGTTTTCCAGCAGGAATGCCTCGGCCTCGGCATTCCACAGGCCCCTGTGCTTCCTGCATATTTCCGCCAGCCCTGCAAACAATTCGTTTTCCCTGCCTTTTTCCTGAAAATCGCTTATGGCCGTCAAGGGCATATCGAGATGGGTATAGATCAGTTTCTTGCCTCCGGGCAGGGTGGGCAGGTTGCGGGTGGCATACATGACCGAATTGAGCCCCCCGACGTGCGTAACCAGGTAGGCCGGGTTCAGCCTGCCCCCGGCCATCATCCCGATGACCCTCCGGATGTCATCCGTATTCCCTGCATTTGTGGCCACAATGTGTGTGGCATTGTAATGGGCGTTGTAGAAATTGAATTCCGCACTGAACTTCGGATCGGCCGGACCCGCAAAAAAATTCAGGCAGCCGTCGGTGGCCAGCAGGCGGTCCGCCTGCTCGACGAGCGGCTTGACGGGAGCAAAAATGAGGATGTCGTCAAAACCGTTATTTTCGCCCGTTAATGCTCTCAGGCGGGCTTCCGCCTCCGGCTGTCCGGCCGTATTGACATATTTCAGATCCATCCCCTGGCCTGCAGCTTCTTCCACGGTGATCAGCCCTGCGATATAATCCAGGCGTTCCTGGTCGATGTCCGTTACAACAAGCAGGGACGGCCTCCTGTTGGTATGCACTATAAAATCGATGGCTGCCGTTCCCATGGGGCCGGCAGCGCCCAGCATGGCCATTCTGCCTCCTTCCCTGATGCCCATTTCATGGACATATGAACCGAAACGGGTATGGTAGTGCGCCTCGAAGGTTCCTGCCACGCAGGAGTAAGGTTCCGCAAGGGAACTGATGAAATAGGAATCCGCCTCGAAAGGTATGATGCAGTTCCGCTCCAGGTACACTGCCGGTATGATGACATGGGTCGCATCGCCCCCGAAGTATTCGAATGAATAGCCGGCGGCCTCCAGGGTGAGCTCCCCCAGTGCAGGTTGCACCGTGAACTTGTCTCCCGCCTTGAATGAATCCTTCCACCTGTCCCCGATCTCAAGCATCTTCCCTGCAAATTCATGTCCGATGATCACCGGCCTGTCCGCGACATTACCGGGCACACGCTTGTGATCCCCGCCCTGTTTGCTTGCCTTGTATGACGACATGCAAAGGCTGTCCGAAATGACCTCGGCCAGGATCTCGTCATCCCTGATGGCAGGCAGCTCGAACTGTTCCAGCCGCAGATCGTCTTTTCCGTATAGTCTTACTGCTTTGGTTTTCACACGAAAGTATTTAAATTAAACATCATGTTATCAATATGTTATTAACTCCGTTTTTATTACGGATTTTTTTACAGGTACATAATAATTATTTCAGGTCAACGCAACATATTCTGTCCTCCCGTAACCGGGACGGCCTGACCGGTCTCATACTCCTGCTCCAGGATGTAGAGCACGGCTTTCAGCACATCCTCCGTCCGGCATCCCCGGCCCAGGGGCACCTGTTCCTCATAGTGCTTTCTGACATCTTCAATGTTTTTTGCTCCCGGGACCTTTCCCGCCTTCAGATACTGTACGAACAGCCCGTTTTCGGGATCCGACCAGAGCGGGCCTTCAAAAAAATTCCCCGGGCATATGGAATTCACCTTGATCCTGCAGGGCGCCAGTTCCAGCGCGAAGGACTGTGTCAGGCCTATCCCCCCGAATTTTCCGCCTGCATAGGCAAAATTCTTCCTGCTGCCCGCAAGCCCGGATTTCGAGTTTACCTGGATGATGTCCGTGAAATGGTCCTTTTTGTATTCCTGCTGAAGCTTCAGCACCGGAACCGCATATTTAACTCCGTAAAAGTATGCATTGTAGTTGATCCGGGTTACAAGATCGAACGTGTGCTCGTCCATTTCATCCAGTCCCCCGGCACGCAGTATTCCTGCATTGCTGATGAACACATCGAATCCGCCGAACGACTCCACGGTTCTGGCCATCAGGTTCTTCAGGCTGTCCGGGTCCGACACGTCGGTATGTACGAATATGGCCTGGTTCTTCTTTTTCGACTCCATCAGCCTGTCGCGGAACTTTTCCCCTGCCTTCCCGTTGATGTCTGCGATCACGATGTTGGCACCCTCCTGAAAAAGTCCGCCCGCAATTCCCGAACCGAATCCCATGGCAGCGCCCGTTACGATCACGGTTTTGCCCCGGACCCTGCCCCCTGCAGCATCCCCTGCGGCCGTTTTCCGCCTGTAATTCTCCACCTCCCAGGTATCGATAAAGCGGATCTGCGTGTCGGTCATGAAATGCGGTCCGCCGAAAAATCCTGAAAACCAGGAGATCTTCATCATGTCTTCGAATACATCCAGGATGATCTCCGCACCCGCGGCATTTTCGCCGGCCCCTATCATTCCGATCCCCTTCATCAGGATCACCCTCGGAAGATGCCCGTGCTCTTTCCTGAAGCCGGTGATCCGTGCTTCGAGGTTCTTCAGCACCCTCCCGGGGGCAGCGGTTCCGTCGCAGTAAATGTAGTTCGATTTGCAGTATACGATGATATCGGGTGTAAAAGGCCTGTCTATCTTCCGGTAATTCGCTTCAGATTCGAGGAAATGTTCGGTCAGGGCATTTCGCCTGATGCGGAGGGTTTTCAGGCCCTCCCCTGAAAGCAACATCCTCAGGGCCGGGACGATGCCTGTAACCTCCTGCGGGACCGGTATGTCCTGATCCGGAAGTTTCCCGGAGATCTCCGCTTCAATGGTTTTGAAAACCCTGTCGTACCGGGACCTGATTTCCGCCGTTGTATCCGCACCCACAAAGATCCCGTGATTCTGAAGGAAAATGATGGCGGGATCCCCGCCCTCTTTTTTCCTGTAAGCGGCAAGCTGCCTTTCGATTTCCTTGAAAAGGATGTACCCCGGATCCGTGTAGGGGACATACAGGGCATCCCTTCCGAAAAGCCGCTCCACCTCTTCCTCCGCCCTGTTGCCGCACATCAGGCCGTTTACCAGGGTCGGATGAAGGTGCACGACGAACCTGAACGGGATCAGGTCATGCAGGGAGGTCTCCACCGAGGGCCTGCGGTCCTTTGTCAGGCATGCCGCCGTCAGATCGTCCTTGATCTCGCTTTCGCGCCGGAAAGGGTCTTCGGAATACTTCCCTGAAGAGATCTTCTGCAATTTCCCGCGGTCAAGCACCGCGAAACCTTCCGGGCCTATGCCGGCGAGGGCGTGGCCGCTCGCCTTGACCCATATCCTGCCGGGCGTTTTCATGGATGTGTTTCCGCCCCCGGCGATCACAAATCGCTTGTCCTTCCCGTACATGCGGGATATATCAATAAGCTGCTGAAGGTCTTTTTCCATGTTCAGGCCTGTGAAGTGAATTCTTTAATAACGGCATTGCCGAGGTCTATATGGAATTTACGGCCGGAACGGCCGGTAATCCCCCTGTCATTTACCAGTCCCGTTTTTCCCCTGGCCACCAGGTACTGGTGGGCCGCCAGTGCGCAGCAGCCTTCCCAGGACACCTTTTTCAGTTCCGGGGTAAGCGCCCTGTTCTTTTCCACGCTTACCGCGATGGGAAACAGGCCCGGGGAATTGTGTTCGGTCCCGAAAGTTATAATATATTCTTTTCGATGGAAAAAATCCACGAATTCCTTCAGCTTCGCCAGGGAATTTCTTGCGGGGATCAGTTCCAGGCAGCTTACATTGAGGGATCCCAGGACCTCATCCATCCTGTCCCAGTCACTTTCGAATCCCGTCATTTTTCCATGCCTGTCGTCGAGCAGTACCGGATAGCACGGAACACCTTCCGCATTGAGAATAAAATCAATGATCCTGCCGATTTCAGGAAATGCCGCAGTATCCTCCGGTACAAAGGCCTTCCCTCCTTTTTTCAGCAGTACAGAGCGGATCTCGTTCTCGACTGCGGCTTCATCATCAGGAGCGGCGGACAACGGTTTCCCGTCAAAAAGCCTGAGGTAAAACCCGTCCCGCGCCTGCTCCCGGGGAAAGGATTCCGCAATGCCTTCCCTTATGGCTTTGGCGATATGCCTTTCGCGGACCAGGTTTTCCGCATATTTCTCCTTCACCCCTTCATAATCCAGGCCGAACGGCGCACCCGCCGACCGGAGGTGTGCGTCTGCCTTCCGGATCATTTCCCTGACCTGGTCCTGGCTCTTTACCATAAGGTCGTCCAGAAACCCTTGATGGCGGCCGGATAATTCAAGGGGATATCTCAGGGCCTTGCCGCTGAAATATACCCTGCCGGGATTGTTGGGATCATTCACGCGTATATCTTTTTCCTGCAGCTCCTTCATCAATCCCATGAATTCGATGTTGAAAAGGGGGAATATCCTGAATTTCCCGCTCAGCCGGGCGAACTCATCGTATCCGTCTACGGTATAGAAATCGTTTATGCCCAACACCTTCACCTTTTCATCCCCGGCCATTTCGAACATCTGGTTTATGCTGCTGAACGCGCAGAAGGAATAAGGGGAATGAAGGTGCCCGTTCACTTCGGGGACCTCCCCGTCATGCCTCCATTTTCCGATCAGGGTTTCGCTGTCCGGGAATTGTTTGAACCATTCCATGTTGTTCCCTTATATTCGTTAAATTCATTATATCCCTTTCGAGGCTCTCCACAGCTTCTTCACGCCGGAGAAGTCGTTGGCTGTCTTATGTCCTTTCAGGGGCAGTATCTTTTCGTGGACTGCATCGATCATCCATGATGCCTGCGGAAAGAAAAAATCCTCCAGTTCGTGTGCGGGAATGATCCAGTTCCTGGATCCCACCACTACAGGCGGGGCATCAAGCTCGTCGAAGGCCAGTTCTGTGATGTTCTGTGCCATATCCTTCAGGAATGAACCCCTTTCGTTGGCATCGCTGGTCAGCAGGATCCTGCCCGTCTTTTTCACGGATTCTATAACGGGTTCATAATTGAAGGGGACAAGGGTCCTCGCATCTATAAGCTCCGCCGACAGGCCGTATTTTCCCTGCAGTATCCCGACGGCTTCCCTCGCACGGTATAACGTGGCCCCTATGCTCAGTATCGTGATGTCGCTCCCTTCCCTCTTGATATCGGGTTCGCCCAGGGGGATCTCGTAATATCCCTCAGGCACCCCTTCTGTGTGAAACTCCTCCCCCATCCCGTAAATCCGCTGGCTTTCGAAGAAAATGACCGGGTCCGTGCCCTGAAGGGCCGCATTCATCAGTCCCTTGGCATCGTAGGGCGTGGCGGGAAACACTACCTTGATCCCGGGGATATGGGCCACCAGGGAGGACCAGTCCTGGGAGTGCTGCGCACCGTACTTGGAACCCACCGACACCCTCACCACAACGGGCATCCTGATAAGGTTCCCGCTCATGGCCTGCCACTTGGGCAGCTGGTTGAACACCTCGTCACCCGAGCGGCCCAGGAAATCGCAGTACATGATCTCCGGGATCACCCGCCCGCCGCACATACCGTAACCTATTGCCGTGCCTACGATCGCGCCTTCCGATATGGGTGCATTGAACAGTCGGTGGTAGGGCAAGGCCTCCGTCAGACCGCGGTAGACGGCAAAGGCCCCGCCCCAGTCGCGGTTCTCCTCACCGTATGCCACCAGGGTGGGATCCTTGTAGAAACGGTCGATAATGGCTTCGAATATCCCGTCCCGCAACTGGTATTGCCTGAGCCCGGAAAAGGGTTTTCCTTCCTTGTCGAATGCATATCTTTCCTTCTTTGCGATCTGCTGCACCCTCGGGTTTTCCTCCATCGGGATGGAAACTTCCGGTTCCCTGTCTTCCATCCGGTCGAGGGAAGTGTCCGAAAACATCATCTCCCCGATCAGCTCGGGCGACCTGACCAGGTCCATCCGCGGCGATGTCTTTTCGTCGACAACCCGGTCCACCGTCCATTTTACAATCTTCTCCACCTCCGTTTTGATTTTGTTGATCTCCGGTCTCGAAGCCACCCCGTTATTCATCAGTTCTTCCCCGAAGGTAATGATGGAATCCACCTTTTGCCAGGCTTCCAGTTCTTCCTTGCTCCGGTAGGTGGATGCATCGGAAGGCGAGTGCCCGCTGAAACGGTATGTCAGTACATCGAGGAAAACCGGACCCTGCTTTTGCCTGATTACGTCGATCTTCCTGCGGTAGGCGTCAATGACGGCAAGCGGGTTGTACCCGTCCACCCGTTCGGCATGCATGTTATGCTTGTTGAGCGCGGCGCCCGCACGGGCGGCAATCTCGTAACCCATGGTCTCCCCGCAGGTTTGCCCGCCCATGCCGTACTGGTTGTTCACGATGTTGATGATCAGGGGCAGCCCCCCCTTCTGGTCTCCTTTCCACAGCTGGGTGAACTGGTCCATCGTAGCGAATGCCATGCCTTCCCATACGGGTCCGCATCCCAGGGAGGCATCCCCGATATTTGCCACCACGATACCCGGTTTACGGTTCACTTTCTTGTACAATGCCGCGCCAACGGCAATGTCTCCCGAGCCCCCGACTATGGCATTGTTGGGATAAATCCCGAAAGGCGTGAAGAAGGCATGCATGGAACCTCCCAGTCCCTTGTTAAAACCCGTCTCGCGGGCAAAGATCTCTGCCAGGGTGCCGTACAGCAGGAACCTGACGGCAAGGGAGGGTATATCCCCGCTGTGATCCTTTTCCACGACAGACAGGATCCTTCCCCCGAAATAATTCTTCATGACATCCGTCAGCGCGGCATCATCCAGCTTCCGGATGGCCGACAGTCCCTTGGCAAGAATTTCGCCGTGAGACCGGTGGGAACCGAAAATATAGTCGTCCCTGTCCAGCAGATAGGCCATTCCCACTGCCGCGGCCTCCTGTCCGATCGACAGGTGGGCGGGACCCGGGTGATTGTAAGGGATCCCCTTGTATTCTCCCGTGGTTTTTACCAGGTTCAGCATGGACTCGAATTCCCTGATGATCACCATATCACGGAATATTTGCATGAAATCCTCCTTTGAAAAATTCGATTTTTCCTCCTCAAAGGCCTTGTCATAAACATTCAGCGGGATCGGATCGATCTTGAGTGATCTGGGTTTCCTTATCTCAACCGGATCGATAAATTGTGTCTTGGGCATTTTTTCTTATTGTTTTAATAAATCCTGATCAAAGTCTTCAATTTCTTTTTTAATCCCTGCAAGGAACAGGGTTGCCGGACCGCCGTCCAGTGCCCTGTGGTCGTAGGTAAGTGAAAGTCCGATGTACGGCACGAACCCGAAGGTGCCGTCTTCCATCCGTGCCGGCCTTTCCATAATGGTATTCACGCCCAGTATTCCTGCCTGCGGGAGGTTGACGACGGGGGTGAACATCTCCACACCGTAATTGCCCAGGTTGGATACCGTAAAGCTGGCGGCATCCGGCTGCAGAAGGTCAGGGTCTATCTTTCCGCTATGGCAGGCCTGTGCCAGGCCCTTCAACTGTTCCGACAGGCCCGCCAGTGAATAATCATCCGCATTGCGCAATACCGGTACCATCAGTCCCCTTTCCGTATCCACCGCCATCCCGAGGTGGACCTTCCGGAAGCGGCGTATGGAATCACCCAGGAAATGAACATTCGCGTCCGGGTGGGATTTAAGCGCCCTTACGACGGCATAGCAGACCATGTCGTTCAGGGTGATGTTATAGGCATAACTTTCTTCGGACTGCATTTTCTTTACCCTGCTGCGAATCGACAGGATCTTCCTGGCGTCTGCGCTGAGATGATGTGTAAGCTGAGCGGAATTCTGCAGGGAAGCATGCATGGCGCCTGCGATCAGCCTTCGGATATTGCTCAGTGGTATGTCTTCCGAATCACCCGCGGGCGGCGAAGAAGGAACGGGCCCGGAAACCCTGTCCGGGGGGCCTGCTGCGGGTTCAGGAACCGCTGCCTTTGCAGGCGGTTGCTTCACACCGGCAGGCGGCGGTTTCGCTGCTTCAGGCTCAACACCTGCCGCCATGGCCTCCACATCCCTTACAATAATCCTCCCGCCGGGCCCGCTTCCCTGAAGACGATCCACGGGGATTCCTTTCTCAGCGGCAAGCTTCCTGGCCCTGGGTGAAATCCTGGTTTTTTCCCTTGATTCAGAAGGCTTCTCTTCCCGGGACCCGGCGCCTTCACCGGTCTCCACCTGCCCTTTCCCTTCAGCTTCATCCCCCGGAGGCTCATCCTTCCCTGATTCCGTCCCGGCATCCCCTGCCCCGGGCCTGTCAAATGCCTCTCCCGGTTCCCCTATTACGGCGACCCCGGACAACACAGGTACTTCTTCCCCGCTTTGAAAGAAAATTTCCAGCAGGGTTCCGTCTGCCGCAGCCTCTTCTTCAAATGAGGCCTTATCGGTTTCATAGGCGAACAGGAGGTCTCCTTTTTCCACCTTGTCACCGGGTTTCTTGTACCAGTCCGTGATGATGCAGGTTTCGACCGACTGCCCCTGCTTTGGTAAAATCACCGTTGTTGCCATTGTGATTTAATTATATTTACTTGTATATACAAGTACAAATTTAAAATAAAATATCAATTTCTGAAACTTTTTCGGAAAAAACATTCATTAAAATTTAAAATCTTAATTATTAGCATTTTACACTTTTTTTCCGCATTAGATATTTTAAGTTTATTTATTTTACATATATTTACATTTAAATTAAGATGTATTTACATGTCAAACAATCAGCTGCCCAGGTACAGGAAGCTGTATGAACTGCTGCGCCGGCGCATTGAGGAAGGGATATACAGGAAGGGGGACCTGCTGCCATCCGAGAATGAATTGTGCACGGTACATAACCTGACCCGGCCCACCGTACGCAAGGCACTTGAGATTTTACTCCATGAAGGTTTTATCCAGAAACACCAGGGGCTGGGAAGCATAGTGCAGGGCAAACCCATGGGAATAGGCATATTGTCCTTTACCGGGACGACCTCGGCAATCGGTCAGCAGAACCTTAAAACAAGGATCATTGTGAAGCCCGAGATCAGGGCCTGGGACCATGCCCTCAGCTTTGAACTGACCGATCTTGAAAAGGAAGTCGGCTGCATTTACATGGAACGCCTGAGGCTCATCAACGACAAGCCTGTTTTTTATGACATCACACTGATCCCCAATATCAATATGCCCAGGTTCACCTCCCGTAAATTCGAGGACAAATCATTGTTCGACATTCTTCGCCAGCATTACCGGATTCAGGTGACCGGGGGAGAACAGAAGATCCTTGCCATCAATGCCGGTCCGCCCATACAGAAATATTTCAATGTCCCCGCCGGCCACCCGATCCTTCAGCTTGACAGGAAACACCACACAAACCGGACAGGATTCTGCTTTTACAGCCAGGTCAACTGCAACACGGAAGAACACGGCCTGTACGGCACCTTTTGAAATCCCCTTTTAAAACATCTTGACCGCAATCGTTCCCCGTGAAACGGAAATGCCCTGTTTATAAATGGGTATACCTGTGTTGCAGGTACGGAATTAATGCTTAATTTTAATTCAGGAAATCCGTCGGTAAATGAATCAGACAAGCATGCAGGGCCTGAAACGAACCGGAATCCTGTTCTTTATTCTTTTATGGGGGGCACATTGTTCCGCCCAGACAGTCGAAGTCTGGGGCACAGTGACGACATTTCACAAGATCCCCGTTCAAAATGCAGAGGTCAGGGCAAAAAAATCGGGTGAAATCGTGTATACCGATTCGAGCGGGCTGTTCCATCTGAATTGCATGCCCAGGGACGTCCTCAGGATAAGGGCGGCCGGTTTTGATAATTGCAGGGTCAGAACCAGGGGAGGGAAATTCCTTACTGTGGATATTGTTTACAGCAATAAGGAAAAAAGCCGTACGGAGGCACTCAAAGGCAGGCATATCACAGCGAAAGACCTGGATTATGCCCTGGTGCACTACCCCCTGAAAGGTCAGAGGGACTACTCGCATTACTCTGATATTTTTCAACTCATCGCCGCGGAAGTACCACAGGTCGATGTCAACGGCAGTTCAATCACTTCGCCCATTCAGACAACATTTTTAATGGGACAGGATGTGCTGACGGTCGTGGACGGCATTGTCATATACGATATTTCAACCATTCTGCCCGCCGATGTCAGGTCCGTTAAATATGTAAAAGGCACCGAAGCTTCGAAATACGGAATGCAGAGCGTCAACGGGGTTTTGGAAATTACCCTGAAAACCATCACCAGGGCATCCCCGGAGGGAGAATAGGCAGCTCAACCCTGCAGTGGAAATTGCCGGGAAAAGGATCTTCAGGGGAAACATGATCATACAGTAAGTACCTCCCCGGGCATTCGTCAATAAAAATCTCCGGACCGTCGGGCAAATACGCCTGAACGTCTATTTCTGTTGCCCCCCGGAAAGACCGTTGATAACTTCGCAACGCCTGAATTACTGCGGCATTGAGGGAGATTTGATCCGCCGGACGGCTGAAAACCGCCAATTAAACCACAAGGCATACCAAAGCGTCAAATTAATGACAAACAATCATAATGGTAAACCATGAAAAGATTTGAATTAAAAATATGGACAGGCGTTGTAATCCTGACCGTAACCCTGCATGGTTCGTCGCTTGCACAGGAAAAGACATGGACCCTTGAAGAATGCATCCGGACCGCACTGACAAACAATATTGCCCTGAACCAGTCAAGGATTTCCAACGAGATCTACGAGTACAACCTCGAAAGTGCCCGGGCCGACAGGATCCCTTCCCTGTCGATCTCCGGGAGCCAGAGCTGGAATTTCGGAAGGTCTGTGGATCCGCTTACCAACGAGTTCACCACAAACACCTATGACAATACAAGGCTGAACCTGAGTTCAAGCCTTACCCTGTTCAACGGAATGCAGACAATCAATACGATCAGGCGCAGCAGGAATGACATCGAAACAGGTATGCTGAACCTGGAGGAACAGGAAAATAATCTTATTCTGAATGTTTCCCAGGCATACCTTTCCCTTCTCTATTCCTATGAAGAGGTGGGGACCGCAGAAAAAACACTGGAATCGACAAAAGCCCAGGAGGAAAGAACCAGGAGGCTGGTGGAAGTCGGCCAGGAGGCCCAGAGCAACCTTTACCAGCTCAATGCGCAGATGGCTTCCGACCAGTACAGCCTGAACACCGCCAGGAACCAGCTTTCACTGAACAAGCTCACGCTCATGCAACTGATGGAGATCCCGCTTGACGAGCAGTTCGAAATAGAACGCCCGGATGTTGACAACATGCTGCTCCGGGTCAGGAGCGACTACAATGCCCGGGACATTTATGAAAAAGCCCTGGAAATAATGCCGCAGGTCGAAAACGCCGAAATCGGGATCTCATCCGCGCAGCTCGATGTCAAAATCGCAAAAGGTAATTACATGCCCCGGCTGTCGTTGTCGGGAAGCCTCTCAAGCGGATATTCAAACTCCTCCGCGAAGTACGATATCGAAACAAGCTTCACGGAAAAACAGATCGGTTACCTGGCCAGCAACCCGGCAGAAGCCGTCCTGGCCATTCAGCCCCTGACGACGCAGACAGAAATTGCATATCCGCTGGGAAACCAGCTTTCTGACAATTTCGCACAATCCCTGTCTCTCAGCCTCTCGATCCCCATATTCTCACAAATGAACTCGAAAACCTCTGTTAAACAAAGGGAAATCAGTTACAGAAATGCCGAGCTGAATGCCCGGGATACGGAGAACCAGCTGCGCAAAAACGTGGAACAGGCATATAACGATTACAGTTCCGCTCAGAAAAATCTCGAATCCGCGAAAGAATCTCTCGAATACCAGGACAAGTCCTTTTCGGATGCCGAGAAAAAATATGAACTGGGAATGATTAACGCAACGGAATACCTGATACAGAAGACCAATCAGACAACCGCGGAGATCAATCTGATCAGGGCAAAATATGAATGTATTTTCACAGCGGCCATACTCGGATTTTACGAAACAGGTACGATTATTTTTTAAAACATTAAGAAAAGATCAATATGAAACGGATGAATACAAAGAAAACAGGATTGTTCCTTCTTGTTGTCCTGACCGGCATGCTTCCCTGGTCCTGCAGCAAACAGAACGGTAAAATCGAATGGGAAATACAGGAAGTTTCCCGTGAAGACATTGTCATTGACGTCACGGCGACAGGCACCCTGGAATCGGTCTCCGAGGTCGAGGTGGGAACCCAGGTTTCAGGAATCGTTGAAAAACTCTTCGTCGACTACAATTCACATGTAAAGAAAGGACAGGTAATCGCAAGGATAGACACCATCACACTTGCAGCCCAGGTCAGGGAAAACAAGGCCAGCCTGACCCGGAGTAAAGTTGCATTGAGACAGGCCGAAAGGGACTACCTGCGCCTGAAGCAATTATACGAGGAGAAAGTCGTATCGGAGCTTGATTACCTGAACGCATGGGACACATACGAAACGGCACAGGCAAACATGGAAAGCGCCCGGATCGCCCTGGATAAAGCAGAAACCAACCTCGGTTATGCGATAATCACATCGCCCATTGACGGCGTGGTCATTGACAAACAGGTCGAGGAAGGGCAGACCGTTGCCGCCAGCTTTAATTCTCCCGTATTGTTCAGCATTGTCCATGATCTTTCGGAAATGCAGGTGGAGGCAAGCATAGACGAGGCGGACATCGGACAGATAAAACTGGGCCAGAAAGTGAGTTTCGAGGTGGATGCATACCCGGATGAACAATTCTCAGGTACGATAAAACAGATCAGGCTGGCTCCCGAGATTGTCAGCAACGTGGTGACATACAAGGTGATCATTGATGTTCCCAATCCGGATCTGAAGCTCATGCCGGGTATGACCGCCAACATAGATGTAATGGTCAACGAGGCCATGAATGTACTGGCGGTACCCACCCGCGCCATCTCATTCTCCCCCCCGCAGTCATACCTTGATGGATTGGCCACCACCGACACCGCCGCAACTGTCCCGCCGCAACCCGGAGATGAACAGCTGGCCCAGATCAGGGAAAGAATGAAACAGGCAGGGATGTCCGATGACCGGATTGACGGATTCATCGAAAACATACAGTCCGGCAATATGCCCGGCCCCGGCAGTATGCCCGGTTTCAGCGGCACCGTGCCGGGAATCGGCCAGGGCATGTTTCCCGGCGGAGATATGACAGGAGAATCCGGTTTTTCAGGGCAGTCGAACAACGGTACGGGAGACAGGTACAGCGGGCCTCAGACCCTCTGGATCATGGATGAGAACGATTCCATAAGATCCGTCAGGGTCATGGCAGGACTGAGTGACGGAAGAACCGTCGCAGTATCCGGTCCCGGGATCAGGGAAGGAACAAGGGTTATTGTTTCCGTCAACGAACCCGAGGCAGAAAGCAACAGTAATTCAAACCGCAGGGGACCGGGAGGATTTCCGCCCTTTTAGGATCAAAACGGTATGGCGATGAATAACAGGACATCGGTAATTAAAGTGACAGACCTCAGGAAGGTTTACGATATGGGAGAGGTACAGGTACATGCCCTGAAGGGGATCGATATTGATATCCTGGAGGGAGAATTTGCAGCCATTATGGGCCCCAGCGGTTCGGGCAAGTCCACCTTTATGAATATCGTCGGTTGCCTTGACAGGCCGAGCGGCGGAGAATATTACCTGGACGGGACGAACGTGGGTTCCCTGGGCAAGGACAGGCTGGCCAGGATACGGAACCGGAAGATAGGGTTTGTTTTCCAGATGTACAATCTCCTTGCAAGGACGTCCGCCCTTGAAAACGTTGAACTGCCCCTGTTGTACGATCACAGGATCCGTTCAAGGGAAAGGCGTAAAAGAGCCAGGAAGGCGCTGGAAACAGTCGGCCTCTCCAAATGGGAAAAACATTATCCTAACCAATTGTCCGGGGGCCAGCAACAGCGTGTGGCCATTGCCAGGGCCCTGGTCAACGAACCGGTCATTATGCTTGCCGACGAACCCACGGGCAACCTCGATACCCGTACAAGCTACGAGATCATGTCCGTTTTCCAGGAGTTGAATGACAGGGGGATCACCATCGCCCTTGTCACCCATGAACCGGATATCTCGGAAATGGCCAGACGCGTTATACATTTCAGGGATGGAAGGATTACAAGCAAGGATCCGGTAACGAAAAGGAAATTTGCCAGGGAACTGCTGGCCGCTCTTCCCGAAGAAGAAGAATACGTATAAACTGTAAATACACCAAAATGAGACTGTACAACCTTATAAGCATCGCGTTCCGTTCTCTCAACAAGAACAAGGTCAGGTCATTCCTGACAATGCTGGGGATCATCATAGGCGTTTTTTCAGTGATCGTCATGCTGTCGATCGGTCAGGGTGCGAGACAGAGCATTCAGGGTTCGATCGCCAGCATGGGGACCAACGTTTTAATGATCTTTCCCGGGTCTTCCTTCAGGGGCGGCGTAGCCGGCGGATCGGGAACGGCCGAATCGCTCGAAATGGAAGACGTGACCGGGATCGGAAATACCTGTAATTCCGTCAAATGGATAAGCCCGGTCACCCAGTCAAGCGGGCAGGTCATTTACGGGAACAATAACTGGAATACGTCGGTAAACGGTGTTTATCAGGAATTCTTCGAGATCCGCGACCTGGCACTTTCCGCAGGAAGCATGTTTACGGAAGCTGACAACCGGCGTGCTTCCAAGGTCTGCGTCATCGGACAGACCGTTGTCGAGAATCTTTTCGGGGAATACTCGGACCCCATAGGTCAGCGTATCCGTATCAGGAAAATCCCCTTTACCGTTATAGGTGTCCTGGAATCAAAGGGGCAGAGCGGGATGGGAATGGACCAGGACGATATCATATACGCCCCGTACAACACCATTAAAAGGAGAATGAAGGGAACGGACCAGAAGGTCGACCAGATCTATTTATCGGCAGTATCGGAAGAAAAAATAACACAGGCTACAAACCAAGTGGAGGAATACTTCAGGGATAAATTCCATGTTCCCCTCACGGAAGACCTTCCGGTATCCATACGCTCGCAGCAGGAAATCGCGGATACATTCAACGAGGTTTCGCAGGTCATGATCGTTCTCCTTGCGAGCATTGCCGCCATATCATTGCTTGTCGGCGGTATAGGGATCATGAACATCATGCTGGTATCCGTGACCGAGCGGACCAGGGAGATCGGCCTGAGGATGTCGGTGGGAGCCAGGGGGCGCGACATAATGCGGCAGTTCCTCCTGGAGGCGGTGCTCCTCAGCCTGCTGGGCGGATCGGTAGGGGTGTTGAGCGGCATCGGGGTCTCCGATCTGCTGGAAAGCGCCTTCGGCATCTCCGTAGCGATACTTTCTTCGAGCGTGATCCTGTCCTTCATGGTGGCGTTCGGGATCGGCGTGTTCTTCGGCTGGTACCCCGCCCGCAAAGCCTCCAGGCTGATACCCATCGACGCTTTAAGATACGAGTGATCCAAAATTCATACATTTGAGTTAAGGATTAACAGGTTTATTATGGTCAGGCCACCAAGGAACGGAATTTTCATTCAGGTAATCATTCACTTTATTCCCTGGCTGATCCTGCTGATTATACCGCTTATGCTGATCTCCAGGGAAATGCCCGTGAGTTTTACCATGATCGCAAACAATATCCTGACCACATTTTTCGGGGCGGTCGTTTTCTATACAAATTTCTTTCTGCTGGTCGACAGGATACTTTATAGAAAGAAGATACTGCTGTTCCTGTTTTCAAACATCGTCCTGATCAGCTTCCTTACGGTCATTGTAGTAGGAATTGCCAATGCATTCCTCCGGCCGGAAAATGCCATGTTCGATAATGTGCCCCCGAAAATGGAACTGGCCATGATCGTCGGCAGGAACCTCCCCTTCTTTGTCCTTGTCAGCATCCTGGGCGTCGCCATCAAAGCCACCGGCAACTGGTACCAGATCGAGTCACAAAAAAGGAATCTTGAGCTGCAGCATCTGGAATCGGAACTGCAGCACCTGAAAAACCAGTTGCATCCCCATTTTCTTTTCAATTCCCTGAACAACATCTATTCCCTTATCGGTCAGGATCCGGACGGAGCGCAACAGGCCCTTCACAGGTTCAGCAAGCTCCTGCGCTATGTGCTTTATGACAGCAATGAAAGGACTGTGGAACTGGGCAGGGAGGTAGAATTCACCCGGAATTTCATCGAACTCATGTCACTGAGGTTGCGGGATGTTGAAGTAAACCAGGACCTCAAGACTCCGGCTGATACGATGTATATTGCCCCGCTCCTTTTCATTGCCCTTGCCGAAAATGCATTCAAGCACGGGGTTTGCCCCGGAAAGGCAACAATCATTAATATCAGTCTCAGCGTAAAGGATAAAAATGTGGAGCTTCTTGTAGAGAACAGCAACTGTCCCAGGACACAGGGTGAGATGATCGGATCGGGCATAGGCCTGAGCAACCTGAGAAAACGCCTGGAACTGCTCTACCCGGGAAAACATGAACTGATCACCCTGGTGAAACGGGAAATGCATATCGCAAGGTTAAAAATTCAGTTATGACCATAAACTGCATTATCGTCGACGATGAACCGCTTGCACTTGACCTGCTGGAAGACTTTGTGCGTAAAACCCCCTTCCTGAACCTTGTCGGGCGCTACGGCAGCGCATTCGAGGCCCTGGAAACGATCCGGAACAATAATGCACACCTGGTCTTTCTTGACATCCAGATGCCCGATCTGAACGGCCTTGAGTTTTCCGGAATACTTCCCGCGGGGACCAGGGTCATATTTACCACGGCTTTCAGGGAGTACGCGCTGGAGGGATTCAGGGCGGATGCCCTTGATTACCTTCTGAAACCCTTCGATTACAAGGAATTCCTGGCGGCTGCCAACAAAGCATTGGACTGGTTCGAATTGCGGGAAAAAGGCTGGGGGAACGCAGAGGAACAAAGCATTTTCGTCAAATCGGAATACAGGATCGTCAGAATAATGCTGTCGGAGATCCTGTATATAGAAGGCCTGAAAGACTATGCAAAGATCTATCTGGAAGGAGCGGTCAAACCGGTGATGTCGATCATCACCCTGAAATCCCTGGCCGGGAAGCTGCCGGCAAAATCGTTTATGAGAGTGCACAGGTCCTATATTGTTCACCTGAACAAGATCACGACCATTGAACGGAACAGGATCGTTTTCGGCAATAAGTACATCCCGGTGTCGGACAAATACAAAAAAAGCTTCGACGAATTTGTCAGGAAGAAATTCCTTTGACAAAATACCGGGTCGTATTGAACCTGAATTGCAGATTTGTAAGTAAATTTGCATATAATAAATTCTTTTTACCATGAATTGCTTACGTTTAGGCCTTCTGTTATGGATCTTAACCGGCAGCGCAAGCTGCTTCTCCCAGAAAGCAGAGGTTTACGGAGTTACGACAACCTTCGGAAAGTACCCCGTCCGGAATGCCGAAGTCAGGGCAAGGAAATCCGGAGAAACGGTATACACCGATTCCCTGGGACGGTTCCGTATCGTATGCAATGAAAAGGATGTACTGAGGATACATGCCGGAGGCTTCGATCCTGCCAGGGTCAGGATAAAGGGTGCGGAAACGCTGACCATCGATCTGATATACAGCAATAATGAGCAGAGCCGTGAGGAAGCCATCCAGGGAAGGCATATCAGCGGAGCAGACCTGAATTACGCCCTGGCAAATCACCCGCTGAAGGGAGAGAAAGACTATTCTTCGTATACGGATATTTTCAGCCTCGTGAATTCGGAGATTATGTCGGTTTCCGTACAGGGGACATCCATCCTGGCAAGAACGCCCGGATCGTTTTATGCATCGAAGGAGGTGCTTCTGGTCGTGAACGGCATGGCTACCAACGACATTTCATTCATTTCCCCCGCCGATGTCAAGTCGGTCGAATATATTTCAGGTCCCGATGCTTCGAAATGGGGATCGAGGGGAGCAAACGGAGTACTTGAGATAACCCTGAAATCGGCCGAGTAACCGCCCGTTTCCACGGGCCCGGTTCAATGACCGGAAAGCTTCACAAAACAGTATCGTTTTAGGCGTTGCAACAGTCAATATATTTATTGATAATTATAATTATATAGGGTACTTTGAAAAATTCTTTATAGATTGCAGGACTTCATAAAGTATAACATTTAATTTAAATCAGATGATCGGAATTTTACTTATCGCCATCGGGAGCATAGGAGCTGCAAGTTTTTATGTTCCGTTTAAAAAAGTAAAAGCATGGTCATGGGAATCCTACTGGATAAGTCAGGGTGTGGCAGCCTGGCTGGTTGCCCCGTGGCTGTTTGCCATTCTGACCGTTCCATCGGGTACATTGCTGGACATCATGCATGATTCGCCTTCCTCTGCCAAATGGCTGGCCTATATGTTCGGCGCACTCTGGGGCATCGGCGGGCTCACCTTCGGGCTGAGCATAAGGTACCTCGGCGTGGCGCTCGGCCAGAGCATTGCACTGGGTTTCTGCGCCGCTTTCGGAACCCTTATTCCTCCCATCGTGAAGCAAGAAAACCTGTTTGCAAGCACGGCAGGGATCCTGACCCTGGCCGGCGTCGCCATATGCCTCGCGGGCATTGCCATCGTCGGTTATGCCGGTTCCCTGAAAAACAAGAGCATGAGCGAGGAAGAGCGCAGAGCCGCCGTTAAGGAATTCGCGCTTAAAAAAGGCCTTCTGATCTCCGTCCTGGCAGGTGTGATGAGCGCCTGCTTCAACTATGGTTTTGTCGCGGGAGAACCCATCAATGATGTAGCCGCATCATACGGCACCAATGAACTTTTCCTCAGCAACCCGGCGCTGATATTCATTTTGCTGGGCGGATTCACAACCAATTTCATTTATTGCGCATACCTGAATATCAGGAACGGAACGGGAAAAGACTATTTTTCCGTTTCGCCGGGGGTATTTTTCAATAACCTGTTCTTTACGTTCCTGGCCGGTTTTCTCTGGTTCCTGCAGTTTCACTTTTTCGGGATGGGCAAGAGCCAGTTGCCGGAGCAGATGATAATATTTGCATGGAGCATACTGATGGCCCTGAATATCGCTTTCAGCAACATCTGGGGGATCCTGCTCAGGGAATGGAAAGGGGTTACCCGGACGACAATGGTGGTGCTTCTCATCGGGATCATCGTATTGATCCTGTCTACGTTTGTCGTAAGCCTGAATCCCTAGGGAGTTTGCAAGGCCCGGGGAATCCCGGGCAAACAGATCAATGAATGTTAAATTCTTAAATCCTAAATGAAAAATGAGTAAATCGGAAAATATCAAAGAAGCCTTTAAAATGGCGAAAAGCCGGTATGCCGAACTGGGTGTGGATGTTGAAGACGCCATGAACAGGCTGGACAGCTTCCCCATATCCCTGCATTGCTGGCAGGCAGACGACGTGGGCGGTTTTGAAACGCCCGATGCGGAATTGTCCGGAGGGGGCATACAGGCCACCGGGAACTATCCCGGGAAGGCACGGAACATTAATGAGCACAGGATGGACATAGAAAAATCCATGTCCCTGCTTCCGGGAAAGCAAAGGCTTAACCTGCACGCCATCTACGGGGATTTCCAGGGACAGCTCGTGGACAGGGACCAGATCGAGACAAAGCATTTCCAAAGCTGGATAGACTGGGCGAAAGGACTGGGGATCGGGATGGATTTCAACTGCACGATCTTCTCCCATCCCAAAGCCGCAGACGGTTTCACACTCTCGAACAAGAGCAGGGAGATCAGGGATTTCTGGATCGAGCATACCATACGGTGCAGGAAGATCTCCGCCGATATGGGGAAAGCGCTTGGAACCCCGACCATACACAACATATGGATCCCCGACGGCTCCAAGGACATTCCTGTCGACAGGTATGCGCACAGGGCGCACCTTAAGGATTCCCTCGACAAGATCCTGGCAGAAAAAATACCGGGTGAATACATGAAAGATTCCATCGAAAGCAAGCTATTCGGGATAGGACTGGAATCAATGACGGTAGGTTCGGCAGACTTCTACCTGGGGTACGCCGTACAGAATCAAACGCTGATTTGCCTTGACAGCGGGCATTTTCACCCGACAGAACAGGTCGGCGACAAGATTTCGTCGTGCCTGCTTTTCGTACCCGAACTTCTCCTGCACGTAACCCGGCCCGTACGCTGGGACAGTGATCATGTGGTTACGGTAAACGACGAGACGCTCCTGATCGCACAGGAAATCGTACGCTGCGATGCACTGAGCAGGGTTCATATGGGACTGGACTTTTTCGATGCCAGCATCAACCGCATCGGCGCTTACGTGATCGGAACAAGGGCCGCCCAGCAATGCATGCTGTATGCACTGCTCGAACCCGGGAAGCAGTTGCTGAAATATGAAGAAGGGGGACAATTCTTCGAACGCCTCGCGCTTCTGGAGCTCATGAAAACACAACCTCTCGGGGCGGTATGGGACTACTACTGCATGAAGCACGACGTGCCGGTGGGCGAAGACTACATTGCCGAGATCCAGAAATACGAACGGGAAGTCCTGAGTAAAAGATAATTCCATGACTAAAGATGCCATTCTCATATTCGATATCGGCAAAACAAATAAGAAGGTACTGCTCTTCGACAAGGATCTCAATGTAATATCCGAACAGGAGGACAAATTCGAGGAGATCCTTGACGACGACGGCTTCGCCTGCGACGACATTGAAAAAATCGAAGCCTGGATGGAATCTTCCGCATCCGGGTATCTCAAAGATCCGGCGTTCCGAATAGCGGCCGTCAATATAACGACATACGGGGCCACCCTGATGTACCTGGATGATGAGGGAAAACGCCTTACACCGGTATATAATTACCTGAAGCCCATGCCGGAAGGCGTTGCGGAGCCCCTTTACGAGAAATACGGAGGGGTGGATGAGTTCAGCAGGAAGACCGCATCACCGGCCCTCGGAATGCTTAATTCCGGCCTGCAGGCCCTATGGCTGAAAAAGAAAAAGCCGGAGGTGTTCGGCAGGGTGCGGAGCATCCTGCATTTTCCCCAGTACCTTTCCTACAAGCTTACGGGACAGGTCAGCTGCGAGCATACCTCGGTGGGCTGCCATACGGCTTTGTGGGACTTTGACAATTCCCGTTACCATGACTGGGTGAAGGAGGAGGGGCTGCCGCTCCCCGGGCCGGTATCCGTCGAACAGGTATTCCCGGCTTCAGGGATCTCTTCGGATGTCCCCGTCGGAATCGGGGTGCACGACAGCTCAGCATCGCTGGTACCCTATTTCATGCATACCGCAGAGGAATTCATCCTTGTTTCCACGGGGACCTGGTGCATATCCATGAACCCGTTCAATCACAGCCCCCTGACCACAGACCAGCTTCGCCGTGACTGCCTGGCATACCTGAGCATACAACAGAAGCCAGTAAAATCCTCACGGCTCTTCCTCGGTCATATCCATGATGTCAACGTGAAACACCTGAGCGAATTCTACGGTGCCAGCGAAGACGCCTACAAAAATGTCACGCCCGACGCTTCACTGCTGAAGAAAATGGAAGAAAGCCATGATCCCGGGCAAAGGTTCTTCTCAAAAGGCCTGCCGGAAGATTATGTTGACCTCGACATCGACCCGGGTGTTTTCGGTGGTTTCGCGGAAGCCTACCACAGGCTCATGATCGACCTGGCCGATCTGACCGCTGCTTCGATCCGCCTGATCGTCGCTCCGGAGGACCGGACAAAAAACATCTACATTACGGGGGGCTTTGCAAAAAACAATTTGTTCGTCAACCTGATCGCAGACCGGTTCGCAGACAAAAAAGTGTTTACCTCAGAGATCGCAAACGCGACTTCACTCGGTGCGGCACTGATCCTGTGGAAATCTTTCGGGACCGGCAGGGATCCCGTGATCGACCTTGGGCTTAAACGGATCATGGGAATCTGAATCCTGTTTCAGGTACGCGAACGCCGGTAACGAACACACCGGGACATAAGAAAAGCCGTGAAGATTTCACGGCTTTTCTTTATATATGTGCTGCAATCCCAAGCTCCCGGTTTTCAGGAACCAGGCTTCAGCTCGTCAATTGCTTCGGGGGGTGCCAGGGAATTCGTCGTTGTCTTGACAACGATCTCACCGTCCAGATCAAACGAAGCCGTCTGCCTTATGTCCTCTGACGACGCGCCTATCTGAACTTCGTATGTGCCTGCTTCCGCAACCCAGGATGACGTCGAAGCATCGTATGAAGCAAGGTTCCTGCTGTCGATGGTAAAGCTCACGGTTTCCGTTTCTCCCGGCTGGAGGAGCTGTGTCTTGGCAAAACCCTTCAATTCCTTGACCGGTTTGTCCATATTCTCTGCCGGAGCTGAAATATACAGCTCTACGACTTCCTTGCCCGCGACATCTCCCGTATTGCTAACATCCACCGTCACGGTAATTTCATCCTTGAATTGTTCTGAACTCAGGCTCGCGCTTCCGTAATCGAAGGTGGTGTACGAAAGGCCGTACCCGAAAGGATAGGCGGTCTCCACACCGAAGGTCCCGTAATAACGGTACCCTACGTAAATCCCTTCTTCATATACCACCCGCGAGCTTCTGCGCATCCTGCCGAAGCCGAAGGGTGATCCGGGTTCGGGCTGGGGCGGTTCCGGGTCTGTATATTCACCCGGAAAATTATCGGCAGAAGGAACATCCTGGTATTTCATCGGAAAGGTCGAAGCCAGTTTCCCCGACGGGTTCACATTCCCGCTGATGATATCGGCAATGGAATTCCCGGTTTCCTGCCCGGCCTGCCATGCAAGCAATATGGCATCGGGTACATCGCGCCAGCTTGCCGTCTCTATGACACCTCCGATGTTCAGGATCACGATAACTTTCTTTCCCTGGGCATGGAATGCCGAGGTGACATTGCTGATCAGATCCTTTTCGACCTGAGTCAGGTCAAAGTCGCCTTCCACCTCGCGGTCTCTGCCTTCGCCGGAATTCCGGCCAATTGTGATCAGCGCGGCATCCGCACCTTCTGCTATCTGGTTGAGCAGATCAGACGAAACGTCCATCTCGCCGAAAACAGGCTGGCCCCTGAAACCGAAGCCCCCGAATGCACCGCCGGTGCGTTCCTCCATTTCCGCCTGCCACTCTTCCAGGGAGGTTTCCAGATAGGTGTTGTAGGCATCCTCCAATGCCTCGTTCACGGTATAACCCACATCCTCAAGACCCTGGACAAGGGATACACTGTATGCCTCGTTCACATCTCCGCTTCCGGTTCCCCCCGTTATGATCTGGTAGGAAGTATTGCCGAAAGCCGCAATGTTCCCAATGCCTTCCGAAAGAGGAAGTGCCGAACCATCGTTCTTCAGCAGCACCATACCCTCTGTTGCAGCCTGCCGCGTGACTTCGGCATGCCCCTCAAGGTCTGGCTTGTTCGAATATTCATAGCCTTTGAAACGGGGCGTCTCCACCGCAATACCAAGTATCTTTGAAACATCGCGGTCAAGGAGGGCCTCGTCGAGGTTTCCTGCCTGTACCGCCTCGATGATCGTATCCGGCTGGCCGCTCGGCATGATCAGGTCGTTTCCTGCAGCCACCTTGGCCACGTCATCCCTGCCTCCTCCCCAGTCGGTCATGACAAAGCCTTCATAGCCCCAGTCCTGACGCAGGATACTGGTCAGCAGGTCCGGGCTTTCCGGTGTATACACACCATTGACAAGGTTATAGGAAGACATTACGGCCCAGGGCTTCGCTTCCTGGGCGGCGATGCGGAAGCCTTCGAGATATATTTCCCTCAACGCCCTTTGTCCGACTATTGTGTTCACACCGGTCCGGTTGGTCTCCGCATTGTTGGCGACAAAATGCTTGAGGGTCGCCCCGACGCCCTGAGATTGTATACCACTGACCATGGCCGCTGCCATTTTTCCGCTTACCAGCGGGTCTTCCGAATAGTATTCGAAGTTCCTCCCGCAAAGCGGGTTCCTGTGAATGTTCATCCCCGGTCCGAGAATTATATCCACACCGTATTCCAGCACTTCGTTGCCCATGGCCTGCCCGACACTGTAAACCAGTTCTGTGTCCCAGGTCGAGGCCAGCAAAGTTCCGACGGGAAAGGCCGTGCAATAATAGGTTTCCTCATCATCCTCACGGTTGGGGCTGATCCGGAGCCCGGCCGGGCCGTCGGCCAGTACCATGGAAGTGATCCCCAGCCGGGGAATGGCATAGGTAGTACCCGCTGCGCCCGGGACAAGGTTACTGTTGCTTACCACAGGGAGCGAGTCCTGGGCCGTAGTATCCGCTGCGCCGAACGGGCCGAATCCCCTGCGTGAACCGGTTACAAAGTAGGCCTTTTCTTCAAGCGTCATGGCCGCGACTACCTTTTTAACGGATTTTTGCCCCAGTTGAGGCTCCTGGGTGCATCTTGTCGCTGTGATAAACATTGCGATCCCGATCAGCGGGATCAGAATACTTTTGAAAAATGGTTTTCTCATTGTAAAAATTTTTATTGTATTATCGATTTTTCCCTCCCCGGCCCGATTGCCGGAAAAAGGTCATTAAGATAGGAGTATTTTATCGTTTTGTCAAATTTAAATTTATTAGATTTTCAATACCTGTACACAAACCGTTGATCACTTTTTATACCTGGCAGTCCTTTCGTCATTTATGACGCCCTGCCAGTTGAGGCCGAAGGCAAAATCATAGGCGTTGCCGTCGGAATCGACATAGCAGTCCATATCATGCGGGACATCCTCGTACTGTTCTTCCACGGTCTTCATATCCGCAGGCATCTGAAGGGGAAGGAGGCCCGAGGGTTCTGCGCCGCCTGCAAGGATTTCCAGTATGGCCTGCTCCTGTACACCGAAGTTTGCAACGATGGCATCAACCCCCTTCTCGAATTCCGAAAAGATCATCGGATTCGAAACATTGACCGAGACGATGACGGGTTTCCCGTTCATGGCTTTCACAGTCTCCAGTATCATATCCAGGTCGGAAGCATTGGTAGGCGTTACCGTCTTGTTTTTGTAAGTCCGGTTAAGCACATCCCGCGGGTCGCCTCCCAGACTCGGGTCCCTGGCATATTCAGCCGTGTACGGGCCGTATTGCAGGCTCATGGGAACATAGCCGTTTCCGCCCGCTTCAACATCGGTGTCATCATATCCCCTGCCCGGGTCCGGGCTTTGAATGAAAACAACGGCAAAACCGGCATCTTCCGGATCTTCTGTTACGCTGAAATATTTTCCGACCGTTTCAATGTTTACCGGATAATCGTATGATTCGGGCATCTCGTTGCCGAACCAGTCCCTGCCTGCAGGCGTAAACTTTTTCGGTATATACACCTTCAGGTCTTTTGAAAGCGGAAGGACGCCGTCTGAATTCTTCAGCATTACAACCGACTTAAGCTGGGCTTCAAAACCGGCGGCCATAAACTCCGGGTTCCCCACAATATCACCTGATTTTTCGGCATCAAGGTAGGGATTCTCGAACAGGCCCACCCGGAATATGTTCTTCAGGAGACGCACGGCCGATGCTTCGAACCGCGCCCGCATTGCCTCTTCCCCGTGTTCCTCCACGCCGATGTTGTAGGCTTCTATCACCGGACCGGCATCATTGTTTCCCCCGAACTGGTCCACACCCGCCATGATGATCTTGTAATGCCGCTCCGCTACCGTATAACCTTCTTCCACACCCCAGCAACGTCCGCCGCCCAGCATGTCCGTAATATCGGAGGCTTCATCTTCCGTGATCATCCAGTCCGTGCAGACAACGCCGTCAAAACCGTATTTTGTCCGCAACAGGTCGGTGATTATGTATTTGCTGTAGGAGTTGCCCACATTTTCACCGTATACGGTATCCTGGTCGAGGGAGATCGTATAGTAAGGCATTACCGCCGCGACCATCCCTGTTTCGCCCTCCAGGGTGAATGCCCCCTCTGTAAAGGGAACCAGCTGATCCTCAAAATTGTTGCCCGGGTACACCGCATATTTCCCGTATCCGAAGTGTGCATCCCTGCCGGCTTCGCCCGTGCCGCCGCCCGGCCAGTGCTTTACCATGGCGTTTACACTTTCGTAGCCCCATCCCCCGGAAATTTCCGTTTCCCCGGAAGAGGTCTGGAAACCGTCGACATATGCCCTTGCCATATCGGCGGCAAGCCGGGGATCCTCCCCGAAGGTACCGCTTACGCGGCCCCACCGTGGTTCGGTGGCCAGGTCGACCTGGGGAGAAAGCGCCGTTGCAATGCCGAGTGCACGGTATTCCCTGGATGCGATATCCCCGAATTCCATCACAACTCCGGGATCAAAAGTCGCGGCAAAGCCCAGGGAACCGGGCCACATGGAAATGTCTCCCCCTGCACCTGCATCGTACTCTGCACTCACACTTGTCCTGTGGCGCGGGTCGGAACTGTTGTTTGCGGGGATCCCCAGCCCCAGGCCTTCCACCAGGGCCTGCACCCTGTTGTTCCACCGGGCGGCAACTTCCGGTGATTCCACGGTGGTGACCAGGACATGCCTCAGGTTGTCCCCGGTCAGGAATTTCTCCTGCAGGTCTGAAATATCCCACGGGTTTGCACCGCTTTCCGCATACGGTTTGCCGTCATAGGTGTCCTGGCCAAACATCCCGCCAGTCGAAGGTATGGCCTGGTGTGCGCTGTAAAGCATAAGGCCGGCTATCTGCTCGACGGACATTTGCGATGCAAGGTTCCCGGCACGCTCATCTGCAGAAAGCCGCCAGTCCTCATATTCATCCAGCTTTCCGTTCCTGTTCAGGTCCTTGAACGCATAACCCCCGTCGGTGATCAGGCTGACGCCCGAGCCCGGCGAATAACCCAGGGTCGCCCCTTTCCTGTTGGTAACGATCCGGATGTCTCCGGATTCGGTTTCGGCCCATTTTGTACAGCTTTCAAAAATGCCGGTCAGCGCCACCCCCAGAAATAATGGTAAACAAGTCACAGGTAATCTGAAGATTCTCATTGTAATTTCTGATTTGAAGATTTTTATGGTTGTTCCTGGTCTGATATCCGGAATCATGCAGGATATTGAAATTATGCCGTGCTCATGTCAATATCTTCGTCCGGAGTGAAATTGTAAAGGCCATGCTTCATAAAGCACAGCCTTTACTATAGGTTTTTTGAAAATCAAGCCCGTTAAAACTAGTATCCGGGATTCTGTGTCAAAGTCGGCTCTCCGTCCTTCAGGCTCCTGTCGATGGCATCCCTCGGGATGGGTAAATACCGGTCCACGTCGTCGTCATATGAATGTCCCGCGAGATAGTCGAATCTTACCTCTTCTGCCGTGAGGAAGGCATTCAGTATTAAGTCACCCTTACCGAAACGGACCACGTCATAGAACCTGTGGCCTTCCGTCCCGAGCTCCAGCGTGCGTTCGAACAATATGGCATCCAGCGCCGTGCTCTGTGCCTGGAACGGATCGTTGGGCCCGCCGGTGGGATAAAGCCCGATCTGGTAATTGGCGGCATCGGTAACGCCGTCAGCCAGTTTCACCCAGTTGTCCGGGCTGGTGGAATTCTGTACCATCCTGTTGCGGACCCGGTTCACATAGGTCCTCGCATTGGTCAGGCTCCCGACCCTGGCTTCCACTTCGGCTGCCATCAGGAGTACATCCGAAAAACGTATGACGCAGATATTGATGGCATTCGAAAGGCTGAAAAACCCGGATGCCACGTAAATGTCGTCTTCGTCACTGTATAAATACCATTTCTTGGTAATATACGGTCCGCCTGAGGCCTGGTCGCGGATCCATGCCTTGCCTGGTGCGATCCCGTAATCAAGGCAGGGGACGCCTCTCCGGGTCATGGTCCAGTCGATGCGCGGATCCACCGGGGAGGGGTCAAGCGTGAAAGGATCGGTAGACTCCAGACCGTAGTCGTCCACAAGCCGTGTACCGATGTTGGTATACATATCCAGGAACGGCAGTCCGTTGGCATCCACACGGAAATGGTCGGCATACCAGGGGGTCGGCTGGTTGAATCCCCAGCCCCTGCCCCACCCGGGACCCGTAAAGATCTGTGTGCCTGTATAGACGCCTTCCTGGTTGCCGTTGGGTCCGGTACCGAAGCCTCCTTCCGGTGTGCCGTCCTTGGCCGATTGCTGGACGGCCCAAACGGATTCGGGACCGTTTTCCGTGGAAGCATTGAAGTTGTCGTGGTAGTCGGGCAGCAGGTCGTAGGCATCTCCCCCTGCCGTTATCCCGTTGTTTATCACATCGGTCAGGATGGTCAAAGCCTCGTTATACAGTGCCGCTTCTCCTTCGTTGCTTCGGTATATGCATATCTTGGCATAATAGGCATCGGCCGCCCATTTGTTCGGCCTTCCCAGTCCGTCGGCCGGTTGCGTGGTAGGCAGGTTCTGGCGCGCAAAGTCCATATCGGCGGCGATCTCCGGCCATGCATCCACGTAATTCCCGCTTTCATCCGTGTTCGGCACCCGGAATTCCGTGTAGTGTGTCTCATCTATGAAGGGAATGTTCCCGAAATTACGCTTCAGCAGGAAATAATAATGCGCGCGCAGGAACTTGGCTTCCGCCTCGATCTGCGTTGCCCTGGTGGCCGAAATACCCTCCACATCGGGCAGGATCTGCAAAACCTGGTTGCAGCGGTAGACCGCATCATACCAAAAACCCCAGCATCCCAGGATATTGTTGCCCGTGGTAACATTGAATTGCGAACATTCAGTTATTTGCTGCAGGTCGCCCGCTGTCGAGCCTTTGTAGACCTCTCCCCCGCGCATGTTGGCCAGGATCCATCCCCCCGGGGCGGAAGTGGGCGGAAAGCCGGCCCCGTTCAGCGGCGTATAGGCCCCGATCAGGAGCTGCTCTATCCCTTCGGCATCACTGAGAATGCTTGCCCCGAATGAACCGATTGGCTGCTGGTCGAGGAAATCCTCGCTGCAGGATAACAATCCCCCGAACAGGAAAACAGTAAGTAGTGTTAAAATGCGTATTGTTTTCATATCTGATTTTCTTTTAAAGTTTCAATGATAACGCTTAAATTCCCAGACTTACACCGAAAATAACCTGTTTCGGAGTCGGCGTAAAATTATTGACAACACCCATGCCCAGATCATTGCCGCCCGATAAACCCGTATCCGGGTCCAGGCCGCTGAATTTGGTAAAGGTCAGCAGGTTCTGGGCCTGAACGTATATCCTCAGCCTCTGAATACTGATCCTGTTCAGAACACTCTGGGGGATCGTGTACCCGAGCTGCAGGGTTTTGAGGCGCAGATAGGTGGCATCTTCCACAAAATAGCTCGTTGCATACTTGTTGGAATAGCTGTCGTTGATATCCAGTTTGGGCAGCAATGCATCGGTATGATCGGGTGTCCACGAGTCGTACAGCATGCGGGCGCTGCGCTCATACTGGTAGGTGTTGAAATCGGTGTTGAACCGGCTGTAGTTGAAAATCTCTCCGCCCTGGTTCCAGAAAAGGAAGGCGCTGAAGTCGAAGTTTTTGTAATTCAGCCCCAAATTGATCCCGACCTGGAAATCCGGGTGCGGGGAACCGATGTAGGTCCTGTCAAAATCGTTGATAACCTTGTCAGGCACACCGTCGGGTCCGCTTACGTCCTCTATCTTCCAGCGCCCCACTGCGGCGGGAAGCCAGGTATTCGTAATACTGTCAGCCGCATATGCGTCTACCTCCGCCTGCGAGTTGAAGAAACCTACGATCTGATACCCGTAAAACATGGAGATGGGGTTTCCCGCTTTCGTAAGGGTAACGTTACCCAGGCGGGTGCCTCCGCCCGAGAGGGTGGCTTCGGGATTATCGAGCACCTTGGTAACCTCGTTCTTGTATTTCGTGAAGTTGACCGACGCCTCGTAGCGCAGATCGCCTGCTATGGTCCCCCTGTTCGTGATGTTCACGTCGATCCCCCTGTTCTCCATATTGCCCACGTTGACAGAGGGCTGGGTTGCGCCGGGACCGGTCGTGGGTGCCTGGTTCTGGACCAGCAGGTCCTGGATCTCCTTGACATAGTAGTCGAAATTCACGGCAATCCTTCCCGTAAGCAGGGTCGCGTCGAATCCGACGTTGGTCGTCACCGATTTTTCCCATCTTGCATCCGGGTTCCCCAGGCGGCTCAGGGTATAGCTGGTTGCTATACTGTTATTAAGGCCCTGGATCGGGTAGGATTGAGCCAGGTTTGAAGTAAATGTCGAGAACTGGTTCTCATTGGCCAGCCCGGTCTGGTTCCCTATGATCCCCCAGCTTGCACGCAGTTTCAGGTCGGTAAGCCAGTTGAAGTTCTGCATGAAACTCTCCGAAGAGATGCGCCATCCTATGGCGGCGGCCGGGAAATAACCCGTACGCTCATTGATTCCGAATTTCGAGGATTCGTCCCTTCTTACGGTACCATTGATGATGTACCTGTCGGCATAGGAATAATCGAGCCGGCCGAAGAGTGAATACAGCGTGTTTCGCGAAAAGCTGCCTGAGTTTGTCTGTGTTCCGATACCTGCATTGATGATCAGGAAATCCGGATCATCCTGAATTGTAAAATCCGCCCTCGTGGCGCCGACGTTTTGTGATAATGACGAAACGGCTTCCGTGCCCAGCAGCACTTTAAAAGTATGGTTGCCGAACGTCTGGGCATAATTCAGGGTATTGGTCCAGGTCCAGGTGTTCCCGTTTCTCCAGTTCCAGGCCAGGGAATTGCTTGTGGCGTTCTCGTAATGCTCGTGCGTTATCTGCGAAAGGTTCTTCGCGGCGGAAGTGAAATAATCGGTGCCGAAGGAAGTCTTGGCGGTAAGACCCCTGAACAGGTCCGCTTCAAGGAAGACATTGCCGAAAATACCCCATGTGCTGGTTCCGTCGAACCTGTTCCTCCAGGGTTCCGTTACAGGGTTGCGGCCGGTGTCACCGACTGCAACGAGGTTAGGCGCGGCACTGCTTGCAGGATTTCCCATGATGTCATACACGGGAATCAGCGGATGGAAGGTCCAGGCAGCGGAAGTCGCGGAAACGCTCCTGTTTTCCCTGTAGGATACCTGCAAGTTCTCTCCGACCCTGATCTTCTGGCGGATATTGAACATGGAGTTGGCACGGACCGAATAACGTGTAAAATAGCTGTACTTGTCGGCCGTGCTTTCCTGGTCGAAATAGTTCAGTCCCACCATGAAGGTACCCCGGTCGGACCCTCCGCTTACGCTCAGGTTATAGTTCTGTATGGGAGCGGGGTTGAACACTTCGTCAAACCAGTCCGTATCGGAAGATTTTACGATCTGATGCGTCGCGAAATCATAATTGTCGGGGTTTGTATACTGGTCAAAAAGAGCGGGATCGCTGGTTCTCAAGGCTTCGAGTGCCGCTCCGCCTATCCTGTTGCCGTAGTCGTTAACCAGAATATATTCGGGTATGACCGGTGATGCACCGGTGCCGTACTGGTCGTGCTTCCAGTCCGCATCCCCCGGGCTCCTTCCGGCCCCTGCCATGGCCTTCCAGTACATTTCGCCGTATTCCTGGGCGTTCAGCAGGTCCGGGAAGTCGTTAGGACTGTAATAGTTACTGCCGTAATATGCATCAAAGTTGACCTTTGTCTCGCCCGCTTTTCCCTGCCTGGTGGTGATGATCACCACACCGTTTGCGGCACGGGCCCCGTACACGGAAGCGGAGGCGGCATCTTTCAGAAACTGGACCGATTCGATGTCATTGGAGTTGATCCGGTCTATGCTTCCGGGCACCCCGTCGATGATATACAGGGGGTCCGACCCGGAAAAGGAGCCGAAGCCGCGTACACGGACCTTGGCGGAACCGCCGGGAGTACCGTCGGTACTTACGGAAACTCCGGCGACCCTTCCCTGCAACTGCGTCTCAAGGCCTCCGGAAGCGGTGGTAAGCATCTCCTCGGTGTTCACGACCGCAACGGAACCGATAATGTCCTTCTTCGCTTCCGACGAATACCCGGTCACGACCACGGTCGACAGTTCCGTGAGTTCAGTTTCCATGGTAACGTCGATCCGGGTCTGGCTGCCGACCCGTATTTCCTGGTTGACCATACTTACGAAGGAAAATACGAGAATTGCATCGGGTCCTTCCACCGGAATGCTGTAGTTGCCATCCGTATCTGTCATGGCACCGCTTGTCGTACCCTTAACCACCACATAAACCCCGGGAAGCGGAACTCCGCTTTCATCGGTTACCGTACCGGTAATGGTTATGGGTTGTAAAACCCTGACGGTTACAGAAGGAATCCGTGAAAGTTTCTCAGTCATCTCGACCCTCTGTTTTTGCTGATTGGCGACAGCTTCCCGGGCCGGGTATTTGACCGGTGACAGAACAATCTGACGGTTAAGGGTAACATATTCCACGTCCGAACTGTTAAAAAGGGCAGCAAGTATTTCATTGATCGGTGAATTGTCAGCGTTTATGTCCACTTTGCGTTCCACGTCAATCAATTTGCTGCTGTAAAGAAACCAGAACTCGCTTTTGTTCTCTATCTCATTCAGAACCTGTTTTACAGTGGCATTCTCCAGATCTAGAGAAACTCTGGCCGATTGTGAATAACCGTCGTTCGCCAACGCACAGTTTATTGTAATCAGCATAATAAAAAGTGAGTGTCTCATGGCTTTAAATGTTTTGGAAGACCATATTTCACAAAATGATCTTAACCATAGTGGTTTTTTTTTCATATTTTTAGCTTGATTAAAGGATTAAACATACTTTACCGTTCTGATACAAATCGTGTAAACTTGTGTTTTGGTTCTTGATCACCGGGAAAGTGTTGGCGCACTTTCCCGTTTTTCAGTATTCTAAGGATTCTTCATAGGCAATCGGTTAAGGTTGATATTCGGGTTAAGTGTCTATAATCATTCATCATTCTTACTTATTTCTTAAGCCGTAAAACCACCCTGCTTTTTGTGAAGGTGTCGTCTCTCTGCCTGACCCCCGGAAATATCGTGTATTCCAGCGGTACTGCAATGGACAGAAGATTCAGGACCTGCGGCAGGGTTTCGTCCGTGAAAGTTCCGGTAAACGGATAATTTATTAATTGAGGATCGAGTATCTCGATATCCACATTATACCATTTTTCAAGCTTGTCTACGATGATATCCATCGGATCATCCCTGAGGATCAGCCTTCCCTGTTTCCAGGCTATATAGGTATTCGTCTCGCCGCTCGACCGTATCACCTTCCTGGTTGTGTGGTCAATGACCACATGGTCGCCCGGTATCATTTCGGTAATCCTTTCTTTTTTCCCGTCCTTTTTATAGCCGTACAGGTCCACTTTTCCGTCCACCAGTGTCACCTCAATGCTGGGATCGTCCTCATAAGCCATGACATTGAAACTTGTTCCGACCGCATAAACATTGACGCCGTGGGTATTCACAACAAAAGGGTGTTCCGGGTCTTCCTTTACATCGAAATAAGCTTCACCTGTCAGATACACTTCTCTTGTGTTCCTCCCGGGTTGCAGTGAATACCTGATTTCCGAACCATGATTTAACCAGGTATGTGACCCGTCAGGCAGGTCGAAGCCGACCCTGGTGCCCAGGGGTGCATATATTATTTCGGTATTCGTAAGCTTATTCCCGGTTAAATAGGGTACATTCCGCAGAAAATAGCACAGGCTGACGATCAACAACGGGAAAAACATAATTGCTGCTACCCTGTTAAAGACCTTCAAGGAGGCGGACCGGATTCTCCATGTTCGTGCCGAATGTCCGCCAGACACCGGGTGGTCCCCGGACAGGTTTATCCTGTGATGGAGCCTGTCAAGCATCTTTTCCATATATGCATCGTTCCCGGTATCACTGGTATCATCGGAATGATGATACCAGTAATCCTGAAATGCGTTTTTAAGCGATCGATCCGACCCGGGATCATCGATCCACCTGACCAGGTGTGCAATGTCTTCCTGTGAATACTTGTTCTCAATGAATCGCCTGATAACTTCTTTTTTGTTTATCGATTCTTCTTTCATGCCATTATTGAAAAGACGGCAGGGAGGCTGTCCCCGGTGCGGGGACAGCCTCTTGCCTTAACCACTAACACAATGAGACTTGATCATTTCACATAAAATCCCTGAATTGGTTCAAATGCAAGTGCATATTACTTACCGGGATTTCATATAATACGCAAAACCGGTCCCATTCCCCTATACGCTGCACAAAAATCTCTGACAATTGCTGAGCTGCGCACTGCTGATCATACACCCGCATATCAAATCTCAATGAGAACGTCCGGTCCTATTTTTTTCCTGAGAAACTTCAGTGCACCGGCCATATGGTTTTCGACGGTTTTGACGGAAATCTGAAGTTCGCCGGCTATTCCCGCGTAGGTAAGCCCGTCGAAACGGTGCATTTTATATATCATTCTTTGCCGGGGAGGAAGGAGTTCAACAGCTTTCCTGTACAATTCATCCAGGTTGTTGAAATCAACCCTGTTGCCTGTTTCAGATTCAAAACCGCTTGCATTCTTCCTGAGAAAATTCACATACTCCCTTTGTTTTACACGTTCCCGGAACCTGTCAATGGTAAGGTTGTAGCCGATCGTAAATAAAAAAGCCTTGAAGGAACGGGATACATTTATCTTTTCACGGTTTTCCCATACCCTGAGAAATACTTCCTGAACGATTCCCTCTGCATCTGCCCGGTTCTTTAAAAATGAAAAAGCGAAATGGTACAGCTTTCCTGAATAAAGCCGGTAGGCTTCATCGAATGCCCGGGTTTCGCTGTTCTTCAGCCCAAGCATTATCCGTTTTTCCATGTCGTTTTCCGTTGCTGGCATGGACTGGAACCTGATGACGCATTATGCAATGAGCCCTATCCGGGATCCACCGGCACCGGGTTCGCCGGATGGGCACTCGCAGGCCCACAGGTTTTTCTAAGAGAAATTATTGTATTAAAAATTAATATACGAAATACAAGCACGATACCCCTATTTTCCAGTGTAAAGAATTAATTTCGAAGGCAACACTCAACAGTAATGTCCGATTTGGAACAAGTTCTGAAATTTTTTCCATATATTCAATAGGAAATGAATTTCGATCTTTAGGGAAAGGCCGGTATGGACTGGTTGAAACTACAGAACGGTTCGGACATCAGGGGGGTGGCCCTTCGCGGGATCCCCGGTGAAGAGGTAAACCTGTCTCCGCAGGTGGCCGGGAGCCTCGGCCGCTCATTCGCAGAATGGCTGAAATCAAAAGGAAATGCAAACAGGCGGGTTGCCGTCGGAATGGATTCCAGGATCACGGGGCCGTCTCTGAAAAAGGCCGTTACCGGGGGGCTTACCGACCGGGGAATGCAGGTTTTCGACTGCGGCATGACTTCCACTCCCGCCATGTTCATGACCACGGTCATGGAAGAGCCGGATGCGGATGCCGCGGTTATGCTTACGGCAAGCCACCTGCCGTTCAACCGCAACGGAATGAAATTCTTTACACGCAGGGGGGGTGTCGATAAAAAGGACATTACCGAAATCCTGGAAATGGCATCCGGGGATTCTTTTACCCCGTCACCCGTGAAGGGAAGGATCACGCAGATTGATTTCACTTCCGGGTATGCCGGTTTCCTGGCCGATGTCATCAGAAAGGGTACGGGATCCCGGGGAGAAAAAACCGCCCCGCTGCAGGGATTGAAGATCATCGTGGATGCGGGGAACGGGGCCGGGGGATTCTTTGCAGGGAAAGTCCTTCTCCCCCTGGGCGCGGACATCACGGGCAGCCAGTACCTCGAGCCCGACGGGCGCTTCCCGAACCATTCCCCCAACCCGGAAGACCCGGAGGCCATGGCCTGCTTATGTGAAGCGGTGAGGCGTGAAAAAGCGGACCTGGGCATCATCTTTGACACGGATGTAGACAGGGCCGCCGTCGTGGACCGGAACGGGAATCCCGTGAACAGGAATGAACTGATCGCCCTGATCTCGGTGATCGTTCTCGAAGAACACCCGGGAACCACCATAGTCACGGATTCCATTACATCCGACGGGCTGACCCGGTTTATCGAGGATGGTCTGGGCGGGATACACCACCGCTTCAGGCGGGGCTACCGGAACGTCATCAATGAGGCCGAACGCCTCAACCGGGAAGGAAAACAGTCCTGGCTGGCCATCGAGACCTCGGGACATGCAGCGCTTCGGGAAAACCACTTCCTGGACGACGGCGCTTACCTGGTGGCCAGGCTCCTTGTGAAAATGGCTGAACTCGGGGAAAGGAAGGAAGAGCTGACCGGACTGATCAAAAACCTGGAAAGGCCCGTCGAAAGCGGTGAATTCCGCTTCTCCATTAAAGGCGGGGACTTTACCGGTTACGCCGGCCACGTCATGAACCGGCTTGCAGGGATGATCCCCGGCCGGCCGGGCTGGAAGACTGTCGAACCCAATTATGAAGGGATCAGGGTGCGGTGTGCCGCTCCCGGAGAAAAAGGCTGGTTCCTGATCAGGATGTCGCTCCACGACCCGGTGATGCCCCTGAACATCGAATCCGACGTCAGGGGAGGCGTATCTGCCATTGCATCAAAGATCCATGACATGCTGAGCGGTTTCGACCGCCTCGACATTTCTTCCCTGAAATCCTAAAACTCCACACCCTGCTTTTTAAGGCCCTCCATAAGATTGTCCATGGCCTCCTTCTCGATGTCAAAACGGTAGGTTCCGGCATGTGAGCCGATGTGCGGTGTCAGGATGGTGTTCTCCCTGAATCTGATAAGCGGTCCCCTGTAGGGTTCTTCTTCGAATACATCCAGCGCCGCGCCTCCCAGTTTTCCGGTCTCCAGCGCATCCTCCAGGGCATCCTCGTCGACCAGCCCGGGCCTGGAGGTATTCACCAGGATGGCCCCGTCTTTCATTCCTGAGATTTCCGCAGCGCCGATAATATGATAGTTTTCCTTCCGCAGGGGCATATGCAGTGTGATGATGTCCGAGTTCCCCAGCAGGAAATCGAGGCTGACCATTTCACAGCATGCATGCTTCTTAACGGCCGGATCATAACCGATCAGGTTGCACTCGAACGCTGAAAGCAGGCAGCTCACACGGGTGCCCAGCAGACCGCATCCGATTATGCCTACCGTCTTCCCCCGCAGCAGCCCCGTGACCCTTCTTTCCCATCTGCCGCTCCTGACCAGGTCGTCGAGCTGCCGAAGCTGCCTGACAAGCGACAGGATCACGGCAAGGGCAAGTTCGGCAGCGGGAATGTCCGGCGCCAGGTGTGTCCGTGTTACCAGAATATCCTTTTTCCTGGCCGCTTTCACATCTATGGTCTCAAGGTCCACGCCGCAGCGCGAAATCACCCTGAGGCTCCATGCCTCTTCGAGCACCTCCTCTGTAATGGGTTCCAGCCCGGCGATAATCCCTACCGGGTCATGCTTCCTGATCAACGCTTTCAATTCCTCCCCGGTCAGCCTCCTGTGATGGGGGTTCTTGATAAGGACAACGGACGACGGGTATTCATCGTGATTATAGCTGGAGGTGTTGCAGAGTATACGGATCTGTTTCTTCATACCTGAGCGGTTTTAACCATAACAAATAAAAATATTAAATCCGGAGCTTAAATTAAAGCATATTTTTAATTTCCTGCCGGGATGTGTACTTTCATCCCGTCTTTTTTCATATGCCACAATGACCGGGGATATCATACGGAACATAAATGAATTTGCCGAAAACCGCGTCCCTTTCCTGCTTCTCGTCGATTTCGAAATGCGGAATCCCCTGCTGTTCCCCATGGCCGGACTGCCCGGGGATATACGGTTCGAAACGCCCGCCCTGTCCGGCCGGAAAGATTCTGCCGGATCCCTCCCGGGCAAAAATGCCCGCGCACCGCAAACTTTCGTATTCCGGGCAGACCCGGTGGAATATGCCGATTACTGCAGGGCATACAGCCTGGTAAGGGACAACGCCCTGGTCGGGAACACCTATCTGGCGAACCTGACGTTCCCTGCAGAAATCCGGACGGACCTCGACCTGGAAAGCATATATCGCTTCAGCCGGGCAAAGTACAAATTGCTTTTCCGCGACGGGTTCGTTGTGTTCTCTCCCGAAACATTCGTGCGGATCCGGGGAGGGAAGATCTTTTCCCATCCGATGAAAGGCACCATTGACGCAGACCTTCCCGGTGCCCGGCAAATCATACTGGCCGATGAAAAAGAAAGGGCCGAGCATGCCACCATAGTGGACCTGATCCGTAATGACCTGAGCATCCATGCCCGCAATGTCAGGGTCACCAGGTTCAGGTATACAGATACGATCGAAACAAGCCATAAAACCCTTCTTCAGGTGAGTTCCGAGATCTCCGGCGATCTGCCGGAAGGCTATGAATCCGCCCTGGGTGAGATCCTGTTTTCCATGCTTCCCCCCGGCTCCGTCAGCGGAGCGCCCAAGCGGGAAACCCTGAGGATCATCCGGGAAGCGGAAAAGGGGCCGAGAGGATATTACACCGGGATCATGGGATATTATGACGGAAGGGACTTCGACTCTGCGGTCATGATCCGCTATATTGAAAAAAAGGACGGCCGGATGATATTCAGGAGCGGAGGCGGCATCACCCACATGAGCGATCCGGAAAAGGAATACCGTGAAATGATAGACAAGATCTATGTCCCTATTGCTTGAGACCATACGAATAGAAGACAGGGGGGTGCGAAACGCGGATTTCCACAACCGGCGGATGAACCGGGCAAGGAAAGAACTTTTCGGGATCGCATCGGACCTGGATGTCAGGAATATCATCAGTATCCCGGCGGGTATGGGCATGGGCGTTTTCAAATGCAGGATCCTCTATGACGACAGTATCAGGGATGTCAGGATTCTCCCCCACCTGCCAAGGGTGGTGGACAGCCTGAAACTGGTATACGACGACCGGATCGATTACAGTTACAAATATGCCGACCGCAGGCGCCTTGAAGACCTGCTTTCCCGGAAAGGGGACTGCGATGACATCCTGATCGTGAAAAACGCCTGCATCTCGGACACCTCCTTCTCCAACATCGTATTCCAGACCGGGGAGGGAACCTGGATCACCCCCGACACCCCCCTCCTGAACGGCACCATGAGGCAGTTCCTGCTGGAAGAGGGACGGATCACGGAACGGCGGACAGGCGTCGAAGACCTCGGCCGGTTCCGGCAGGCCCGCCTTGTCAACTGCATGATGGATCTCGACAGCGGGCCGGTCATCGGGATCCCGGATATCAAAGATTGATCTTTACGATTTTCCCGCATATATAATAATTATTGCAAAATTCAGAATAATTTGCTTTTTTTATACGTATTTTGTATATTTGTACGTTATTCGTAAGTTAAATATTAATACGTATGTTCCTCGATTCGAAAAAAAATGCTGAAAATCAAAAGCTTGAGCAGATCATCCGCACAGGCAAAAACCTGTTCTGGAAATACGGGATCAAACGTGTGACCGTTGAGGAGATCTGCAGGGAAGCCGGAGTGAGCAAGATGACCTTCTACAAGCATTTCAGGAACAAGACAGAGCTGGTAAAAAGAATCCTGACAAGGTTCGGCGAGGAATCCATGGCAAAATACAGGAACATCATGGAGCGGGACATCCCCTATGAAGAGAAAATCAAAGGCCTTCTTGAACTGAAAAGGGATCAAACCCGCGAGATGAGCCTCGAGTTCTATGGCGATTACCTGCTTCATGCCGATCCGGAGCTTTCGGAATACCTGGTACGGACATCAGGGGAGATATTCCGGACCTTTATGGCCGATCTGGCCATCGCCCAGAAGCGGGGCGATATCAGGCAGGATATCAAACCCGAATTCATACTGTATTTTTTAAACCGGGTAACTGACATGGCACATGATGAAGAACTGCTGAAGCTGTACGACAGTCCCCAGGAACTCGCCGTGGAGTTGTTCGGTTTCTTTCTCTACGGGGTCATGCCCAGGAATAAGAAAAATTCCCAGTAGACGGCAAGTTCGGAATGAAAAAAAGCATTATAATCCTTGCCCTTTCCGGCTGCATGATCCCAACCCCGGAGGGCAGTGCCCGGGAGCCGGGGATCAGGGGACAGGCCATAGGCTGGGGTCTCGCCGGCAGGATGGACGCCTGGAGGGGGCAGGCGGGATTGCGCTACATCCCCGGATGGACGTTCGGCTCACCCCTTAATGAAAAATATGACTTCGAAGCGAAGCTTTCCCTGAATGCATTCGGATCGGGATCGTACTGGTCTGCAGACAGCATCGTCTGGGACGGCAGGATCAAACCCTACAGGGTATGGATGAAGGTTTCGGGCGACCGGTACGAGCTTCGCGCCGGGCTCCAGAAGATCAATTTCGGGTCTGCCGCCATGCTTCGTCCGCTGATGTGGTTCGACCGCATAGATCCCCGCGACCCCCTGCAGCTGACCGACGGGGTATATGCCCTGCTGGGAAGAGTTTACTTCCTGAACAATGCGAACGTCTGGATATGGGCACTGTACGGCAACGACAGGCTGAAGGGATGGGAGAGGGTTCCCTCCGTAAAGACCCGGCCCGAATTCGGGGGTCGGATACAGGTACCGGTCGCCCGCGGAGAGCTCGGAACAACCTTTCACTACAGGATGGCCGATGCCGGCAGGGTTTACAGCATACCTCCCGGCGAACAGATGCATGTCAGGGAAAAACGCCTGGCCCTCGACGGAAAATTCGACATCGGGCCGGGACTCTGGTTCGAAGCGGTGCTGATCCACCAGGAGATACACCTCCCGGAACGCACCTGGCAGCGGATGTTCAATGCGGGGATGGATTATACCTTCCCACTGGGGAACGGATTGAACGTAACTGCAGAAACTGTGACCTTCGGGTCTTCCGGGAGTCCTTTGACCGGCGGGGAAAACATTGTTTTCTCAGCCCTGTCTTTCAATTATTCCCTTTCCATCGTCGGCAGCCTGAGCGGGATCCTTTTTTATGACTGGGAAAACAATAATATCTATAACTTTATTAACTGGTCCCTGTCGTTCGACAGGTGGAGCTTTTACATTATGGGATTCATGAATCCGTCTCAGTTTGACATTTACAACAGCATGGAAGGAGCCAGCCTGTACGGAGGCAAGGGATTGCAATTTATGGCAGTATACAATCACTAAATAAGAAATAAGCCGCCTTTGAATGTTGCGTAGCAATATTTGCAGCGGCGCTTTCTTATTTAGTGATTTAATAACAATAACTTGATTATGATGGAAAACAACGAGATCGTACAAATCAAGGGGCTCGTAAAGCGGTTCCCCATCGGGGGAAGCCATTTCACCGCCCTGGACGGGATCGACCTGGCCTTCGGTACAGGCGAGTTTACGGGCATCGTCGGACCCAGCGGGTCGGGCAAGACAACCCTGCTGAACATCATCGGATCGCTCGATGTACCCAGTGAGGGAAGTGCAACGGTGATCGGGCGGAAGGTGAGCAGCCTGTCGCAGAAGGAAGCCGCCAAGCTGCGCAAGCAGCACCTCGGCTTTATCTTTCAGACCTACAACCTGTTGCCGGTCTATACTGTCTTCGAGAATGTGGAATTCCCGCTGCTCCTGCTCAATATGTCGGCCGGCGAAAGGAAGCGGGCCGTCACGGACGCCCTGGAGTGGGTCGGGCTTACCGACAAGGTCAGGTCGCGTCCGGCACAGCTTTCCGGCGGAGAATGCCAGCGGGTGGCCATCGCCAGGGCCATGGTAAAAAAACCGGAACTGGTTCTGGCCGACGAGCCCACCGCCAACCTCGATGCAAAAAATTCCCACCACATCCTGCAGACCATGGAGAACCTCAACCGGGAACTCAAGACCACCTTCATCTTCGCCACCCACGATGAAAAGGTGATCCGCTACCTGAAACGGCAGATCACCCTGGAGGACGGGAAGGTTGCAAAAGACGAAATAAAAAAGAAATAAAATCATGACATCAATAAAACTCGCATTGCGAAATCTCATCGGGGCAGGTCTGAGGACCTGGCTGAGCGTATTTGTGCTTGCCTTAATCCTGATCCTGATCATCTGGCAATACGCGGTCATCGACGGTTGGAACAGGATGGCCGTAAGGGACATGATCGCATGGGAAATAGGAGGGGGCCAGATCTGGTCGGAAAATTACGATCCTTTTGATCCCTTTACCCTTGAGGAAAGCCACAGGGCCATACCCCCTGCCTTTGAGGAGGAGATTGAAAAAGGGAATATGGCTCCCATCCTTGTGACGCAGGCTTCCATCTATCCGGAAGGAAGGATCATGAGTGTCCTGCTGAAGGGAATTGACCCCGGCCAGCAGGTATCCATGCTGCCGACAGACAAGCTGCTGAGTGAAGGAGACAATATACCGGCCATTATCGGGACGGCCATGGCCAGGGATTCAAAGCTGACGACGGGGGATTATGCCACGGTTCGCTGGCGGGATGTGGACGGAACGTTCGATGCCACCGAACTGTTCATCGCAGACGTGTTTAAAACCACTGTGCCGGCCGTGGATAACGGACAGATATGGATCCCGATTGAAGCCCTGCAGGAAATGACCCAGATGCCGGGGGAAGCCACGCTGCTTGTACTGGACCAGGATTATACCACGACGATCGAAGAAGACGGATGGATACTGAGGGATCATGACTATCTGCTTCAGGATATGAACGATATGATCAGAATGAAAAAAATCGGCGGATCGGTGTTTTATATCATACTGATGCTCCTTGCCATGCTTGCCATATTCGACACGCAGGTGCTTTCGATCTTCAGGAGGCAGAAGGAAATAGGCACATATATGGCAATGGGCATGACACGCGGACAGGTCATAAGGCTGTTCACCGTGGAAGGCGCCATGCATGCCGTTTTGGCAGCCATCCTGGGTGCCCTGCCGGGGATACCCTTTTTATACTGGATGGCCAGAACAGGATATTCCCTGCCGGCGGGTTCGGATACAATGGGCCTGCCCATTGCCGAGAAAATCTATCCGGCCTACAGCATAGGGCTGATCCTCTCTGTCATGCTGCTTGTCATTATTACCACGACCGTGGTCAGTTATCTGCCCTCGCGAAAGATATCCAAAATGAATCCGACCGAAGCCATTAAAGGAAAACTGCAATGATACAATTTCTGTTCAAAGGATTATTGAGAGACCGGCAGAGAAGTCTCCTGCCTGCCATTGTTGTGGCGGCAGGTGTCATGCTTACGGTCTTTCTGGTTTGTTACCTTACCGGGATCATGGGGGATTTTGCCGATTTCAGCGCCAGGTTTTCCAGCGGCCATGTAAAGATCATGTCCCGCGCCTATGCTGAAAACCTGAGCCAGAAACCCGTTGACCTGGCATTGACAAACGTTGATGAACTGCTGGAACAGGTTGAAAAGGATTATCCGGATATGGAATGGGTGCTCCGGACACAATTCGGGGGATTGCTGGATGTGCCTGATGAAAACGGGGAAACCCGATCCCAGGGTCCCACCATGGCCATTGCCGCGGACCTGCTTACTCCGGGCAGCAGGGAACCCGGGCGCCTGAACCTTGACAACATCCTGGTAAGGGGCGGCCTGCCGGACAGCCCGGGAGAAATCCTGATCGGCGATGAATTTGCCCGGAATCTCGACGTCGTCCCCGGCGATCAGGTCACGCTGATGGGGTCAACCATGTACGGAAGCATGAGTATCTATAATTTCACGATTGCCGGGACCATCAGGTTCGGAGTGTCCGTCATGGACAAAGGGGCAATCATCGTGGATATCTCGGATGCCCGGGCGGCCCTTGACATGCAGGATGCAGCGGGCGAGATCCTCGGATACCTGCCGGGCGGCCACTATTCAGGGGAAGAGGCGGATGCGGTATGTGCCAGCTTCAACGACAGGTACTCCGATCCGGGGGATGAGTATTCACCCGTTATGCTGAAACTTTCCGAGCAGGATGAGTTCCTGGGAGGTTACCTTGAAATGGTGGATTCCCTGTCTTTCATTCTCGTACTCATTTTCGTGACCGCCATGTCCATTGTACTTTGGAATACCGGGCTCATAGGCGGTCTGCGGCGCTACGGGGAGGTCGGGGTAAGGCTTGCCATCGGTGAGGCAAAAGGACATATATATAAAAGCATGGTCTATGAGTCGGTTGCGGTCGGGGTGCTGGGTTCGGCCTTTGGCACCATAATTGGATTGTTATTTGCATACTGGATGCAGGAGAAAGGAATAGATATCGGAAGCATGATGAAAGGGGCCACCATGATGATGCCGGGAGAATTTCATGCCAGGATCGTGCCTCAGGCTTATTATATAGGCTTTATCCCGGGGCTTTTCTCATCCACGCTGGGGACCATGCTTTCCGGGATAGGCATCTACAAAAGAAAAACGGCCCAGTTGTTCAAGGAACTGGAAACTTAAAAAACAGGAATGGCCATGAAAAAGATAATCGTATTGCTGCTGCCATGCTTCGGCATGCTGAACGCCCAGTACCCCTCCGGGCAGGAGGTCATGGACCGCATAGACCGGAACATGTCTTCCGAGAACCGGATCGTTACCTCCAGAATGGTGATCCACAGCCCCAGGGCCTCACGCACCATCGAAGCCAAATCATGGTCGGTGGGCGACCGGAAGGCATTCACGGAATATCTTTCGCCCCCCAGGGAGCAGGGCACGAAAATGCTGAAGCTTGAGGACGCCCTGTGGATCTACTCCCCCTCCACCGACAGGACCATCCAGATCTCCGGGCATATGCTCAGGCAGTCCGTGATGGGCTCCGACCTGTCGTACGAGGACATGATGGACGATGCGAAAATGTCTGAAGAATACGATGCCGTCGTGATCGGCCAGGATACCCTCCGGGACCGTTCCTGCTGGATCGTTGAACTGAATGCCCTGTCTTCGGATGTAGCCTACCAGGTCAGGAAGACATGGGTGGATTCGGAAAGGTACATCCCGCTGAGGGAAGAACTGTACGCCAAGAGCGGTAAACTGCTGAAGCGCTTCGAACTGTTTGACATCCAACGGATCGATAACCGCTGGTACCCCGGCAGGATGGTCTTCAAGGACATGCTGAAAAAAGGCGACGGGACCGAATTCATCATAGAATCCATAGAATTCGACGCGGACATTCCCGAATACCTTTTTACAAAGGCCGCCCTGAGATAAAGACCGTTTCTCCCTTATTCCGGAAGAAATGAAGGACATAACGGACCATAGGGACATTGACAACATTTTTTTCAACGACGGTTACAGGCTTGCCGCCCGTATGCTCGGGGAAAATCCCCTGAAACAGGCCCTCATCGAAATTATGAAATCCGCCTATGCGTCCATTGACGGGCTCATTCGCTCTTTCCGGAGGAGATGCAGCAGGGAGGGGCTCAGGATCGACTGCAGGAAAAACTGTTCCTGGTGCTGTTCCCAGGCGGTCCTTGTATCCACCCATGAAGTGCTGTACATATTCTCATGGATGGAAAACGGGCTCGGCCCGGGGCAAAAGGCGGCGATCAGGGAAAAGGCCCTGAAAAAGGACCGCCTGACCCGTGGCATGGAAGCCGGGGAGTTCCTCCGTTTCATGCATCCCTGCCCCTTCCTGGAAAACAAGAGCTGCCTGATCTATCCCGCAAGGCCCATGGCCTGCAGGATCTTCCTTTCCATGGATGCGGGGAGCTGCAGGCGCCAGTATGAAAACCCCGGCGGGCAGGAAAACCCCTCGCTGTATGAATTTCCCCTCCGGGCAGGGCGCCTGCTCAACGAAGGCATCCGGAGCGCACTGGCACAGAAAAGGCTTCACGTATCGGAATGGCTGATGGAATCTTTCCTCTGCAAAGCGTTTGCAGACAGGCAGGTTTTCCGGAAATGGCTCGGGGGCGAAGACCCGTTCCGGGAATCATTTTAAGCGGATTTCCGATCCGGGCAGCCTCCTGCGGGGCATCCGGGGAACCAGGGCGGAAGTCCGTTTCATGTAATCCCTGTACCCCGTTTTCCTCCTCAGCATGCGCTTGTCGATCATGGGTATGCTGACGGCATGGAACATCAGGATCACGATGACCGGGCCGGGAAGGATCCACCAGTATACTTCCGGCGTCCCGGTCGAGAACAGGAACAGGCCTGTCCAGAAAAGCACCTCCCCGAAATAATTGGGGTGACGGCTGTATTTCCAGAGGCCCGTGCATAAAAAATCGCATTTGCTTTTGTCGCATATATACCTCCGGAGCTGCAGATCGGCAACCCCCTCGATCACAACAGCCGAAAGGGTGACGGCAGCCGCGATCCATTCCATCACCCCCATTCTTCCGTCGCCCAGGACCAGTGCGGGGTAAACGGAAAGGCAGGCCAGCAGCACCACCACCGCCGGGAAAAGATGTGTTCCGAAAAGGCTCACCGCCCAGTAATGTTTCCGGTACTTGAACCTCAGGGCAGTATAGCGCCAGTCCTCGTCCCCGATCCCGCCCCAGCGGACCAGGCAGTTCACGGTGAGCCGGAGGGACCACAGCAGCACCAGCGAGAGGACGATCCATTGAAGCAGTGTAAAATCGAATGATTGCTGCGACGCCCAGTAGAAAACAATGACCGGGGGAGCCAGGGACCAGTACGGGTCATAGAGGCTTGAATTGTTGAACCCCAGGCTGAACAGGAATACGGTGACCGCCGCCAGGACATCCAGCACCAGGACAACAACGACCGGATGGAATACGGAAACGGCATCGTATACCAGCCAGACCATGAGCCCCGCAGTCAGGTATGTGACCAGGCAGACGGTCAGCCCGGCACGTTTCCTCATTACAGCCGATTTATCCTCTTCCACCCCTGAAACGATTAAGTTCCGGCAAAATACCCAATTTTTTGATAAATGCCGTTCATCTCCGGGGCCGGGATCCGTCCATGATCATGGTAACAGCGACCTGCTGGGAATAATCGACCTGGCTTTCCGCCAAATGAAAACCCACATCGAACCTGATCCTGACAGGCCCGGTGCGCAGGGGCTCGAAAAAGACATCCAGCCTGGCGTAATTCCGCAGGCGGTAAAAGGGGTCCCCGTACAGGAATACATGCCCCTCCCCCGCATAATACAAACCCGAAAGCCCTACGCCCCTGTGCACGACACTGAACCGGCCCAGAAATCCTGCCGGTATACGGAAGCCTTCATCAACGCTTCTGATCCGGTCGACAGAGACCAGCGCCCCGGCGCTCAGCAGGAGGCTGTCAGCAAAAACCATGTCGGACAGGTCCGCGCCCAGGCTTACATCGAAGCCCCCGTTGTCGCGCAGGTGCTCCCCGGGCACGGGCACGGCGGGACCGGCCATGTGCCCCATCATGAAATGATGCGAGAGGGAAAGGAATTTCCACACCGCTTTCCCGCTGAATCCGAAAATAAACCGTTCCGGCGCCGTATCCGTCTGCCTCGACGTCCAGTCGATAAAAGCATTCTCCTCTCCCCAGCTCCAGGCACAGGCAAGCAGGGCCCCTTCTATATTCGGCCGGTAGTATCGGAGGGTGTCGGACAGGAGGGCCAGGGGGTAATCCAGCAGGTCCCGCCCCGGGAAGGCGCCGAAATACATTTTCAGCTTCCCGTTGTCATACCCGTAATAAAGTACAGGTGCGGGTTTGCTGGCATCGATGTAATGACCGAATTCATACAGGTAATCTATGCCTGCATGGAAGCGGTGCACCCCGGCAAGGCTTGCTCCCGCCTCGAGCCGAAGGCGGGAACCGAAAATGGTTTGGGGATCGTCGATGCTGAAATATTCCCGGTTGTCGAGAAAGCCGTCGAAGCCGGCCAGCCATTCCAATTCCTGGGCCCCGGCACCAAGGGATAACGACAGGAATATGACCGCCGGTATAAAAGATTTTCGCATGAAAGAATCCTGCAACGTTCTATTGTTCTATTTTTGTCTACGGCCGGTTCCTTTCCGGCAACCTGTAAAAATATGAATAAAAAGTTAAAGGAGAACCGGGGCATACTTCTGTTCAGCCTCGCCTGGCTGCTGGTCAACCTGCTGCAGGCCCGTTTCACGGAGCTTCATGACGACGAGGCATATTACTGGGTCTATTCCCTGTTCCCGGCCTGGGGCTATTTCGATCATCCTCCCATGGTGGCCGTCCTTGTCAGGCTGGGATATGCGCTTTTCCGCAGCGAGCTGGGCGTCAGGCTGTTTCCGGCCCTGCTCGGGGCCGGGTCCGTATTCCTCATCTACAGGCTGCTGCCCGGCAGGTCAAGGGACCTGCGCCTCTATATCCTTGTCGTAACGGCCATAAGCCTGATGCATATAAACGTGGCCGGTTTCATGGCCCTTCCCGATGTCCCGCTTGTCTTCTTCACCTGTCTTTTCTTCCTGGTCCTGCAAAAATACCTCGGGGAAGACAGGATCATACAGGGACTGGCGCTGGGTATCCTCGCGGCGCTCATGCTTTACAGCAAGTACCACGCCCTGCTTATCCTTTTCTTCACGATCCTTTCCAACCGGAGGCTTCTGCTCCGCAGGACCTTCTGGATGACCGCGGCAGTTGCCCTCATCCTCTTCATCCCCCATATCCTCTGGCAGGTCAGGAACGGCTTCGCCAGCTTCGAGTTCCACCTTGTCAGCCGGAGCACTCCTTTTCAGCTCCGTCACATACTCGAATACCTGGGCAACCAGGTCGTGGTGACAGGCCCTTTTATAGGCATCCCCATGCTTTACCTTGCATTTTCCCGGCGGGCGGGCAATGCATTCGAAAGAGCGCTGAAATTCAACCTCTTCGGTTTCTTCGGTTTCTTCCTCCTGTCGAGCGTCAGGGGCCATGTCGAACCCCACTGGACCGCGGCCGCTTTCCCTCCCATGATCATACTGGCGCTGACACAGGCACGGGAATCCGGGAAATTGCGCAAATGGCTCCACGCCCTCGGAATCGCGACGATCCCCGTCGTACTGGTGCTCAGGACATACCTGGTGGTCGATTTCCTTCCCCTGCCCGACAATGTCTCCAGGTTGTTCCACCGGAAAGAAATATGGGTCAAACAGATCGAGGAAGTGGCGGGAGACAGGCCTGTCGTTTTCAGGAACAAGTTCCAGTACCCATCGGTCTACTGGTTCTACACAGGTAAACCGGCATTCACCAGGAACAGCATCTATTACCGGAGGAACCAGTACGATATCTGGGACATCGAACACCAGTTGCAGGGAAGAAAGGTGTTCCTTGCGGCCTATGGGGGAAATCCGGGAACCGACACCCTGAGCACGGTATTCGGCAATGTATACTACTACAACATTGAGCGGTATTGCTCATTCAACAACCTCGATATAAGCATCCCGGAAGGCCGTCTCACTGCAGCTGCCGGCGACACCCTGACGGTGACGGTCAGGATTGAAAACCCGAACCGGTACCCGGTCTGCCTCGACTGCCCCTGCGATATGCCTCCCTACCTGGTGGGGGTTTTTGCCGGCAGCGACGGGAAATTCACATTCAGCAGGCTGATCGAAGACCCTGTTCTCACGGAGATAGGACCCGGGGACGCCGAAGCGCCCGAGGTACGGTTAAAGGTGCCCGGTACCCCGGGGCGGTACCGCTTCATGTTTTCATTCAGGTCCAATTACCTGTACCCGGGGATCAACGGCGGCACGACCGGGTTCGAGATCACTCCCTCCATGTCCACAGGGAATTCAGGAAGAAGTTGATCAGCGTTCCAAGGGCGATGCCGCAGAGGTTCGCAACCAGGTCGTGCATGCCCAGCACATTGGCAAGCAACAACAGGGTAAGGTAATTCACAATGCCCGCCAGCCCCGTTACGATGTGATAGCGCAGGATCCTCGAAAATAAGGAGACCCCGGTCTTTCGCCTGCGGAAGGTCCAGAGGTTGTTCAGGAAAAAATTGCTCAGGATGGAGATTTCTATGGCAATGGGCGATGCAACCTCGATACCGAGGTTTACGGGCCGTGTAAGGACGAAAAAGCAGCCCATGTTCACAAGTACCCCGGACCCGCCCACAAGGGCAAATTTCACGAACTCCTCCAGCCGTTCGGGCGCAATGCCCAGGCCTGCCCCGACAGAGGTAAGCCATTTGCAGACCGGGGAGTTCCTTACATTCATATCCGGGACTGTGTGAAAACAGCTTCCAAAATTAGCCAAAAATCCCGGTTCCCCCGGCAGCACCACCGGAAGGACCCCCTGCAATTCTTCGCGACAGGTTTCCTTTTTGTTATACCGTCACTACTTGAAAAGCCTGGGGGCAAAATCCGACAGGTAAGTCCTCCAGTTGGCCCATTCATGGCCGCCGGAGGTTTCATTATAAACATACTTGAAATCACTCTCATCGAGCCTTGCCCTGAGAGCCTGCACGCCTTCATACACAAAATCGTTCTCGCCGCATGCGATGTAGTATAACTTGTAATTGGCCCTCAGCGTTTCCAGGTTTTTGTCATAGAAAGGAAGCAGGTAGGTGTTTGTAATATCGGCAAAGGCTCCGTTGTAATGCAAGCCCAGGCTGAAACACCCTATGTACTGGAATAATTCAGGATGATGAATGCTGGCTATCTGGGTCTGAAGGCATCCCATGGACAAACCTGCTATTGCACGGTTGGCGCTGTTGGGGATCACCCTGTAATGTTTCTCGATATACGGGATTATATCCTTGACCAGGCTCTCGGGATATTGCGTCGGTGAACTAACTATACCCCCCATATTTGCAGCGCTTGCAGTATCCGGTTTCCTGTCTGTAATCGAAGCCGTCTGACCCGGATTGCCGTTGGGCATAACTATGATCATCGGTTTTGCCTCCCCGCGGGCGATCAGGTTGTCGAGAATGTAATTGGCCCTTCCCAGTGAAGTCCAGGCATCTTCATCTCCCCCTCCTCCGTGAAGCAGGTACAATACCGGGTAGTCTTCCGTATTGTCTTCATAACCCGGAG
>CAYOPZ010000006.1:0-104590 GCA_964406005.1 uncultured Bacteroidaceae bacterium
CTGGGCGTGACGGAAGCCGGGGAGGGGGAAGAGGGGCGAATCCGCTCGGCCGCAGGCATCGGAACCCTGCTCGGGGAGGGGATCGGTGACACCATCCGGGTTTCCCTGACCGAGGAACCGGAATTCGAAATACCCGTGGCCGGAATGATACTGGATGCTTCCGGGGGGGACCGCAACAAGCCGGACCCGCATGGTTTAACCTCTTACACTAGACGAAACTCGAAAAAATACGGGATGATCGGCGGCGGTCAGGTACCCGTCGTGGTCACAAGGCTTCATGACGGTCCGGAATCCAAGGGCCAAAAGAACGTCCCTGAACCGGACTTCCTTTTTGTGCCGGACCACAGGTTGGTCCGTGGACTTCCGCCCGGGAAGCCCTGCATACTCAATGCCGAAGCTTGGATGCTCGATGAATATCCCGAAAATGAATTTTTCCCGCTGTTTGACCTGCCGGGCTTTCTTTCCCGGCAAAAGGCATCCGGCAGGCTGAACTTCATCCTGGTAAGGCCGGGGGAAGTCCCAAGGGCCCTATCCTCACTGAAAGAAACGGACCTGCCTTTCTGCCTGGTCTTTATGCACGAGGGGAATGCCGGTGACCGGCAGGCATTCCTCGAACTTGCCGGAGAAAAAGATCTTGCCTGTCCCTTGCTGGTCCACGCAGCCTACCGTGACACCGACGGGGAAATGTTCCGCATCCGGGCCACGGTGGAACTGGCCCGGTATTTCATCGACGGTTATGCAGACGGCGTCTGGCTAGACCATGCTTTTGACGGCGGATCCACAGCAGATACAACCGCTTTTAAGATCCTCCAGGCCAGCCGGGCGCGCATGAGTGAGACCGAATACATAGCGTGCCCGTCCTGCGCCCGGACCCTGTTCCCCATACAGGAAACCCTTGCCGGGGTGAAAGCGGCCACCTCCCACCTGAAGCATCTGAAGATCGCGGTCATGGGATGCGTCGTGAACGGTCCGGGCGAAATGGCAGATGCGGACTATGGCTATGTGGGATCGGGAAAGGGAAAAATTACCCTGTATCGGGGAAAGGATGCGGTGAAAAAAAACATCCCGGCTCAAGAGGCGGTCCGGGAACTGGTTGAACTGATTAAAAGATCGGGGGACTGGCATGATTGACCTGAGGGGCATACGCAACATCATCCTGGATCTGGGCGGTGTGATCCTCGAAATCGATGTGGACAGGACCATCAGGGCCTTCCATGCACTCGGTTTTCCCCCGCTTCAGAATTCAGACATCATCCTGTCGAAATACCCCTTCTTCCTGGATTTTGAAATCGGAATGCTGGACACCTGGGAATTCATGGACCGGGTCAGGGAGGTATCCGGAGACCATGTATCCGAAGCGGAAATCCTGGATGCCTGGAATGCCATGATCCTGGAATTCCGTAAGGACAGCATACGGCTGCTGCTGGATCTGAGGAAAAAATTCCGCCTTTTCCTCCTAAGCAACACGAATGCCCTGCACGCAGTCCACTACAACCGGCAGCTTATGCAGGAACACGGCATCCCGAACCTGGATGAGATCTTTGAGAAGGTTTATTATTCCCATGAAATCAGGTTGAGGAAACCGGACCCGGAAATATTCCGTCACATCATCCGGGATGCCGGGCTCATCCCCTCCGAAAGCCTGTTCATCGACGACATCAAGGCCAACGTTGAAACCGCGCAAAATCTTGAACTGCATGCTTACCAGCTGGTACCGCCGGAACGCCTTACGGATGTATTATGAATGTAGGAGGGAAGCCATACCAGTCCATCTGGCCGGACCCCGTTGACCCGGACCGGATCCACATCGTCAACCAGCTCCTGTTGCCCTTCGAATTCCGGGTCGATGCGATCCGTTCTTTCGCTGAAGCCCTGGATGCAATCCGGACCATGAAAGTCCGCGGCGCACCCCTGATCGGGGTCACTGCCGCCTATGGAGTATACCTTGCCTGCCTGGAAGCTGAAAAACAAAGAAATGCCCCGGCCTACGTTTCGGAATGTGCAGAAAAAATACGGTCGGTCCGCCCTACGGCCGTAAACCTGGCCCGCTGCGTGGACCGGATCATGAACCGGGTCCGGGCAGCCGGGACTGTGGAAAAGATAACCCGGGAAGCCAGGGCGGAAGCCATCGCCATCATGGAGGAAGAAAAAGAATCCTGCTACAGGATCGGCCGGCACGGGATGGAAATAATCCGGGAAGTCGGCCGGCAAAAAGAGGGAAAACCGGTCAATATCCTGACTCACTGCAATGCGGGCTGGCTTGCATGCGTGGATTACGGGACGGCCACCGCACCGGTTTACATGGCACACGATGAGGGGATACCGGTACACGTATGGGTGGACGAGACCCGCCCGCGGAACCAGGGAGCAAGGCTGACGGCATGGGAACTCGGCCAGCACGGCGTGCCCCATACCGTAATCGTCGATAATGCCGGGGGACACCTGATGCAGAAGGGAATGGTCGACATGGTTCTGGTGGGCAGCGACCGGACCACCCGGACCGGGGATGTGGCCAACAAGATCGGCACCTACCTGAAAGCCCTGGCCGCACGTGATAACCGGGTTCCCTTCTACGCGGCCCTACCCTCCTCGTCGATCGATTTTACGATCCATTCCGGCCCAGGTGAAATACCCATCGAGGAACGTGACCCCCTGGAGGTCCGCACCATGGAAGGCAGCCTGGACGGCAAAATCCGCACGGTTAGCCTGATGCCGGAAGAAAGTTCGGTATCCAACTACGGTTTTGACATTACCCCTGCCGGACTGGTCACGGGACTGATCACCGAAAAAGGCATCTGCCGGGCCAGCGAGCAGGAGATCATGAAAATGTTTCCGGAGGCATGAGATGAATCTCGCCGTGATAGCCGACATACACTCCGACCTGTACAGTCTGGAAAGAGCCTTCAGGGACATCCGGACAAGGGGCTGTGACCGGATCCTGTGCCTGGGCGACATCGTAGGATACGGTTATCATTATGCCGAACACCTGGAAGGCAGGGATTCGAACGCCTGCGTAGAAATGATACGCGAAAACTGCGAGGACGTGATTTGCGGGAACCACGACCTTCATGCCGTGCTGAAACTGCCTTCCAACCATTTGGAGATCGGGATGCCGGGGGACTGGTACCGGCTCGACCTGGGGGATAGAAGCAGGATGTACGGGAACCGATTCTGGCTTTACGAAGACGAACTGGAAGACCCGCTTTACGAATCTTCCAGGGATTATCTCTCACAGCTTCCGGAAACGCTGGTCGTTGAAGATCGGAAAATGAGGATCCTGGCCACCCATTTCATCTGGCCGGACCTGTGCGGAAGCATGCAGGGATCCCCGTCCACCCTGGAGGATTTCCGCGGTCATATCCGTCTGGTAAAAGAAAAAAAATGCCTGGTAGGACTTGCCGGCCACGCACACCTCGAAGGATATGCGCAGATATCGAAAAAGGCATTCGGGATGAACTATTTCCACAGGGGCAAACTGATCCGCCGACCCCAGGTGATCATCGTACCCGCCGTTACCCGGGGAAAAGGAAGGAACGGTTACTTGGTCCTTGATACGGAAAAATATATTTTTGAAGCGATCCCGATTAGCTGGACATAATGAGATTGCAATTCACATCGGGGTTTATCCGCAAATACCTGCTACCGGCGGGAATGGTAATCGCATTGTTCCTGTCAGCCGTTTTCCTGATGATCCGTAACGGTCCCCCGGCAGGCACATGGCAGTTCTACACCCTGGTTGTTATCGTGGTGGTTACAGCAATTTTCCTGGTCCTGCTGATGCGGCAGGTGCTGACCCATGAGGCCATGCAGCAGGCGGCGGCCATACGACTGGCAGAGGCGGATGAAAAATACCGCTCCCTGCTGGAGACCTCTGCAGATGGTTTGCTGTTTATCATGGACGGGAAGGTCGCATTTGCCAATTACGTGTTCATGGCGATGAGCGGGTATACCCAGAAGGAACTTCGGGACATGAAGGTGGAAGAACTGATGAAGGGCAAAGAACGGGAGGGACTCTCCCTGGAAAAGCTTGACAGGGAAGCGGGCGAAACCGGGCGGACCCTGAACCTGGAGGCTAGAATAGCAGGTAAGAGGGGAGGTTTGCGTGATGTGGCCCTGGCCCTTTCGAAGATTGCCTGGATGGAAAAGGAAGGCTACATCATCGTCATAAGGGACGTCTCGGGAAGAGAGCGCATCGAGCAGGAATCCATGCACCTCAGGCATGAGCTGCAATCTTCCATACTGATGATGAACCTTCCAATTGCCTCCTTTACAAGGGAATTTCTGAGCTGTGACATGGGTACGCCCATCCACGAGGCTGCCTCCCTGATGCAGCGAAAGGACCGGGATGCCTTGATCCTAACCCGCGAACGGGACAAGCCGGTCGGCATCGTGACGGATTCGGACCTGAGGGATCGTGTGATTGCTAAACAGAAAGATTACGGGGACCCGGTATTTGAAGTCATGAGCTCCCCACTGGTCCGGATCCCGGAGCAGTCCCTCCTCTACGAAGGGATCCTGCAGATGAAGGCACACACGGTTTCGCACCTGGTGGTCGAGGACCGCAACGGAAGGATAGCGGGGATCTTCAGCAACAAAGACCTGCTGGAGGTCCAGCACAACTCCATTTCCTACCTGATCCGTGAGGTGAACGCGGCCGATACGGTCGAATCCCTTAAAAAAATCCACAACAAGATCCCCGTCCTGGTCAAGATCCTTCTTGAGAGCGGAGCCAGGATACAGAACGTGACCCATATGATCAGCACGGTCAGCGATGCCATCACGCACCGGCTGATTGACTTTGCGATCGAGGAAATGGGAGAGCCCCCGGCACGGTTTGCATTCCTGGCCCTGGGGAGCGAGGGCAGGAGGGAACAAACCTTGATTACGGATCAGGACAACGCCATTGTGATCGAGGACGTTCCGAACGAAAAAGCCTCGGAGGTGAACCGGTATTTCCTGTATTTCGGGAAAAAGATAAACCTTTGGCTCGACCGCATCGGATACCAGTATTGCAGGGGGGAGGTCATGGCCGGGAATCCGCAATGGTGCCAGCCCCTTTCCAGGTGGAAAAGCTACTTCACGAACTGGGTCCGGGAAAAATCGCCGGACGGGGTCCTGGGGATGGCCGTGTTTTTCGACTTCAGGATCGTGTACGGAGAGGAACAGCTCGCCGCGGATTTGAGGCAGCATATACAGTCCGCCGTCAGGGGAAGCGAAACGTTTTTGTCGCACCTGGCCAGAGAGGTTGCCGAATATGAAATACCAACGGATATTTTCAGGGGCAACGGCCAGGATGCAAAAGCTGCCCTGCCCGATGTCTTCAACGCCAAGAATGCCCTTTCCCCCATCACGGATTTCATACGCGTCTATGCCCTCCACAACCGGGTTTCAGAAACCAACAGCATGCAGAGGCTTGAAAAACTGCGCCGGCTCAATATCCTTACCGCCAACGATAGCCAGGAGCTGGAGAACATATACTGCCACCTCATGGAGATCCGGTTCCGTTCACAAGTCAATGCCATCCTTTCAAACCGTGTCCCGGACAATACGGTCGGGAAGGAAGAACTGACGGCCATTGAACAAACCATGGTGCGCAAGGCCTTTTCCGAGATCACCAGCTTCCAGGGGATGATCCTGCACACATTCGGCACTTGATAATTCTTTAAGAAAAGCGTAATTTTAAGGGGAAGCCGAATCCTCCCCTGCTATGAAGATCGATATTTCGAAATATCTGACCCAGCGGTATCTGGAATCACTGGCAAAACAGGATTTTGAAGGGCCGGTGGTCACCATTGCCAGGGAGTTTGGTTGTCCCGCAAGCAAGATTGCCATACGCCTTACGGACCGGCTGAATGAGATAAAACACGCAAAGCCCGTCAAGGAAATTCCCTGGCGTTGGATTAATAAGGAAATCCTTTCCGAATCGGCCAGGGAGTTGAACCTCAGCCCGCAGGAAATCGAGTATGTTTTCCGGTTCGAGAAAAAGACCTTCTTCGATGACATCCTTTCCTCACAGTCCAGGAAATATTATAAAAGCGACCGGAAAATTCGTAAAACCATCGCCAGGGTAATACGGAACATTGCCTCGGAGGGAAATGCGATCATCATCGGAAGGGGGGGCGTTGCCATAACCCGCGACATCGAGCGGTCCCTTCACATCATGCTGGAGGCCCCCATCAAGTGGCGCGCCCTGAGAACGGCGGAAAAGTATTGCATGAGCGAAAAGGATGCGACCAGGTATGCGCTGGAAGTAGATAAAAAACGAAGGGAATTGCGGGATTATTATCATGGCAAGGGCACCGACTACACCCGCTTTGACCTCCGTTACAACTGCATGACCCTTAGTGTAGAAGACATTACGGAGGGCATCATTAGCATGATGCAGATCCGGAATTTCATTTAAATACGCGGATTCCCTGTTCCTTTGTACCACCCGCTTCACATTCATCTTGACCGAAATGCTTTTTTGCTTATTTTTAAGGTATGCAAACCAGGACCCCGTACCTCTATTTCCTTTTTTCCATTCCATTGCTGTTGTATTCCGGCTGCAGGCAGGAAGGAAAGGAACAGCCGGAAAAGGAAAACGGCATTGACCTGGAGGATTTTACGGAAACCAGCATTGCGGATTCGCGATCCATATCCTACGAGATGACACTCCCGGTTGAAATGGCCGGTCTTTTCGATCACGTAGGAGCCAGTTTCTACCCGGAATTCCTGAATCCCGCCGATGAGTTCGGCAAATACCACAAACCGGTCAAGATAGCCCTGAACCTTGGGGTCTACGGTGTGGACCTGAGCTATGTCAAGATGTTCGGCCAGCACCCGCGAAGCGTTGCCTACCTGAATGCCATACACAGGCTGGCCGGTGAAATGGGCATACCCAGGGAGATCTACGGGGATGTCCTCGAAAACATGGAATTATTCGTAACCAACAAAGACAGCCTTTCCAGGGTGGCCATGGACCTGTACAAACGTACGGACGATTTCCTGCGCCGGGACGGACAGGAAGGAGCGGCTTCCCTGGTGGCCATGGGGGGATGGATCGAATCCATGTACATCGCCACCCGGATATGGGAAATGGACCCCGGGAACCTGGCCCTGCAGGACAAGATCGCCGAACAGAAATACTCCCTGAACAGCCTGATCGCGCTGATGAACAATTACCATGCGGACCTTGACCTTGCCGAGTACCTGCTGATGCTGAAGAACCTGCGGCGGACCTACGACAAGTTCCAGCTCTACTACAAGGAAGGGGAGGTTGAGGTGGATACAGCGAACAAAACCATCTCGGCACAGGGGTATTACATCAACATCACTCCGCGGCAGATGGAAGAGATTTCACGGAAGATCGAAAACCTGCGGACCCTCATCATTCATTAAAGCGCAGCTTCATATAATTATAGCGCTTGTAACGCAGCATGGGAATGACCATTTCGTTGTTTAAAAGGTCGAAATACTGCATGGGGATTGGCGTTTTCATCCGCCTGCGGGTCTTCCGGTAAACGATGGAGCTGAAGATTTCGCCTGAGGGACCGATGCCTACGACTTTCAAATTTGCCTTGTCGCTGGGATGGAATGCCTTGATGCCTTTTTCCGTCGGCCATTCCCCGTTCTTGTTGTCGTCGTTGAACACCAGGTAGGTATAATCGGAGTTCACAGGTGCATGGACGCTGTAGGATGAATAATTGAACGGGGTGTTCACGTCGATGTCCTGCCGCTTGCGGATCACCCTTTTCCAGTTCAGGGTTCCACCGGGACTGAAACCGGCGGCAATGATGTTCTGGTAAGTGTCGTAATGCATGTCAAACTGGTTCTCGGCAAGGAAGACCAATTCCCCGTTGCTGCGGCGGATCAACTGCCGGGGTATGAAACTGAACATTTCCTCCTGCTCCTTTTTCTGTACGCCGGCGATGGCTTCGGCCAGGAACCAGGGCTCCATTTCATACAGCTTCTGGTTGCGGAACTCCGCGTTCCGGTTGTCCACCTCCAGGTAAAAGATCCCGTCCACCATCCCCCGGAAATGGGTGGGCGAGTAAAATCCCGCACAGCTCAGGTCGAACTCCCCGCCCGGTTCGATCTGCACCCCGCGGATGTAAAGCCCGGGAAGATTCAGGTAATAGGTGTTGTTGTACTTGCCTTTCCCGGTGACCGCCACCAGGTGGTAGCGGTTCTTGGTCTCGTGCCAGAGGCTGCTCAGTTTCTGGTCGTCCAGCAAGCTCATGATGAATACATCACCCTCCTCGCTCACCTTTACGATCGATTCCCTGGGCCGGCGATCCTCGTATACGATGCGCTGGTCCGCTTCCCACTCCAGGGAAAAACCATTCCCGAACATCATGAAATGCAGGTCCTGGACGTTTCGGCTAAGAACATCCAGCCTGCTGTATACCAGCAGTTTGCTTTCCTGCCTGGAGAGCTGGAGCCCGAATTCGGCTTCCCAGCCGGACATGTTATGAACGTCCATCAGGAGCCTTTCATCCCCGTTCTGAAGCAGGGTTTCCTTGTCAATGGTTTCGACGTAAAGCAGCATCCGCTTGATGCGCTGTTCGGAAGTAAACATATAGATGGAATCGTGGAAGTGGAACAGGCCCAGCAGGGTGCGCCGGCGAAATCCCGGGTTCAGGTCCAGATACTTGCGGCGTACCGAACGGAATTTATGATCCAGGCGCTCGACCGCTTCCCTGTAATCGAAGGAGTATGCATAATACGCAGACTCGTCATGCCCGAATAGGGCAGGCACCTGTATGTTGTTGGCCATGTTCAACTCGGCCCCGATGTACAGATCGGTGGGATTCCCAATCGGCTGGGCCGACAGCGGCAACAACAGCAGCAGGATGGCCGTATGGATCAGCAGTGTCTTCAAGCCAAAGACATTACAGCAAAAATAATGCCCCGGTTTGATAATTACCCCCCAATTCCCTAATTTTGCATGCCTTTGAATTTTCGCATCGCGGGCCCATAGCTCAGCAGGTTAGAGCATCTGACTCATAATCAGGGGGTCGCTGGTTCGAGCCCAGCTGGGCCCACAGTTGATAACCAACCACTTGGAGTATTTTACAGGTGGTTGGTTTTCTTTTTGGGATAAACATTTGAATAAACAATCTGTAAGATAGACGCATAATAAATATAACAATTATAAATATCTGAATATTAGGCTGTAAGTGTAAATATATCAAAATGCAATAACAAATTATATAAATTCGAACTTAAATGCCTTCCTCACAGCATCACATCATTCTTACACCAACAAAAATTAGCTGTAATTCATTATCCATCTATATTCTCACAACCTCACATCTATTTCCATAAACATTTAATTTTATAAATTCTTAAAGCCCAGTATTGAAAATTATTTTAACGAATGAGTGCTGAAATGAATGTGATAACTTTTAAAATAGCTCACCAGCATTATCAGAATTGACTGCCTGAATTGCTTCTTCTTCCGCCTTCTTTTTCCAGGATGCAATTCTCTTTCGATGTTGTCCTTCAAATTGACGAAGATTACCCATTAAATCTTCATTCAGTAGGGTTACCTCGTATCCCCTTTTTGATTTGGTGCCATTCCACTTCATGTGATTTTCATAGCCTGCCTTTTTCATATATGTCCCAAGGATATTTGGAGTGGTCGCATTTGGATTGCCGACACAATCATTAATGAATTCTGAAATCTGGGTAGCGGAATAAAATTCCGTACCGTGATCCACGAATCTGGATATATACTCTTCGTAGGCATGGATTTTCCTGTAGGATTCATTGTAATTATAGAGCTCTGCTAGTTCTTCATATGATAACCAGTGTTGCTCACCTTGCTTCCAGAGCTGATAGGTCTGTGCCCAAAGTTGCTCCATATCAACTTTGTGTAAATAATCGGCCGATTCAATTTCCAGTGGCCAAAACCTTCTTGAGCCTGTAGGATCAGTAATTATCTCACTGTGGTTGGAGGTGCCAATGATTGATGCTATTTTATAATATTCGGAATTATGTTTGCCGTAAGCTACCCTGATATTAAATTTCTTCTGACTTAGAAAGCTTTTCAGCTGTTCATTAGATGTTTTATTATTAAGCCATGGAGACATTTCATCCATGGCTAAAATGGCTTTTTCACAGGAAAGAAGCCTGTCGTCCTTATCACTGAAGTTCATATTCGGCTTTTCTGCGAAAAGAGAATGCCACTGCTCCGGTATTAATTTGCGCATCCACCTGGTTTTTCCAACCCCCTGGGGACCAATTAAAATTAAAAGATTTTCATTTGGTGATATGGATGGATTATTTTCATTCTCAGGATTATTGTGAAGTCCATTTACTACGCCTATGAACCATCTACGAAGCATTTTTTGTGCCATATTCACATCACGCCCATTTTTGAATTTTAAGGTTTTCAAAAGCTCTTTAAATCTATCTTCACCATCCCACTGTGGGAGGTCTGCAAGAAATTCTTTTACCGGATTAAATCTTGTTGGTATATATTTTAGGAAGCTTTCAAATTCATCGCGCTTCATTGACATCTCCAGCACATCTAATCTGATTTTCCCTTCAATACGGTCATTAACAAGTTCCCAGGTTTCCGAATCGGCCGATTCGGAAAAGTAAAGCTGATGAGTTAGTTCATTATACTTTAACCTAATCTCACTTGCTTCCATTGCGGTCACATTCTTATTTAAGAGATTTCGATTCCCTTGGTGAAAATTTTTGGGAGGCCTCCATCCACTGAGTTTTGCCATATATACAATAGTACCCATTGTAGATTTTTTACTGGCGCTATTGGGAGGATTACCCTGCCATTTTTTAATGCATTCGTCCCTGTTGAACTTATTCGAGAATGCACTAAGCTGAAGGAACAGATCCAATCCCTGATTTTCATCCGAAAAGGTATTTTTTAATGCAAACATTACTCTTAGCCAGTCATGGTAGTGGTCCAGTAACGAAATGTTTTCATTTGCACACCAATGGATAATGTTTTTAACCAGTTTTATATTGGTATTCTCATCATCATTCATGAATCTTGTATAATACCCCTCGATCCTTGAATTCAGCAGCGGTTTTAATGTATTACCTTTTCTGGTATAGTCTATCTTCCATCCTACTGCATCCGGATTATAGTACACATAAGGATCATGAGCATAATAGCATACTCGCGCAATATCCGATCCGGATTTGTCGATTTGGGTTATCTGATATTTTTTTTGATAATAACTTACCAATGAATTGAAAGCTTGCTTATGGAAATCTACAGTATCCTCAATAGATGTAAGCTCCGGTAAGTCTAGTCGGTGAATTACTTTAAGCCCATTTCCAGACGGGGAGAGAAAGGCAAAAATCACCGATGGTTCCATGAAAGAGGCTATTTTTGCACGTAGTTCTTCGGGATTGTTAATCTTATCAATATCAATGACAATCCTTCCGTGATATCTGGTCAAGGATTTATTGTCGCGATATGAGAACTCACCAGCTGGTATAAATGCCGGGAGTTTAGTTTTTAGGCGCTCTTTTTCATTATAATCGGACCTGTCGCCAGTTTTTTGGTATTGACGGTTTGACATCCTAATGAGTGCACATTGTTGCTGTATATCGATATCCTCCTTAATCATTGGGAGAACATCATCAAGAGAAAGAATACTGACCTGATCAGGTTTTGTAATGTCTAATAAATTTGTAATCATGACTTTAATGTTAATGGTTGATAAAAACCTGACCGAGAAAACCTCAGATTATGCTTGGCATCCGATAACTACGGTAAGGAGATAATTTTGGCTATAATCTTGTAGCCAGCATAGCTTAATTGGAACTTATTTCATAGGGTAAGGGTACCACTTTGAGCGTCATAGTTCCCCAATAAAACATAAGTAGGTAATACTCGTGCCTTTTGGATCGGACAAGACGGAGCATGTTTTTATTTCCTGATTCCTCTAATTCATGAATCAGTCTTTTCCTATTTGTTGCAATGATTTCATTGCAATCAGTTAATTCCGGCGCATGAACATGTGTCATGCACGAAATCTCATGGTGAATGCGGGGTTGATCATTCGAAGGAATTCCCCCAACGTGAATAGTAAGTGTTTGCATTTCGAGTTATTTATAATTTCCTGGCACAACTCGTTATTGCTTTACTATTCACCAGATGATAGAAATTTCGATTATTTCCGAGACAAAAATAATCACACAACTAGTTGAATGCAAGCATTTCTTGTTAAATAAAAATTAAAATTTAATACAGCACAACTTACAAATTGAAAGCACCCTAGTTCACAAATATTTTAAGGGAAGGATTATCTGTAATTTGCTTAGAGAGATAGCAGACCAATCCCGGAAGATTGTTCACTTCCTTTCGGTGAAAAGACTGAATCAATCCCTCATTCAATTCAATCCAGGATCGTTTAAGGGAAAGAATCATCGGTGAGTTTTTTGCTATCATATGGCAGTGGAAAAAAGATTCCGGAATGAACATATCCCGGTAATCCTGGATCTTGTTCTGAAAAATAGACCTTTCAGCTTCAATTACTCCAACGCAGGCAACCGGAAATTGATTCAGCAAATCCGAAATTTGCTGAATCAACCCATCAACCGATATTGATTTAACCGGTTTAAAAGTCAGGAACTGATCCCCTTCAGTCAGGTTCTTCTTCCTGCTATGGTAGTTCAACAATTCCTGACCAAGATAAAAATCTGATATGTCATTCAAAACTTTCATGGGGCTCTGGGTATCAGTATTCAGTATATTAATACTATATAGTATCTATCCTATTCAAGTAGTAAGGTTTCGATGGGAAACCAGTAATAAAAATCCCGTCACCAGGGCATTCAATTCTTTCGGAGAAATCTGAGCAAGTACGGTGATGACGGGATTATAAAATATCTTCATGTGAAAATCCATACTTGCTTATTTATATATTCACCCTCTCCACAGCGATTTTGCATGTTGTTGCAATTTTTCATCTACATCTGATTTAAACTCTTCTTTGGTATGTTGCCTGTCCTTTTCCAGCCAGGCATACACTTCTGATTTTTTGAATAACAAGCGCTTCCCATTTTTAAAATGAGGTATTTTCCGCTGGGATGTCATCTTATAAATTGTGGATGGCGAACGTTTTATCCACCCGGAACATTCTTCCAGATCACCAATCATGTCCTCGCCAACACTTTTCTTCTCTGCCAACCTGGCAATAAGGTCACTAACCAATATTTCCATACTTGCCAGCTTCCTTTCTAATGATTCAATACTATTTTCCATAATTAATTTTATTATGGTATGCACAAGATCAGCCCAGGGTCTCAAAATCAAGAAAAAAATTGTTACATCCTTTCATTTTTCAGCATCAAAGCCTCCATATAACCCTTATATACAGGTTATTATACCCATTTTGGGTAAATTTATTATTTTTACCCTACTATGAAAATTAGAAATATTTTAAAGCCAAAACCACTATCAGTCATCAGGGAAGAGGTGCCAAACCGCTACCGCTATTCCATGATAGGAGAACAACTGTACGATCTTAATTCCGGAAATATATTCCAGTCATTCTCTAACGCAGCGAAAGATATTTCAACCGAAGATCTGTATAATAAGATAATCGAAGCTTTTCGTAAGGGAGATAAAATAATTACATGGAATGAACTCTACTTCGGCGGATTTCATTACCGGGATTTTATTATCCTGAATGAATTATTCAGTTCTCTCCAGAAATGGGATGTTAGTTTTTGCAATAGCATCTTCAATGGAGAAACCGAACTTTTCCAAATTCAAATTATTAATATCACATCTGAGGAACACTATATGTTTTTCACCAAGGACCTTTCTTACAAAGATCGGTTGATTTCCGAGGTCAATAAACTGGAACTTGTAAAACTCCATCTTGAATTTGAATCCCTTGGAGGAAAGTATGACAGCCCCAGTCGCTTCCTCGATCTCGTTGAACGGGCCGGATGGGAAAATGGTATTAAAATGATTACAGCGATTAATAGTGTCATTACTATGCTCCAATCGACAGGGAAACTTGGCAGGGAGGATATTATGACTCAGGTAAGCGACCGCCTACAATCAGATGACCATTGTATTGTTTACAGGTTTTTTCCTGGCAATGAAGGTTACCAGCTAATTACTTATCATCTATTCGAGGAAAACACTACTAAGGTGCGGATCTTCAAAGGGGATATTGAAGAATATGCTGCAGAAGTGTTTGATTGGTGACATTTCCCTCCAATATCTAATTTGGATTTTTAAGCGCCAATAATTACTTTAGAATTCCTTTAGAATCATACATTCTTTTTGCACTATGAAAGTCTTAATCATAGAGGATGAAGTCGAACTGCTTATTGCAATAAGCAATTTCCTTACAAGGGAAAAATACATATGCGAATTGGCTGAAAATTTTGAAAAGGCTGAGGATAAGATTGCAACATATGAGTATGACATCATTCTTCTGGATATTACCCTGCCAGATGGGAACGGCTTAGAACTGCTAAACAGGATAAAGAAACGTCAGAAATTAGCATGTATCATTATCATATCAGCTAAAAATTCATTGGATGACAAGATTCAAGGACTGGACCTCGGAGCGGATGATTATATAACCAAACCTTTTTACCTCTCGGAACTCAACGCAAGAATTAAAGCAGTTCTGAGAAGAAAACAGTTTGATGGAACTAGCACGATAACATTCAATGAGATATCCGTTGATACCGACAGTAAGGCTGTTTCAGTTAAAGGGAATAATATAATACTCACGAAAAAGGAGTATGACTTATTACTTTTTTTTATGATCAATAAGAACAGGGTGCTTACAAAAGAAGCAATAGCTGAGCACTTGTGGGAAGATAATATTGATCTGTCAGATAATTTCGACTTTATCTATACACATCTAAATAACATCCGGAAGAAACTCAAATCTGCCGGTGGTTCTGACTATATAAAAACACTTTACGGAATGGGCTATAAATTCACTGATCAATGAAATTCCTGACTAAAATAAACCGCAATTATCTTTTACCTCTAACTGTCGTACTAATAATTATGACTGTTGCAGGCTATTTGATCCTACGAATAATAATAACACAGGGGGCAAAGGAAAATCTGCTTTCGAAAATGTACCTGGTTGAACAACAGATTCAAAATACTGGGGAAATACCGAATCTTCATCCGGTAATTGAAGTTCAAAAGACTGAACAGGAACCTGATATATGCCCCTCTTTCAAAAAAGCAAAGATCTGGAGCGATCAAGAAATGGAAGATGAAATTTTTCTTGAGTACTCGGCAAAAATCAATGTTGATGGATCGTGGTACATTGTAAAACTACGTCAGTTCACATTTGAGAATGAGGATCTTATATTAATCCTGGTATTAACATTGTTCCTGTTGCTTTTGTCAGCATTTACTATCTCTTACTTCTCGACAAGAAAAATGAACAGGACTGTCTGGGACAACTTTGAACATAATCTTCATGTAATCGAAAATTATAGTCTCAAACAGCAGGATGATATTGCACTCGAAAGATCAGACATTGAAGAGTTCGAGCGATTAAGCAACATAATTACTGATTTCACCAGGAAGATGAGATCAGATTATGTGTCATTAAAAGAGTTCACGGAAAATGCCTCGCATGAAATACAAACCCCTGTATCAATTGCCCTGATGAACCTGGAAGAGATATTACAGAATGACATCAAAGAGGATCTCTTTCAAAAAGTAGTGAATGTAATTAATTCCTTGAAACGTCTTTCAGCTATAAACCAGAATCTTATCCTTCTGACGAAAATCGAAAACAGGCAGTTTGAGTCATCCAATGAAGTTACTATCAATGAAAAAATTTTACAAAAAAAGGATGAATATATAGGCCTCTTTGAATCAAAAGAACTGGACGTGAAGATTCAATCTGAAGGAGATTTTGTAGTCCGGATGAATGAATACCTTTCAGACATACTGGTAGGCAATCTGCTATCCAATGCAGTTAAACATAACATCATGGGCGGGGAAATCAGGATATTGATCAAGCCGGGTTTTTTAAAGATTTGCAATACAGCTGAACAAAACATCCTTACCAATAAGAACATTTTTAACCGGTTTGTAAGCGGAAAACCAATGTCTTCCGGACTTGGTCTTGCAATTGTCAGCCAGATCTGTGAGTTACACAACCTCGATGTACATTATCAAAAAGATGATCTTCATTGTTTTACAGTACAAACCAAATCATAATACCCGGCAGTGAAAAAATTAGTCATAACAATACTGTTTGCTGTTGCAGGCTCGCAGTTCATGAATGCCCAGGAAAGGGATCTTGATTTCTATATCATTCAGGCAAAAGAAAACAGTCCGCTTATTCAACAGGCAGACAATGAAAACAAGATCGTGTCCCTTGACCTGGAGCAAATGAACAGGATACTTTATAAACCTGAAATTAACCTGGTTTCAGGATTTACACTTTCTCCGATTATTTCAAGGGACAATAATAGCAACAGCTTTCATCTGGTATCTGAAGGCGCAACGGATTACATAGGTCATGACCTTGCCCTGACCGATGGAGGGCAATACCAGGCATTGGTTTCGCTGCGTCAACCATTATTGTCAGGATCAAAATTTGAGGCATATTCGAACAGAGCAGATATTTCAAAACGGATCAATGAAAATAACATATCACTGACCATACATGAGTTACAGCAGGTAGTGAGCTACCAATATCTTCTCTGCATCAAAGCCAATAAAGAGGCAGAGAATACCCTGTCACTGCTGAGGAAACTCGAAGATGAGTACAATTTGGTTCAAAAACTTGTGAGTAACGGGATATATAAGCAAACAGACCTCATGCTGTTACAAATTGAACTTGAGAAATATAATCTTGAATATATAACCTACCGCTCTGATTACATTTCAAATCTTTTTGACTTAAACCTTATATGCGGAATATCAGACACCCTTATTGTTGATCTAAAGAATATTGATTTCTCGATCAATCCAGAAATTACCGGAAAATCCGGCTTCCTTACCGGATTTGTACTTGATAGCCTCAGTATTCTTTCAGACCAGGCAATCGATGAATTGAAATACAAGCCCCAATTGGAATTATTTGCTGATGCGGGACTTAATGCTACTTACCTTCCCTATCCGAAGCGGATTGGATTGAGTACCGGACTAACATTCAGCTGGAATATCTTTGATGGGCACCAGCGTGACATTCAGAGGGAGAAATCGACCATTAATATGCAGACGATTGAATTCAATAAGAAACATTTCATGACTAAGAATGAAATCAGTAAAATCAAGATTCTTAATCAGATCAGTTCTATTAATGAGAGGATTATACTGATGCAAAAGCAGGCAGATACCTATAAACGGCTTTTTGATGCATATTCAAAAGAGTTAAGTATCGGAGAAGCTTCTGTAATGGATTTTAAAAATCTGCTTCAGGATATTGCTATGAATAATAATGATTTACTGCAGCTCAAATCAGAAAAGCAATTCCTGATCAATTCATATAATTATCTGAATTATTAAAAATACCCATAATGAAAAGGTTATCAATATTAATTGTATGCTATAGTCTGATTCATCTTCTACCTTCCTGTAAAACCAAAAATAATATCGATGAAGAACAGATGCCCATTGTTTCGGTTAAGGCAGAATCCCTTGTCAGGGGTGCGATTGAAAGTGAAGTGAATTTTAACGGGAATACGGTATATCTGGAAAAAAACCAGGTTGTTGCCCCCATTTCCGGGTATGTGGTCAGGGCGAACGTAAAATTCGGACAGGAGGTGCAAAAAGACATGGTTCTTTTCGAGCTTAAAACCAGGGAGAGTACAGTTTTAGAAACAAGTAACGATACCTCAGGAATATCAGGTAAAGTATTGATACATGCAAATTCTGGTGGTTATATTAATGAACTGAATATCTACAAGACGGGAGTTTATGTAGCGGAAGGAAGTCTCCTGTGCAATATTGTTAACAGCAAAGATCTCCTGATCAAATTGAACATGCCTTATGAATATGTTTCACTTCTCAGCAGTGAACAAAAGTGTAAGATAAAGTTGGTGGACAGTACAATAATCAGTGGATCGGTATACAGGATACTGCCTTCTGTAGATGTATCAAATCAGACTCAGACCGTCCTAATAAATGCTGAAACCGAAAGGTTATTACCTGAAAACCTGAATCTTCTGATATATTTTGTGAAGGAAAAACATAATAATGTATTGCTTATTTCAAAATCATCGTTGATGACCGATGAGACTCAGCATGAATTCTGGATTATGAAAATTGGGACGGGAAATACGGCGGTTAAGGTTCCAGTGATAAAAGGTCTTGAAAATGACAGTTTAGTTGAGATCATTTCCCCAGATCTGAATGTGAACGATTTGATCATTAGTCAGGGTGCTTACGGCTTGCCAGACAGCACTTTGGTCAGCATTGTTAATTGATATGAAAAATATATTTACATCGTTAAAAACACCTTTGGCTGTAATACTGCTACTTATCCTGGCAGGTGGGGTGTATTCCTATAAGAATTTAAAAACGTCATTATTCCCGAATGTAACCTTCCCAAAGATTAAAATCATTGCGGATAATGGTGAACAGCCTGTTGACAAGATGATGATCGAGGTGACCAAGCCCCTTGAAGATGCAATTAAAAGAGTTGAATACATTAGCATGGTTAGGAGTGCAACCACCATGGGGAGCTGCGAGATTTCAGCATATATGCAATGGGGGTCTGATATTGATCTCGACAAACAACAGGTTGAGTCACAAATTGCACGTATAAAAAGCAGTTTACCGCCTGAGATTGAAATCACAGTCGAAAAAATGAATCCCTCCATTCTGCCTGTAATGGGATATTCTGTGATTTCAGATACGAAAAGTCAGGTTGAACTGAAGCTTATTGCTGAATATATCATAAAGCCATATCTCTCAAGAATTCATGGAGTTTCTTCAGTCCAGGTTATAGGGGGCAAAGTGAAGGAATACCGGATTATTCCTGATGAGGAGAAACTGAAGATGCTGAAGCTCAGTCCCCAGGAAGTCATTCAGGTGCTGAAACAAACGAACTTCATTAAATCAACTGGCTATACGACAGATTATAACAGACTCTACCTTACTGTGACTGATGCGACAATACGCAATAGGCAACAACTTGAAAACCTGGTGTTGTTAAATAACGGTATTCGAAGCATTAAAGTCTCGGATGTGGCAGATGTAGAAATAGCCGAACGCAATGAATATATCAAGATCAAAGCTGACGGTAGGGATGTACCGCTGGTTGCTGTCCTTAAACAACCTGAAAGTAACCTCATTGACGTGGCTGATCAGGTTTCGGAAAGCGTAAAAGAGTTAAACAAGGTACTCCCTCCCGGAGTCATCTTGAAACCATATTACAACCAGTCCGAGTTTGTCCACAACAGTATCAGAAGTATCATCGATGTTCTCTGGATTGGGCTGCTCCTTGCAATATTTGTGGTCGTGATATTTCTTCGTTCGGTAAAAGCCAGCGGTGTCGTGCTGATCACGATCCCTCTGACACTTTCCCTTACTTTTCTTTCACTCAGTGTACTTGGCTTTGATTTTAATATTATGACCATCGGAGCCATTGCAGCTGCTATCGGATTGATCATTGATGATGCAATTATTGTTGTGGAACAAATCCACCGAACCCATGAAGAATTCCCCGATAGGCTCCCGAAGGAACTGGTCGGTAAGGCCATTAGCTTCCTCTTTCCTGCAATGGTAAGTTCCTCACTTGCCACGATTGTCATTCTTCTCCCCTTCGTACTTATGACAGGCATTGCAGGGGCATATTTCAAGATCCTTACCATGACAATGATCATCACCCTGGTATGTTCTTTCCTGGTCACCTGGGTCGGTCTGCCGGTGCTTTACCTGTTGCTTTCCAGAAATAGGCCCCTTTCGAAAAAAGTTGAAATTCATCAGGTCAGGACACGTAAATGGATCAGGTTCTTCATACTACGGCCCTATCTAAGCATTATATTCATTCTGCTGCTTGTTGTGAGCCTCTTTCTAGTAATCCCGAAACTAACTACTGGCTTCCTGCCCGAGATGGATGAAGGTTCAATTGTCCTGGATTATAAATCCCCCCCGGGAACTTCTCTTGAAGAGACAGATAGGTTGCTTACGGAAGTGGATAAGATCCTCGAGACTGTTCCCGAAGTAAAAACATACTCACGACGCACAGGTACACAAATGGGATTTTTCATAACTGAACCTAATGATGGTGATTATCTCATCGAGCTTAAAAACCCCAGAAACAAAAGCACCGAGCAGGTTGCCGATAACATCCGCAAAAAAGTTGAGGCCGCTGTTCCTGCTCTCACTGTTGACTTCGGACAGGTGATCACTGACATGCTGGGAGACCTGATGCAGAGCGTCCAACCCATCGAAATCAAGATCTTTGGGGATGATTACAAGAAACTGGAAGAACTCTCAATACTGGTTGCCGACAGTGTCAGCAAGGTGGAGGGAACGGCAGATGTTTTTGACGGGATGATTGTCTCGGGACCAATCTTAAATATAATTCCCAAGGAGGAGGTCCTTAAGCAATACGGACTTACATCTGAGGATATACAGGAACAGGCAGAAGCCTGGATGGGAGGCGTTGTGGTGGGATCAATACCTGAAAAGGAACAATATACAGATGTAAGAATGATTTACCCCCTGAACAATGTAACTCCATTTGAAAGGATCAAAAACATTAGTATAAGCACACCAATTGGTGAGTATTTCCCATTGAGTAAATTCGCCACCTTTTCAATCCAGCGAGGAGTATCAGAGATTAAAAGAGAAAATCTTCAATCGATGGGGGCAGTTACTGCAAGGCTTGCTAATCGCGATCTTGGAAGCGTGATGAAAGACATTCAGAAAAAACTTTCAGGGATTGTACTGCCTGCTTCATACCAGATAGTCTATGGTGGTTCCTATGCTGAACAGCAACAGTCGTTTGCCGAATTGCTTAAAATACTAATTATCAGCATCCTCCTTGTTTTTCTTGTAGTCCTGTTCATGTTCAGGGATTTGAGGCTTTCCCTGATCGTAATCCTGATCAGCGCTCTCGGGCTGGCAGGCGGATTCATTGCATTATATCTTACACATATTCCTTTAAACGTTGGAAGCTATACAGGATTGATCATGATCGTTGGTATTATCGGGGAGAATTCCATTTTTACGATACAACAGTTCCTGTCAGAGTATAAAAATTCAGATGTTGAAGGAGCATTAAGCCATGCCATATCTGCTCGTTTGCGTCCCAAGTTAATGACTGCTTCAGGTGCAATAGTCGCGCTTACTCCTCTCGCTCTCGGTATCGGTACGGGAGCCCAGATGCATCAGCCACTAGCTATTGCTGTTATAGGTGGGTTGGTTATGGCGTTGCCATTATTGTTAATCGCTTTGCCTGGCTTGTTGAAGCTGGTTTTCAGGAGATAATTTATCTTTCAAATGCGATTAAATATTATAATCATCCTAATTGTTTCGCTGATTCCAACTTTTATTAAAGCACAATCAGATTCAATTGATTATCTGCCTCAAAAAGAACATAAATACCTTTCAATACAATCTGAATTTCAATATGGGTATGTCTTTCCTACCAACGAGTTTATCAGAGGTTTGAATTCTGAGAATGACAGAATTAATGGTTTTAGGACATTTTCACTGAAGTTCTCTGCTCAGACAACAGGAAAGAAGCTTTGGGAACAGTTGTATGGTTATCCCAATTGGGGGATAGGAATTTATCTTGCCGATTTCTATGCCCCTGAAGAAATAGGACGTCCATTTGCTATTTTTGGATTTTTCAACGGTCCCTTCAAGAGATGGGAGAACCTGAGGTTCAACTATGAACTCGGATTTGGTGTGACCTTTAACTGGAAATCCTTCAATCCGGTGACAAATCAATACAATATTGCCATAGGGGCTGACGAATCTTTTATCATTGATGCCGGAATGAATTTGCAGTACAATCTGACCGATCGGATTGAGCTGATTTCTGGATTAAGCCTAACCCATTTTTCCAATGGAGCCCTAAAAAAACCAAATTTCGGTATTAATACAATTGCCCCTAAAATTGGAGTTAAATATAATTTCTATCATCCGCCATTGTTTAAAACACAGGATGTACCTGAATTCACTGGAAAAAATGAATGGTTGTTGTCCGGATTTGGTGGAACGAAAAATGTGATTTTTGATTCAGTAAGTGTGGATGTAATGGAAACATATGAAGGTGTGTTCTATCCGGTTTTTGGGATTTCGGCGGGCTACAACAGACAAATAAGTTTTAAATCAAAAATAGGATTTGGAATGACTATGTCATATGATGGGTCTGTAAATGCCCAGGTTGCGATCGAGGAAAATGAACTGGACCCGGTCGATAGTCCTTTCATTGATAAGTTTCAGCTAAGTATTTATCCTTCCTATGAACTGGTAATTAACAAATTATCCCTGGTCCTGCAGCCGGCATTATATATTTATCGAAAAGAATTTGCGAATCAGTCACCGGCATTTTTTCAACGAATTGGACTAAAGTACTATTTATCAGATAATCTTTACATGGGAGTAATTCTCAGGGATTATGCTTTCCACGTTTCCGATTACATAGAATGGACCATTGGTTACCGGTTTAGGAGAAATTGATTTATCTTAAAAATTCCTTTAGAATCACCTTTTAGATTTGCTTTTGTAATCAAAAACCAAAAGCAAATGAAAACATCAATTTTAATTTTATCAGCTGTTGTCCTCATTGGTTTTACTGCCTGCGGCCAATCCGGTAAGGAAGTCCCCCAAGCTGTCAAAACAGCCTTCACACAAAAATTTCCGGATGCAAGTCAGGTAAAATGGGATAAGGAGAATGACAATGAATGGGAAGCAGAATTTAAGATGAATGGCATGGAGTATTCTGCAAATTTCGACAATGCAGGCACCTGGACCGAAACCGAATATGAGATCAGCCTCAAAGAAATTCCTGAAGCAGTTAAAACATCCCTGGATAATGAGTCAGACGGCGCCAAAGTAAAAGCGTCAGAAGTTAGTGAAACAACCGAAGGAAAAGTCTATGAATTTGTTCTTCGCAAGGGTGAGAATGAAACAGAACTTGTAATCGATGAGACTGGTAAAATTATTAATAAGGAACAGTCGAAAGAGGAAGAGGAAGAAGAGGATGATGATTAAAAATGAATAGTCACAAGTAGCAGTTTTCGAAGGCCAAAATACCGTGCCTGCGGGGTGAAATAGAAGACCTGCAGGCACTTTCTTCACATACACGACCCAACCTTTATTTAACGGTTTAATCTATATAATATAAAAACCTTGCAGCCAAATTATCTGGATACTAAGGATCTGATTCTTAAATGTATCAGAAATGACTCAGGCGCTCAGAAGGAATTGTATAATCGTTATGCACCAAAAATGCTGAGCATTTGTTATCGCTATGCTTCGTCAAAAGATGATGCAGAAGATATATTCCAGGATGGTTTTTTAAAAGTATATGAGAATTTATATCAATTGAAAGATTATGATCTTTTAGAATGGTGGATGAAGAAAATATTTATAAATGAAGCTTTGAAACTCTATAACAGTAAAAAACGTCTCTACCTGGTCGACAATCTGTCACATTTAATGCCTATTCCTGAGGCAGAACATGATGTCTTGGATAGTCTAAATACAGAGGAATTGACACGTCTGATACAGAAATTGCCATACAAAATGCGTATGGTATTTAATATGTATGCAATTGAGGGATTCAGCCATTCAGAGATTGCAACCATGTTGAAAATTTCGGAAGGGACTTCCAAATCAAATCTCCATGATGCCAGAAAAACACTGCAAAGAAAAATTTCAGCACACGAAAAAATAAAAAAACTGGGCTGATATGGAAGCCGACAGGACAGATAAGGAATTCGATAAGGTCTTTAGGAAACGATATGAAAGTCATTCCATCGTGCCGGACAGATCACTTTGGGAAGGCATAAATACGCGTTTATACCAGAAAAAAATTGATGGAAATTTTCATAAAGTCAGACAATTAAAAATCGCGATATCAGCAGTAGCAGCAATCTTAACCGGTGTTATTGTTTATTCCTTGACCAAGCCATCAGACAACAAACCTGAAATACCAATCATTTCTGAAGTCCCCAAAACTCAATCCTCCTCTAAAAATGGGGCTGAACAAATACAGAAATTGAAACAAAATAATCTGATAAATGAGGATCAATCATTAGACTCTCAAGAAGGTTCTGATAGTAATATTTTCGCGGATTCAGTAATTGGAAGATTGGAAGTATATAAGGAAAATCTGGCTATCAATGACCCATCTATAAGACAGGTTCTCGATTCTATATCTAAGAATTCTGTTGTTAAGGAACCTTCAGAATTTCAAAATTCTCAGGCTTCGAATAATAAAGATCTTCAACCTGTTGTTGATAGCATTTTACCAGAATATTTTCAGCCCGACAATTTAAAAATCAATGAACATCTTGCAACAGTATTACCCGGATCAATTAGATCAGCTACAAATACATCTGTTGAAGATACTATGTTGATAGTGGTAAATGCCATAAAACCTGCTACCAAAATATCCACACAATATGAAATAATAATGCCTGACGTTGATCCTGACCTTGACCAATTAAGCGAATTAGCCTTATCAGGTAAACAAAGAAGATCCACTCATTTTTTCATAGAAGGATTTGTTTCGCCTGAAATCTCCTACCGGGCTCTTTTTACCAATTCAAATTATAGTGTTCCCGACTATAACATAGCGTATTTTAATAAAACAGAAAGTCCGGATATCACATTTTCAGCCGGGATTTTAGGAGGATTTCAAATAACAGATAGATTAATACTGAGGACTGGAGCTTTTTTATCCAGATACTCTTTTAAATTCAAGACCGAAGCCTTTTATTTATCAAATACAAGCAGCGGAGGAAATTTTGTTTATACTTCTTCCGGTCCAGTGAACATATCACTTTTTTCTTCGGACTCCATATCAAATGAATCCCTTATTAAGTCATCCATTGATTTTTCATATATAAATATCCCGATATCAGCAGAATTACGTTTTAGGTACAATTACTTTTTAACCCTGGGATTGAATTTTAATATGCTGGCATGGCAGAACATGAATTGGCAAGCTGAGGATTACAATGGAGATTTTACTGAAACAACTGCCGATCCGATCGATGGCCTTGAGTTCGGAGGGTTAAGTATGAATCTGGGACTAGGTAAAGAAATATATATTGCCCGGCAACTATCACTAATCATTAATCCAAGTTTAAGAATAAATCTGACTGCGCAAAATAAAACATCACCTGTGAAGTCTTATCCCTATTCCTGGGGTTTAAATGCAGGTCTGAGATATTATTTTGATTAGTCATGTTGGTTCTTATGAAAAATATGGAGATTCATACCCAACCATTTCAGCCGCCTTTGATCATAAGTATTGAATCAATTTTACTCAGAATAACCAAAATCAATTTTAATCTTAAATAAAATAATATGAAAACACTAAAGAGAATTAGTCCGGTAATGATTTTAGTTGCGATGATACTGGTTCTTGCATCCGGATGTGCCAAGGATAGTTCAAGTTTGACCAAATCCTCAATGCTGAACTTATCGCTTTCAACCACCAAAGGTACTGCATTGAACAATGCCGGGACAAAAGCGGCAACAACTGTTACTGGTGACTTTACATTGAATTCAGCTATGATAAGCATTGCAGACCTGGTAATTGAAGAAAACTCCGGAAATGATGTAGAACAGGATGGAAATCACAATGACGGTGGAAAGGATTCTGAAAATGATTCCGGCAATGAGGCCGGAGGGGAACAGGACGACATAATTCTTCCGGGACCATATACGCTTGATGTTCTTAATGGCACTGTATCAATAGATAAGGTAGCTGTATATCCTGGTACATTCAAGAAAGTGGACTTTGCTTTTATAACCAGTATTGAGGCGAATTTTGGAGGCAACTCAATTGTGGTCACAGGTAGTTTCCAGCAATCTGGCGGAACCGTCATACCGGTAGTTCTCAGGTCAGACTTCAGCGAAACTGTCCAGTTACCCCTTACGGGTAATGGTTTAACAGTAGCTGATAATAGTACTGTGAGTTTAACAATTGTACTGGACATTCCATCCTGGATTAACAATCTTGATCTTTCAGGGGCAGTATTAACCAATAACGAGATTCTTATTGATAATACTGTAAATGAAGACCTCCTGAATTTGTTCGAGGCAAATCTGGTTTCGTCTATTGAAGTTGAAGATTAGTGACGTATGTAATTAGATTATCATTTGAAGTACCTAGTTGATTTACCCGGGAACTGGGAGTCATTCAGTTTCCGGGTTTTTATAAGCGTGATATCGATATGAATCAAATTAATTTCCTGGCGTTTTTCGCAGGTGTGTTAGTACTGGGTGCGGTTTCAATATGCTCTGAAGCTCAAAACATTACAGTCAGCGGTTATGTAAAGGATGCTACTACAAAAGAATCTTTGATTGGTGCAAATATATATTCTCCGGGATTTAAAACAGGAACCTCTACAAACGAATACGGATTTTACTCACTCACTCTTCCAAAAACAGATTCCCTTAGGCTCAACATTTCTTATATCGGTTACCTATCGCTGACTGAAATGCTGGCAATAGATGGACCCTCACGACAGGATTTCCTTCTGGAAATGAATTCTTCCAGCCTTGATGAGGTTGTTGTAAGCGCCGAGCGTAATGACAATAATGTCAATAAGCCACAGGTGGGAGTAATAAAAATACCGGTCAGCGCTGTAACGCATCTACCTGGGCTTGCCGGGGAAAGAGATATTCTGAAAACCATCCAGTTTTTGCCTGGGGTCCAGCAGGGACAGGAGGGAACCACCGGATTTTATGTCAGGGGAGGTAACGCAGACCAGAACCTGGTACAACTTGATGAGGCGACGATTTATAATCCGAATCATTTATTTGGACTTTTCAGTACGTTCAACGTCAATGCTATAAAAAGCATTTCCCTTACAAAAGGAGGTTTTCCGGCAAAGTACGGAGGAAGGTTAAGTTCCATACTGGATGTTTCAATGAAGGACGGTAATAAGGAGAATTTAGGGATCGCAGGCGGAATCGGGTTGTTATCATCCAACCTGACGATTGAAGGGCCACTAGAAAAGGGGAAATCATCATTTATTCTTTCCGGGCGAAGAAGTTATATCGATTGGCTTATGAAGCCTTTCCTGCCCTCAGGAATAAACGGGACGACCTATTATCTCTATGATTTTAACGCAAAGTTGAACTATGAGCTTGGAAGAAATGATCATTTATTCATAAGTTATTTTACCGGAAATGACCACGCTGTATATACTGGGGCTAATAGTTTGAATTTCAACATAGATTTTGGGAATACAACCGGAACTGTTAGATGGAACCATCTTTACAAAAGCAGGCTTTTCAGTAATACTTCCGTTGTTTTCAATGACTATCACCTTGGACTTGCAACAGCACAGGGGAACTATTATTCCCTTCTATATACCGGGGTGAAAGATGTTTCTGCAAAAACAGATTATACTTTTATTCCCGGGCCCGGTCGCGAGATTAAAGCAGGGATAGCATACACCTATCACACCTTATACCCTGGCGCGGTTTCCGCAAAAATACCGAAAATAGGTAACAAACTGGAAATTGACCAGGATAGTATCGCTAAAATATATTCCCATGAAATGGCAATATATATCAGCGATGAACTGAGAATATCAAATATTCTTAGTGCCTCATATGGTCTGCGGGTCCCGGTATTCTTTACAGGAAAAAAAACTTATGCGTTTGCTGAACCGAGGTTGATTTTCAAAGTCTCCTTGACTCCATCCACTTCCATAAAGGCATCCTATACACAGATGCACCAGTTTATGCATCTTGTGCCGAACAGTACAGCTTCGCTTCCAACAGATATCTGGCTAACCAGCAATGAGATAATAAAACCTCAGAACAGTACACAGTATGCCATAGGGGTGTTCAGGAATTTTAGGAATAACGAGATCGAGACGAGCATTGAGGTATACTATAAAACAATGAATAACCAGGTTTTATTCAAGGAAGGAACCCAAATAACCCTGAATACAAATCTAAATGATGTTCTTACCTTTGGAGATGGCAAATCCTACGGGCTGGAAATTTTTGTCAAGAAGAATTTCGGCAGACTAACCGGATGGGGAAGTTACACTCTATCAAAGACAACCCAGATTTTCCCTGATTTGAATTATGGTAAAGAGTTTCCTTTTGCCTATGACAGGCGTCATAATCTTTCTGTTACAGCTGCTTATGAATTTTCCAGAAACTGGACTTTCTCGGCCGATTTTACCTATTACTCCGGGATGGCCTTTACCCTTCCTGCTGGCAGGGCGGTTGTTGTTGATGACGGCTCATTGTATGATGGAATTTATTATGATTATACGACCAGGAATAATTCCCGGCTTCGTTCCTATAACCGTCTTGATATTGGATTCTCAAACTTAAAGCAGGTAAGAATATTCGGTAAATCTTGTCAGCGTGAATGGGCATTCGGGGTATATAACCTCTACAACCGAAAGAATCCATATTTTGTTTATCTGACTACCGATGCTATTTCCAAACAACCACAAGCAAAGCAAGTTTCACTTTTACCAATAATACCAAGTGTTTCCTTCAACTTTAAGTTTTAGTGCCATGATAGAAACAAAGACCAATTTAATACTGATTACTGTATTCTTATCCGTTTTAATATTTACGAGCTGTGAGAAGACCATTAGTATTCCTCAGCCCGCCTATACTCCCAGAGCAACCATTCAGTGCAGCCTCGAACCCGGGACTGTTCCCAGCCTGTTTTTTTACAGAACTATACCCTATTTTGAACTGACTGGCATGAGTCTACACGATTTGTTTATTAAGGATGCCCAAGTGCAGATAAGCAGCCAGGATACTGTGGATAACCTGTATATTGACTCAACGTATAGCTACATCAAGTGTGAGTACGAATACTGTTATAAAGGTTCGATAATTACAAGGGAAAACCAACAGTATGATTTAGAAATTTTAAGGGATACCAGTATCTATACTGCTTCCACAAATACAAACCTTCCGGCTGTTATCATTGATAGCGTTGGATATACGACGGAGTTTAAGGATATATACGGCGAACATGAGGGAGTAATGCCTTATTTTCATGATATTCCAAACCAATCAAATTATTACCGGTATGAAATGACTCTCCAAATTGATACTACCATGGAGTATCAGGGAAACAAATTGAATAGTACCTGTTTAGGAAGTGGTTCAATAAATGTGGTTGAACTCGGTAGGAGTGTCTATAATGATCAGAATTCTTCAGGTGAACAGATGAAGCTGGTTATCGAACCAGCGTATTCACATTACCAAGGGATGACCAGTATGATCAGGATCCAAACCATTGATCAGGCCACATATGATTTCTTTTTTCAACTTGACCGGCAGAAGCTTGAACAAATGAACCCATTTGTAGAACCTGTTTTCCTGACTAACGGCCAGTTCGGTAAAAAGGCTTTAGGTTACTTTGGCAGCATAACGCGCAGTGTTCCTGCAACATTTGTCTTCCCGGAATGAAAAGTAACATAAAACAGTAGCATTTGAGAAAAATATGATAGCCTCTTAATATTATACTATGTTCAATATCAGGTCTTGGTTCCTTTCTATAATATTGATATTACATTCGTTTTCTGCCATTTCACAGGAGACAGATACCATACACCAAAGCCGGTTTGTAAGAAGAGCCATAGCCCCTGCTATTTTAATGGGGGGAGGATTGATTATAAACAACAGTCATTTTGAGCAGAACCTTCAAAGTCGGATTCAAGACGCAGTAGGGAACGACTTTCATTCTGACGTAGACGATTTTCTTCAATATGTTCCGGTTATACAGCTCTATATCTCGGACCTGGCAGGAGTCGAAAGCAGAAACCACTGGTTCGATCAAACCAAATACCTGCTGATTTCAAATCTAATCACTTCATCCATCACTCTCGGATTAAAAAAGTTAACCCCAAAATTAAGACCCAATGGTGCACCAGATACTTTCCCCTCAGGGCACACAAGTTTTGCCTTTAATAATGCTGCTGTATTATACCATGAGTTTAATAAAACAGCACCAGTTCTGGCATACAGTGGATTCCTCTTTTCAACTACAACCGGATTATACCGCATGATGAACAACAGGCACTGGCTTTCTGACGTCCTATTTGGAGCAGGACTTGGCATACTGACGGTGGAATTGGTATATTGGATTGAACCTTTTAAATCCTTTAATCCGTTTAAAAGATCGGATGCCATTTCATGCCAACCGATAATTTCTGACGATTATTATGGAGTATATTTTTCATACATATTTTAAATCTGGGTTCCTAACCATATTTTTTCTATTCACAGTATCCTGCAGCAAACTTGAACTGATAGAACCTGTTGGATTTGAAACTAATGTGACAACTGATTCAATAGTTTTTGCTGTGATTGGAGATTATGGGAAAGCTGGAGATCCGGCACTTAAGGTGGCAGAAATGGTAAAGAGCTGGAATCCGGATTTTATTATTACCACAGGAGATAACAATTACGAACATGGAGATTTAAGTACGATCGAAGAGAACATTAGTAATTTTTACGGGGGTTTTATTTACAACTTTGATGCACCGGAGAAATACCGTTGCAATGGTACTGCTTTTAAGGACAAAATCAATCGTTTCTTCCCTTCTCCCGGAAACCATGATGCAAATAATGATCAGGGTTTAATACCTTATCTGAATTTCTTTACTTTGCCGCAAAGGGAGGAATATTATAGCTTTGTTTGGGGCCCAATTAGTTTCTTTTCATTAAACTCTACGGCTAATGATATTTCTGAGCAACAGGACTGGTTGTTCCAGGAACTGATTGCCTCTGAGACTCCATTTAGGATTGTTTATTTTCACCATTCGCCTTATTCACCCGGCCCACATGGGAACAGTGAAAAGATGCAGTGGGATTACTACAATTATGGAGTGGATATTGTAATGACCGGACATGATCATATTTACTCTCTGATAAAAAAGAAAGATGAAGAGACGCTTCACTATATTGTAAATGGGATCGGCGGGAAGTCATTATATACTTGCAAGGAATCATCGTTACCCCAGGAAGATTTTGATCTGTATTGCAATGACTCCGATTATGGTGCAATCAAAGCATCCGCAACACCTGATAAATTAGTACTTGAGCTATACTTGATTGGTGATCCTGAACAGGTAGTCAATTCACTGGTAATTAAAAAGTAAGATTTTCAAGTTATCTGGAATCCCGACTCTTACGGTTTCTGAATTCTATCCCTTCCTACCTTGTTATCGGTACCTTAGTAAGCTTACTATCTGATCAGAATAATAATATAACCGGGTCTTAAGAAAATCTTTAGATTTTAAGTCTAAATTTCACTTTGTTAATTGCTTCAAAGTGAACTATCGAGATAATCCAAATTAACCTTGATGTCTGTTTTCAAGAATCATATTAAATTTCCTTTGATCCTTAATATATTTTTACTATTACCTGTGTTAGGATATTCTCAGGGTATCATAATTTCCGGGAAAGTCATTGAGAAACAGAGCAGTGAACCACTGATGGGTGCTACGGTTACCCTGCGGAGCCAGGTGGATTCTGTATTGATAGCTGGAACTGTGACGGACACTGCCGGGATGTTTGAATTCAGATCAATTACACGAGGTAATTATTTGCTGGAAATCAGTTTTATTGGTTTCTATCCTCGTGAAAGGAATCTCAATATATCTTCAGAAAATATAAGACTGGACAGTCTGTTGCTCGAACCTTCCGAGATCCTGCTGGGTGAGGTGACCGTCATGGCCCGGAAACCCACTCTTGTGAATGAGCTCGATAAAAAGGTATACAATGTGGAGGAGGACATCCTTGCAGAATCGGGATCGGTGAGTGAGATTCTCCAGCACATACCTTCTGTTTCGGTTGATATTGATGGGAATATCACCTTGAGAAACAGCGGGAATATCACATTTCTTATCAATGGCAGGCCTTCAGCGATGCTTCGCAGGGATGCAGCGTCGGTACTGCAACAGATGCCGGCAAACAGTATTGAGCACATCGAGATCATCACCAACCCTTCAGCAAGATATCGCCCGGATGGAGTCGGCGGCATCATTAACATCGTAATGAAAAAAGAAACAAGGGAAGGATTGACCGGACAGGTTGCAGCCAATGCAGGATCGGAAAAAAGATACAATGCGCATTTGAACCTTAATTATGGTACCGGGGGTCTGAAACTCTTTGGAAATTATGGGCTCAGGCATAACTCCGGGACACGGCTTTTTACGGATGAAAGGTTGTACTATGATCCTGAAGATGGAAATATCAGCAGTGATTACCACGAAACTGGGAGCTCCTCTTCAGATGGTTTTGCACATAACCTGTTTGCCGGGGGCAGTTATGAGTTTAATGACTTCAACGCCCTTGAACTTACGGGTTCTTTATTTCTTCAGAATACATATCACGAAAGTGTATCCGAAATTGCGGCCAGAGATTCTGCAGGGAATCCTGCATACAATTTCACTGACCTTTCCACGAATGACGAATTCGAGCAGGAGGGTGAAATGAGCCTTGCTTTCGAACACAAATTCAGGGACAACGAGGACCATACGCTTTCATTTGAAGCCGCATACTCCGGATATGACGAAAGTGAGGACCAGGTGTATGAAGAAAAGTATACATATCCCGATGACCGTACGGAAATCACTGGAAACCTTGTTGAAAAAAGCGGCAACCAGCAGGAGATCCTCCTTGATCATGCCCTGCCTTTTGGTGAGGACGGAGAATTTGAAAGTGGATATGCTGGTGAGTTTGTGCAGGAAGATATACGATATACCGGCGAGGCTTCCACCAGCCGTTTCCAGTTAAACCAACAGGTACATGCTCTATACGCACTGGCAGGAATGCAGATTGGAGATTTCTCATTTAAGGCTGGAGCAAGGGCCGAACAGGCATTCACCAATTCCAGGCTCAAATTTCCGGTAGATTCACTGACACAGAATAAATATTTCAAAATCTACCCGACACTCCATCTGGGATATAAACTGATTGAAAATCATGAACTTTCTCTCAGCTATTCAAAAAGAATCAACCGTCCGGATTCAGATGAACTGAATCCCTACCCCGAATATTCCGATCCCCGGAATGCAGAAGCCGGTAATCCGAACCTGAAACCTGAACAAATCCATTCCATTGAACTGGGTTACCAATGGAGTCATCCTGTGGCTGAGATCACGAGCACCCTTTATTATCGTTACGAGTACGATGCTTTCACCACTATCTATAGTACAATCAGTGACAGTGTGGTACTGAGGACCATCTCCAACCTGAATACACAAAAATCTTTAGGCTACGAGATCGTTTTTGCAGGTTATTTTGTTAAAAACTGGGAGATGAACCTGACCGGGGATGTTTTCCATACAACACTTGACGCCACTGATCTTGGATACAGCTCAAATAAATCGACAGTATCCGGGAATATTAAATTATATTCTCAACTAAATCTCTGGAAAAATACTTTCTTTCAGTTAAACGGCTTTTACTATTTTCCAACAATTACGCCCCAGGGGAAAAGGGAATCATATTATTACATTAACGCGGGAATCAAACAGCAGCTATTCGGGAACAGGGCATCACTGATCCTTACTGCCTCCGATATTTTTCATACTTACAGGATCAGGTACAGAATCGAATCAAATGAGCTGGACAGGTTCACAACCAGCAAGAGAAAATACCCTGTAATATACCTCGGTTTCGTCTGGAGATTCAACAATTATAGGGATCAGCAAAATCTTGAATATGAGGGAGAGGGACTTGTGTATTGATTAAATGCATATTCCACTTACAGATATTTCATTTTTATAATATTTGAGAAATAAATTAAACTAAATAAGTTAAATTCTATTTATTGATTCTCTTAACGTATTGTATGTGTGCTATTTATGGAAATGCTACAAGTTTCACTATTTTCAAAAGTGAAACTATTTTTACATCAATTATTCGAAATCATCCCCTTACCAGGTAAACTAGCTCCCTCGTTAAACTTAGACTTTAAAATTCTACCATATGAAAGTCTAACACGCACTTTCTTATAAACCATTTCCTTTTCTTTTGCTATTTCTGAGGTCTTAATCCAAGTTTCATAAATATCTGAAGGGCTAATTTTTTTTGGCAGAGGAGCCTTTTCGTTTATTATTGAAACATTCTTGCCTTGATCCTCAATCCAAACATGGGTAATTGTGAAATCCTTTTTATCAGATCGATTTATGATCTTAATAAAATAACAATGTTCATTTGGTCCAAGCAGAACTGCATCGTGTACTAGTACTAATGGGCGCCTTAATTGACTAATAATCCAATAAATCATTGATACTGCTAAGGCAGAAAATACAGCAGTTGCAATGCTAATTAATGTAACGATATACCATTTCATTACATCTCTATTTTTTTGCCGTAATAAATGAATTTCTTAAACATTAAGTTCCTTGATACCTCTTAAAATTCTCCGCCTGCTCAAATATCTCCTTATACACTTCATCCCGATCCACCGGTGGATAATCATGTTCAGCTAGCAGGATGATCAGATCAACTTTCAATTCGGCCTTTATATCCTCCCGTTTTGACCAGTCAGTATATTTGGCTTTATCATCGACTACATTCTTTACCGCCTGGGCAAGGACCAGTAATTTATTTTCAGGATATTCAAAATCATACTTTATAGCCAGCGATTGAAGGATGTCGTAAAAAGCTTTTTCCTCAAAATCGATTCCAAGGTCCTGGAAGGATTCCTTTTCTTTCTTCAGTGCATGATAAAGGTCAATAATCTCATCTGTAAAGTCTTCCAGGACTTCGCTCCTGAGAACATCTGATTCTTTCCTTTCGTTATACTTATCCACTAAGGATTTCATCCTTTTAGAAAAGTCAATCCCTTTCATTCGGTTGACTTTCTTGTAATCCTCGATAGCTTTGAGTAAAAGTTGCTGCAGGAGCTTGATCTTGGTATTGGGTAATTTTATCTTTTCGATTTTTGCCAGGTAATCTTCTGAGAAAATGTCAACTTCAGTGTTTTTATCGTCTCCCAGCTTAAATATCTCTTCTACGCCATCAGAGGAAAGTGCATCCTTGATCATCTCCCTGACCTTAGCATTCATCTGGGCAGTATCGGGGGCTGAACCTTTAGTCAATTTGAACACAATGGAGCGGACAGCAATATAAAAATGGATGTAGTCTTTTTCTATCTGGGATAGCTTTCCACTTCCGGCGCAGATATCATATGCTGCTTTTAGCCGTTTGACCAGGAACATGAATCGCTTCTCCAGGTCATTGGTGACCTGAACAAATTCAGCAGCCTGATTTAGGGTATGAAGTTGTTTCAATGGTGATCCATGGAAGTAGGGTGAACTATCAAACTTGTGGAAGATCTTAGCCAGCAGATCCAGGTGATCTTTGACCACCACAACGGATTGATCGACATCTTCAAAATTCTGACTATCTGTTTTATTGTAATGGGCGAGAGCCAGGTTCATCTGTTTCTTAATACCTATATAATCAACCACCAAACCTTTTTCTTTCTCCTCGAATTTCCTGTTTACCCTTGAGATGGTCTGTATCAGATTATGACGCTGAATGGGTTTGTCTATATAGATTGTATCAAGGAAAGGAACATCAAATCCGGTCAACCACATGTCAACCACAATTGCTATTTTGAAATTGGATTTTTCATTCTTGAATTGTCGGTCAAGCTCTTTCCTGTATTCCTTTGTACCTAACAAATTATACAATTCCTCCGGATCGTCTTTTCCCCTGGTCATGACCATTTTAATCTTTTCCATGGGTTTGATCTCTCGCTTGTCTTTTTCGGATAATTCAACTTTAGGGTCGGCAACCATAGACTTATTCCACACAGGTCTGAGAGCTATTACATTTTTATAAAACTCCCATGCTATCGGACGATTACTGCATACCACCATTGCCTTCCCCCGGATGGTTGAACCTTCTGAAACCCTTGCTTCATAATGTTGAACAAAGTCATTAGCAACAGCCTTTAGTCGATCCGGATCACCAAGGATCACATTCATATTGGTAACTGCTTTCTTGCTCTCTTCAATTTGATATTCATTGGATCCTTCTTCTGCACACTCGTTATAATATACCTCAATTCGCGCCAACTCGCTGTTGTTAAGGATTACCTTTGCTGCCCTGCCTTCATAAACAATCCTCACAGTAATCTCATCATGCACGGACTCGGTCATAGTATAGCTATCAACCACAGGACCAAATACATCGAGTGTGGCATCTATGGGTGTGCCAGTAAATCCCACATAGGTGGCATTAGGTAGTGAATCATGCAGGTATTTGGCAAATCCATAACTTCTCATCACCCCATTTGCTGTCACCCTGACTTTCTGTTCCAGGTTTACCTGGCTTCTGTGTGCCTCGTCTGAAATACAAATTATATTTGTCCTCTCAGATAAAAGTTCAGTATCCTCTGTGAATTTGTGAATGGTGGTCAGAAATACCCCACCGCTTTGAATTCCCTGTAAACGTTCACGAAGTTCAGTACGACTTTCAACACTTATAATGTTGTTATCCCCGACAAAGCTTTTCGCATTAGTAAATTGTCCAGATAGTTGGTCATCAAGATCATTCCGGTCGGTGATTAAAATTATGGTTGGACTGGACAGTAATTTGCTACGCATCAAAAGCCGGGTGAGAAAAAGCATCGTGAAACTCTTGCCGCTTCCTGTTGCCCCAAAATAGGTGCCTCCTTTTCCATCACCATCCGGTCTTTTATGTTTGAGGATATTCTCAAACAGCATCTTTGCACCGTAATACTGCGGATAGCGGCAAAGGATCTTCTCATCTCGTTTTGATGCATCTGGGAGGTATATGAAATTCCTGATGATGTCCCTGAGCCGGTTTTTGTTGAACATGCCCTGAATCAGGCTGTACATGGAATCAATTCCGTCAACTTCTGTTTCGTTCCCTTCAATTTTACGCCATGCATAAAAGAATTCATAGGGTGCAAAAAACGATCCTGTTTTATTATTGACACCATCGGAAATAATGCAAAAAGCATTGTATTTAAACAATTCCGGAATATCTCTTCGATACCTGGTGGTCAGTTGAACATAGGCATCATGAATGGTAGCATTCTCCCGTATGGCTGACTTAAACTCAAAAACTACCAATGGAAGTCCGTTAATGAATAATATACCATCCGGAATTCGCTTTTCGTACCCAGTAATTTCAAACTGATTGACAAACTTATAGATGTTCTTGTCATGAGTATAATCCGGACTTTGGCCTTCTGCTGCTATCTGTTCCAAGCCCTCCGGATCCGGATCCCGGAATACGGTTAATCCACTATAATCTATTAACTGGATATACAGGTCTTTCTGTGTCCTGTCTTCCCGTTTTAATATGAATCCGCCAGAAACCATCTTCATGATAGTCTTATTGGATTCATACAGGTCTAGTGAAGCATATCCTTTTAATTGACGGATAATCTGGCTTGCTTCATTCTTCGTCAGATTTTCACTCTGATACCGGTTCAGAAGATATTCAAACAGGTCATTCTCGATCAGAACATCATCAGTACTACGGACAATCTCAACACCCGGAACATAAGTGTAACCCTGTTGCTCCATCAATCCGATGAATGCTTGTTCTAATTTGTCTTCTGTGAAACTCATTTTCTTTTTGTCATTCGATTTTTTAACATAGACAGTGTGTCTATGTTCTTGTCTATGTTGCTCCATAAGGACAGATTAATCCTCTAAACATAGACAAGCAGTCTATCTATGTGACTATGTTGTCATATATCTGAGTTTTGGGGATTTTGGATTCTCGCCGTTTGTTTTAATCAATTTCAGTTTCAACATTTTGGCTAGGTGTCTGCTGGTTGTTCTGGTTGTAATACCAAACTGTTCAGTATATTCTTTAGCAGAAATTTCCTCATGACTTTTTATCCATTCATAACCAGCAAGTTCATCATTGCTTAGCTGGCTCAAGGCTTTGTCACCAACCTCCTTAATTGCCTCAATGGTTCTCGGAAATACTACAATTACATTAAGTCCATCATAGTCTATAATGGGCAGAGGCAGGTTGTATTTCTCCCTGATGGATTTAAAAGTTTCCATTCCCAATGCCGCTTCCTCCATATAGTTCATTTCATTGAAAATAAATGTAAGCTTCTTGTTTCGACTATATGAAGTGGCTGTAAAGTTTTTCATAGATTCAATTGTAATAGGAAAAACAGGCTCACCAGGACTTCTTACCTCAATTCTGTCATTGAATACATCCAACTGTACTTTAGCACCGTCTTTGGCATAATCCCGGTGGGCAATGGCATTGATTACAGCTTCTCTGATAACCTCAATCGGAAAGGAGGGGACTTGTTTTGCTTTGAATTGCTTTCGGTCAATACTTGCAGGAAGCACTTTATTTAACCAATCTTCAACCTTGTCTGGGATTAAAACCAACGCATCATCAAAAGTTACAGTACCCGTTTTCCCGTCATAATATTGGACTTTTGCCTTTAGAGCAGCCTGGGGGAATTTATTCCTTGGATTTTTACCAAAGAGAAGAATGGCATTTCCGGTTGGCAGATATGTTTTAGTCTTTGCATTATACTCCAACAAATCCATTTCTTTGAGCTCCTGTAGAAATTCTTCGGATTTCGGGGTATAATTTCTTCCGGATTCTGTAATAAATTTCTGAAGGGCTTGCTCTGATAAACTACCCATATTGGTGGCTGTTGCACGTTCATCCAGATAGTCAGAGGCTTTTTTCTTTGCTTTAGCTTCAAGATTTTTCAAGTTTGCCCATTTCATGAACTCTTTGTTTACATCTTCAATCTCCTTATGAAATTCCCGGGAAAACTGGTGCACCTTCACTCCGTTTTCAATAAGGTGATCTATTCCGCCATGGTCAACAGTGGGATTTTTATCTTCAATACCAAACCATACATCTGAAATTCTTGCATTGGCAATGCGCTCTGCACAGCTTATTTTAGGCGCATTCCTTGCGCCAGGAGCGCAAGGTTCAAGGGTAGCGAAAAGCCAACAATCAGAAAGTTCCTTGTGACGGTTTTTTTTATCAAGCAATGTATATTCAGCATGATCGCCTTCACGTAATTCCCCCCTATAAGCTGTTTCAAATGTTCCGTCCGGAAATACTAGTACTGCCCCAACATAAGGGCTTGGATCTTTTTTCTTCCGTTCATGAATAGATTTTTTCATGACCTCAATGGCCAGTTTCATGTACTCCTTTGGATCTTTCCTTGCGTCCGTTTTTTTTGCCATACTTTACAAGTGAGATTTAATCTGATTTTTCCTGCCACTCATCAGCAATTTTTTTCCAATCTACATTCCTTTTAACCTGTTTTCCTTTTTTATCCTTTCCTTGCCAAACATCCCAAAAATCTGGGTCATCGGATTGTGGTCTATTTTCAACCTTTAGAAAATTCATATGAACTAAAAGAGGTAACTCTGATGCCCAACCTAAAAGAATTGCTTTTCGTGATGGTAATGATGGCAATTCCCTCAGCATTCCTCTTAGATTGTCAGGAATTAGTTTGCTTACCAATTCCTGATCTCGATCATTACTTATTCGATGTAGTATAAAACTATTACATTGAGATAAAACAGTTGGAGATAGCTCAGATGGTCTTTGAGAAGATAAAACCAGTCCTAATCCAAATTTTCTTCCTTCCCGTGAAATCTTTTCAAATACCTGGCTACAAATTGTACTTGCATAATTATCTGAATCTTCTTTGTATCTTTTAATAAAGGTATGTGCCTCCTCCATTACTAGAGTTGTGGGCAACGAATTACCCTCTAATTTCCTATATCTTTGAAGGGCTTCAAAAATCATCCTTGCAATAACTGAAGTTATTATATGTATAATTTCAGAAGGAACTAAAGAAAGGTCTATAATTGTAATACACCCCCGTGGATCATTGTTCTTACCGATATAGTCTCCTAACCATTTTTCCAATGTTATTTCAACCTCATCACCAATAATAGAAGTCATTCTTGTATCAGCGAGCAATGTTCTAATACGTGCCAATAGAAATTCAACGTATTGTTCATTTCCTGTTTCTTGGGCTAATGCATCTAACAGATTTAAAAATACCTCTCCTTTAAATGGAATAGGGATATCTTCGTTTTTTGGAAGTATGGATTTCTCTGATCCACCAAATGCTTTGTAAGTAGTTGTCATTACTGTTGAGATGCCCTCTATCTCTTGAGCGTCTGATTCATAGGTTGGATATTGTCCTGATCTTTGATTTTCATATACTTGGATTGATTGAATTAATTCGTTTAGTCTATCATCAGAGATTCTTGATCGATAGTATTCTAAGCTTTCTTTCCATTTGACTAACTTTAATAGGAAATTCTTTGGCCTTGGAAAAGATCCCCAAGGAGAACCAGTACTGCTTTCATGGTTCAAACTTGTTAGAATAGTGCCCAAGAATCGTTTGATCTCAATTTCTAAATCACTTTCTTGTTCAAATACTTCATTACGCATTGCTCTGAGTGTTCTCTTTATAAGTGGCACCTGAGCCTTTGCACTAGCTTGAGCGAAGGATGTCCATTCCATACTATTCCAGAACCATATTGGAACCTCTAATGGATTATCCTCAGAATTTACTTTAAAAACACGACCGTTAGTCCCAAAAACCCTTGAATATTCTCCATTTGGGTCCAGTATAATAAACCTGGCATTAGGATTTTTACCATCTAGTTTTACAGCTTCAAGAGACCACTGTATAAGACCCGCAACAGTACAAGATTTACCACTTCCAGTATTTCCCAATACTGCCAAATGTCTTCCAAATAATCTGTCAGGATCAATCATTACATCAGCATTGGCAGCTAATGGGCTAGTTCCAATTTTTACCCTCCTATTTTCTCCGGATTCTATAACAGCTCTTAATTGCTTATCAGTTGGGATAAGAACTGGTTCTCCCACGCTAGGGAAGCTTTGAATACCACGAATGAACTCATAGTGATCATCATCTCCCAGAGCTAGGATTCCTAAAGGACTAACTTTCATCTTCCTCAGGGGGAATGGTAAATCAATAAGTCCATAATCCTGGAAGCCTTTTCTTTTGGGAAAAGGAGATCGTTCTATCGAAATCCATTCCACTTGTCCCACTATATAGCCAGCCTCAGTAGTAACTAAAACATAACTATTAATTTTGGGGAAAGATCTTGGAATTCCTGCATTTGCTGCTACTCCATCTGGAGCGTCTAGATCTAAAGTAACCTTAATTTCACTGGGTGAAACATATTCAACTACTCCAATTCTTAGAGCAGAACTTTGTTCAATAGGACTAAGACTCATCGTCATCCTCCTTTCCTTCTTTACTAATATGGAATCCTCTTGCTTTGAGCAGTTCAGCCATCCTGAATGTTGCCTTATCTATGGCAGGTTTTGGCAAATAATTATCAACAAGGGATTCCAAATTGCCAAAATGGTTTCCGATTAACAATGAAATCTGAACTGGTCTTTTGGCATTATCATAGAATAGTTTTATTCTATCTCCAGGATCATTGTAGGCAATAATCACGAGATGCGTTGACGGAATTGTAAGCATATCAGCAACTACCCGGTTGATATGCTCATCACCAAACCCATATCCGTATGTTACTATAGTAGAATTAGGCCTGCAAATTGCACTGGCAAAATCTCTAAATAACTCAACATATGGGTATTCAGCGGTTTCTCTATCCTTAGCTGAATTGGGATAAATCATTAATTGATCAGCCTCCTCAATATATGTGGCTATATTTTCAGCGCCATATGGTAACGAATTTCTTTTTACATGACCCCTAGAAGAAGTCCAATCCAAGGATCCATGAAGTTTTGTAAAGTTTACTACTCCTTCCAGATACCGGGGTTCTCCTCTAATTCCAGGTGGATTATAATGTAAATCTATTCCTAACCTCGATGAACGGAATATTGGACATATTGTCCCAATAAATCGGTCTATTAAATGAAGGCCTGCCAATTCTGCTCCGAATTCAACAATTCTATCATAATTTGTTGTAAAGAAATTTAACCTTTCTCGAGTTGCTGATCTGCTGGCAAAGCTTAATAGGAAACTCATCAGATACTCAGCAGCTTTGGGATCCATAGCACCCACAATATTCTTTTCAGAAAATAAGATGGTGTTTGCAAATTCTGTAATACCTGATTCAAGTTCTAGCTTCAATCTATTGAGCTCTTTCCTTATTTTCTTTGAGCCATAAACATCAGTAGAAATATAAACCTCAAGTCCTTTTATTAATTCATTTATAGTCCTGATTTGGTCCTCAATATTTGGTTCCCCTCTTCCAGTTTTTTTTGCTGAAGTTTCAGACATTCTTTCAACCTGATCTTTGAATACAGTTAATTCAAATCCTCCCATATCAGCTCCTGTCTTTCCAGTAGCAAGAAGATGAACTGCTGAAGGCAGTCCTGATCCAGCTAACACAGAAAGATGTTCACTTTGGAAAAGTGCAGTTAACCAGGGTTCAATTTTAGAACGATATTCTTTTGGATCTGGACCATCACTCAATATCTCAGGAGCCTTATTATCAGATATTTTTAATACATGCTCATTATTCCAGCTTGTCTTTGTTGATGTTACCATTTTATTTGTTATTTGATTCATGAACCAGTTCTGATATTACTATCTTCCCACTAACCAGGCGAGGTATAAGAGCATCGCGAATTTCAGCAAGGTGTTTATTTTCAAGGCTTATATTATGAATCTTGCCTAAATATTCATTTACAATCTGTGAGTACTTTTCAATTATCAAATTTTCTGGATTTATTACCTGAATCTTTTGAACCATTTTAGGTTGAGCTCTTTGTCTACTGCCAGTAGTCCCAGTGACAGTTGAAAGAAGCTCAGATTGGAAATAATCTGATTTAAAAAAGAAGTAAAAGAATGGTCGGATATTAGCACGTTTTGGTACAAATTGCATAAATTCAGTTGAGCATATTGAAGATGCTTCATCGACTACATTAGGATACCAAACTCTTTGTGTTTCAGGATTGAGCTTCGATACCAAAATAGCATCTTTGTTAACCTGATATTTATTACTTTTTATATCACTTCCTTTTTCAGCGATCGCAGTTTCACCATCATCAAAAGCTGGAATCGAAAAATGCATCCACATTTTTTCTGGGGATAGCATCGGTTTTATTGAAGTAGTATCGAGTCTACACATTGAAGAAATAGAAGATACTCGCCATTCCTTCGGCACCCAATTCTCTAGATCCCTGCTATATTCAAACTCATTCGGAAACAACACCTTAATGTTTTCCGGTAAAGGCTTCCGTTCATCACCCAATTCTGATCTTTGCTTAGCTCTCTTTTGCATCGGTTCCGGAATATCATTTCCAGCAGCAAGGGCATTGTCAATTACAGGATCAAAATCTACAAACCAGCTTCTATAAAGAGCCTGAGCCATTTGTCCCAGGGTATGGCTCATTTGGCGATTGAGTTCGATTTTGTCATCAAGGGAACCAATGATATCCACAATGGCTTTTTGTTCGTCAATGGGAGGAACATTTAATTCAATTCCGTAAATAAAGTTTCGATTTAAAGACTGTTGGGCACTACCTGAATTATATAAGGAAAAATCAATCGTTTTTAACAGTAGATACGTGAAATAAGGTTCATTATTTTTAAAATCAGTGACATATAGAACAGTATTTAATGGCCAATAATTTTCTTTAATATAATTTGTAACCCCCATTGAACCGCCACTCCTGCCAATTGTAACTCCAGGACCATTTACTTTTGCCACATTATGAAAACCTGTTATACCAAATGATCCCATGACTGGAATATTTCCGTCTTCTCTAATTGAAGTAGGCAAATCATGTCCTCTCTGTATAGATATGAAATCTTTAAGAGTTATTTTATTCCAATCATTTACCATAACCAAGAAATTCAAGGTTTTGCAATATTTTCGCATCTAATTTATTTGCTTCATCTAATTGCGATCTTAAGGTTTGAGATAGCGATGTCATCTTCTCTTCAAACAATACCCCGTCATCGTCAATTTGAGCTGTACCAACATATCGGCCAGGAGTCAATACAAAATCATTCTTCTCAATTTCATCTCTAGTCGCAGATTTAGAAAATCCTGCAATATCTTCATAGACTCCATCTTTCTTTTCTCCACGCCATGAATGGTAGGTTTTGCATATTTCTGTTATGTCGGCATCAGTAAGTTCTTTATGAGTCCGGTCAATCATCTGTCCCATATTCCGGGCATCAATAAACAATGTTTCTCCCTGGCGCTTCTTGAATTCATGTCTACTATCTTCTTTTTTGCTTTTAGCGATGAACCACAGACATACTGGGATTGGGGTCGTATAGAATAGCTGTCCAGGAAGTGCAATCATACAATCCACCAGATCGTTCTCGACAAGTTTCTTCCTGATCTCTCCTTCACCCCTGGTGTTTGAGCTCATGGAGCCGTTGGCCATTACAAACCCGGCTACTCCATTTTCCGATAGCTTGGAAATCATATGTAGGATCCACCCATAGTTTGCATTCCCGGTAGGCGGTACTTGATACCCATCCCAACGGGGATCACCGGTCAATTCATCATCAGCCCGCCAATCATCCTGGTTAAATGGAGGATTTGCCATTATAAAATCAGCTTTCAGGTCAGGATGCTGATCCTTAAAGAAGGTATCTGCTGGCACTTCTCCCAGGTTTCCGGAAATACCCCTGATAGCCAAATTCATTTTGGCCAACTTATAAGTAGTGGCTGTGTTCTCCTGTCCGTAAATGCTAATATCCTTTGTATTCCCATTGTGGCTTTCCACGAACTTGATGGACTGAACAAACATGCCGCCTGATCCGCAACAGGGATCATAGATCTTACCCTTGAATGGTTCCAGCATTTCGGCAATCAGGTTCACCACACATTTGGGGGTATAAAATTCACCTCCGCCTTTTCCCTCCGCAGCAGCAAATCGTCCCAGGAAATATTCATATACCCGTCCTACAATATCCTCTTGCTTATCGGCTATTGTATCTATGTTATTTATCGTATCCAGTAATGCTGCCAGCTTGCTTGGATCAAGTCCAAGCCTGGAAAAATAATTATCCGGCAGGGCTCCTTTCAGGGCTTGATTATTCTTTTCAACCGTATGAAGAGCAGTATCTATTTTAAGTGCGAGATCGCCCTGTTTGGCGTTTGCCATTATATAACTCCACCGGGATATTTCTGGCAGGAAGAAGACATTCTTCATGGTGTAGAATTCCGTCATTTCCAAAAACTTCTCCTTGCCCTCAGTGATAATCTCCTGTCGCCGCGCCTCAAATTTATCGCTGGCAAACTTCAGGAAGATCAATCCCAGTACCACATGTTTGTATTCTGAACTCTCCACTGTACCACGGAGCTTTATCGCCGAGTTCCACAGCGCTTCTTCCATCGAGTTCCCGTTCCCATTCCTTTTCGCCATTCTATTCTTTAATTAGTTCATCAATCGTTATTTCCAGTCCTGCTGTAATCTTTATCAGGGTATCCATGCGTGGATTCATGACAAGTCCAGCTTCAATTTTTGCCAGCGTCGTGTATGGTATGTCTGCCTTCTTGGCCAGAGCATCCTGTGTCATACTCTTCTCCTTCCGCCAGTACTTAATTCGTTCACCAATGTCAACCTTCATTTTCTTCCTTTTATTGATAGTAATATGACGAATTCAATCCATGCCTACCAAATTTAGAGAAATATCTAAGCCGATGCAAATCTTTATTGATCATAGCTTTCCACAATAAAAAAGCCGGGAAGAACCAAATCTCCCCGGCCGCCATATTCAGCGCTGCTGCGCTAAATAATACATTCGTACGGAATGTATAACTCCTCCGGAATTACGTCTCCATCGGCGTTAAAAATGTAGCCGTTCCAATCGTAGATTGGAGCATAGAGGTCGTAATATCCTGTAGAGGGATCAATTGTAACCACACTTGTTTTCATAAATTCTACCATTGATAAATATGTTTCATCTCATTAACTAAACGTGTTTTAATTTTTCTTGCACTTCGGTGCAGGTATTGCTGTACCGCGATATCAAACAACCTTCGGAGTTCAGCAAAGGTTAAAAGTGATGGGTTGAACGCATCAAGAAGAGTTTCCAATAGATCTGGGTATAGCAACGCAGATTCAAGGACTTCATAGGAAACATCTGCCCCCGCTTTAACCAGGCAACTGGCCACTTTCGTGTATCCATTTCTTATCGTACTAGCAAGGGTAGAGGTGCCAAACAATTGCATTGCATTAATATCAGCGCCTTTTTCCAATGCGGCAACTACGCCAGGATAGAATCCGTGTCTTGTTGAGCTTAGTAGCATCTCATCAGCAGATAGACAGGATAATGATTCCCAAATCTCCTGCTCAGTTTTTGGTTTTAAAATCTCACATATCTCCATATTTCAACATTTTTGATTTTTCGAGAAAACATAACTTCCCCCTTTAATTTTAGTTTTATATGATCATACCCCCCTCCAGGTTGTTGATTCCCAGTAATTTTTTTAAAAAAAGATTCTCCGTTGATGGGATATTAATATTTTTACCTCATAACAACCAATAATACAGAGACATATGAGCATCGCTAATACCTCCACCGTTTGCTCCGGAATTGAATGGAATTCTCTCCTGGGGCTGCTGGTAAGGCTAAAAAAAGCAAGACGAAAAAGGGAATACTTGCTGATTGGAACAGGTGCCTACTTAGGTCTTAGGGCTTCAGATCTACTGAATTTGCGCTGGTCCGATTTTATGGATAAGGATGAGATAACAATCACCGAGAAGAAGACAGGAAAGGTCCGGCAGATTACAATAAATCCTTCCTTGAAAGACATCTTATCTCTTGTTTCAGCTGACCTGGCAAAGCAAGGGAATTTCAATATAAATACGTACCTGTTTGCTAATCGCAAAGGAGACAAAGTGTCCATCCAGTATATAAACAGGTTGCTTAAGAAGACTTTTGCTGACTTTGGGATCAGGACACAAAATGCATCCACCCATACCTTAAGAAAGACTTTCGGGAAACGGGTGTGGGAGATGGATGGAAAAAGTGAACGTAGCCTTATTTATCTGTCACAGATTTTCAATCACTCCAGCATCGGAATTACCCGGAGGTATATTGGGATTGTGCAGGAAGATATCCGGGATATTTACATGAAGTTGTAATCTATTGGTCCAGCATGGACCGGTATTCGTTTCCTGGCGAAATTATCAAATGATCCAGCAAATGGATCTCCAGTGTCTTACATGCCTTGTCAATCCGTTCTGTAATTTTATTATCAGCCTCGCTGGGATTCAGATTCCCGCTTGGATGGTTATGGGCGAGGATAATACCATGAGCATTTGCTTTAAGAGCATATTGCATCATTAGCTTGATATCAATAACAGTTCCTGTCGTTCCTCCTTTGGAGAGTGATACAATCCCCAGAACCCTATTCGAGCGATCCAGGAGCAGCATTTTCATTTCTTCTATATGTTCTATCACCTCATTATCCCAGGCCTCCCAGAACACTCCGAATGCATCCTGGGCATTCTTTATTTGAATCCTGTCAGCCGCCTTAACCTTATTTTTGTATATGAGCTTTACTTCTGAAACCTTATTATACTTTTCTGTCATTTACACAGGTAAAAAAAGGCCTGAAGATCACTCGACAGGCCATTCCAACACAATCGAATACGATTACTTTTCAGGCAGTTGTTTCTCAAGTTCTGTGACCTCATTCCTGGTATCTGTAATCTTTTTGACAACAGAATTGTCAATGGGAAATCCTACATCTTTCATAGCATTTACCATCTTCTCCATCTTTTTAATTTCGCTGTTCTTCTCCCGGATACGTTTCTTAATATCGGTAATGACACCCTTGTTTACCATGGTGAGGACCCTGGCAATAGTTTCCTTGTCGGGATTACTTTTCACCCATTCATCGATTGTTTTAAAGAATTTAATTTCCATAGTGCTGTGTTTGAATTAAACAACTGGTTTACTGGGTAATAATAACTATTTACCATGACCGGGGATAATCCTGATTATGTATTGAATTGCACAAATCGTATTGTAATTCTATGACAGTCTATTACAAACTGCCCGTATGCACCCAGGATGTATACATATTCCAGGAATAGTATCTATCATCTTCCCTAATAGAGTGTCCCAGATGGCCTCTGTTGAGCCCTAGGGGTAAATAAAGTGTCTGATTAAAGGTCAAGTAATTTCCTGTTCCATTCACGCTTAGTTTCGAGGTCAAATGATGCAAGGTAACTTTCTGTAGTTCGGATATCGGAATGACCAAGGCTTTCTGAAATGAATGTCAAAGGAGCACCTTTCTGTTTCAGTATTGTTGCATAGCTATGGCGGGCAACATAGGTGGTAACCGGGACCGAAATATTAAGAGAACTAGCAATATTTTTCATTTCTGAATTAACATCCTTGTAGAAATCATGCACACGATCATGGACTTGTTCAGGGTTTAGACCTGATTTCAGAATGGGAAACACAAAATTATCAGGAAGTCTGTCAGGATTTCCCCATTTGTCTATTATTTCCTGTATCTCTGGCTCTAATGGAATTACAATAGGTCTTTGTTTCCTCCGGGAATTTCGGGTCTTCGTCCGAATAAATGCAATCTGGTCTTTATCAATGTTTTTATATTTCAGGTTAGCCATGTCTTTCGAGTTTATGCCATTACACATAAAAATAAATAACCACATATCCCTTGCCCATTCTTCCCTTGTCCCTGGTCCAGGCTGGTAATTCTGTATTTTCTTAAGATCGGCTATATGCAGAGCCTTTTTAATATTCTGACTTACGGGTATCTCATATTTCCCCTTTCCGAATGGATACTGATCAATTGCAGCCACTCCATCCTTAATAGCTTTATTAAAAACCACACGGACAGTTCTCAGGTACATGCCAACGGTTGATGAACTGTTGCCATTCTTTTCCATGTTTCGCTGATATGACTTTAGCCATTCAACTGTAATATCATCAAAGGATAAATAACCATTCCTGGAGAAGCCTTTCACGGAATTTAAGGCGCATTCTGCCATTTTCATGGAGCTAATCCTCCCCTCTGCTTTTGCCTTATTGACTTCCTGTTGTAAATACGTAATGGCATTATTTCGAGTACTCCTTGGACGAAAGAATCTAGTTTCGAACTGAGTGAAGGAGAATGGGTCCATTTCCCCAATGATGGCATTCGCCTTCGACTCTATTTCCAGAAGTTCTATTTTCAGATCCCGGAGAGAACCACGAACATTCCCGTTGTTCATTCGTTGAAAATCTTCCTCTAACACCGAATACTTAAGTCCGTAATATTTTGGCTTCCTATTATAGGTTACCCGTAACTGAATTTTCTGTCTTCCATCCGTTTTACTTTTCTTTGACCGATGGGCCAAAACGATCTTCACTGTTGCTTTGCTTCTGCTAATCATAATATCACCTTTATAATTTAATAGTGATATGCAGCAACAGGAGCCGCGTTCTCAAAATGGCCAAATAAATTTTCGCAGGATAAACATTTGAATAAACAAGGATGGGAGATAATGGAAAACAACTGCAAACAGGAGAAAAATAGAAGTATTGGTTATCAATTACTTGGAAGAGAACATCAAAAAATGGAAAACACCGGAAACAAAAAATATTTGACTCATAATCAGGGGGTCGCTGGTTCGAGCCCAGCTGGGCCCACCATCGATAACCAACCACCCGAAGTAACGTCCGGGTGGTTGGTTTTTTGTTGGAAAGTGGATATTGCTTCTGTGGTTTGTATGCACTATTTTTGACTTAATAACTGCAATAGTCAAAACGAATGCCGGAAACAGATGTAAAAAGCCAGATTGTTGTATCTGCAACAAAATACTTCTCCAAATACGGCTTTCATAAGACCACTATGGAAGAGATTGCAAAGAACATCCATAAGGCAAAAGGGGTACTATATTACTATTTTAGAAACAAAGAGGAACTGTTTAACGAGGTATTGAAACAGGAACTGGGAACGCTGAAAACCGCATTGCTCAAAATCGTTCACAGTAATAAAAATTCCCTGGCCATACTTACCGACTACATGCTTACCCGATTCAAGCTGTTGAATCAGGCGGTCAACTATCACGAGACCCTGAAAGCCGATTTTTTTGAAAAATACCATTTTGTAAAGGATGTAATGGATGATTTTGAAAATTTCGAACAGGTCCAGCTAACCGCCATTATTGAAAAAGGCAATGCAGAAGGATACCTGAATGTAAAAGATATTCGCCCTACCGTTGATGTAGCGATGATGATCATTAAAAGCATAGAAATTCCGCTGTTCCTTCAGGATAAATATGAAGTATATAAAAATACACTGCATGATTTGATCGATATGATCACCGGCGGTCTTAGCATTAATCATAAGTCATAATGGACTTTTTTTAACAATTATTTGACCAGAAAACATAATTGGTCAAATATTTTTATTATATTTGCGTTGACTATAAAACAAAAACGGTCAATAAGTAAAGTGCAGAAATTTGCTGGAAGAATCATTAAGCTCAGATGGGTAATCGTTTGCAGTGTTTTAGGGCTAACGATTTTCTTTGGTTATCAGATCAGGAATATAACCATCAATTCCGATATACTGAGTACGCTGCCCGATGATGATCCGGCGGGGCATTTGTATAAGAGCATAGGAGATCAATACGGAGGAAATGATATCGGCATGATTGTCCTGGAAACGGACGATGTGTTCAATAAAGAGGTGTTGCAGCACATAAGGCAGATCACGGACAGCCTGAAAATTACCCCGGGTGTTTCAACCGTAACAAGCCTGACCAACATCATTGATATTAAAAGCTCGGAATGGGGTATCGAAATCGGGAATCTTGTCGATGAGTACGATCTGCCCGACGAACCCTCCGAATTGGACAGCCTCAGGAACTATGTTTACTCCAATGACATGTATAGAGGGACAATCGTGTCGGAGGACGGAAAAGCCACAGTCATATTATTTACATTTTTTCCGGATGTTGACAGGCAGGAGATCGCATCGGGTATAAAGGCCGTGGTCGAAAAACTGGATCTCTACGAGAACGTTTATTATGGAGGATTGCCCTTTATGTTGGACGATATTACAGAATTGCTCCTGTCGGATATGCTTTGGCTCATACCCTTTGTGTTTGTAATCATTGCCCTGATACTGGTATTGGGTTTCAGATCCTTTCGGGGAATGCTGTTACCCCTGCTTACCGCAGGAATTACGGTTGTATGGACACTGGGTGTCATGGCCCTGGCGGGATTTGAGATTACCATTGTCTCCAACTTCATGCCGGTAATACTGCTCTCTCTCGCAAGCGCATACACCATCCATGTACTGAACAGTGTAAATCTGAATCCCGAAAGCGACCGGAAACAGGCTTTGGTGAAAGCGATGGTCTTTACCATAATTCCCGTGATCCTGGCGGCAGTAACCACAGCCATCGGGTTCGTCTCTTTCGTATTTGGGGCATACCTCACGATGATCAAGGAATTTGGCATTTGCAGTGCCATCGGCATATCGATAGCTCTGTTACTGTCGGTATTCTTCGTTCCTGCAGTTATTTCAGCATTTTCGATGCACGGAAGGAAACGCAATGCTGAAAAAGCAGGCAAGAACACTCTGTTGACCCGTCTTCTGCTCCGGCCCATGGTAAATCTTCTTCTCAAACATCCAAAACATGTAATTGCGGTCTGGAGCATCATTATGCTGGTAAGCGTAGGCGGTATTTTCTTAATAAGGACAAGTGTAAACATCACCGAATATTTCAAGAAGGACAATCCCACCAGGGTAGCAGAGAGCGTAATGCAAAAAAAGTTCGGTGGTTCCTTGGCGGTTTTCGTTGAGTTTGAAGGAGATATACAGGAACCGGATGTGTTGAAGATGATGATCAGAACCGAAGAATTCATGAAGACGGACCCGAATATATCCTCAGCACAGTCGGTGGCAGATCTTGTCGAAAGGATGAATGATGCTATGGGAGAAGGGAAAAAAATTCCGGATGAGAAAGCCAAGATTGAACAATTATGGTTTTTACTGGATGGCCAGGATGTTATGGATCAGATGGTTTCAGATGATCTGGACAGAGGGATTATTCAATCCAAGTTTGCATCCATTGAAACCAAAGAAATAGAATCCTTTACCCAAAAGATGAACCGGTTTATTGAGGAAAACTCAAACGATGATTACAAAATAAACTTTACAGGAATACCCCCCCTGTATGTAAAGCTCAACGACAGCCTTGTAAAAAGCCAATACAGCAGCCTGATCATTGCCATCATCATGGTCCTGTTGTTTATAGGAGTCATTATGCGTTCTTTTATAAACGGCGTACACGCCACCATCCCCATCCTTGCCACCATTCTGCTGTTACTGGGTTTCATGGGCTTTTTCGGAATTGCGCTCGATATAGCAACGGTTCTTGTGGGAAGCATTGCCCTGGGTATAGGCATTGATTATTCCATCCATGTGATCACCGGATTTAACGTTCATCTGAATAATCATGGGAATGCTGAAACGGCTGTTGAAGAAACCATCCTGACAAAGGGTAAAGCGGTTATCATCAATGCAACCTCTGTAGCAGCCGGATTCCTTATGTTGTTATTTGCTCAAATATTACCCATACAAAATTTCGGATTGCTTATTGCTATCAGCATGGTAGGCTCCGGACTGGGTGCATTGACGCTTTTACCCGCAATACTATTATTGTCTAACCGTAAGCGTTCCATATCACAACGAAGTAGTAATGTAACATTTTGACATATGAAACGAAGAACACAAACAGCGATTATTTTCCTGATGACACTAGCAGGAAGCGTATTATCTGCTCATGCACAGGAAGATGCCAGCTCCATATTAAAGAATATGGACCGGGTATTGTACGGACCCAAAGACATGACGGGAACCAACACGATTATTTTAATCGACCGGAACGGCAGGCAGGAAATCCGCGAAGCAAGTATAAAGCAAAAAGGGACGGATAAACGCATCATGCGCTTTTCCTCACCTGCATCGCAGGCAGGGATCGCCGTCCTGGCATTACCGGATGATGTTATGTACATGTATTTACCCGCATACGGAAAAGAAAGGCGCATTTCAGCCAGCGTGAAGAATCAGAATTTTGCAGGCACCGATTTCTCCTATGATGATATTGAGCCCAAACCGTACTCGGATAAATACACACCAAAACTGATCCATAATGAAGGGAATGTTTTTGTGCTGGAACTCATTCCAAAGGGAAGATCGGATTATTCCAAAATTATAGCACACATCCATAAGACGCATTATTACCCGGTTTACATGGAGTACTATGATAAGGGAAACAAGAAGATTAAAGAGGCTAAATACACCTTTGTAAAAGCAGGAAAATACTGGAATGCAACAGAAATCGAGATGAAGAATTTAAAAAAAGATCACGTCACAAAAATGCAGACATCGGATGTTGAATACGACAAGGGCCTGTCCGATGATGAATTTACAGTCAGAAAACTGAAACAATGAAACCGGAAATCATGTGCCACAATAAATTGGCTATGAAAAGAACTGTTATTTTGGTGCTTTTGCCACTGGCCGGCGTTATGCTCGCGTATGCCCAGGAAGAACCTTTGCATCTGTCGGGAAATCTTATGAGCGATCAACGGTTCCTTCTGCAGGAGAAGAATCCCTGGGCATGGAACGAGAACCGGCTTACGTTCAGTTTGGGGAAAGGCATTACCGGTAATTCCAGGTTTTACAGCGAAGTGTGGCTCCGTAACCTGGGTTTGCCTGAAATTGCCTCGTCAAGCGACCTGTATAACAAAGGTATCATCGATCCTTATAATCTTGAGATCAGGGAGGCATATGTTCAGCTGAACGGTTTCCTAACAAAGAACCTGGACGTAACCATCGGGCGCCAGCGCATTGCATGGGGAACTGCCGATGTCATCAATCCGACCGATAACCTGAATCCATATGACATGGAAGACATTCTGGATTTTGGCCGTCATAGAGGATCCGATGCCATAAACCTGCAGTATTACCTAAGCGACCATTTTTTGCTCCAAGGTGTTTTCGTTCCTTTTTTTCAACCGGCTAATTTACCGGTTGGCATTTTTGCCGGGGCATTGAATGCTTCCGTGGAAATGCCGCCCGGTTTGGTGCTGCAGGCATACAACGATACCATGATCATGCCGAAATACAGCCTTGGCGAAAGTTCAACGGCAGGATTCAGATTCAAAGGATTTGCGGGCGGGGTTGATTTTTCGTTGAGTTATGTCTGGGGCAGGGATGGTCTGCCGTACAATACCGGAAATACGATTATCCCGGCAGATCTCCCGTGGGGAGTAAATGTGGATGCTCAATTATCCTATGAAAGAAATCACATCATGGGTGCGGATTTGGCCACAAGCATCGCGGGAATTGGTTTCTGGGCAGAGGCTGCCGTTTTTATCCCGGAAAAGGATGTTATCATGTCCAACGATCTCTCGGCCCTGTTTCCTCTGTCACCGGATCCCGTTATCATAGATTCAACCATCCTGGAAGCAAAGCCTTATTTAAAATTTGTTGTCGGCGGCGACTATTTTTTTTCAGAAGGATCCTACCTTAATTTCCAGTACATTCACGGCTTCATTCACGAAAGGGGGAACGATGCATTGAACGATTATTTCTTTCTGAGGTACGATAAGGGCTTTTTCAATGACGAACTGAAAATATCTCCACTGAGCGGAGCATTCATCGTTACAGACTGGAATAAAATCCGGGAAAATTATGCATTTGCTTATATGCCGGAAATAATCTACAGGGCAACGGTCAACGCCGAAATATCATTATCCGCGGTATTTTTTGAGGGCAAGGGCGATAACCTGTTTGCCAACATGAAGGACTATGATATGCTCATGTTAAAGCTTAAGTATATCTTTTAACCAAACCCGGTATTCCCCCGGTACGATTCGTGTCCTACTTTTTGATGATCTTTCCTTTTAGAACATCGTTCCCGGTGATGATCTCAAAGATATACTGCGCCTCCGGCATACCGGAGAAATCCAGTTGAATGGTATTGTAACCCGCGCCCAAATAATCCGATTTTGTGGATTCCATCAGCTTTCCTGCAAGATCGTATACATTCAAAGAAACGTTTCCTGCTGCCGGTAAATTCAATGAGACATTCACGATTCCGGTTGTCGGGTTTGGTCCCACAATCAGGTTGTAATGCTGCGGTGCATTTACACCTTCAGCTACATAATCATCCGTTACCCATCTCAGGCATTTTACAATTAATTCATGAAATTCTCCGGTAAATGTATGACCCTGACCGGAGCTTTGAATCACCCCGATGATTACCATATTTGGCAATGCATCCGTGCTGTTCAACATGGATCCGTCCGGAATGGCCCACAAGGAAGACAATGTTCCCATATCAAAAAGAAATGCTCCCAGGGGTCTGGCATCCGGGATGTACGCGCTGAGATCACAAGCGGTTACACCCAGTTTCGTCGGATCTGTCGTCTCCGCCCATACCAGGTTATAATCCGGTTCATAGTCCTGGGTGATCCAGTGCTCATTATCCGTGATGACCAGGGTCAGTGCATCTGCCGTCAGGTCTGCACTGCTTGCCTGTTTAAAGTAGGTATCCGTATTTTCCGGAATAAATCCCAGTTTATCGCTCCTGACAGCATAACCTTCGGTTAGAACACACGGAATGGGAAACCCGGCTGCCTTGTAGTTGTTGGCGCTGGAAGAACCGATGGATTCAGAAACGAAAAGTGCATCGTATCCCGTGTATCCGTCCGCAGTTTCATATGTGGCTCCTTTAAAATCATCTTCCGAGACAAAGGTCACAGTATATCCCTCCAGGCCAAGGTATTCCTGTAAAGCAATATCGAGCGGGTTATCAGCCTGGCCCAGATACAGTATATCATACTGGGCGAAAGCAGCGCAGCTCGTTAACAGGATGAAAAGAAAAGCAGAAGTTTTGTAAAAAATTGTCTTCATAGTCATTCGGATTATAATTTTCATATTGTGGCGAAATTACAGGCCTCAAGTTATGTTTTTTTTACGACATGGTATGATCTCCCAGAATATGCCCATCAGGACAATGTTATGGCTGGTATGAAACAGGACCCCGGATTATTTATGATCCGCAAACCTCCACCAGGCCATGGTCCCGAAAAGACCGGCCAGAACGGTAAGGATATAGATCAAAAAGCTGATCAGACCGGGCGGGGGGATGGCTTCCCCGGCCACCCCGCTGTACAATGCGGGGAAGGCCCAGGGGAAGACAAAGGACCATTCGGGCAGTCCCACGAAAAGCAACTGGCCCAGGATCATGACCAGGATCACAAAACCGATGGGCAGGATGTATCCCCTCCCGGCGCTTGCCACGAAGGCAACCGGTGTGATGAGCAGGCTGTTGAGCAGGGAACACACCAGGTACGTTTTTAAAAACGGGAACAGTTCGGCTTCCGGCCGGCCGGGCAGCCTTATGGCCAGGCCCGTCAGGATGGCGGCAACCAAAACGACGATCAAAAGCAGGATGCTCCAGGCAAACAGGACGATCAGCTTTGATATCACGATGGTGGACCGGGGGACCGGCAGGGCAAGCAGATCCTTAGCTGTCCGGTCGGAGAATTCCCGGCCGAAAGCCCAGCTGGTCAGGATGCCGGACCCGATCACCCCCAGGGTAAGGACGATCTGGATCATCAGGGAGTAAAACGTGTTCCAGTTGGCCTCTCCCAAGAAGTCGGTCTTCATGCTTGCCGTGGAGGAACGGCTCGCGATCTCCGGGTGCATGGAAAGGAACATCAGCATACCCATTACGACCCCCATGAAGATGAAAAAATATACAGATATGGGGAATATCCGGGTCCGCCTGACTTTCAGGATTTCCATCCATAAGGCCGCATGCAGTTTTTTCATGATGGTTTGCCGTTGGTTTGGATGATCCGGAAAAAATAATGCTCAAGGTCCTCTTCTTCCACAGCGATCCGGGTGGGGGGGAGTCCCCCTTCAAAAAGCATGGCAGAAACCTTTTCGGGATGGAGGATGGCCTCCTTTTCCTGCAGTTCCAGGGAACCGTCCGTCGCATCGGCCGGGAAAAAACCCTTATGCCTGAGCAGTTCCCGGGCCCGAGGGTTATGCAGGGTAGTCACACGGAGGGCCCTGTGCCTGGCGTTGCGGAGCTGTTCCGCATCGGATTCACGGATCAGACGCCCTTCGTGGATGATCCCGATTCGGGTAGCCAGCCTGGAGATCTCGCCCAGGATATGGCTGGAGATAAAGATGGTTACGCCGTGGTTCCGGGCCAGCTCGGTCAGCATTTCCCGAACCTGGACGATTCCGGCGGGGTCAAGGCCGTTGGCGGGTTCATCCAGGATAAGCAGGTCGGGTTTATGGATCATGGCCCTGGCAATTCCCAGTCGTTGGGCATTTCCGAGGGAGAGATTTTTAGCCCGGATATCCCTGTACGGTCCCAGGTGAAGCATATCCATCACATCTTCCAGCATTCCGGGATCCTTCAGGAAGCGAAGCCTGCGGAATATTTCCAGGTTTTCCATCACGGTTAGCTCCGGGTAGGCATAGGGGATTTCAACCAGGTGGCCCACCTTGTTCCAGAGTCCCGTATTTGTGGGATCTGCTTTTTGTCCGAACAGCCAGGCCTTTCCACGGGTGGGACGGATCATACCCAGGAGCATGCGGATGGTGGTGGTCTTTCCCGCACCGTTCAGTCCCAGGAACCCGTAGATTTCCCCCTGCTTGACTTCAAGCGCCATGGATTCCACGGCATGCACGTCCCTGTAATGTTTGGTCAGGTCTTCGGTCCGGATTACATTGCTCATCATCAAAGTATATCAGCTTTTAATCGTTGCATAAAAATTATCCCAAAGACAGGCAAGCTTTCTGTCAAGATCGGCCGTATTGCTTTCCATGGTCAGGTTCATGGTCAGGCCGTCGCTGGTAAACATGAAGATCTGGGCGATCTGTTCGTCGGTCAGGGGAGACCGGATCTCCCCGGAAGCCCTGGCGTTTCTTATGGTCCTGATCCAGGCGTCCCTTTCTTTGCGGTGATATGCTTCCATCTTTGACCGGAATTGCGGGAACAGCTTGAAGGCATCGAAAAGCAAGGCAAAAAAATTCATGTTGATGAAATCTTCACCTTTGCCGTTTTCATTGACCAGAAACTGAAACCTGAGCGCATTCAGCTCATCCGCATAGCTGTGGTAAAAACGATGAAGGGAATCCGAAGGCAGCTTGTTGAAATCGTATTCCAGGATGGCCGCAAAAAAATAATCGATGATCTCGTAGAACAGTCTTTCCTTGCTTTCAAAATAATGGTAGAAGGCCCCCTTTGATAAACCTGTTGTTTTGACGATCTCCTTCATGGTGACCTCCTTGAAATTTTTCTGAAGGAAAAGCCGCAGGGAAACCGTTAGAATATGTGCTTTTGTGTCCCACATAAACCGACCGTTCGGTTTGTAAATATAATATTTTATAAACTTTATATAGGTATGAATTCTACATTCTGATATTTTTATAGCAGCATTAAACCTGTTTAATCGTCTGAAATACCAAATCCACATGAATTGCTCCAATGGTTTATACCGAAATCAGGTCCGGGGATGGAACACCCCTTTCCCGGCCATCCCGGTAAAAAAACACGCGACAACGGCTTTCATAGCCCTGGCCCTTTGCATGAGCCTTTATTCCGTCCGGGCACTGACCCAGCCTTCCGGAGGCCCTTACGGACCGATCCTTCAAACCTGGGAGCTGCCACAGGTGGAGGGAAGGATCTATTATGTGGCCCCGGACGGGGATGCTTCGCAGAAAGGGGAGAAACCGGACCGGCCAACCACCCTTGAATCTGCCATTGAAAAGGTGGTCACCGGTGATGCGATTATCATGCGGGGGGGCACTTACCGCACGGGCAACCTTGTATTGAACCAGGGCATTATCATACAGCCCTACCGGGATGAACAACCGGTGTTGAAAGGCACTATGGTCGCCACACAGTGGGAGGACCTCCGGAACGGGCTGTGGAGGACGTCCTGGGATCGGTTATTCCCTTCTGCCCCCCTGAGCTGGTGGAGGAAAGAAAGACATGGGAAACTGACCCCGCTGCACCGGTTCAACAACGATATGGTATTCGTGGATGGCCGGTTTTTACAGTCTGCAGGCTGGGAAGGCGAAGTAGATGAAGATACCTATTTTATCGACTACGATGAGGGGAAGGTCTACATCGGCACCGATCCCACGGACCGGCTGGTTGAGATCACAGCCTTCGACGCCGCCCTTATACGCACCACCGGGGAATGCCACGGTAAAATATCCGATAAAAAGGGACCGGTGATACGGGGACTTATCATTACCCAGTATGCATACCGGGCCCTTGAGATAGAAGGTACCTTTCCGGAGGGCCTTTCGGATGAATCCGGGCACGGGAAAGAGGTGACCGGCACCCTGATCGAACACTGTGTCATTTCTTTCTGTTCACGCGTTGCGGGGTACCTGAAGGGAGACGGTTTGGTCATCCGGCACTGTAAAATTTCCGACACCAGCACGGAGGGCTTGTACATTATGAGCTCCAACGACGTATTGCTGGAAAGGAACATTTTTACGCGCAACAACATTGAAATGATCACGGGTTACTACCCGGCCGCTGTAAAGATCTTTAACCAGTGTTACCGCCTTACCTGCAGGGATAACCTGGTCATGGACCTTCCCCATTCAAACGGGATATGGTACGATGTGGGCAACGTGGACGGCAGGTTTTTGAACAATTGGGTCCAGAACGTTGGATTTGCCCGGGGACAGATCCGTTACGAAAATGTCTGGCCGAGCCGAAACGGTTTCTTTTTTGAGATCTCCAAGGGAGCGGTTTGCGCGGGCAATGTTTTTATAAACTGCGACCAGGGGATCCTGGTGCTGAACAGCTCGGATGTGAAGATATACCAGAATACCTTGGTGAACAGCGTGGTATCCATTGGGCGCAACGCACGAAGCGCCCAGGGGGATCACTTCGGGTGGCATCCCAGCACGGGACCGGATGTCGATGAGCGCGACGGGCATGTTTTCGTCAACAACTTGCTCACGGCCGACGGGGACTTCCAGCGTCCGCTCTTCCGGGTATGGCAACCTCCTTCCCTTTGTGAAGTCCTCAAGGACCCTCTTCTTTCGCAAATGGATTATAACGTGTATGTGCGTTCAGGATCTGCCGCAACCCCCCTGATTGTCTGGAGTCCCTCGGCAAACCAGTTCTGCCGGGAAAATCTGGAGGATCCCGGCGAACTGCATGGGCTCTACCCTGATTTCTCGGCCAGCAGCAGATACTATCAAGGCTATCAGGGCCCATTGTTCAAGAGTTCAGAACTGGGCAACTACCAGCTGTTGAAGGCATTCCCGGCATCGGGAACCGCGACGAAGCTTCCGGAAGAGATAAGCAGGATGCTGGAATACAAAGAGGATATGAGTCCGCATGTGGGGGCTTACCCCCCGGAATAAGCGCTCGTTCACGGATTTTGCCTGTTTACACGAAAATCGTAATTTGTACGGACCAAATCATAACGACATGGAGAATCGACGCAAATTCCTGAAAAAAAGCCTGGTTGCTCTGACCGGGGCCGGACTTACCGGCAGGGCGTTCGGGCGCCGAAACGATCAAACGGGGGATGCCGGCGAAGGCAGCTTCGTGTACCGGACCCTTGGAAAAACCGGGATCCGGATCCCCATCGTAAGCATGGGGACCGGGAACTGCAACAACCCGAACATCGTCCGGGAAGCGCTCGACAGGGGAGTGAAACTGTTCGCCACCTCGGCATACTACCAGAACGGGAACAATGAAAAAATGCTGGGTGAGATATTAAGGGAAAGGCCGAGAGACTCATTCATGATCATGACCGGTACTGTCGAAGGACTTGAGATCGATCACCGGAACGGCCTGTTCAAACCGGGAACGAATCCTGAGGTATACCTGGAGCATGCAAATGAATGCCTGAAACGCCTCCAGGTAGATCACCTGGATATTCTCTCGATGGGTTTCGGGGCCAAAAGGGAGATGGTCCTGTATGAACCCGTCCTGAAAGCCCTTGAGACATTCAAAAAACAAGGGAAGACCCGGTACCTGGGACTGGCCACGCACAGTTTTGAACCGGAAGCCGTGAGAGCTGCAGCCGATTCCGGAGTCTATGATATCGTTACGGTGGCATACAATTTCCGCAGGCAGAACCGCGAGGAAATCAGGGAGGCCCTGCAGTATGCCGCCGATGCCGGAATGGGCATCATCGCCATGAAAACCATGGCGGGAGCATACTGGGACAAGGAGAAAACCCGTCCCATCAACACCACGGCGGCCCTGAAATGGGTACTGCAGGATGAAAACCTGCATACATCCATCCCCGATTGCTCCAGTTACGACCATCTGGTGCAGAACCTGGCAGTTATGCAGAACCTCGAGCTGAATGAAGAGGAAATGCAGGACCTTGAGCTTTCACCGGATGACCTCAGTACGGGCATTTACTGCCAGCATTGCGGCCAGTGCCTTTCGCAATGCCCGCAAGAGCTGGATATTCCCACTGCGATGAGAAGCTACATGTACGCCTACGGTTACCGGAACCTTGAACAAGCCCGGCAAACCCTGAGCCTTGCCGGACTGCCTGAAAAACCCTGCGGGAACTGTTCACTTTGCAGGGTACGGTGCACCATGGGGTTCGATGTCAAAAGGAAGATCCTGGACATCGCAAGGATCCGTGACGTTCCCGAAGATATTCTGCGTCTCGCCTGATGCACTGTACTTAAGCCTTCGCCGCTTCGGGTTTATTTTCTGAGTTGGCCTTTCCGGATGAAGGATGGAATTGTATGTCCTTCCCCCCGGCCGAGATGGTAACCTGCATGCCGGGCCGGATACGGTCCTCCAGCATGGCCATGGACAGCCCGTCCAGGATCTTTCTATGCATCAGGCGTTTCAGGGGCCTGGCGCCGAACTGTAAATCGAATCCCTCCCGTTTCAGGTAATCGATGCATTCCGGGGTCACCTCGATCGAAATATCTTGCTTCGAGAGCACCCGGCGGAGCATCCCGAACTGCAGTTGAACGATCCCTTCCATATGTTCCATGGTAAGGGGCCTGAACATGACCAGCTCATCGATGCGGTTCAGGAATTCCGGCCTTACGCTCCGTTTGAGCAATTTAAAAACCTGATTCCCGGTCCGGTCCATCACCTCCTCCAATTTGGATCCATCTATTTTCTCGAAATTTTCACGTATGATGTCCGATCCCAGGTTTGAGGTCATGATGATGATGGTGTTCTTGAAATTGGCCACCCGACCCTTGTTGTCCGTCAGCCGCCCGTCTTCCAGGACCTGCAGCAGTATGTTGAAGGTATCCGGGTGGGCCTTCTCGATCTCGTCAAGCAGGATCACCGAATAGGGCTTCCGCCGCACCGCCTCGGTCAGTTGCCCACCTTCATCGTATCCCACATATCCCGGGGGCGCACCCACCAGGCGGGATACGGCATGGCGCTCCTGGTACTCGCTCATGTCGATGCGGGTCATCAGGCTTTCGTCGTTGAACAGGTACTCGGCCAGGGCTTTTGCCAGTTCGGTTTTCCCGACGCCCGTGGTGCCCAGGAAGAGAAAGGACCCCACGGGTCTTCGCTCATCGGACAAGCCGGTCCGGCTCCTGCGTATCGCAGAAGAAACGGCATGTATGGCCTCGTCCTGTCCCACGACCCGCTTGTGAAGCTGCTCCTCAATGTGGAGCAGTTTTTGCCGGTCGCTCTGCAGCATCCGCGTGACGGGAATGCCGGTCCACTTCGAAACCACCTCCGCAATGTCCTCCGAGGTAATCTCCTCGCGCACCAGGCGGTTGCCGTTGGTTTCATACTCCTGAAGCCTGGCCACGTTTTCCTTCAAACTTTCCTCCGCAGCGGGAAGCTGCCCGTAACGGATCTCGGCGACCTTGCCCAGGTCGCTCTCCCTTTCCGCCTTTTCTGCCTGATACTTCAAATCCTCGATCTGTTGCTTTGATTTCTGGATTTCCGATACCACGGCCTTTTCATCCTCCCAGAGGGCCGTGAGCTGTTTTCTCTCGTCCTCCAGATCGGCCAGCTGCTTGTTGATCTGTTCCACCCTGGCCTTATCCTTTTCCCTTTTGAAAGCCTCCCGTTCGATTTCAAGCTGCTGGATCTTCCTGTCCAGGGCATCGATGCTACCGGGCTTCGAATTCATTTCCAGCCTCAGATGGGCCGCTGCCTCGTCGATCAGGTCTATGGCCTTGTCCGGCAGGAACCGGTCCGTGATGTAGCGCATGGAAAGCTGAACGGCGGAAATGATGGCCTCATCGCGAATGCGGATCTTATGATAGTTCTCGTACCGCTCCTTGATCCCCCTCAGGATGGATATGGCATCCTCCTCCCCGGGTTCATCGACGAAGACCTTCTGGAATCTCCGTTCCAGGGCCTTATCCTTTTCGAAATATTTCTGGAACTCGTTCAGGGTGGTTGCCCCGATCGCCCTCAGTTCGCCCCTCGAAAGGGCCGGTTTCAGTATGTTGGCCGCATCCATGGCCCCCTCGCCCCCGCCGCCGGCACCCACCAGGGTATGGATCTCATCGATGAACAGAATGATCTGTCCTTCGGAAGCGACCACTTCCCTGACTACCGATTTCAGGCGTTCCTCGAATTCACCCTTGTATTTGGCTCCCGCGATCAGGGCTCCCATGTCCAGGGAATAGATCTCCTTCGAAAGGAGGTCCTCCGGGACATCCCCTTTCACGATCCTGAAAGCAATTCCTTCTGCAATGGCGGTTTTCCCGACACCGGGCTCACCCACCAGGATGGGATTGTTCTTGGTACGCCGGGTAAGAATTTGCAATACGCGCCGGATCTCATCATCCCTGCCGATCACCGGGTCCAGTTTTCCTTCCCCGGCCAGCCTGTTCAGGTGAATGGCATATTTGTCCAGGGCACGGTAGGTATCTTCAGCCCCCTGGCTCGTGGCACGGGATCCTTTCCTCAGTTCCCGGATAGCGGTTTTGACATCGCTTTCGTTCATACCGGCATGCCTGAGCATCTGGCTTACATCGTCCTTCGAACGGATGATGCCCAGCAGGATGTGTTCGAGGGTCACGAATTCGTCCTTGAATTCCTTTGCGGCGGACTGAGCCCGGTTCAATGCATCCGCAGCCCCGGGGGAAAGATACTTTTCCCCACCGCTGACTTTCGGGTAGGCTGCCACAATCTTTTCAAGGGCAGCATCAATACTGTCCTGGTTTATGGAAAGCTTCTTGAAGATGAAAGGCAGGACGTTCTCGTCCACCTCCATAACCCCCGTCAAAAGGTGCCCGCACTCAATGGCCTGGTGCTCCATTTCCAGTGCAAGCCGCTGGGCGTTCTGTACAGCTTCCTGTGCTTTTATGGTAAATTTTTCAAAGTTCATAGTTTATGATCTCCTTTACTGTATGCTTTTCATGCAGTGCCAATCAAACGACGGACCATCCCGGTAGGGTTCAAATCCCAATTTTATTAAGTGATTGATTTAAAGAGATATAAAAAGTTATAAATGGGAAGAATGAACGAATGACAGTCGCAAAAATGCCAATATGGCATATCGCATGTTGAAAAGCATGCCAAAGTGTCATATTTCCCGGGGTTTCATGGCCGTACATGCCGTGGCATGCAAATTGATTTTTACAGGGTGAACGATTCGCAATGTTTAACCAGTCCGCAGTTTGCGGACATAAAAAATGGAGGGCAAAGCCATGACACCAGCAAGATTTTCAGACAATGTATTTCCATCGTTCCCTTCATTATTCAACCGTTTTTTTGAAGGGGACCTGATGGATTGGTCGAGCACGAACTTTGCAGGTACAGGCTCCACACTGCCTGCCGTCAACGTAAAGGAAACCAAGGATGAATACCAGATCGAGGTGGCGGCACCGGGCATGCAGAAGGAGAACTTCAATGTGAACTATGAAAACGGGCGGTTGACGATTTCTTCCGAGTTCAAGGATGAAAAGAGGGAAGAAAAGGATGAAAACTATACGCGCAGGGAATATCGCTACCAGAGTTTCCAGCGTTCCTTCACCGTTCCGGAAAACATAGTGAACAGCGAGAAGATCCAGGCGAACTACGCCGATGGCATCCTTTACATCACTCTGCCAAAACGTGAGGAAGTTAAGCCGAAACCGGCAAGGCAGATCAAGATATCCTAAAAGGTATCTCAGCATCGGACCACAATCAGAGGACAGGGCATTCGTCCCTGTCCTTTTAATTTTATCACGGTTTTTACCATATCCCGAGGATTTCCTTAAATTCGTCGGTAAAACGGAACGCCATGCCCAGGTTGTTCAAACTTCATATCGGGGCCAAGGGAAGCATGCCGGGTTCCCTGGTATTTGTCGGCGAACAGAAACAGGAGAAAGTCCGGATCCGGGTGATGTGCTACGATTCCAACACCCTGGAGGAGAAGGAATGTGAATCGATCGACGAGGCCTTCGGATTCATCCAGGAGAAAAAACTGACCTGGATCAACATCGACGGACTGCACGATCCGGAGATCGTCGAAAGGATTGGTGAACGGTTCAACGTTCACGGACTGCTGCTCGAGGACATCCTGAACACCCAGGATCGTCCGAAATTCTATGCCGGGGACCGTTTTATTTTCGTGCTTGCCAAGATGCTCAGCTTTAGCGGCGGAAACGGTCAGATCGAATCCAACCAGCTCAGCATCCTGGCCGAAGAAAATACCGTGATCACATTTCAGGAAAAGGTGGGAAGCCAGTTCGATCCCGTCCGGGAGAGGATACGCCATACCCCGAACAAGGTAAGGCTGATCCGGGCGGACTACCTGACCTATGCACTGCTGGACAGCCTGGCGGATCATTACATCGAGATCATGGGACAGATCGCCAACCGGATCGATGATCTTGAAAATGAGGTCATGCAAAATCCCACCAAACATACGGCCGGAAAAATTTACCGCCATCGCAGCGAGATGAATTTCCTGCGCAAAGTCGTACTTCCCACAAAGGAAATAACCCTGGGATTCCTGAATTCGGACTCGGAGCTCATGGATGAAAAGACCAGGGATTATGTCAGGGACCTGAACGACCACGTAATTGTGCTGTCGGAGACCATCGACGCATACCAGACCATCGTCATGGACCAGATGAACATGTACAACGCCCATATCTCCAACCGGGCGAACGAGATCATGAAAACCCTGACCATCTTTGCCAGCTTGTTCATTCCGATGACCTTCGTGGCGGGCATCTACGGAATGAATTTCAAGTTTATCCCGGAACTTTCATGGCACTGGGGGTATTTGTTCTTCTGGGGACTGATCCTTCTGCTCGGGGGCGGGCTGCTCATCTATTTCCGCAGGAAGAAATGGCTGTGAGCTAAAGACCCGTAGTAAACTGCCACACCCGGGGAAGGTAAACATCACTTACTCGTACCGGAGGGAATCGGCAGGATTGGTGTTGGCGGCCTTCAGGGTCTGGAAAAGAACGGTAATCCAGGCAATTATAAGCGCCGCCAGGGTTGCTGCGATGAAAATCCAGATGCTGAGGTCCATACGGTAGGCGAACTCCTGAAGCCAGTTTTTCGCCCAAAGCCATGCCAGTATCCAGGCAAATACGCTGGCCAGCAGGATGAGCCAGGTAAATTCCCTGACCATGAGCACGGAAATCCCGGCCATGGAAGCCCCCATGGCTTTCCGGATCCCGATCTCCCGGGTGCGCTGCTCGGCTATGAAGGCTGCCAGTCCAAACAGGCCCATGATGGCAATGAAGATCGCCAGGGCGGCAAAATAACGGAAGATCTTTCCCAGTTTCTGGTCGCCACGGTACATCCGGTCGAAGTTTTCATCCATAAAGGAATACTCAAAGGGAAACTGGGGACAAACGGCCTTCCATTCCGTTTCGATGGACTTCAGGGCCTGGGCCACGTTATCGGGACGGATGCGTATGTTTACATACCCGTACCATCCGTCGTTCCATACCAGCATCAGGGGCTCGATCTCCCGCCGGAGGGATTTGTAATGAAAGTCCTTCACAATGCCGAGGATCTCGATTTTCTCGGAAGGGATGGCGGTTATGTACCAGGAGGGATGATCGAAATGCTTTCCCACCAGGCTGTCCCTGTCCAGAAGCCTGGCCAGGGTCTCGTTGATGATGCAGGAACTCGCCTTTTCCGACTTCAGGTCCCACGAAAAATCACGTCCTTCCTTTATCTCCATTCCCATCAGGTCGATGTAATCCGGGTCGATCTGGTAAACACAGGGCCCCACCTGAACATCCTCCAGACTGAACGTTTCATAGTTGTCACTGCCCCCAGGCACCGTATAGGAATAGGAAACCTTTTCAACCTGTGGATATTTAAGCAGATTTTCCCGGAACGCCTCCAGCTTACCCCGCAGATCGTTGTTCAAGCCCACCGTGACAACATGCTCTTTACGGAAGCCGAGGTCTTTGTGGCGCAGGTACTGGAGCTGGCTGTAAACCACAACGGTCCCGATGATCAGCACAACCGAGATGGTAAACTGGAAAACGATCAGGATCTTGCGCAGGGTCCTGGCTGCTCTTCCCCTGGTCTTTTCTCCTTTCAGTACGCTTACCGGTTTGAACGCAGTGAGATAAAAGGCCGGGTAGAGTCCCGCCATTCCCCCGAGAATAATAATCCCCGCCAGAATGAACAGGAGGTTGACCGGGTTTTCCAGGTAGGCGATCCGAAGATCGTCGCCTACGATGTTCTCAAATTCCGGGAATACCAGTTCCACAAGCAACAGGCCGAGCAGGGTGGCGAAGAATGTTACCAGCAGGGATTCGGACAGGAACTGCCAGATCAGCTTTATTCTTCCCGACCCGACTACCTTTTTAATGCCCACCTCCATGGCCCGGCCGGCTGCCTTTGCCGTTGAAATATTGATGAAATTAATGCAGGCGATCAGGATGATGAATACGGCTATGAAGATGAAAATGTAAACAAACTGCAGGTTGCCGTGGCGGGTCCCCACATCCCTCACCCCCCGGGCAAAATAGATTTCCTTGATGGGTCTCATATAGGCCGACCATTCGTCCCCATCATCATCCTCTCCATAGAGTTCCGCGAACTTGTCGTGAAAAAATTTGTTGATCCTGCTGTCGACGGTATCCGGATCAGCCAACTCTTCAATTTCAATGTAGGTGAGATACTGATAGGTCTTGTAGGTATACAGACGTTCCTTGCCGTAAAGCATTCCCAGGGTCACGAAGGAGATCATCATGTCGAAATCCAGATGGAAATTCGGAGGATCCTTGATCACCCCGGTAACCATCAGGTCCCTTCCGCTGGATGTTTTCAGCACCTTGCCAAGCGGAGATTCATCCTTGAAGATCTTTTCGGCAAGGCTTTCGATAAGCACCACCGTTGCAGGATCACAAAGTGCCGTGGCCGGATCTCCGGCAATCATTTCCAGGTCAAAAAAATCAAACACGTTGCTGTCGGCCCACATGACCGTGGGGACATTGTACCTGCTTTCCCCGTAGTCCAGGAACCAGTCCCCGGAAAACCGGATCCGCAGAAAAGCCCGTACCTCCGGCAGGCCCTGCTCCAGGTCAACCCCATGGGCGGACGTGGTCCATGCACCGGCGGAGCTGGCCTGAGCGAACTCAAGCCTGCCGACCGATTCCTGCTTGCTGATGAACCTGTCATAACTCAGCTCATTGCCCACATAATGCATGATCAGGATAAAGACACAGATGCCGATGGCAAGTCCCAGAATATTGATGATCGTAAGTCCCTTGTTGCGGAAAAGGTACCGGAAGGCGGTCCTCAGGTAATGATTTAACATTGTTGCCGGATTTAATCGAAATTATTAAAAACCCGGCATAGTCCAAACAATTCAAGTGCCATAAATCCTAAGATATTGAAATTCATATAGTTGAATAGTAACATACAAAATGCAATCCGGGGAATATGTGCGATTCCGTTACAATTTGTGTGTGATTTCGTTACGGTTTTATTAACTTGTGAATCATGCAGGAATTAGGCAAGGCAAGAATCCTGGTCGTGGATGACGACTACGATGTACTGAAATCGGCAATGGTCCTGTTGAAACGGTTTTATACGGACATTCAGATCGAACAGGTGCCCGAGAACCTTATTAACAGGATCGAGAAGGAGGCATTCGACCTCATCCTGCTCGACATGAACTTCCAGAAGGGAAAGCGGGACGGGGAGGAGGGATTCAAATGGCTTGAAAGGATACTGGAGGCGGACCCGGATGCCGTGGTTGTCATGATCACCGCATACGGGGACATCGACCTGGCGGTTCGGACCATCCGTTCGGGCGCGGTTGATTTCGTGCTCAAGCCCTGGAAAAACGACAAGCTGCTTGCAACCGTTCATGCTGCCGTGGAATTGACACGCGCAAGGAAACAGGTAAGAATATTGCGGAAAAACCAGCGGGAACTGATCGGGGACTCATCTGGTTTCCGGGAGATCAAAGGCGAATCCCCTGCCTTCCGGGAATGCCTTGGAATAGCCGAGAAAGTAGCTGCAACGGATGCCAATGTATTGATCACCGGTGAAAATGGGAGCGGCAAAGAGCTCGTTGCCAGGAATATTCACTGGCTTTCCGCCCGGAGCGACCGGCCCTTTGTGGCTGTTGACCTGGGTTCCATCGCTGAAAACCTCTTCGAAAGCGAATTGTTCGGGCATAAGAAAGGGGCGTTTACGGATGCCAGGGAGGACAAGACCGGGCGGTTTGAACTGGCCGACGGCGGGAGCATATTCCTGGATGAGATAGGGAACCTTGGTTTGGGACTCCAGGCCAAACTGCTTGCCGTATTGCAGCGAAAGACGGTAATAAGGGTTGGATCCACCGAGGAAATCCCGGTGGATTTCAGGCTGATATGCGCAACCAACCGCTTGCCTTCCCAGATGGTTGAACGCCGGGAATTCAGGGAGGACCTTCTGTACAGGATCAATACCGTCGAAATCCGGGTTCCCCCGCTGAGGAACCGGCCGGAGGACATAAAGCCCCTGTTTGAGCACTTCCTGGGTATCTATTCCAGGAAATACCACCGGTCCGGATTCCAAATCGGTTCGAAGACCTATGAGGAGCTGAGAAAATACCGGTGGCCCGGCAACGTAAGGGAATTACAACATGCCGTCGAGCGGGCAGTCATCCTGAACGAAGGCAAGACACTGAAATACGGGGACATCATCCCGGACGGCATCATGGAAAAGACCCCTCAGAAAAAGGAGGTCACCACCCTGGATGAAATGGAGAAAGAGCATATCGTAAGGATCATACAGAAAAACCGGGGAAACATAACACGGGCTTCGAAAGACCTCGGGATCTCCCGAACGGCGCTTCACCGGAGAATACGTAAATATGGCTTATAGACGCTATCACCTTTGGTTCATTGTACGGATCGTATTCCTGGTCCTGAACGTATTCCTTACGGGCAGCAGCTACGTTCTGATAGGGCAGCGAGACCTGTTGTTCCTGCCCATGATTCTGACCATCGTACTCATTGTCCAGGTGATCGAGCTGATCCTTTACCTGAACAGGCTCAGCAGGGAAATCGCACGGTTCATCGAAAACCTGAGCCACCAGGACCTCTCCGAGAAATTTGAAGAAAAATCCATGGGAAGGCCCTTCCGGGACCTTTACCGTTCACTGAACCGCATCGTTGCTGAACTGGAAGGCATAAAACTTGAAAAGGAAGCGCAGTATAACTACATGCAGATCATTCTCGGTCACATCTCAACCGGGATCATCTCGGTAAAAGATAAGGATGAGGTGGTACTGATGAACGAATCGGCAAGGGAATTGCTGGACCTTCCGGAACGTATTTCCTGGAAAGGGATAGCATCACGGAACCCTGAACTGGCCGGGGAAATCAATAAAATCAGGGGGCGGGGGAAAAGGCTTGTGGAAGTCACCGTCAACGGCGTACTCAGGCACCTGTCCCTGAACGTTAGCTCGGTCAGGATACTGGGTTCACGGTACCGGATCATAACCCTTCAGGACATCCGTACAGAAATCGAGCAAAAGGAGATAGAAGCCTGGCACAAGCTGATCCAGATCCTCCGCCACGAGATCCGCAACTCGGTCACCCCCATTGCCTCCATGTCCGAGACCATCCTCATGTTGGTGGAAGACCAGCTCGGGCGGACGAAAAAACCTTCAGAACTTGCGGAAAGGGATATGGAGGATATTCATTCCAGCATCCGGACCGTGCACGACCGCAGTGAACGGCTTTACCGGTTCGTGGAAAAATACAGGCAGTTGACCCGGCTTCCGCCGCCTGAAAAAGAAACGCTTAGCGTAAAGGATCTGTTCGGGACGATGCTCAAGTTTTTCGGAAACGAGGCCGGATCCGGGAACATCCGGCTGCTGGCCGACCCGGTGGATGAACATCTTTTACTTTACGCAGATCCCTCCCTGACCGAACATGTGTTGATCAATTTAATAAGCAACAGTATCCAGGCACTGGAAGACCGACAAAACGGACAAATCCGGCTGTATGCAAAAAAGACCGACCATCATATTCTGGTAAGCGTGGAAGACAACGGTCCGGGCATCGACCCAGCCGACCTGCAGGATATTTTCCTGCCCTTTTACACCACCCGGAAGGAAGGGATGGGAATCGGCCTGAGCCTTTCCAGGCAGATCATGAACCTGCACGGGGGGGTCCTTACCGTTGACAGCAGGCCCGGGGAAAAAACCGTTTTCAGCCTGGTCTTCAATCTCTGATCAGGCCTGGGTACACCTCAGCTGCTACCGGGTCAGTTTTTCAGCGGGAATGGCTGCAAGCACACGCTCCGGGGTCATGGGAAGCCGGTAGAGCCTGGCTCCGCATGCATCGTAAACAGCGTTTGCCAGCACGGCCCCCATGCAAATAATGGCCGGTTCGCCACCGCCCTGGGGCGGATCGTTTTCGGCCGGGATGAGGACCACGTTGATCTCCGGGGTCCAGCTGAAGCGGGTGAATTCATAGGTGTCGAAATTCCGGGTCAGCACCCTGCCGCCTTCAAATCGTACTTCCTCGGAAAGGGCATACCCCATTCCCATGACGATACAGCCCTCCACCTGTATGGTGGCCCCCTGGGGATTGACGGTCAGTCCCATATCCTGTGCGCAGGTTACCCGTTTTACCTTTACTCTGCCGCTGCTTTTATCAACCTCCACTTCTGCCATGTGTGCAACCCAGGTCCCGGCATCCAGACCGCAGGCAACCCCGTAGCCGCGTCCGCTGGGAGCCTTCCCCGGTGTCCAGCCGAACGTTTCAGCGGCAGCTCTGAGAACCCGGGCCGGTTTGTCGTTTTCATGCAGGTGCATCAGGCGGAATTCCAGGGGATCGATCCCGGCTGCAGCGGCCATGATGTCGATCTGGGATTCCCTGGCAAAGGTGTTGGTGTTGTTACCGGGTGCCCGCCAGGCCCCCGTATAGAAAGGATGGACGTTACCGCCCTGCCATCCGCCGAAGGAAGCGGTCCGGTGATGCGGAATGTCGTAGAATTGAGCAGATCCCCTTTGTCCGGCAAAATAAACCCCGTAATCCCACAGGGAAATTTTACCGGAGCCGTCCAGTCCGGAAGTGATCTTCACCACGGCCGCCGGTCTGAAACGATCGTAGAAAAATTCTTCCTGCCGGGTCCATGCCACCTGAACGGGTTTCCCGCATGCCTTTGCCAGGACGGCGGCTTCTTCGGCCTGCTGGTTGCTGGTCTTGCCACCGAACCCGCCGCCGACGAAAGTCTGCATGACGTGCACCTTTTCTTCCGGCATGTCCAGGATGCGCGCGACGCTTTCCTTCAGACGGAAAGGGGTCTGGGTGGAGGCCCAGATCTTAATGATCCCGTCTTCCAGCGCCGCCGTGGCGGTATGGTTTTCGATCGGGGCATGGGCCACGTATCCGTCATGGTATTCCCTTTCAAAAAGCTCGGAAGAAAGCTCCCGGCCCCTGTCGAGACTGCCTCCGGAGTCCACTTCCCTTTCGTCGGCGTCTGCCTTTAGCAGGTGCTCGAATATGGTATCCTCGTTCAATTCAGACCCGGGCGTTTCGAATTCGGCCCCGATCCTGGCCAAGGCCATATCAGCCGTGTCCGGGAGCCGGTGCAGTACGGCCAGGAGATTTCCTTCGCGTACGATTTCCACGCCTTCGATGCTTTCAGCCCCGGAGGTATCCACACCGGTCATTTTCGATGCATGGGAAGGAGGCCTGAGAATGCGTGCATACAACATGCCGGGCAGCTGGATATCTCCGGCATACTTTGCCGCCCCGGTGACCTTTTCCCTGGAGTCACGCCGGAAGACCGGCCGGTTCATGTACTTGAGCTCGGAGGGTGATTTCAGATCCGGCTTGCGGTCCAGCTTGCGTACGATCTTCTGTCCACTGGTCAGTTCGGCGTAGGCAACCTTCCGGCTGCTGTCCTCAACGGAGAAGATAGTGCCGTCGCTGACCGAAAGCTCCTCGACCGGGAGGGAAAGCTTTTCGGCTGCGAGTTCCAGCAGGATCGCCCTTGCCTCAGCGCCGGCGGCCCTCAGCAGGGGACCGAAAAAACGGGTGGTCATCGAGCCGTAGGTCCCGGCATCCCAGGGACACAAATCGGTATCCCCCATGATCATGTCGATGTGGTCGGGGTGGACGTCCAGTTCGTCGGCGAGCATAAGGGCAAGGGAGGTAATGACCCCCTGGCCCATTTCAATTTTACCGGTCAGGCAGCTTACACGGCCGTCTTCCCCGATCCGCAGGTAGGCGTTCAGGTCGGGTTCCTGTTCGGGAGGGAGTTCCATTCCGAAAACACTTGCGTAATCGGACAGTGAGAAGGTAATGATAAGTCCCCCGCCAAGGCTTTTCAGGAAATTCCTCCGGTCCATTTCGAAGGGAGAGTGAATGTCCCGGAAATCCATTTCCATGTATTCTTCCCTTTTCCTGCTCTTTCCTTTCATACCGTCACCCCTCCTTTCATTTCCCCGGCAGCTTCCTGGATGGCCTCGATGATCCTGCCGTAAGTACCGCAACGGCAAAGGTTCTCCTCCATTCCTTCAATGATTTCTTTGCGTGTGGGCTCGGGATTCTTCAGAAGAAGCCCCAGGGCGTTCATGATCATGCCCGGGGTGCAGAAGCCGCATTGCAGGGCATCGTGAGCGGCGAATGCTCTCTGGATGGGATGAAGTTCCCCGTTTTTCGCCAGTCCCTCGATCGTGATCACCTTCTTGCCCTCCACGTCGCTGGCCGGTATCATGCAGGACCGTACCGCCTCCCCGTCCAGCAGGATGGTGCAGGCACCGCAGAATCCCAGTCCGCATCCGAATTTCGTCCCGGTCAGCCCGAATTCGGTTCGCAGCACCCAGAGCAGGGTCAGCTCGGTGTCGAGGCGGAATACCGCGGGACTGCCGTTCAGTTCAAACTGTATTGGTTGGCTCATGATTCAGACTGTATTTTGAGTTCATACTGGTAATCTTTTTCGGTATCGATGTCCCTCAGTATTTCCGGCGAGTCCACAGGGACCTCAATGACCCGGTCTGCATGCCTTTCCAGCAGGTTCCTCAGGCTCTGCGAGCCGGACATCTCCAGGATCTCACCGGCAAACCCGGAGGAAAACAGGAGCGGGTGACCGCGTTTGCCACCGTGGATTGCAACCAGGATCTTGCCGGGGTACTCTCTGTATGCATGGATCATCTGATCCAGGACCTTTCTGCCGATCATCGGCTGGTCTCCCAGCATAACCATGACGGCATCCGTGCCCCCGGGCAATTCTTTAAGCCCACACTTAACGGATGAAAGCATTCCGGACCGGTACTGCCGGTTCACGGCAATTTTAACCTGATGGTCCCGGATTTCCTTTTCAAGTACATCCTTGTTTGAGCCCAGTACCACCAGCACATGGTCTGCAGACGAAGCACAGGCGTTGCGGACAACCGTTCCAAGGATGGAGGATCCGCCGTATGGAAGGATCAGCTTGGGCCTTCCCATGCGTTTGGATTCACCGGCTGCCGGTACAAGGATTGTAATGCAGGGTTTCACTCTTCCGGCCGGCCGGCGGCCCCGTACCTGGATAAGCTGGGCGGCGATGCTGACGGCTATTTCATGGACGGTTTTCGAATGAATCTCCAGTCCGATGGGGGCATGCAAGCGTTCCCACTGGGCTGGCGTGGCCCATCCCCGGGAAAGGAATTCCTCGCGCATCAGGCGGACCTTACGCCTGCTCCCGATCATACCGATGTAAGCCGCCTCCGAAGTGATGCAGACTTTCAGGGCTTCCGCGTCGTTGCTGTGCCCGCGGGTTACGATGACGATGTAGCTGTCTTTTGTTATCGGGATTTTTTGTAACGAACTGCCGATATCACCCACGATCAGGCGGTCGGCTTCCGGGATGTTTTCCGGGTTCGCGTATTCCTTCCGGTCGTCGATGACCGTCACCTCGAAATCCAGCAGGTTTGCCTGGTGTGAGAGGGCTTTTCCGATGTGACCCGCTCCGGCGATAATAAGCCTGGGCAGGGGGCGGAACGGTTCAAGGAACAGGCTTGTGCCATCCTCTTGCTTCTCGAACCGGCAGGCATCTTCACGCTGGCAGGCCTTTATTTTGTCTTCGAGCTCGGCAGGGCCGTGGGTGTGGGGAGCACCCTGCGGGAAGCCCTGCTCAAACCAGAACCGTTCGACGGAAAAATCCATGGAAACCCGGGTGGTGAGCACACCGGGCAAACCTTTTTCCAGGGAGGCCTGCATGGACCTGAAAACCTCCGTGTGCTTTCCGGGATCGGCGTCGATGAGGATCCGGGCGGAACCTCCGCAGACGGCTCCTTCAGGGGATGACATATCTTCGGCCAGGTCGAACACACAGATCATTGACGCACCCCGGCGCAGGGCCTCTTTTGCCTTTTCGATGGCTTTTGCCTCCAGGATTCCTCCCCCCAGGGTCCCGGCCAGGAGTCCATCCTTACCGAACAGGGCAGATGTCCCCTGAACCTGGGGTGCCGATCCCCTCGTCTCGAGGATGGTAGCCAGGCAGAGCGGTTTCTTTTTCTCCGCTTCGGCCGGTAATCTGGAGTGAATGTTATTCATATACTCATCCAACGGTCCACCGGAACAGGGTGATCAGCAGAAGGCATGCCACAAAGGCCAGGACCGGTGCCATCGATCTCAAGGGATATCTACGTGCGGGCGGGTTTTCCATGCGGTAATGCAGCCGTTCGCCCAGAACGAATCCCAGCGGCACCGTCAGTGCGGACAATGCAACTGCAACCGGAGAATAATACATGGAAAGCGGAACGCTCGTTCCGGGATAAACGCATGCCGGAACCCCGGTCGCATATTTCACAAGGGGGAACAGGGCGACTGCAATCAGGGCGCTTCCGGCCCCGAGAATGGCCCTGGAGAACCATTTTTGCATCGGATCGCTCCGGAAGCCGAGGATCAATACCAAAAATGCAAGTCCCTCCATGAGAAAGGCAAACATCGGGTTTCCGATGGCTCCGTGCATGACGGGCAGGGAAAGCAAGACCGCGTCAAGCAACTTAAACAGGCATGCGGTCATCACAACCAGTACCGGAACCAGCAGCTTTCGGGTAGCCGACCAGGAAGCGGCAATAAAAAACAGGGCAACCCCGGTCATAAGGGAGCCGGATACCGTATGTGCACAGGCCCGAAGGCCGAATCCAAGGGCCACCTCGGTGAGTCCCCAGACGGACCCCAGCATCAGGGCCATGGACAGGTATGATTTTGTGTTGGATCGTTCCATAACGGGTTCGGGTTGAAAAGAGATTCTCAATTTAAGGGATATTGGGATAAAATGCAATCCGGAAGGTACGTGGAAATTCCGGCTCAGAACCATTCCGTCTTTCACGCAACCCGCAACCCGTAAACTGCATCTAATCTTTGACAAAGGCCATGTAATCGTGTAACTTGCATATAATATTCCCGAGCCATGAGAAAAATATACGCCCTTCTCAGCGGATTCCTGATCCTGTCGGCCGGCCAGGACATGCTGATGGGACAGAACAGCTTTGATCCCGGAGCCTATAAAGCATACATCGAAGCCAACAAGAACCTTAATGCCGCACAGCTGCTGGATAAATACCCGGCGCAGACGACGTATTACTCATCGAGGGACTATCCGGCGGACCTGGACAAGATCCCATGGTTCGACAGCATCGACCGGGTGCACGAACTGACCGGGTATGAAAAGGAACTGCTTAGCCGGAACTTTTTCATGGTAAGCGAACGGCTCGGCAGCTATTCATGGCTGAATGCACTGGTCCGGGTTTACAACAACGACCTTCCGCTTTTCCTGAGCTCGGATTTCGCGCTTTTTACGCTCCATAATTCTTACGACAACATCCTGCTGAGACTGGAACGACAGTTGCTGGAGCCCAACCTGATGGAACTGCTGGATGCCCTGTATGAAGCCTACCCGGCCCTGTATGCAAAATATTCGGGCGATGCACGGCTGGCGGATGCACTGGGGGATGCGGACCTGTATGTATCCGTGGCACGTTCCCTTATCTATGATACCGTCTATTCTCCCCAGTTCCACGGTCCGGAGAAATACAACCAGATCATGGCATTCATTGAAATGGAGGAAGAGCAAAATACGCCCCTGTTTACGTTCGAAAACAGGAACCGTCATATCGACTTCAGCCAGTTCACTCCCCGAGGTCATTATACCCGGGAGTTCTGGTTTTCGGGGGAAAAACGCACCCTGGAAAATTATTTCAGGGCCATGATGTGGCTTGGAAGGATCGATTTCCTGCTGACCGCCCCGCCCGGCAATCCGTGGGAAGAGGACTGGGAGGATGAAGAGCTGCTTCGCATGCAGCTCGGGGCACTCCTTTTAAACGAGCTTCTTTATTCAAGCGGGAAGATGGAGAACTTGGAGCTACATGAAAAGATCATAAGCTACCTGGTGGGACCGGACGACAACCTGACCCCGGGGGAACTGCACGGGCTGTCTGAAAGAATGCTGGCTTCCCCGGCCGAGCTTTTCAACGGGGTCGTATTCTACCGGTTCAAGGACAGCCTGAATGCGTCGGACGATTACGGGCAGAAGATCATGTCGAATTTCTTTTACGTGGATCCATTCACCGATGATCCCGGCCAACTGCCGGTATCCTACAAGATACTGGGGCAGAAATTCCTGATCGATTCCTATGTTTTCCATGAGGTGGTTTTCGACCGGATCGTGGTGGACGGCTATAAGGTGCCGCGGCAGATGCCGGACCCGCTCGATGTCATGGCTGCACTGGGGAACGAAGATGCCATGGCCCTGCTGGAGCAAGAGCTGGTGGACTGGCAGTATGCCTACAAGGTGGATGGACTGAAATACCTGATCGATGCCTACGACGAGGATTTCTGGAGCCAGTCCCTTTACAATTCCTGGCTGGCATCCATCCGTGAGCTGAACCCGCCATCATCCTCCGGGCAGCTTCCCTATTTCATGCAGACCACGGCATGGCACCATGAAAAACTGAACACCCAGCTTTGCTCCTGGGCCGAACTCCGGCACGACAACATCCTGTACGGGAAGCAGTCCTATACCGGCGGTACGGCCTGTTCCTATCCGTACACCTACGTGGAGCCATATCCGGAACTGTACCGGCGTATGAAAATATTTGCGGAGAATGCCGCATCCTTTTTCGAAGAAATTACAGCTGAAGCTGCTCTGACCGGAGGCGACCAGATCGTCGGCTTCTACCGGACCTATGCCGGGATCATGGAAAAGTTCGAAACCATTTCGGGGAAAGAACTGGCAGGAACACCCCTGTCGAGCGAAGAGGTGGAATGGCTGAAAACCATGATCAATTCTTTCATGTCTTCCGGGCCTTCGGTTACGGGCTGGTTGACGGATCTGATTTACGACCCTGAAAGGGGTTTCAATATGGATTTTGTGGTTGCCGATGTGCATACCCAGCCCACCGAATACATGGGGCCCGTCGTTGGCAAAGTGCTGCACGTGGGCAACGGGATGATCAACCAGGGCGTATTCCTGGCACCCAACCCCACCAACCCGCAGCAAACCATGGCCTTTACCGGGCCCGTATCCTCCTTTCACCAGGAGATTACCTGGAATTTCAAACGGCTTACCGATGAAGAGTGGAGGGATTTGTTCCAGAATGAAAACCCGCCGGAGCGGCCGGACTGGACGGAAACCTACCTGGCCGGTACTAACGGTGAAGCCCGGCCCGAGGGCCGGAAACTGAAAGGGCAGGTTTACACCGGGACCTTCGTGGATCCCGGGAGCCTCATGAAACCGGTCGATTACCTCCTGGCGTTTCCCAACCCGGCCCGGGACGAAATGCACCTTCGGTTCGTGCTGAACCGGGAAAATACGATACGGATAGATGCCTACGATACCGGGGGAAGGCTGCTCAGGCATATATACAGCGGCAGGATGATGCCGGCCGAGCACGACATCCCGGTGAACCTATCCGGATGGAAAGAGGGCCTCTACATCATCCGGTTCTCAACCGGAAAAAACACTCTATATCGGAAAGTTTTCGTATTTTAATTGAGCGGGAACCGTCTCCCCCAGTTAAAACAACAGCCGATGAGAAAATTATTGCGGTTTTCTTTTGTCATTCTTATTGCCCTTTCACTTTTCTCCTGTGAAAAGGACGACGGGAACGGCGGCAAGACCAAAACGGACCTTTTGACCGCCCATGCCTGGGTGTTCAGCGATGTCACCTCGGATTCCGACGATGCCATGGTCGAATTCGCGCTTGCCCTTGTAAAAGCCATAATGGAAGATGCGGTCTATGTTTTCGATGCAAACGGCAGCTACTCGCTGACGGTTTATAGTGAAACGGGGACAGGCACATGGGAGTTTTCCTCCGACGAAAAAACCCTCATCCTGGATGAGGGAACGGAAGATGAAGTCCAAAACCAGATCGTCACCCTGACCGATTCCCAGCTGGTGCTTTCGTCCACTGACGTGGATGAAGATATCGGTACCTATACCGTCACCTATACCTGGGTCAAGCAATAGGCGGTAAAGGCCGGGGAATGCCCGTCAACGGGGTCAGAGCAATCCAGCCGGCCTTAAAAATAGCTGGATCCGTCCCAGCAATGGGTGCAAAGACGTTCCTTCGGCAGGCCGATGGCACGGACCAGGTCCCCCAGGTCCTGGTACATCAGTGAATCGATGCCCAGGTTGCGTGCAATTTGTTCAACCATCGCCCGGTAGCGGTCCGTCGAGGTGTCGGCGTATTCAGCCAGGTGGTTTTCCTCCCCTTCCAGTTGCTTGATCGCCTTCCGGCTGGCCAGCTCCAGGGTGGATCGGGACTGTGAGAAATTCAGGAAGTCGCAGGAAAAGGTTAAGGGGGGACAGGCAATTCGCATGTGTACTTCCTTTGCGCCCGCTTTCCGCAGGTCTATGGTATTGTCCTTCAGCTGGGTGCCCCGCACGATCGAATCATCCAGGAAGACCATTCGCTGACCCTCGATGACCGCCTTGTTGGGGAGCAGTTTCATTTTTGCCACCAGGTCCCTCATTTCCTGGGCCTGGGGCATGAAACTCCGGGGCCAGGTCGGTGTGTACTTGGTATAGGGGCGTTTGTAGGGAATGCCCCTTTCGTTCCCGTAACCGTATGCATGGCCCACGCCCGAATCCGGTATACCGGACACAAAATCAACCTCCACGCTGTCCCGGCGGCCCAGGGCCGCACCGCAGCGGTACCGGCATTCATCCACGTTGATCCCTTCGTAATAAGAGGTAGGGTAGCCGTAGTATACCCACAGGAAAGCACAGATCTGCATTTTCTTTTCCTCGGGCTTCAGCACCCGGTAGCCGTCGGCGGTGATCTCCACGATCTCCCCCGGTCCCAGGTAATATTCCGCCTCAAAGCCGGTGTTGGGGAAGGAAGAGGTTTCGGAGGCGGCGGCAAAAGCCCCGTCCTTCTTTCCAAGGATCACAGTCGTCCTGCCGAGCTTGTCGCGGGCGGCAATGATGCTCTCCGGGGACAGGATAAGCAGGGAACAGGATCCCCTGACCTTCCGATAAACGTTCTGGATACCCGAAACAAGATCCTCCTCCTCGCAGATGAGGTTGGCCACCACTTCCGTGGGATTCACATTCCCTTCGAAATTTTCGGTGAAGTGCTTCTTCTGGTCCAGGAAGTATTTCTCCAGCTCGTCGATGTTGACGATGCGGCTGACCGTTGCAATGGCAAAACGCCCCATGTGGGAATTGAACATGATGGGTTGCGGGTCCGTATCGGAGATGACCCCGATGCCCATCCTGCCCCGGAACTGCGGCAGTTCCGTATCGAATTTTGACCGGAAGTAAGCGTTTTCGATATTGTGTATGCTGCGCCTGAACCCTTCACGGGTGCTGTAAAATACCATGCCGGCGCGTTTGGTGCCCAGGTGTGAGTTGTAGTCTGTGCCGTAAAAGACATCGGAAACGCAACGGTTCCGGGAGACTACTCCGAAAAATCCGCTCATCTGGAAAGAAGTATAAGGTTAGAAAAGGAATTCACTTCTAAAATAAGCAATAAAATTCCTTATGAAGGAACCGGGAACCGTATTTAGAGGTATTCTATTTTAACGTTTCAGGCAGCTCACCGGGTGGGGAATCTGCATCCCGGGGGTCTTCCTTGGTTTCCTTTCGGAAGGCGGAGGGAATGAAACTGAAATTGATGCCGTATTTGCGGGCGAGCAACTCGAGTCCCACAAGAGAGATAACCCCTCCGGGAAGGATCACGGCCGTTACGAAAACCGAAAAACGTCCTACATCCTTGAGCTGTTCAACCGCAGCCTTCACCTCTTCCTTACTGGGAGGATCCGTCCGTTCCTGGAGCCTCAGTTTGTGCTCCAGAAACCGGAAAAAGGAATGGGCCATTTCGCGGGTCTCCACGGCCTCCTGGTCGATGCCCTTCAGGGTATGGTCGATGAAATGCCCGGCCTTTTTGGCATATCGGTTTGCAAAGATCCGGCTTTCTTCATTGACTCCATTTCGAAGCAGGTCTTCGATCTCGCGTATCCAACTATTCATAACGGAGAGTGTTTGCCGGGTCGGTCCTTGCTGCGCGCAGGGTTTGGTATAGAACCGTCCCAAGGCATATCAGCAGCACCAAAATTACGGAAAATATGTAAATCCATGCGCTGATCCCGGTACGGGTGGCGAAATAAAAGACGAAGGAACACCTTCAGGTGATTTGCGAACATGGCCGGGGTTCTGCTCTGAATACTCCATAGCTAATATACGAAATTATGCATCGATGGGAACCTGCTTGCGGATGCTTTCGCCCAGGGAGATGATGGTTTCGGTACGGGATACGCCCCTTACCGGCTGAAGCTTGTCGTTGATCACCTCCCGCAGGTGCCCGGTGTTCCTGCAAATCACTTTGACAAAAATGCTGTATTCACCGGTGGTAAAATGGGCTTCGATGACCTCGGGGATCCGGTCGACCTCCTTGATGACCTCGCTGTATGCGGAGCCCCTTATCAGGTAGATCCCCACGAAGGCCGTCAGATCGTAACCGATCCGTGCCGGGTCCAGCACCAGCGTCGACCCGCGGACGATGCCCAGGCGTTCCATCCTCTTCATCCGCACGTGGATGGTGCCGGCTGAAACCAGAAGCCTTTTGGCAATATCCGTATAGGGAACCTTGGCATCCTTCATCAGGATCCCCAGTATTTCCCGGTCCAGTTTGTCGATTTCGTAAATTTTATCCATTAATGGAGATGCATTTTTAATTATATTCAATATATATGTATATATTTTATAAAAATAGTAAAAATAATCAAATAATATTACGAATATAACAATAAAATAACATTTCTTTTATATTTGTAATGCAATTAAGACAACATACTGTAGGGTGGTGAAACCGGCAGACACACCCTCCTGTCTCGGGGGTGCGGATCCATGGAGATAAACACAGGGTAACGGGTTGACCACAATGTTCTCAATGCCCTGAGGCTAATCCCCGCTTGAAGGTTCGAATCCTTCCCCTACAGCAAAACAGCAAAGGGCCATCCCTCTTGACGGATGGCCGGTCGTAAAGGAGACGCCCGCCGGGCGTCTTTTTCATTTACGGCCCGGGTTTGGGTTCAGGATTTGCCGATCTGGTAGTACACGGCAAAGCTGAGCACGTTGCTGTAGTGTCCCTGGTTCAGCAGGTAGGTCTGACCGCTTGGATGGGCGCGGATCGGGAGGATGGAGTAATTGAAACGGAAATGCACCGACAGGACTCCAAGGAACGTATATCCAAGTCCCCCGATAGCGCTCACGGTAAATCGGTTGAATTCGGGTTCGATGGGCAGGACCCCGGCCCCGTCCTCCAGTTTGGAAGCCATCAGTATTTCCGGACCGATCCCCAGTTCAAAAACAACGCGATCGTTATAGATGTACTGGCCCATCAGGGGGATGTCGATATAGTGGAGGGACGTTCGTTCGTAGGTTGGATCGTCAACGGTATTGGTCTTCAGGGCTCCTTTCTGCACGTAACGCAGCTCCATCTGTCCCCCGACCGTATAGGTAAACATGCGGCGCACCCAGCCGCCGCCCTGCAGTCCTACCTTGTTATAGCCCCGGTAACTGTCCCCGTCGATCTGGCTGGCCGTAAGCCCGATGAGAACTCCTCCCTCGAAATTCTGCGACAAGGCCAGGATGCTCAGGGTGGACAGCAGGGTGTAAACAAGCATGCGTTTCATCGGGCGTGGTTTTATTGGGGGAACCTCTCCAGCAGTTTGTTTTTCAGGATGGGGACCCCGACGCTGGCCTTTTCACGGATCACCTCCACTTCCCGGTAGAGGGGAATGGCTATCTCGTTCGGGTCTACCAGGTATATGGGTGCTCCATCCGGAGCATAGTCCACCAGACCCGCAGCCGGGTAGACGGCAAGGGAGGTCCCTATGACGGCAAAGATATCGGCCTGGGACGCAATCCGGACGGCCTCTTCGATCATGGGGACGGGCTCCCCGAACCATACGATGTGCGGACGGAGTTGGTGCCCTTTTTCGCAGGTGTCGCCGCGCTTGAGTTCCCAGCCCTCGAGTTCGTAGACCAGGCTGGGATCGCCCGTGCTCCTGACCTTGGTAAGCTCGCCGTGCAGGTGAAGGACCTTCGAGCTTCCCGCCCGCTCGTGGAGGTTGTCCACGTTCTGGGTGATGACCTGCACCTCGAAGAATTCCTCGAGCTCGGCCAGTGAAATATGGCCCTGGTTGGGCTTGGACTCCAGGAGCTTTTTTCTGCGTTCGTTATAGAAGCGGAGCACCAGGTCCATGTTTTTGGCCCATCCTTGGGGACTGGCAACCTCGTGCACATCGTATTCTTCCCAGAGTCCCCCTATTTCCCGGAAGGTACGGATGCCGCTTTCCGCGCTTATGCCGGAGCCGGTAAGCACGACCAGTTTTTTCATGTTCCAGCTATCCTGTGGTTTTGACAAATTTAACTTTTTACCGGGGAAGTTTAGTAATTTAGCATTATGATCGACAAGGAAACCATTGACCGGATCTTCGATACCGCTGATATTGTAGAGGTTATATCGGATTTCGTGACGCTGAAGAAGTCCGGGCAGAATTACAAGGGACTGAGCCCGTTTACCAACGAAAAGACCCCATCCTTTTTTGTTTCACCGGCCAAGGGAATATACAAGGATTTCAGTTCGGGGAAGGGCGGGAGCGTTGTGGGTTTCCTGATGGAGCACGAAAAACTAACCTACCCGGAAGCCCTGCGTTACCTGGCAAAAAAATACAACATCGAAATCGTCGAAAAGGAACCGACTGCCCAGGAGATACAGCAGCGAAACGAAAGGGAAAGCCTTCTGGTCCTCACCCAGTGGGCCCAGAAATATTTTACGAACATCCTGCACAACACTCCCGAAGGACAGTCCGTGGGCATGGCCTATTTCAGGGAAAGGGGATTCCGGGACGAGATCGTCCGCAAGTTCGAGCTCGGGTACAGTCCCGAACAGAAAGACGCCCTGACCAGCGCGGCGCTCAAGGAGGGTTACCGGCTGGAGTACCTGGTTAAAACGGGACTCACCATTGAAAAGGAAAATTACCGGGCGGACCGTTTCCGGGGCCGGATCATCTTTCCCATTCACGGCCTGACGGGAAACGTAATCGGGTTCGGGGGCAGAATCCTCCGGTCCGACGAAAAACTGGCCAAATACATGAACTCCCCGGAATCGGAAATCTACCAGAAAAGCAAGGTACTATACGGGCTCTACCAGGCAAAGCAAACCATCGTTAAAAACGAGAAATGTTACCTGGTGGAAGGTTATACCGATGTCCTGGGACTCCACCAGTCGGGCATTGAGAACGTGGTTTCCTCTTCGGGAACAGCACTGACCTCGGAACAGGTGCGCCTGATCAAGCGCTTCAGCAACAACATTACCATCATTTACGACGGGGATGAAGCTGGCATCAAGGCATCCCTGAGGGGGATCGACATGATCCTTGAGGAGGGGATGAACATACGGGCAGTACCCCTTCCGGAGGGAGAGGACCCGGATTCCTTTTCCAAAAAAATGAGTGCAAAGGAATTCTCCGATTACATCAGGCAAAACGAAACCGATTTCATATCCTTCAAGACCAGGCTTCTGATGAAGGAGATGGAACGGGACCCGGTGCAGAAGGCAGCCCTGATCAACGATGTGATCCGGTCCATTTCCGTGATCCCCGATACGGTCACCCGCTCGGTATACATCAAGGAATGTGCCCGCATGCTGGACACCGAGGAAAGGATTCTCTATTCACAGGTGTACCGGCTGCGTAAAAAGAGGGCGGAGGACCGTTATAAACGCGAAACACGACAGGAGGAAGTTCGCATACAGTCCACTCCCCTTCCGGCATTTATCCGGGAGGTTTACAGCGAGGAGCAGGAAAAACTCCTGGTCCGCTTCCTGCTGCAATACGGGAACGAGAGGCTCTTCGAGATCCAGGACGAGCATGCCGGCATGGAGTACATCTCGGTGGCCGAATACATCATCAACGAGATCCTGAACGACGAGTTGGAATTCAGGAACCTATTGTACCGGAAGGTATTCGAGGAAGTGAACAACCACCTGCAGACCGGCGAGGTTATCGACATCAAGCATTTTGTGAACCACAAGGACCCAAACGTCAGCAAGCTTGCGGTCGACCTGCTGAGCTCCCCGTACAGCCTTAGCAAGGTTCACGCCCGTAAGGGTGCTTCGGTCGAGACCGAGGATATGCTTCTGAAAAAGAACGTTCCAAAGGCCCTGATCGAGTACAAGCGCAAGATCCTGGAGATCGCCCAGCGGGAAAAGGAAGAGCAAATACGTGAAGTCCAGGAAAAAGACCCCGACATCGAAGCGGTCAGTCCCCTGATGCAGCAATACATCACCATCACCTCCCTGATCAACACCATATCCAAGTCGCGGGGCTGGGTGGTTCTGAAATAAAAGGCCGGTGAGGCCGGAACCGGGTATTAAAAAACCTTCGGAGCTACGGCAAGGGCGGCTATGCTGACCCTGGTGCCCGGTATTTTCAGGATCGCTTCAGCACAGGCCTCCAGGGTCGAACCGGTGGTCACCACGTCGTCCACCAACAGAAGATGCCTGCCTGCCAGGCGTTCCGGATCCCGTGCACGGAAGATCCCTTCCACATTTGTCCAGCGGGCGTACCGGGACTTGCCGGTCTGGGTAACCGAGCGAAGGGGCCGCTCGAGGAGTTGTGTATGGTAGGGGATGCCCAGCACCTGTGAGAGTCCCTCGCAAACGGGATCGCACTGGTTATACCCCCTGCGGAGCCGCCTGCTTCTATGAAGGGGTACGGGCAGGATCAGGTCCGTTCCGGAAAAAGCGGTGTCCATAAGTTCCAGTCCCATAAGCCGTCCAATCTCCCGCCCGATGTCCGTGCGGCCTCCGTACTTGAGGGCCTGTATGAGCGTTCGGAAACGGCTCCCTTTCCGGTAGAGGAAATAGGCGCTGGCATGTTCAACCGGGACCCTGCCCCAGAAAAGCCGGGCCACCGGGTTGTCCTGGTACGATTCGAACCGGGTACGGGGCAGGTCGTAAAGACATCTCAGGCAGATCACCCTTTCCATTTCCACAAGGGGTGTTCCGCATGCCACACAGAGATCCGGCAGCAAGATATTGTATAAATCCCCGGCCAGGCTCATGAATACATCTTCTTTCCACTTAATGGCAGGGATCCGGTTTTTTCAGCCGGGAAACGGCAAACGAAATCAGAATTTCAGCGTCACGTGGGTGCCTTTTCCGGGTTCCGATTCGAGGCCGATATGGCCCCCGTGCAGCCTCATAATCTGTTTACAGAGGCTCAGCCCGATACCCGAACCATCCTGGCGGGAGGTATAAAACGGAACAAAGACCTGGTCCAGCTTATCCGCCGGAATTCCTTCGCCGTTGTCACTGACCCTCAGGCAAAGGCGCTTATCCCTGTCCATGAAACAGCCAAGGCCGATTTCTGCCGGACTCCGGTTCAAGACGGCCCTGCTTGAATTTTTCACCAGATTTATCAGGACCTGTTCCAGCATTTGCCGGTCTGCTTCCAGTTCAAGGCCGCAATCTTTCTGGCACATCAGGCGGATGTTTTTTTCCCTGAGTTCCTCTCCGAACAAAGACTCCATTTTCGAAAACAGGTCGTTAACGGAGAACCTGTCGATTTTCAGGGGCGGCAGGCTGGTAAGCTTTTTATAACGGTTGATGAAGCTTATCAGGCCCTTGGATCTTTCTTCGATGATCCCGGCGCTGCGCAAGGCATCTTCAAGGTTTGCAGGTTCCTGCTCCGCGGGAGGAATGATCTTCCTGCCTTTCATGAGCTTCTTGCGGATGGCAAGGGTAAGGGTGATGATCGGGGTCATGGAATTCATGATCTCATGATTGATCACCCGCATCAGTTTCTTCCAGGATTCGATTTCCTGTTCCTCCATCTGGGGGCTGATGTCGTTGATGGAAATAATCTGTATGGCCTCTCCTTTCAGTTTGATACGGGTAGCGTTAAGGGACAGTTGGATAATGCCGTTGTCGGCATGGACCTTTTCGGTCAGTTGCTCACGCGGCTTCATGGCCAGGATTCTCTTTCCGAGTCCCGGCACCTTTGTGTCCAGTTCCAACACATGTTGGATGCTGCGGATATCAAGGTAATCCCCGGCTGCCGGGTTCACGGTCCGCACCTCCCCGGTATCGTTAAGGGTTAATATCCCTGTCGAAACGTTGCCCAGAATGGCCTGCAGGTATTTTGCCTGCACTTCAAGTTCCATCCGGCTTTCCTTGAATTCATTGAGGAGGCATTCAAGCCGCTCGTTCAGTCCCCTGAAATTCCGGTCCGCATACCGGACACTGTAACTCAGCGACGGATCATCGTCCTGAAGGTACATCAGGAAATTGCCCAGGATCCGGTTGGTCCGGTTCACGTAAAAAACCAGTCTGCCCATCAGGATCACGCCCAGTATGGCCAGGCCGGCTGCTGTGGACGGCTGCTGCCTGGTATGCAGGAAATAAAAACAGGCAAAGGCGGAGAGAAAGATCAGGCAACAATTCAGGAATACGTTCAGGTAGAATCGGTTAAATCCCATATTTTTTAAGTTTTGCATACAGGGTGGTCCTTGAAATATCAAGCATTTTTGCTGCCTTTGAATGGTTCCCCCGGCATTTTTCCAGGACCTTCAGAATGGTCCTCTTCTCGACGTCTCCAAGCCTGAATGATTCGTCATGCCGGCTTTCCATGTGATCGGCCAGATGAAGGTCTTTCGTTCCCAGCTGCGGATGCTCGCTCAGAATGACGGCCTTTTCGATGGTGTGTTTAAGCTCCCTTACGTTCCCGGGCCAGGAGTACTCGCTGATTTTAAGTATGGCCTCCCCGTTCAGGGAGAGTCCGGGCTTATCGTATTTGCGGCTGAACCGCTCCAGAAAGAACTGCGCCAGCTCCACGGTGTCTTTTCCCCGCTCCCTCAGGGGGGGGACCTCCATGGTGATGGTATTCAAGCGGTAATACAGGTCCTCGCGAAAACCCCCGTCCTTTACCATTTGTTTCAGGGGTTTGTTGGTGGCGGTGATCAGCCTTACATCAACTTTCACAGTATTGCTGCCACCAACCCTCATAACTTCCCGGTTCTGGATCACCTGGAGAAGTTTTGCCTGGAGGGAGACCGGGATATTCCCGATCTCATCCAGAAAAAGGGTCCCTCCGTGTGCATTTTCGAACCGACCCGTCCGGTCTTCACGGGCATCCGTGAAAGCTCCTTTCACATGGCCGAACATTTCGCTCTCGAAAAGATTTTCGCTCAGGCTGGCCACGTCCACCCCGAGAAAAATATGATCCGCCCGTTTCGACTGCCGATGGATTTCCCTGGCAATGAGTTCCTTGCCTGTCCCGTTCTCCCCGAGAATCATCACATCCACATCGGTTTCGGCCACCTTTTTCAGCGTTTTCATCAGGCCTTCCATCACCTCCGATGAACCCGGGAACATCCGGTGATCCCTGTCCAGGTCATCCGTCAACTGCTTCTGCCTGTCCCGTAGCTTTTTAACTTCCTGGTGGGAACGACGCAGACGGTAAGCGTTCTGAAGAGTCACGATCAGTTTTTCAGGGTCCCAGGGCTTGGTGATAAAATCAAAAGCACCTTCCCGGATGGCTTTTACGGCCAGCTCGATATCCCCGTAGGCTGTAATCAGGATAACCGCAATGAGCGGGTCTGTTTTCCGGATCTCGTTAAGCCAGAAGATCCCTTCGTTGCCCGATGTTTCACCGGCGGCAAAATTCATGTCCAGCAGTACGATGTCGTATGCGTTCCTCCATAACATTTCCGAAAGGCGCGAAGGTTTTGAGATCGCATCCACCTGTGCAAATTCGTCCCCCAGCAGCATCCTTAAGGACTCCAGGATCTGAAGGTTGTCGTCGACGATCAGGATTCGGGCCGGATTCATTTTTCACGCAGATTACATGTAAATTTATACCAAATCGTTCAGAAAATTAACAACAACTGTTCAGAATATGAACACATATTTTATCCGCTCTGTGAGACAATTCTTTTAATTTACTTAAAATCAAGCCATTATAATTAGCCCAATACTCTGGCATTTTATTGGCATGTTTAAGGGGAATCCAAAACCGTCCGGCATATGATCTGGAATTATTTCAAATACGCCTTCCGCAACCTGGTAAAGCAGAGGGGAAGAACATTGATCAACATCCTGGGCCTGTCTTTCGGCATTGCCTGTGTCATCATCATTTACCTTTACAGCACCCGGGAGCTCAGTTATAACCATTTCCATGCGAACGGCGATCGAATCTACCGTGTATACAGCAGCAGGGTTGAAGCGGGTGATCCGTCTTATTCCCCGTTCCTGCCGGGGGAAATGGCCGCGGCTATTTCGGAAAAGGTACCCGGTGTGGAAAAAACCTGCCGGCTCCGGTCCACCTCAGCCTGGATCGGCATCGGGGAGGTCCTGTTCAACGAACAACTTGGATTTACCGATACCACATTCCTTGAGATGTTCACATTTCCCGTATTGGCAGGGGACCCGGTAAATCCCCTGTCGGATCCGCACAGCCTGGTACTGACGGAAACGGTAGCCGAAAAATTTTTCGGAGACAGCATCGGGGACTGGAACGACATCATCGGGGAAGGGATTGAATTCCCCCAACCGGCGCCCAATGTTTACACCGTGACGGCCGTGATCGCAGACCAGCCGGAAAACAGTTCCTTCCGCTGGACGGTCCTCCTGCCCTATGAGAACGCCCGGTATTATCCCCAGTGCAACGATGCTTTCGGGAACACATCGATCTACATCATGCTTGGAGCGGACAGCAACCCGGAGGCTGTGGAGCAAACCATGCAGTCCCTTATCGACGAAATTCACGGGGAACGCATTGAACAACTCATACATTTCGGGGGAGTTACAAGGGAGGAGTTTAACTTCCAATACCGGCTGGAACCCCTGAACGAGCTCTACCTGAACAAGCAAAAAATGGGCCAGTGCTATGAAAGTACCGGCGGAACACGCTCCATTTACATCCTCTCAAGCATTGCCGTACTGATACTCCTGATCGCCTGTTTTAATTACGTGATGCTGTCGATCGGTTCCGCCATGAACCGGCTCAGGGATTACGGGCTGATGAACGTGTCGGGGGCCTACCGGACCCAGATCATGGGCCATTTCATCAGTGAATCCTTTCTCCTTGCACTGGTATCGATGTTCCTGGGCATCATCCTTGCCGAACAGATCCTGCCGCTCTTTAACCGCCTTGCACAGGAGGACCTCCGGTTCACGTTGTATGGGGACTGGAGGAACTTCGTTTTCCTGGCCGGGGTCCTTGTCTTTATCGTCCTGTCCACCAGCAATTACATCGGTGTGTACCTGCTGCGGAACAACCATCCGGTAAAATTCCTGCGAAAGGAAATGCTCTCCCTGAAACGCAACCGGCTGGCCAGGGGCTTTGTGATCGCTCAGTACCTGATCACCATCGTACTTCTGATCTCGAGCGGGGTGATCCTCAAGCAGCTCCGCTACATGATCCGGCAGGATGTCGGGTTTAACAAGGAAAACCTGCTGGTGCTCCCGGTCGATTTTCCCCTGCAGAAGGTGCTGACCCTGAAGGACAGGCTCCTGCAGTCTGCTCACGTCCTGGACGTCGGCCTGAGCGACCGGGATTTTACTTCAGGCAGCAGTTCCACGGCCGAGAAGAATGAACAGGGAGAGATCGTCCTGATCCGTTTCCTGCGCATCGATCACGATTATATCCCCACCATTGGACTGGAATTGCTGGATGGCAGGAATTTCTTCAAGGATGAGCCCATGAAGGATAATTTCAATGTGATCGTGAACGAGACCCTGGTAAAGCAATACGGGCTTGAAAACCCGGTGGGCTCCCAGGTGCAGATCAAGAGTTACGACCTTACGGTAACGATCGTCGGTGTGGTCAGGGATTTCCATTTTGATTCCATGCACGACGAGATCCAGCCGCTCATGATGATCATTTTCCCATTCAACAGCATCTGGGCGGTCTTTGTGAGGATCGATGACGATTATGCTGCCGCAATCGAGCAGGTCGAAGAGGCCTGGAACGAGGTGGTCCCCGAATATTCATTCGATTACAGCTTCATGGCGGACAAACTGGTCTCACAGTACGAGAACGAGGACCGGTGGAGCCGGATCATCGCCTATGCTGCCGGCATCGCCATTTTCCTTTCCTGCCTGGGACTCATGGGGATCAGCGGCCTGCTGGTTGCCCGGCGCTTCCGCGAGGTGGGCATACGGAAGGCGCATGGCGCATCCATCGGGCAGATCACCATCCTGCTGAATATGGACATCCTGAAATGGGTGCTTGCATCCTTTGCCCTGGCATGTCCGGCCGCTTATTTCATCATGAGGCGCTGGCTGCAGGATTTTGCCTTCCGGACCAGCCTATCCTGGTGGATATTCGCCCTTGCGGGACTGGCCGCCATCCTGATTTCCATGCTTACCATCAGCCTGCAGATCTACCGGACCGCCATCCAGAACCCGGCCTCGTCCCTGAGGCATGAATGACCGGCGGTAAAATCCGTGCATCCGGCCGGGTCGCTTTCAGGGCCCGGCCGGGCAGTTTTTTTTGGAATTAGCCTTATCTTTAAGGATGATTCGCCGCCTCATGCACAAAGCCATCCTGCTTGCCTGCCTTGTTATCTTTACGCCGTCCGTATGCGCCCAGCCGGATATGGCGGATTCCTGCATTTACCTGGAGGCCCCGGAGTTTTACCTCGGGCTTCATTCTTCCGTAATGCCCGTATTGATCGATACAAGGTCCTGGAAGGAATTCCGCAGGGAACGGATCGAAGGGGCCGTGCTGGCAGAGGACGGGGACCGGCTTTTCGAAATATGCGATACGCTGGATCACGACCACCCCCTTTTCGTCTATTGTGAGGATGATTACCGCAGCCCCGTGGCCTGCCGGATGCTACGGGAACGGGGATTCAGGAACGTTTACGATCTTTTAGGGGGACTGCAGGCATGGAAGAGTTACTCCTACGAGGTGGACCGGAAAAAACTGAAACGAAAAAAGAATTAGCGGCCGACGTCCTCGAATTCGTCCCATTTACGGTGATCCTTTTCCTCGCCGGCAGACGGTTCCACAGGTTCCGTTGCATCCGGGGATACCGGTTCGGTTTTCTCCTCCTGTTTTATTGAATCCTTTTTTCGTCCGGGAAGTGAGAAAAGGATGCCTGCAACGGCCCCGGTTGCAAAGGTCAGGATCAGGACCAGGACCATGGAAGTCCGCAGGCTCCAGAACCAGAATTTGATCTCGACCTCGACGCTGTTCTGGAGCGCAAACACAGCGATGAGCACCATGAAAACAATCAGGAAGATCAGTTTTTTCTGCATGCAGCAAAGATAAAAAACTTCTGCCTGCCCGGTCGTAATGCGTGTACGCAATTGAATCAGGTGAAAAACCCGCTTTTCCGGCGGTAGGATTCGAAAATAGCTTCGGCAAGGGCCAGGTCCTCTGCCGTGGTGATCTTGATGTTCTCCGGGTTCCCTTCCACCAGGGTGACCGGGAACCCGGCCGCCTCCACCACGGAAGCATCGTCGGTGAATTCCTCCGAGTACGATCCCTGGTAAGCCTTCATCAGGATATCGTATTGAAAGACCTGTGGGGTCTGGACCAGCCGGAAGGATTCCCGGTCCACCGGACGGCTCTCCTGGCCGGTCATCTCGCGGATGGAATCGTTGATCCCCACACAGGGAATGGCGGCGCCGTTTTTCCCGGCGGATTCAAAGCAGGCGTCGATGGTGCTTCTGTACACCAGGGGGCGGACGGCATCGTGGATGGCAACCAGGTTGCCCGGGGTTACCTGCGGGAGTGCATTTTTTACCGTATGGTAACGGGTCTCTCCGCCCGGGGTCAGCACATGAGGGATGTCGAACCGGAATTGTTCACAGACGCTTTCCCAGTGAGAGGTAAATTGCTCGTGGATCCCAACCACGACCTGTATGTCCCGGTCATAGTAAAGGAAAAGGTCGATGGCGTGCATCAGGAGGGGCCTTTCCCGGATGTAAAAGAACTGTTTGGGCAGTTCGGGACCGAACCGCATTCCCTGTCCCCCCGCAACGATGATTACGGTTTTTTGCATATATTATAAGCGGTAAGGTGATCAGAAATTCGTCAAAAGATACGATAAATAAACGCATAACGCCATGAGAAAAAGCCTTTCCTTTATCGCTGACCTTCAGAAGAACAACAACCGGGAATGGTTCCAGGCCAACCGCAAGCGGTACGATGAAGCGCGCGGGGAATTCGTTGCATTCATCGAACTCCTGATTTCAAGGATCGCAGGGTTCGATCCGGACCTGGGACCGGTGAATGCAAAAAACACCATTTTCAGGATCAACCGCGACATTCGCTTTACTAAGGACAAGTCCCCCTACAAGACCAATTTCGGGGCCTTCATGAAAAAAGGCGGGAAGAAATCGCCCTATGCCGGGTATTATTTTCACATCGAACCCGGGGGATCCTTTGCCGCCGGAGGCATTTACCACCCCGAGAACGATGTCCTGAAAAAGGTGCGCAGCGAGATTTTTGAAAACCCGGAAGAGTTCCTGCAGATCGTTATGGAAAAGTCTTTCCGTGAATACCTTGGCGAGTTCTACGATCACCAGCTCAAGACGGCCCCGCAGGGTTATCCTAAAGACTTTGAACACATGGACCTGCTGAAATACAAGAGCTACATTGTTTCGAGGGGTTTCGATGACGCACTGGTCACCGGGGAGGGCCTGCTCGAGGAGACCCTGAAAGCCTTCCGGATGATGCATCCCCTGATCCGGTTCATCAATTATGCGCTGGAATGATGCCCCTTCATGGGATCAGACGTTCCACGGTCCGGGCCGAAGCCGATAACCACATCCAACTTGTTCAAACCGGATGCTTGATCCAACAGAAATTGATATTTTTAGGCCGTAATTAACCGATCCCCGTGTTGGAATTCCCGCATACCGATCCGAACCTGACAAGCGGCATCCTTTCGATCGCAGCCACCATACTGGCCTACCTGGTATGCCATTTTGCGAGAGATCACGGATGGTTTGGCAATCGCGCGTCCGTACTCGGTGTGCTTTACCGGCGCCTTTTGGGAACCCTGGTTTTCGGACTGACCCCCTTTTTGGTCATCGTACTGGTGTTCCGCCGGTCCGTCGAGGATTACGGATTTGCATCCGGATCCTTTGGCAGGAGCGTTCTCTGGTGGATCCCGATGGCCGCCGTCCTGGTTTTTATCATGTATTTCTGGTCCCGCACCGAAAAAAACCTTGAAATGTACCCCCAGATGAGGGTGGGCAGGTGGACCCCGGGACTCATGGCCCTGTCCGCCCTGAGCTGGATCACCTACTTGCTGGGATACGAATTCCTTTTCAGGGGATTCCTTCTGTTTGCATGCCTGGAATCTTTCGGGTACTGGCCCGCCGTCATCCTGAACCTTTGCCTTTATTCCCTGGCACACCTCCGGAAGGGCAGCGGCGAACTGATCGGTTCCCTTGTATTCGGGTTCCTGCTCTGCACCGTGACCCTGCACCTGGGATCTGCCTGGTTTGCCGTCCTGGCGCACATTACCATGGCCCTTTCGAACGAGTGGTTTTCACTGCAGAGGCATCCCGGTATGCAGCTGGAGATAAGCAGAAGTGAAAGATGAACTCCATCCTGGTTACCGGCGCTACGGGTTTTCTCGGACGAAGGCTGGTCCACCGGCTGGCTACCGAGGGGTACAGGGTGCATGCCATGTACCGGTCGGAGGAAAGGATCCGCGGGTGGGAACACCCAAACATGCGCTTTGTCCGGGCGACCATCGGGGATCTGGAAAGCATTGAAAGAGCCATGGAGGGATGCAGCCGGGTTTACCACCTGGCTGCCTATGCCAGGGCTTGGAACCGGAACCCCAGGGTATATTACGATGAAAACGTCCGGGGAACGGTCAACCTTCTGGAATCGGCCCGCAGGCAAGGTGTGGAAAAGCTCGTTTTCACCTCGACGGCAGGCGTCCTGGGACCGTCGAACGGTTCCGTTAACACCGAGGATAAAAAATTCCGCGGGAAGCTGTTCACCCATTACGACCGTTCAAAAGCCATGGCAGAGCAGAAGGTGCTGGAATATGTGGAAAGGGGACTCCCGGGCCTTATCGTAAGCCCCACCCGGATCTACGGTCCCGGCGAGCTCGGTCAGAGCAATTCCCTGACCCAAGTCATCAAGCGTTACCTGGAGGGCCGGTGGAGGCTGATGCCGGGCGACGGATCCAGCATCGGGAATTACGTGTACATAGACGATGCGGTGGACTGCCTTATGCTGGCCATGGAAAAGGGGAAGCCCGGGGAACTTTACCTGGCCGGAGGCGAGAACCTCTCCTTCAACGAGATGTTCGAAATCCTTGCCAGGACTTCGGGGATCAGGCGCAAAATTTATAAATTACCCCTTGGCGCCATAATGATGGCTGCCAGAGCAATCATGCCTGCAGCCTATTTGACAGGCCGGACTCCTCCCTTCACACCGTCCTTTGTGAGGCGCAACCGGTGCAACTGGTCCGTCTCCGTTGAGAAGGCCCGCAGGGAACTGGGTTACAGGCCGATGTCATTTGAGGAGGGATTGAAAAAAACCATCGAATGGATCCGCAGTGTAAATACACCCTGATAACCGGGGGAAGCCTGGGGATCGGAAAGGCCCTTGCCAGGGAATGCGCATCCCGGGGCATGAACCTGCTCCTGGTGGCCAGGAACCGGGCCGATCTGGAATCCACCGCAGAAGAGATCCGCAGGGAATTTTCCGTACGGGTGGGTATCTATAGGGCCGACCTTCGGGAAACGCATGCCCCGAGACAGATCTGGAAATGGTGCATCGGGAAAGGATACCGGGTAAATGTCCTGATCAACAATGTCGGGATGGCCGGAACGGCCGTTTTCGGAGAGTCCAGTCCCGGATACAGCGAAGAACGCATCCTGGTCAACATCCATGCCCTGGTATTATTGACCCGGCTATTCCTTCCGGAATTGAAATCCCATCCGAGGGCATACATTCTCAATACGGGAAGCCTGTCGGCCTACTACCCCATCCCCTATAAAAGCGTTTATGCTGCCTCCAAGGCCTTCGTGCTCAGTTTCAGCAGGGCCCTGCGGATGGAATTGCGCGGCAGCCCGGTGAGCCTTACCCTGGTGAATCCCAACGGTGTCATCACCAACACGGGAACGATAGAGCGGATCAATGCCCACTCGGGACTGGCAAAAAGGCTGTTCATCATGGAGGCGGAACGGATCGCCAGGATCTCCATCGACGGCATGCTGAAAGGCAGGCCGGTTGTGGTTCCGGGCATTATGAACCGGCTCCTGGTACTCGTATCTCGCATCCTGCCCGGAGGCTTCCGGGATGCACGGATGGCCCGCATCATGAAAAGGGAACTGGAATAAGACGGAAAGGCCGGCCCCGGATCGAAAAGACCGCAGGTGGTTTGATCACTCGATCAACCCCCGAAGGTGCTGAATCCGGTTGCAATATGCGTTTCGCGGTTCGAAAGGGTCAGCACCGGGATGGTGGCCCGGTTCAGCAGCTGGTGCGTAAGGCTGCCCATGAAGGTAAGGCTTTTAGACTGTTCCTTCATGATGGTGATCAGGTCCGCATCAACCGAATCGGCATATACCACCACCAGGTCTATGATGTTTTCCCCGTAAAATGATTTCTGCCTGTGCCGGATGTCCTTTGCTTTCAAGTACCCGGACGCCTGCTTGGCATAGGCCTTCAGCCGGTCCGTAATCCGTTTCCCCTTGGAATTGCTGACGGTGATGATGTGCACTTCCGCATCGAACAGCTTGGCAAGGCCCGCGGTGAAGGGAACCTTCTGGCGGGTGTCAATGGTAACGTCAATGGGCATGACGATGTTGTTGACCTTAGCAGGTATGTGCCCGGTCCGTGTGGTCAGCACCGGTTTTTCGGTGGCCGAGATGATCTTGAAAGCGTTGCTGCCCATAAAAAATTCCTCGAACCCGGAAGCCCCGTGTGTGGATGCCGCCACAATGGACTCGGAATACGACTCGACCTGAGCAACGATCTCTTTGTAGATCTTTCCGGACTTGATGATATACTTGAGGGCTGAATTGTTTTTGAGTTTCGGCTCGTACTGGGCGATCAGTTTCTTGAACTTATTGTTGGCCCATTCCTTTTCCTCCTCGAAATGCCCCGGACTGTTGTAGTCTGAACTTTTCTTCTGAACGTACACCAGCTGGATGTTCGTTTTTTGCCTGTTCGAGAAGAGCAGGGCAAGGTCAATTCCCTTCAGGGAATCTTCAGAAAAATCAACGGGGACGACGATGTTATTCATGGTGCAGTTTGTTGATGACTTAGCTAATTTAGTAAAATATTTCCTACAACGGAGAAACCCGTGAGGCCGGTTTTTTAGTACTTTTGTTCCCCGGCTTTATTTAAATACAGCCCATCCGATGAAAAAAGCAGTTGCGGGAATCGACCTCGGCGGAACCTTCACCAAGTTCGGCATTGTTGACAGGGACGGGAAGGTCTGCGCCTCCGGGTCCATTTCCACGAGTACCCATCCGGAAATCGGGGGGTATCTCGACGAGCTTTCGGAGGCCATCCGGGGATTGCTGGACGGATCCAAGGAAAAGCTTGTACTCCAGGGTATAGGGGTCGGTGCGCCCAATGCCAATTATTACAGCGGGGCGATTGAATTCGCTCCCAACCTGAACTGGCGCGGTGTAGTGCCCCTGGCCAGCCTGCTGGCATCCCGGTTCGGGGGAATTCCCGTAGCCATCACCAACGATGCCAACGCTGCGGCCATGGGTGAAATGATGTACGGTGGAGCCCGGAACATGAAAAATTTCATCGTGATCACGCTGGGTACGGGACTGGGCAGCGGGATCGTAGTCGACGGACGGGTGGTATACGGGAACGATGGCTTTGCCGGGGAACTGGGACATGTGAACGTCCGCGACGACGGAAGGCATTGCGGTTGCGGCCGGAAAGGATGCCTGGAGACCTATGTTTCCGCAACCGGCATAAAACGAACGGTATATGAACTGCTGGCCAGGCATACCGATGAAAGCGAACTTCGGAAGATCCCTTTTGACCAATTGAGCGCCAGGGCCATTTCAGAGGCGGCGGACCGGGGAGACCGGATCGCCATGAAATCCTTTGAGATGACCGGCAAGATACTGGGTAAAAGCCTTGCCGATGTCGTGGCCCTTTTCAGTCCCCAGGCCATTTTCATGCTCGGGGGACTGGCCAATGCCGGCGACCATATTTTCAAACCGGCAAAGGAATACATGGAAAAGAACCTGCTCCCCATTTTCCGGAATAAGGTGGAGCTCCTTCCCTCGGGACTGGGAGAAAACAACGCAGCCGTGCTCGGGGCTGCCGGTCTCATCTGGAAGGAGATCACGGGTTGATTCTCCGGCCGCCGGGCGGAATCTCTTCCGGCTCAGGATCATCGGGGTTTCCGGACGGATTGGATCCGGACCCTTCTTCAAACGGTTCAATCCCCTCCCGGTTTTCATTCGGATCGGGTTCCGGCAGATCCGGCACCTTGAGTTCCCAGTTGACCTCCATATCGAAGTTCGAACGCACGCTGATGGCTTCCGGGTAAAATTCAACCGCCTCGGGCTGCCGGTGTTCAAGGTATTCCCCGGTATCCCATTTACCGTTTGCGTTTGCATCGTGGATCAGCTTCAGGGTAAACGTGGAAGGGGGCACATGCCGAAATTCGACCAGCCCGTCTTCGCCGGTGAATTTTATGAATGCCGGTTTACCCTTGTTGTCCAGCGCCTGGATGATTACCGGTCCCCTGACCCCGGACAACTGCAGGAGGATCCTTCCGTAATATTCGGGGTTGCGAACCTTGAACCTGCGGGTAATGGTATCGTGCCCCAGCCCGTATATGTCGGTGAATGCGCCCGGAAAAACATTCAGTGTATAATTGGTTTCCAATTCCCAGTCCGCATACAATAGATACCTGCGTATTCGGTTGCTGTCGTGCACGATCCGGAAGGGGGTTTCCACATCCAGGGTGTCCTGCCTTCTCAGCAAGGAGATTTTTGCGGTATCCGTCTCAGCGATGGGATGCCCTGCCTCGATGAACAGCGGCAGATGAAGGTCCTGCTCACTGCCCCCCCCCAGGGTCAGGGTCAGGGCGAGCATTTCTTTTTGCTCCGTTTCCTCGCTTTGCTGCCTTCTCCTGCGGGCTGTGGAAGATTTGCGGGATTCCCGGTAATTGAACCTCAGGGTATCGTAGAAAGGGACATAGTTCAGCAGGGAATCCGTCACGGGATAGGTAGCCAGCACCGTAAGGCTGTCCCTCAGGTAAATCAGCGAATCGGTTAGCCAGTAATCGAAGGTGTCGTTCATGACATGCTCCTCGAGCATGTACCAGTCCCCCTCCACCCCGAAATCGTAAGGTTCCAGGATCACCGTATCGGTCACCCTGCGGTTGAAACGCATTGTAAACCGGCGGCGGTCTTTGCGGGAATGCTCGATGAGGTACTGGGGTTTCTTATCCTCCTGGAACAGGAAGATATCCACAAAAACGCCCCAGGGAGCCAGATCGGCCAGGGTCAGGGAATCGCCTTCCATCGTGAGCGAATCCACGGGTTCTGCCGTCAGCGAGTCCGGCAGGATGAATTCCGTGCTGTCCTCCGTTTCAAGGATGACTGAATCCACGGGCTCCGCCGTCAGCGAGTCCGGCAGGATAAGTCCCGTGCTGTCGCTTCCGGTCGGCACAGTCTCTTTCCCTTCACCCAGGAGCAATTCAAACAGGGAAGGGTCCAGGACCAGGGCCGAGTCCAGGAAGCCGATGTACTCCTCGGGCACGTCGTACTTGTAATTCCGGTTCATGTCCTGAAGGGCAAAAAGCCGGTAGGTTGCAGGCCTTACGTTGTTGATCAGGAAATTGCCATTGGCATCCGCTTTGCCCACGTAATCCGGTATTTCCAACAGTGGAGCGGAATCGCTGAGGTTCGTGTACAGCATCACGAATATCTTTTCATTGTGGGGCTTCAGGTCGAATGCCTGCAGGACGGTGCCCAGTACGGCAAGCGAATCCAGATATCCGCCCGTGGAAAAAACGAATTCGTAGTTGCTCAGGATGTTTCCCTCGTTTAGGTCCTTGATCGATTCGCCGAAGCTGAAGGTATAGGTAGTGCTGTCGTGCAGATCTTCGTCCCATTCGATCACCAGGGTTTTCCCACGGAGCCTTATCTCGGGCCGTTCCTCGAGGGGTGGGGAAACCACCATCTCCTGGCCGATGTCCTGGGTAGTTATGAATTCATCGAAGGAAACCTCGAACTCGTTTCCCTCGTAGTTGACCGAGTGGTTCAGGGGTTTGGTCTTTTTTATACGGGGCGGATCCTCGTCCCTGGGTCCTCCGCTGGGCGAACCGATCTTTGCACAATCGGCGATAAGAAGCAGAACGATAACCGGGATCAGGATGTGGAATAATCGCTTCAAGGTTGATTATTTTTAGCGTCTATGGAGGCTTTCCCGGGTCAAATTTATACTTTTACCAACTATAAATAAACGAACGATCATGATTTTTGGTGCTGTAAACTGGGATATGAATCCGGAGATTTTCCGGATCGGCAATTTCGCCGTTCGCTGGTATGGACTGCTTTTTGCCTCCGGTTTTTTCTTTGGTTACCTGATTTTCGTAAGATTCTTTAAGAAGGAAGGATTGCCGCTTGACCTGCTGGACAAGCTGACGATATACATGGCCCTGGGAACCGTCGTCGGAGCCCGCCTGGGGCACTGTCTTTTCTACGAACCGGAGTATTACCTGAGCAACCCGGTGGAGATCCTGAAGATCTGGAGGGGGGGACTTGCCAGCCACGGGGCGGCCATCGGCATACTGATAGCGCTCTGGCTGTTTGTGCGCAAATACAAAAAACCCTTTATCTGGATCCTGGACCGGATCGTGATCGTCGTTGCGCTGGGGGGCGCATTCATACGCCTTGGCAATCTGATGAACTCCGAGATTTACGGAGTGGAAACATCCCTTCCCTGGGGATTTATATTCATCCGTAACCTGGAGGTGGTCCCCAAGCACCCGACCCAGATCTACGAGTCATTGACCTATTTCCTGGTTTTCCTGCTGTTGCTCTTGCTTTATTACAGGAACGATGGGAAACCGCGACCGGGAATGCTTTTCGGACTTTTCCTGATCCTGGTTTTCGGAATGCGTTTCCTGATCGAATTCATCAAGGAGGACCAGGTTGCCTTTGAGGCGGGCATGGCCCTGAACATGGGCCAGTTGCTGAGCATACCCTTTGCCCTACTGGGCGCAGGGATCCTGGTATGGTCGCTTCGGAAATCCCCCTGAGTTTATTCGTACCGGAGTGAGTCAACCGGATTCCTGCTGGCCACGCGCCAGGAATGATAACTGACGGTTGTCAGTGCAACGGCCAGAGCGATCAGTCCCGCAACCAAAAACACCCAGTATGGCATATCGATACGGTATGCATAGCCCTGCAGCCATTTATTGGTCAGTATCCAGGAGATCGGCCAGGCAATCAGAATGGAAAACAGCACCCATTTCGAGAATTGTTTCGAGAGCTGGAACTGAACCTTAAGGGCTGTGGATCCCATGGCTTTGCGTATCCCGATCTCCTTCGTTTTCTGGTTGGCAGTGAATGCAGCCAGTCCCAAAAGACCCAGGCAGGCAATGATGACGGCAAATATTGAAAACAGGATAAACATTTTCCTGGCGCGTGCCTCTTTTTTGAACAGGAGATCGAAATCATCATCCAGGAAACTGTATTCGAAGGGATAATTATTCGTATGTTCCTGCCAGAGATCCTCGATCCGGGAGATCGTTTCAAAATAATCGGACGATTTCAGTTTAATGTTAACATATTCCGCATACCAGAGGATATCGTCGCGGAGCGGATAGAGTATCCATTTTTCAACCTCCTGGCCCATGTGTGCGAAATAAAAATCCTTAACGATCCCGATTACCCGGTAATCAATGCTGTCGACGGCTGGTGAGGGGGAATCGTCAAATACGATCTGTGAACTGTCCGGCCTTGCACACCGCCTGGCTGCTGTTTCATTCATGATCGCAGTATACTGATCGGATGCCAGGTTTTTATCAAAGAACCTTCCCTTCACCAGCCTGAGTCCCATTACCTGCGGATAATCCATATCCCCCCAGGCGACGAATAAGGAGGGAGACACATGCTGGGGATCCCCCTTAATATGATGCCCCTGGTCGTTGTGGTGCCTTGCCGGGGTATTGAGGGAATAGGAAACGGACAGGATTTCGGGAAATTCCAGAAGTTGTTCCTTGAATACCGGATGATTTTCTCCCAGTCCTCCCGCCCTGTGCAGTACCAGTACCCTTTCCTTGTCGAATCCCAGATCCGTATTCTGCATAAATCTTAATTGCTGGTTGACGATGATCGTTCCAATCAAAAAAATGATGCAGATGCTGAACTGGAACAACACCAGGATATTCCTCAGCCAGTATCCTCCCTTTTTCTGCCGTTCCGATAATACGCCTTTGAGAACCAGAACCGGTTTGAATTTTGACAGCAGCAATGCGGGGTAGAAGCCGGCCAAAAAGGCGAGGAGAATAGTGAAAACGATCATTCCCGGGATGATCAGCGGGTGACTGAAATAATCGATTGTGATTGTTTTCTCAGTAAATTCATTGAATTGGGGGATAAGCAATTCCACCAGCAGCATGCCCAGGCAGAACCCCACCAGGCTCAGCAGGAAGGATTCTACAAGATACTGCTGTACGAGTCCCCTTCGCGACGCCCCCAGAACCTTCCGTATTCCCACCTCCCTTGACCGGGCGGCAGCCATTGCCGTTGAAAGGTTCATGTAATTTATACATGCAATCAGCAGGATTATCAGTCCCACACCACTCATTATATATATAAACGATCTGGTGCCCTGTGCCTCCGTTATCATCTTGCTCAGGTGCACGTCCTTCAGCGGCATCAGGAAGAATTTATATTTGTTTCCCTGTTCGAAGAATTCCTGGATGGTTATGCCCGATTCCTTCTTGATATAGGGACCCAGATACCGTACGATGAAATCATCGAATTTTGACTCCAGTTCATCGGGATCCCGGCCTTCTTTGAGTAACAGGTAGCTCATGAAAGTATGGTTGAACCAGGAAAGCTCCGTTGCATACGTGCCGTAGGTGGCCATGGAATACATAACATCAAAATAGAAATGCGACTGTTTCGGCTGATCGGCAACCACTCCCGTAATTTCAAAATCCCGGTCCCGTTCGGGGTACCTCAGGATTTTTCCCATCGGGTCCTCATCACCGAAGTATTTTTTTGCCGTTGATTCGGTGATCACCATGGTCCGGGGACGGGTAAGAGCGGTCCTGGGATCTCCCTGGATGAAAGGGATGGTGAAGACGTCAAAGACCGATGAATCGGCCACGACAACGAATTTCTCAGCGAACTTCTTCTCCTGGTATTCGAAGATGTGCTCTTGGTACCAAAGGGCCATTCTTACGTAATTTTCAATTTCGGGATAATCCCGCATCATGGCAGGGGCCATGGGCGGTGTCGTCCACCCCGATTTGTAATCATAACCTTCCCACCTTCCTTCCCGGCAGACCATGAAGATCCTG
>CAYOPZ010000007.1:0-93279 GCA_964406005.1 uncultured Bacteroidaceae bacterium
AAGTGAACCCGGAGGGACTCGAACCCCCAACCTCCTGATCCGTAGTCAGGTGCACTATCCAATTATGCTACGGGTCCTGAAAATGTGGTGCAAAGATATTAAAGAAAACAATGAACAGCAATAAATGAAATACTTACATTTGCAGTTCATTATCCCGGTTATTACAGGACTTGATGAAGTTCACGGAATTCAATCTTCAAGAACAATTGCTGGAAGCTGTTTCCTGGATGGGATTCGGTGAGGCGACGCCCGTACAGGATCAGGCCATACCCGAAATATTGAAAGGGCGCGACCTGATCGCATGCGCACAGACAGGTACAGGTAAGACAGCCGCATATTTACTGCCCATCCTTGACAAGATTGTGGAGGAGGGAAACAACGGCACGGACACCCTGGTCATTGTGCCCACAAGGGAACTCGCCATACAGATACACCAGCAGGTGCAGGGATTCTCCTATTTTCTGCCGGTGGGCTCCATCGCAGTATATGGCGGAGGGGACGGGAGTGAGTGGAAACAGGAAAAAACCGCACTGACAAGCGGCAGCAGCATCATTGTGGCCACACCGGGCAAGCTGATCGCCCACCTCAAAATGGGCTATGTGAAGTTCGACAACATCCGGCACCTTGTCCTGGATGAGGCAGACCGCATGCTGGATATGGGATTTTACGAAGACATAAAAAGGATCATTTCCTACCTTCCGGTAAAAAGACAGACCCTTTTATTCAGCGCTACCATGCCTCCCAGGATACGTGAACTGGCAAAGCAGGCCCTGACGGACCCCTTTGAGATCAACATAGCCATGTCAAAACCGGCAGAGGGGGTCCTGCAGGCTGCATACCTGGCACATGACGAACAGAAAATACCCCTGATCAAAAACCTGATCGCCGACAAACCGGAATATCAGAGCATCCTGATTTTCAGTGCCACCAAAAAAAATGTCTCGGATATCAGCAAAGCGCTCAGGGACAGTAATTACAAAGTGGAAAAGATATCCTCCGACCTGGAGCAGCGTGAACGCGAAGAGGTACTTTCCAGGTTCAAGGGCAGGCATACGCGCGTACTTGTTGCCACCGATGTCCTCAGCCGGGGGATAGACATCAAGGACATCAACCTGATCATCAATTACAATGTGCCCGAGGATGCAGAAGACTATGTACATCGTGTTGGCCGTACGGCACGTGCCGATGCGACCGGTGTTGCACTGACACTTGTCAGCAGTGAGGACATGTACAGGTTTCATAATATCGAAAATCTGATCGAACAGGAGATCATAAAAATTCCCGTACCGGTTCACCTTGGAGAGGGGCCGCAATGGAATCCAAGGCCGCACAGACCGAAGTACGGCCGTCCGAAAAAAGGCGGGGGCACAAGGAAGACTGGAAAAAACAGGACATGAAGGATCGTTCACGACGTGCGTTTCTTTTATCATCGCTGTCGGCCCTGGGCGGAAGCATGTTCCCTGCTGCATTTCTGGCATCCTGCCTGCCGGAAAGATCAGGCCTTCTGAACATGGATTTCATCGGCAGTCCGGAGAAATTCCAGTTTTACCGGTCCTTTTTCAGGAAAATCCGAAAGACGGAGCTGGTCTACAACAACCTGGAGAATGCACTGGAAAGTGGATCGGAAGCTGTTTTCCTCGACACTGATCTTACCCTGAAATCCACCTATGCAGTGCTGTTGATAGAACAGAACAAAGATATCCTCAGTACCTTCCCCCTGTCTCTCACATTGACAGAATACAACCGTATACAGGAGTCCCTGGTCAAATACGGCAGAATACTCGGGTTGATAAATCCCCTGAGGTTCTATCCGTCAATCGCTGCTATTAGGAAAATCATCATTCAAAACCGGGTTCCCCTGACTGAAGTGCGTATTGCCTGTCACCCGCATGAAATTCAAAGCGGGCTTCAGGTGGAAGGTCCGGCAGGATCTGCACAGCTGTTGCAGAGAATGGTCAGTTTTATCACGGGCAGCTTTCCGGTTTCGGCTGCCGCAGATAGGAACGCGTCAGGCCGGATCAGCCGGATACTGCTTGATTACGATTCCTATGAAACCATGATTACGTTTGATACGGATCAGTCGGGGTGGACCATGGAGTTCAGGGGACCGGAATTCAGGGCTATGGCAGATCACACGGGATCACTGACGATAAACGATGAAGCCCGTATAAGCATCCGTGCCTCATCCTCCGTATGGGATGAGGCCATGACCGAAAACCTGGAAAATTTCACGGAAGCCGTCAGGAGCCGGTCGGAACCTGATCTTTCCTCCCTCGACGCGCTTGCCTCCATCATTCTGAATAATTCCGTGGAAGAATCTTTAAATATGGAAGATTCTGTAAGACTGTAAGTTCTACCAGTTTATCTCTTTCTTTTCTTCAAATAATTTTCCTGTTGGTACATGACCGGCAGTGGCCAGCCAGACCACTGTTTCGGCGCCTTTTTCAACGGACTTCACGGCATTGGATCCGCCCATATCCGTCCTGACCCAGCCGGGGCACATGGAATTCACTTTGATCCCGTCTGAGGCCAGTTCCTTTGATTGTATGACCGTCAGGGCATTCAGGGCTGTTTTGGAAATCCGGTATGCTGCATGTCCGGCACCCATTGAAGAAAGCTGCCCCATGGAGCTTGAAAGATTGATCACTCTGGGATCACCGCTTTTTTTTAGAAACGGGACCATTGCCCGTGTTACCATCAGCGGACCGTAAAGGTTGGTTTCCATGGTCTCCCTCATATCCTGAAGGGAAACCTCCAGGAAAGAATTGTTCCGGTCTATCATTATTCCTGCATTGTTCACCAGGACATCCAGCTGCCCGCAGTTTTCATCAAAGTAGGCCACCAGGTCGGAAATACTCTGCTCCTCTGTGACGTCAAGCTGGTGAAACCAGGCTTTCTTGTACTCCTTTCTCAAATCATCTACAATGGGCCGCCCAACGGCCATATTCCGCATTGTGAATATAACCGTAAAATCTCTTGCCAGCAATTGTTTCCCGGTCTCAAGACCGATTCCGCGACTCGCGCCTGTGATAAGTGCAATTCTGTCCATACGTTATGGGTGACAAAGATAGTTAATTTCTATTCATCAGGAGATCTTGCCTGTGACGCGAATCTGTACTATTTTTAATCCCAAACGGTATACCATGGATCTGAAATATCATTCGGTCGTCATATTTGTCAGTGACATTGAAACCGCGAAACATTTCTACCTTGATGCACTGGGTCAGGAAATGGAATATGATTTCGGGAAGAATGTGGTTTTAAAGTCCGGGATTTCACTGTGGGAGATACTTGAAGGACATGTGATAGAAGTCTCCGGAAATCATGACGATATAAAAACAACAAAAGCCTACGAACTGTATTTTGAGACAGGGGATCTGGAACGGGTTCAGCAGGAGATTGCACGGCTTAAACTGACTGTTCTGCATGACCTTATAGAAGAACCATGGGGACAGCGGACCATACGTTTTTACGATCCGGACAATAACCTGATAGAAGTAGGAGAAACGATGGAAAGTTTTGTCAGAAGATTCTCGGAGTCCGGCATGAAACCCGAAGAAATTTCCGACAGAACTACCATCCCGCTTGCCATTGTAAGGAAGATACTGGACGTTGCTGGATGAACCGTCAGGAGTAATAAATTCAACAGATCCTGGGCAACTGTTCACCGGTCAGCATGTCAATGATCCGGCTGCTTCCGATGCGCGTGATCATGCGGACCACGCCGGGGTGATCATCCGTAATATGGCCAATGATGGCGGAATCCCTGCCCAGGGGATGTTTTTTCATGGCAGCGAGTACAGCCTCCGCCTCCCCTCCCGGAACGATAACAAGTACTTTACCCTCATTGGCAATGTAAAGGGGATCCAGCCCGAGTATTTCACAAGCCCCGTTGACCTGGGCCCGGACAGGTATCTTTTCTTCTTCCAGGACCACCCCTTTGGAGGCAGTACGGCTGATTTCATTCAGTGTGGTGGCAATGCCTCCCCGTGTGGGATCCCTGAGAACAGAAATGTTTCCGGTCACCTTGAAAATTTCATCTGCCAGTCCGTTCAGGGCGACGGTATCGCTCTGTATGCTTGTTTCAAATTCAAGTCCTGCGCGGGCCGACATAACCGCCACCCCGTGATCACCCACCGTTCCGTTGATCAGAACTGCATCCCCGCTTTTTGCATTGGCCGGATCAATGTGTATCCCTTCCCGCACAATCCCTATCCCGGAGGTGTTGATAAAGATCTTGTCCCCGCTGCCCCGTTCCACAACCTTTGTATCCCCGGTTACGATGCTTACACCGGCTTTCTCTGCCGATTCTTTCATACCGAGTACGATTCGCCACAGATCCTCCATGGCCAGTCCCTCTTCAAGGATGAACCCGGCCGAAAGGTATGTTGGATTTGCACCACAGCATATGAGATCATTGACCGTGCCGTTCACGGCCAGTTCCCCTATATTGCCGCCTGGGAAGAAGACAGGGTTGATCACAAAGGAGTCGGTCGTGATTGCCAGCTTCCCTTTTCCGGAGGCAAATACGGCGCCGTCGTGCCCTGCATCCAGCATGGGATTGCTGAAAACAGGCCTGAACATTTTTTCAATGAGCTGGTGCGAGAGTTTTCCACCGCTCCCGTGCGCCAGGGTAATGACGGGGTATTTCTGAATGGGGATTGGACAGTTTAGCTGGATATCCATGCCTGGTCTTCTTTTTTGAGATCCTCAGACTGCACCGGTACGTTTGAACCGGTAATATGCCGCGCAGGCCCCCTCGGAGGAGACCATAGGCGCCCCCAGAGGATGATCCGGCCTGCAATCACTGCCGAAGGCGGGACAGTCAAGGGGTTTTTTAAGTCCCTGCAGAACCTGTCCCGCAATGCACAATTCGGATTCCTTTGTCGAAATGGAACCGAGATCAAATTTTGTCACGGCATCGAACCGGGCAAACCCGGAGGACAATTTAAAACCGCTTGATGGAATGCTTCCAATGCCTCTCCACTTCTGATCGGCCACCTCAAATACTTCTTTCAGCAGATTCTTTGCCTGCCTGTTTCCTTCCCTGGTAACCACCCTGCCATAGGCATTGACAACCTCATGCCTGCCTGATTCAAGCTGCCCGGTGACATGATAGATCCCTTTCAGTATATCGACAGGCTCGAAGCCTGTGACCACAATGGGTACCTTATACTTTTCCGCAATGGGGATATATTCCTCGTAGCCCATTACCGTACAGACATGGCCGGCAGCCAGGAAACCCTGTATCCTGTTCTGTTCGGAGGCCAGTATGGCTTCAATGGCGGGAGGGACAAGCACATGGGAACCGAGGATGGAAAAATTCTCCAGGTTTCTCCGCCTGGCCTCCTTTACGGCAAGCGCATTGGCCGGGGCCGTGGTTTCAAAGCCTATGGCAAAGAATACCACCTGCTTCTCCGGATTCTCTTCTGCGATCTTCAATGCGTCAAGGGGAGAATACAATATCCTCACATCGCCTCCCTCCGCTTTCACGCTCAGCAGGTCTTTCTCTGAGCCCGGTACCCTAATCATGTCCCCGAAGGAGGTGAATATTATATCTTCCCGCCGGGCAAGCCGGATGGCCCTGTCAATGATTTCAAGGGGTGTCACACAAACCGGGCAACCCGGTCCGTGTACAAGCCGTATCTTTTCAGGGAGGAACTCCTCGATATTGTATTTCATGATGGAATGGGTCTGTCCCCCGCAAATCTCCATGATGGTCCATTCCCCTTTGGTGATCCGGTGAATCTTTTCCGACACATTCCTTACCAGATCAGCATCCCTGTATTCATCCAGATATTTCATGCCTTCACCATCCATCCTCTCCGGGTTCACCTTCCAGTTCGTCCATTTCCCTTAAAAGCCGCAATGTTTCGAGGGCTTCCTCTTCATCCACGATGTTGAGGGCCATTCCCACATGCGCAAGTACATAATCTCCCTCTTTGACTTCCGGAAGCCATTGTACGCATACATCTTTCATCACTCCCGAAAAACTGACTTTTGCCATGCTCAGCTCGGGATTGCTTTTATCGATGGAAACCACTTTGCCAGGTACAGCCAAACACATATCCAGGTTTTTCCGGTGTAAAATAACAAAATAATTCTAAATTTGATTTTGCTATGTCATGCATGAAATGGCTCCTGCCGGTCGCACTGGCTGCGTTGATTTTATCCACCTGTAAAAAAGAAGAAGACGGCGGACCGCAGCTTGTGGCATTAACCGGACCCGATACAACCGCCACAATAGGCGACACGGTCCGGCTGGATGCGAGCGGTTCCACAGGCAGTGATTATGAGGTCCTGTGGTCCATTAAGAACCAGCCGGGCGACGATACCATCGTTCACTCCGATTCCATGTATGCATGGTTCATTCCGTCCGGCAACGGATTGTACCAGGTACAGCTCACCCTTACTAAAGGGACGCTGTTCAGCATTGCCTATCAAAACATTACGGTCTCCGGAGCTGTGGCGCTTCCGGATTCCATCCCGTCCTATACACGTCTCCTGAAAATCGCAGAGGGATCCGGTGCGGATTACCAGGTCAGGGGAGACATGATCGTGACGGGAGAACTGGTTATCGATCCGAACGTCATAGTGGAATTTACGCAAAATGCCTCCCTGCAGGTAAAGGACGGTGGTCTCATGTATGCCGATCATACCAGCTTTATTGCGGCGGATACAAGCTGGAAAGGGATCCTCCTGAGTACGGCGAACAACATTTTTTCCAATTGCCTGTTCGAAAATGCCGGAAATACATCCTTTACGGGAGATGATTCGGACCGGGCCGCGGTGTTTGCCAGTGGAGATGCCACCCTTGCCTTTTCCGGGAATACGATCCGCAGCAGCCGGGGATACGGAATCGTGATCAGGGACAATGCAGATTTTTACTTCAATACCGCCAACCAGGTGTATCCCTTTACAGGCAATCATTTTGAAAGCAATGCCCTTGGCCCGATGGTCATTCCTGCAGGTGCGCTCAGTGATCTGGCAGGGGAGGATTTCAGCAGCGAGACAGAGGGAAGTTATATTGAAATTTATGCTTCTGCCTATTCCTCACAGGAAAGCGAGGATCCTCTGTTCAGCGACCAGGGGCCGGCATTCAGGATTACCGGCCTGCTCACTTTTAATAAAGACCTTACCGTCACAAAAGGCGTGGAAATGTATTTTGAGTCCGGTGCGGGCATCAGGGTCAACGGTACACTGACCGTATCGGGAACCTCCGATCATCCTGTCGTGATGGACGGGATTGCATCGCTGCCAGAATCGTGGACCGGGATTTTTGTAAACGGTCAGGCCAACCTTTCCTGGACCAGCATCCTGAATGCCGGGGATGCCATATTCTCAGGGACGGATGCAAAGGCTGCCCTGATCGCCGGCGAAACCCTCAGCATGCAGAACTGCACGGTAAGCGGCAGCGGCGGTACAGGTGTATATCTGCCGGAATACGCCCATATCGTGTATTCAGACAACTTCAGCGACAACACCTTTTCCGGCAACGCAGTTTCGGCCGTACGGGTTAGAATGGATGACGTGGCGAAGGTGGTGGAGGGGAACAGCATCTCCGTTGCTTCCCAGTCCATACCTGCCATTGAAGTCCATATGGGGCTCGACGATCCACTGGGAACCTGGCCCGACCTGGATGCTGAAATAGATTACAGGATCCTCGAAAACGTGAAAATCAAATCCACAAAAGACCTGGTGATCCAGGCTGGCGCCACCCTGCAATTCGATCCGGGCACCCTTCTCGAGGTTTCAGGAGGCCTGCAGGCCAGCGGGGCAGCGGGTTCGGAGATCACCTTCGAAGGCAGCGCGGCAGAAGCAGGATACTGGAACGGTATATTCCTTAATGGTACAAAAACCGTCGTACTGGATCATACCGTGATACGCGACGGCGGCGGAGATGCCTTAAATGCGGCAAATGTAATTGTTGAATCCACCGCTTCCGATGTTACGCTGATCCATTCCACGATCACAGGCAGCGAGGGTTACGGCGTGCTGATCAAAACCGGTGCACAGCATTTCGACATCAATGATCCGGCCTCCGGCAACAACCTGGATGGCAATACGCTCGGAGGATTCCTGGATGAAAATTGAAAAGCGGGCTTTCACACGGTACTCTGAATGAAATCCATTGCTGTCATATTCGATATGGACGGGGTCATTCTGGATTCGGAAAAAGTGTACCAGGAAATCGAACGGGAAATGTTCCGGGAACTCGGTATCCCGGTATCAATACAGGAACACCGGGAATTTACCGGCAGCTCCGAACGGGCCATGTGGCAGAAAATGAAACTGCAATACGGTTTCAGGGAGAATCCGGATGAACTCGTACGGAACGAAAGACAGCGTTTCCTCAATAAAATGAATGCACCGGGGGGCATCCCTGCCGTGGAAGGAAGCACCGATCTGATCCATCGGCTTCATGAATCCGGCATACCTGTCCTGGTGGCCTCCTCAAGTTCAAGGGAAATCATTGAAACCGTCCTGCAATCACTGAACATCAGCGATTGCTTTCAAGGGATTGTCTCCGGCGACGATGTACCGCATTCCAAACCGGCCCCGGATATTTTCCTGAAAGCCAGTGAACTGGCTGCCGTACCTCCTTCCGGCTGCACAGTCATAGAGGATTCGGAAAACGGAATACTCGCCGCCAGATCGGCCGGTATGAAAGTCATCGGATTGCAGATTCCCGGCAGCGGCGACCTTGATTTGACCGGCGCGGACAGGATTGTCAGTAATCTGAATGAAATCAATCCGGATTTAATTTCAGCGCTGTCCTGACCAGTATTTTATTATTTTTACGATACAAATCACAGAGACACTTGCAGTATGAAAAACTTCCAACCTGAAAAATGGCAACTCACTTCCCTTGTAACGCTCAGGGTACTTATCGGCTGGCATTTCCTCTATGAAGGACTTGTCAAACTTATCGACCCGGACTGGTCTGCCGCCAGCTACCTGATCGAATCACAGTGGTTATTCAAGGGATTCTTCCATTCCCTGGCCGGGAATGCCACGTCACTGGCAGTGGTTGATTTTCTAAATGTGTGGGGGCTTATATTGATCGGCCTTGGCCTCTTCCTCGGCTGTTTCACGCGCATTTCCAGTATCGGAGGCATCGTTCTGCTGGCATTTTATTACATCAGCCATCCCTCCTTTCTCAACCTGGAATATGCCCTGCCCAGTGAAGGGAACTACCTGATCGTAAATAAAACGCTTATTGAACTAATCGCGATATGGGTCATTTATCTGTTCCCAACAGGCAGAATTATCGGAATAGACAGGTTTATTTTTTCAGATAAAGAATAAAAGATTTCAACAGATGGAAGAAAACAAGCAAAAAAACCGAAAAATAGATCGCAGGAATATGCTGAAGGGACTTGCAACAGTTCCATTCCTTGGTGCATTCGCCATTGCATGGTGGAGAAAAAGACGCAAGGATCATTACCTGAGAAATACGTTACTGGATGAACTTAAGATCGATGCCTCGGCACCTGAAATTCCACCTTCCCCGCCCAAGGACAGGATCATCCGCCTGGGAATCATCGGTTACGGCATAAGGGGCACCCAACTGGTAAGGGCCGCAGGATTTCCGGATCCCGAGGTAATTGACAGCTATAAGGAGGCTTCACTCATGAACCCTGAAGACACACGCTATGAAAGCTATATGGCACAGGAGGATCTGAATATAGAGATCAACGGCGTTTGTGACGTATATGAAAAAAGGGCTAATGCCGCCGCACTGGCATCCGGGAACGCCAGGCGTCTCGGAACGGACGGAGGCGTCGTTCCCAAAGCCCGTATCTATAAAACCTACAGGGAGCTCATTCAGGCAGATGATATCGATGCAGTCATTATTGCAGCGCCTGACCACTGGCATACAAGGATGGCTACGGATGCAGCCCGCGCCGGGAAACATGTGTATGTGGAAAAGTGTATGACCCGGACCATTGAAGAAGCATTTTTCATGCGCGACGTTGTAAAGGCAAGCGGTATCAGCTTCCAACTGGGCCACCAGCACAGGCATAACACCAGTTTTCTTAAGGCAAGGGAAGCCATTGAAAAAGGCCTGCTGGGCAATGTGAACCTGATAGAGGTATGTACGAACCGGAATTCCCCCAACGGGGCATGGGTATACAATATAGACGAGGGTGCCGGTCCCCAGAACATTGACTGGGAACAGTTCAACGGTCCCGATGTACACCATCCCTTCAGCCTGGAACGTTTTTTCCGCTGGCGCTGTTGGTGGGATTACGGAACCGGACTTTCGGGCGACTTGTTTACACATGAGTACGATGCCGTTAACCAGATCATGGATGTCGGGATCCCGGCTTCCGCCGTATCCTCGGGAGGCATTTATCATTTTCATGACGGGCGTGAGGTTCCCGATGTATGGCAGGCCACCTTCGAATACCCTGAAAAAGAACTGACCCTGCTCTACAGCGCCTCACTTGCAAGCAGCCGCCGCCGGGGAAAAGTCTTCATGGGAAATGACGGGAACATGGAACTGGGAAACAATGTCAGCATATGGGCCGACAGTAATTCACCCCGTTTCGGGAACCTGATAAGCCAGGGAGTCATAGATTCGGACCGGCCGTTGTATACATTTGTTCCGGGCAGGCAGAATGTGGATGCGGTAACCTCCGCAACGGAAGCATACTTTGCGGACAGGGGTCTCCTGTATACGTACCGTGGAACGCAAAGGATCGATACTACGCATCTCCATATCAAGGACTGGCTTGACGCCATTCGCACCGGAAAACAGCCGGGCTGCAATATAGACCGGGGGTTTGAAGAAGCCATTACCGCCCATATGGCCACGATGGCCTACCGGGAAAACCGGAAAGTATACTGGGATTCCGAAAACGAGAAAGTAGTCTGAACCCGGTTCACCGTATTCCCGGTCCGTCGAAAATGAAAAACATATTGTAATATGTCCGGAACTTAATTAAATTTGGTAATACCTTAACCCTATAAAACTGTACCATGAAAACCATAAGTAATCTTGCCGGATTGCTGGCAATCATCCTGGTCGGCAGCATCATATTGATCTCCTGGAAATCCAAAACCGGCAGTTCAGAAACCGACGAACCGGAAACCGTCGGGCCGAACCAACTGACCCAGGCTGAAATCGACGCCGGCTGGGTGCTTTTATTCGATGGAAAAACCACTGAAGGCTGGAGGGGGTACGGCCGGGAAGCATTTCCGGATTCCGGCTGGGTCGTCGTAGACGGAACCATGCAATGCATAGGCTCAGGCATGGGGGAAGCCGGTGGCGCTGGAGGAGACATCATATATGACAAAGTTTTCTCCAATTTCGATCTGAAACTGGATTGGAAAATTGATACCGGGGGCAATTCGGGGGTCTTTTACCTCGGACAGGAAATCGAGGGCTGGCCCATTTGGAGGACTGCACCGGAAATGCAGATACTTGACAATGAAAGACACCCCGATGCCATGCTCGGCAAGGACGGGAACCGGCAGGCCGGATCCCTGTATGACCTGATTCCTGCAGTTCCCCAGAATGCAAATCCCGCCGGACAATGGAACAGTGCGGAAATAATCGTATATGAAGGCACTGTCGTTCACAAGCAGAACGGGGAAACCGTGCTTGAATACCACCTGTGGACAGATGACTGGAAAAACCTGGTTGCGGGGAGTAAATTTCCCGAACTGAACCCTGACTGGGCAAATGTTGCCAGGGAAGGCTACATCGGCCTGCAGGACCATGGGAACAATGTCTGGTTCCGCAATATGAAGATCAAGGAATTCTAATCATACGGATTGGCCTGTATGAAAGTGCACAGGAAGTACCTCTTCAGCCAGGAGCAGCTTACATATACACCTGTAAAGAAGAAATCCTTCTGGTGGATATCAAGAGCCGGTGCTTTTATACTTGCCTGTTTTATCCTGGGCGGAGCAGGGTTCTTTCTGATCTCCGGTATCATCGAAACACCTTCCGAGAAGAACCTGAAGGCACAGAATGAAAGACTTCGGGGACTGTTCGTGTCTCTTGACAACCGCCTGGATCAATACGGCAAAACGCTGGAAGGAATGCAGATCCTGGACGACAGCATTTACAGGTTACTTGTGGGAACGGACCCCCTGCCCTTCTCCATCAGGAATGCAGGTACCGGGGGCAATGACCAGACTGCTGTGTTGAATGAAGCCGGATATCAGGAACAGATTATAGAAACCGCAGACAGGATTTTAAATCTGCAGTCCGGATTAAAAATACAGCATAATTCATACCTTCAGGTGTACAGGGAAGCACTGGCAAACAGGGAAAGGCTGAAGCATCTTCCTTCCATTATGCCCATCTTCAACAATGATCTTTTACGAACAGGCGCGGGATTCGGAATGCGTCTCCATCCCATTCTTAATATTTACAGGATGCATAAGGGTATGGACTTTCTTGCAAATGAAGGGACACAGGTTTTTGCCACCGCAGACGGCAAAGTCAAAAAATGCAGGTATTCAGAGACATACGGCAATGTCATTGAGATAGACCATGGTTATGGTCTCATTACCCTGTATGCCCATCTGAGTAAGATGTCTGTTCAAAAAGGGGAGCAGGTCGTCAGGGGACAGGATATCGGATATGTCGGGAATACGGGGCTTTCCACAGGCTCCCATCTGCATTACGAAGTGCATGTTAACGGAGCCGAGGTGGATCCCGTGAAATATTACTTCCAGGATCTCAGTCCTGAAGAGTATGAAATGATCGTGTCCATAGCACAGTCATACGAAAAAAGCATGGACTGAAACCCGGAAAACACCTACAGGCCGGATCTTTCAAGAATAAGAAATGTATAGTCGTAAGGATTTTGCCGATCCGCGGGATGCGCGTCGCGATGTACCGTATGCCATTGGTTCATATCCGGTTCAGGATAAGTTGTATCCCCTTCAATGTTGGTATGAATAACGGTCAGATAGATCCGGTCGGTCCGGGGCAGGGAAAGCCTGTAAATTTCGCCTCCGCCGACGATAAAAACCTCTTCCTGCACTGTCTCCCGGCAGATCCCGAGTGCTTCCTCCAGCGATGAAACAACACGGGCATCCTCCAGGACCAGATCCTTCCTGCGGCTGATCACTATGTTGGTCCTGCCGGGCAATGCCTTGCTTCCGTTGGCTTCATAATTCCTTCTGCCCATAATCACAGTATGACCCATGGTGATCTTTTTAAACCATTGCAAATCTTCCGGCATATTCCATGGAAGCCTGTTGTTCCTGCCGATGACCCAATTCTCGCTTACTGCAACAATCTGTGATACGATCATTTTTTCAGGTAAGTTTTAAAGATTATTTCCTTCCCAGGATTACAAGCTGGGGAGGCATGGAAACACCGTGTTTTCTGAACCTGAGCCTGATTTTTTCGATGCGCCCTGTAAAATAATCCTTTCCCGGATGGCCTTCCAGCCGCTTCAGCCAGGTATCCATTTTGTCTGAAAAACCCCGGATGGCTTGTTCTTTTCCGGGATTCTCTGAATCCGGAGTGAATTCCTCGATAACCGTGTCTTGAAGATCCAGCTGCGATGCGAACTGAATCAGCGTTTCCCTGTGGAATGTAAAATGATGGCTGACCCCCAGTGCAGTGTCAATTTCAGCGCTCAGATGATGGTACATCATATGCGATTTCTGCGGACCGGAAAGCCCGTTCCTGAGCAATTCACTGATCAGGATGTAGCCGCCTGTTTTTGTCACCCGCTTCATTTCCTGAAGGGTTCCTTCCGGATCATCCACATGATGCAGGGCTTTTGAGATGGCAACCATGTCAAAGGAAGCATCGGAGAAAGGAAGCATCCGGGACCCTACAACCCTGAATATATATTCCTTTCCGGGAAAATTCCCGCGTGCCTCTTCAATGGACCTGGGGTCTACATCCACACCGGTAACGGATTCAAAGGACGCAAGTGATTTAACAAGTATTGGGATGAACTGACCCGTTCCGCAACCTACATCGAGTACCCTGCCCCCGTCTATGCCTGATAAAAGTTTTCCGAATATCATTTTTCCGGTATAAAAACGTTACCCGCCATTCAATCAGATCCATCCTTAAGGAACCGCTCGATGTTCCCGGCTATGCCTTTGATGAGGCGTTCCCTGGATTCCATGCTTGCCCAGGCATTGTGGGGCGTGATGAGGATCTTTTCCTTGTCGATCACCTTCAGAAGCGGATTGTCCGGGCGGATGGGTTCTCCTGTAAGCACATCAATACCTGCTGCTGCAATGATGTTTTCATTCAGGGCGGTTGCCAGATCCGATTCATTCACAATGCCTCCCCTTCCGGCATTGATAAGGATGGCGCATGGCCGCATGCGTTTCAACTGCTCCATCCTGATAAGATCATGTGTGTGATCCGTTAGCGGGGCATGCACGGAAACAACATCGGAAGTGCTGAGCAGGGTATCCAGGTCAAACCGCTTGAAGTTTATATTGTTGTTCCTGCCGGTGGTGGAGTAAAAAACCACTTCCATGCCAAAGGATTCTGCAATCCTGGCCACTCTCCGGCCTATATTGCCGAGCCCGATTATTCCAAGGCGTTTCCCGCTTAGCTCCCAGAAAGGCGGCCCATGATGCGTAAAAATTTTTCCCTGCGAATATGCACCCGATTTGACATATGCATCGTAATAATTCGTTCTGTTAAGAAGATACAGCAGCATGGCAAATGTGGACTGTGCGACACTGTCGGTGGAATAAGAAACGACATTCCTTACTGTAATTCCCTTCTCCCTGGCATATTCAAGATCAATATTACTGGTTCCAGTGGCTGCCACACAGATCAGTTTCAGATCCGGCAAAGCATCAATGACCTCCCTGTCAACCACGACCTTATTGGTAATGATAACCTGCTTTCCCGATGCCCTTTGAATCACCTCCTCCGGTGCAGTATGATCATAAACCTCAATATTGCCGAGTTTATGAAGCAGATTGAAATTTGCAACTTCCCCGACCGTCATCTTATCCAGGAATACAATCTCCATTGCTTATTTATAATCAATCAAAATTAATAAATAATCTCAAGGTGGGAAACAGGGTGTTCCCCGTAAGGTCATTGACGCCGGAAAAAGGTACCGGACCCGATGTAATTCTGATCCGAAGACCAATCGGGTTTCCACCACAGTCCGGACCGCGGGCTGTCCCCGTCCTTGTCAAAATAGGCGATATTTATACGGACCGTTTCCCAGTTTTCACCTGCCCGGGCCGTTATATAATCCATAGGGATGGCAACTTCGACATCAAATCCCTGGAGCGTTTTACCGGATTCCAGCAAAATCCCTTCGGGAAGCATCTCAGGCTGATACAACTGCAGATCCTGTTTATTGGAGACCGATGGCACAATATTCAGAGAGAGAAAATCATTATCACTCCAGGATCCCTTGTTATTCGCACTGATAATCACCGGTCTTGCATCAAGGTTTACAAGCACGGCATCCTGGTCCCACAGGGAGGACCTGCTGTCAATGACAAGCTCATCATCCCATACCGACAAACCCAGATATATGTAATGATCATCGTACATCATGTTGAACTCATAGCTGGCATCGTAATCCCCGCTGTACTCATCGGTCGCATCCGTAACCACCGAATGAAAATCCCCGCGAAAGGGCATTGCATTCCATTCACCGGTTTTCCCGTCGATGCTTAGCCCGGGCGGTGCATGCTCCAGAACGACTCTCTTTTCCGGAGCCAGTCCGTACTGTTCATCCAGTGTGATCTCACGTCCGTCCTCGTATTGGTATGTAAACCAGGCATATAAGGGCAACCTTTCTATATCCTCTATCCTCAGCCTTTTGTTGGTATACACAGACAAGGTGAGCTTCTCAACGGAATTGGGAGCCACAGGCTTCTGGTATTCAACGATGTCGGGTATAAGATTTCCGTTGGTACCCAAACGAAGCACGGTATACATGGGATAATCCTCGTCATTGGTGATCCTTATGTTGAATTCTGCTTCTGCGTTCCATTCATCCGTAAATACGGGTTCAATCATTATGCGCTCTGCGGCCATCATTTCCCTCGTATCCTCCGTAACCACATCCTCGTCCCAGATCCCTTTAAGCAGCAGGTTTGCCATAACGGGGCCCTCATCGGTCATGGTGATCCATGCAACATGGTCGAATTCCCCGAATTCGGGGCCCCTCAACCGGCTTATCCCGCCTGTTGTGGACAGCACTATGTATTTGGCGCTATTCCGGTTGTACTTGGTATAATAGTGCATGTGTCCTGCAAACACGGTATACTGCCGTCCTTCCAGCAATTCTTCCACATCCCCCCAGTATCTTGTATTGTCGAAAATCCACAGAGGCTGGTGCAGAAACACCAGGGTCCATTTCACATCCCGGTTTTCATCGAGTACCTTTTTAATATATTCATACTGGGGTTTTTCGATCCCGCCCAGGCCCGATCCCTTCATGGCTTCCTCCGAATTCAGGCAGAGAAACAGCACGTTCCCGTAAACGAAATGATAGTAGGAAGGACCGAATTTTTCTTTCCATATCCTGGCCTGAACCTCATTTTCATAGTCGTGATTCCCCGGAACATAGAAAAAGGGCAAATCGAGCTGCCCGATAAAACCGTTGAATTCGTCCCATTCACGGTAAATCTGATCCTCATCCCGGGTATATCCCTCTATCAGGTCACCGATGCTGATCACGAATTCCGGCCGGAGCAGGTTCAGTTTCCTGATCGCATCCTCGAAGACTCCCGCACGGTGACCGCCTGTCCGGTCCGTCACGATGGCAAATTGAAAATTATCGGGGTCATTGTTCACCCTGAGATGGCTGTACGGATGCGACTCCCCTGTTTGATCAATGGTTATGCCATTAACGCCAGTTTCTTCCCCTGTTTGTGAGGACAGATCAAGCGATAAAAAAACCAGCAGAAAGATCTGGACCAGGATACGAAAATTGTCAGTAGTCATAATACAGCCAAAGATCGCAAACACTTGTCAAACATAAGTTAATTTTCAATTAATTTACCAATTGTTTAACAGAGCCTCGTGCAAATTAAAACAAAAAGTCAAACGGATCATGTTTTTAACGTCGAGGCAGCGTTCTTTATCAGATCCCATGCGCGTTTTACATGAGCCATCGTAACATTTGTCTGTGCCACCGCCATCCTGAGCGTTATGAGTTCGCCGACCTTTGTATGGGTAAGGTAGATCTTCCCGCCCGCATTCAGTCGCCGCATAAGTTCTTTATTGATCCTGTTCAGGGTTCCTGGATCATTCTCCCCGGCGGGCCGGTAACGGAAACAAACAAGGCTGAGCTGACGTGGACGGTGCAGTTCAAAATCAGCCGATGATTCAATCTGCCGTGCAAGTTCTTCCGCCCAGCCAATGTGCTGCCTGACCTTCCTGCGGATCCCCTCCACACCGTAATCCCGGATCACAAACCAGAGTTTAAGGGCACGGAACCGCCTTCCGAGCTGTATCCCCCAGTCACGGTAGTCTTTCACCTGCCCCCGCGTACCGGTTTTCAGATATTCCGGCAGGATTTCGAATGTCCTGATCAGGGCCCCTGTATCCTGAACAAAATATGCGGAGCAATCGAAATTGGTAAACATCCACTTGTGCGGATTGAAAACATAACTGTCGGCATCTTCAATTCCTTCGATCATCCAGCGGCATTCCGGCAGAACCTGCGCGGTTCCGGCAAAGGCAGCATCCACATGCAGCCAGATCTTTTCCCGCCTGCAGATATCGGCCATGTGCCGGAGCGGATCTATGGCCAGTGTACCGGTGGTGCCCAGCGCGGCAACTACAAAGAGGGGTATGTAACCCGCATCCCGGTCCGCTTTTATGGCTTCTTCCAGCTTTTCCGGAAGCATTGCCAGAGAGGGATCAACAGGAATCCTGACCAGGTTCCGTCGTCCCATACCTGCCATCGTGACCGCCTTTTCAATGGAAGAATGTGCTTCCCTGCTGCAATAGATCCTGAACCTGTCTCCCCCGTAACCCTCCTCATTTATCCTGAAACCGGAGGATTTTTCACGGGCCGTCAGAAGGGCCACAAGGGTGGCGGTGGAAGCTGTATCCTGAATGACCCCTGTAAACCGTTCCGGAAGCCCGATCATATCACGCAGCCAGTTCATTACTTTTTCCTCGAGCTCCGCCGCGGCAGGTGAGGTTTCCCATACCATGCACTGTGCCGCCAGAGTGGATGTGAGCATCTCTGCAAGGATCGAGGGATAACTGGAGTTGGCGGTGAAATAGGCAAAGAAATTGGGGCTTTGCCAATGGGTCATCCCGGGCAGAATGATCCTTTGGAAATCCCTGAAAATGGACTCCATGGGTTCCCCTTCGGCGGGAGGAGCATCAGGAAGCTGATTGAATATCCCACCCGGCTCAACAGAGGATTTCACTGGTAACTTCTCGACCGTTTCAAGGTAATCCGCCATCCAGTCCACAAATTCATGGGCATATTTTCGGAAATCTCCGGATTCGATCATACGGATCAGATTTTCGGACAGATTTAAATTTACTTTAATCCGGCGAATAACAAAGTAAAGGAACTGTTGTATTTTTGAAAAACAGGCCGTGAATGGTAATGAAATTTGTAAATCTCCGAAAACACATCAAGGATCTGCTGATCTGCCTTATTGTTCTGATCATCAGTTTTCCTGATTTCGGTCCGGATTACGGTACGGGACTGGATGCCTCATACAGGTGGGCATTTAATGAGCTTTTTCATTCCGCCTACCCTATGCTGGTGCGGATCAGCCATCCTTTCGGTCCGCTTGCATTCCTGAAGATACCAGCCACCATAGGAAGCAACCTGGGGATCGCCCTCATTTTCCACATTATCCTGTTTACAACTTTTTTCTTCATGTTCCTCAGCCTGGCAGAAAAGGCCGGGAAGCGGGGCGTACCCGCCGCATTTCTGATGGTTCTGCTGATCTCGTACTTTACCATTGTCGATTCCGCCCTTATCGGCATTACTGCAATGTCCCTCATCAATTTTCACCGGAACGGAAGATACGGATCATACCTGATGGCCGCTGTGGCAGCAACGGCCGGAATGTTCATCAAGTTGTCGATCGGCCTCTGTTCCTTCCTGGCGATAATCACGTATCTCGGGATACTGCTCTCCAGGGACAGGGACATCAGGAAATCAGCATTCCTGGCCGGACTTGCCATCCTTGTTTATATGGTATCCGGTCTCATTGTGTTCAGGGGATTTTCAAATCTTTTCTCATTTTCCGCAGGGATTCTTCACCTGTCCGGCGGTTACTCCTCCGGAATGGCGCTTTTTCCCGCAAACAACCGGATACTTCTCGGTATTTTCCTTGCCCTTGTCCTGTCTTACCCTTTCTTCCTGAAAGAAAAGCCGGCCCGTTTCACCTACCTGATCCTGCTGCTCCCCCTGTTCGGAGTATGGAAACATGCAATGGTCAGGCAGGACATTTATCACAGCGCCGTCCTGCTGAATTTCCTCGTCGTTTTTTTCGGAATCATCCTGGCAACCGTCAGGAAACCCGGCTTGACAACGCTCCTTATCCCTGTTTTCTGTGTCGTATTGTTCTATGCAAACATGGCGAACCTGTCCGGATACGAAGGCTACAGGAAGGAAATCTCCGGAGCGAACCATTTTGCACGGGCCGTGTTCAGGTACAATGCGTACAAGGCAAACTATGATGAAATCTCGAGGGAGAGAATCCGGGAAGATATCCTTCCGGCAGACATTCTCGGAGAGATCGGGACTGCATCCGTGGATGTTTACCCGTGGGAACTGTCCTATATTCCCGCAAACAACCTGAACTGGCGGCCGAGGAAGAACCTGGAAATCGGTGCAGGTTATTCAGGTGCAATTTCCGCTGCCGGTTCAAAACATTACGGGAGGTATGCAGATGCACCGGAATTTGTAATATTCCACCTTGAAGAAAACAACCGCGGTGAAAAGTTCTCCTCCCTGGATGGCAGGTATATCCTGAACGATGAACCCCGGGCAATCTTCAACCTCCTTCGGAACTACGACCTGGTACGCAAGAATGACCGGATTCTCCTGTTTCAAAGGTCTCCCGCTGAAAAACTTATGGATCCGGAAAGCATTAAAAGTGAAATGACCGGCTGGGACGAATGGATTGATGTTCCCAACACAAGGGACGGGGGAGTGCAGCGCTTAAGGTTCAGGAACAGGCCCACCCTTCCGGGAAGGATCAAGGAATTCCTCTATAAGGGGGAAGCTTTTTACATTGATTACATGCTTGCAAACGGCAGGATCCTCTCATACAGGTTCATTGCTTCCACGGCCTCTCAGGGATTGTGGGTCAACCCCCTGATCACGGCACCGCAAACGGACAACCTGGAGCCACGGGTTGAAAAAATACGTTTCAGGACCACGGGACGGTTCATGCGGAAAAAAAACATCCGGATAGAATGGGAAGAAATAAAATTGTATCCTTCCCCCGGGGAGGCATCTGCATTGTTCGGGAAAAACCGCAACAACCGGGAAACCGTACTGCTGGAAAGCATCAACGATTTCGAGCAGGATGAGACTGCAGGCTGGCGCCAGGACAGTACATGGTTCCGCTCCGATCAAAGCTACTCGGGTCAACGTTCATATTACATTCCTCCGGGGGGATTCTCGGCAACATTCGAAACGGAGCTTGACAGCATCTGGAATGACAGCATCGCGGGCATACGGATCGAAGCGGATGCCTGGTATCTCTCAGGAAGCGGTGAGGGATTGCTGGTAATGGGCCTGGAAAAAGAAGGGGAAATGCTCTTCTGGGATGCCGCCCGGCTCGAACCCCGCAACAGTGGATCCTGGGAATTCGCTACGCTGGGAAGAAACATTGACAGGAATGAATTCCCCGGCGGCAGTCTTGGCGTATATATATGGAACCCGGGGAAAAAGGAGGGCATCCGGGCAGACCGCTTCAGTATTCGGATCCTTAAAAACCCTTCCCCCCATTCGTAGACACCGTATTTCCATCCCCCTTACGAATGCATAATGGTACTCCCGACGGGATTCGAACCCATGACCTACGGCTTAGAAGGCCGTTGCTCTATCCAGCTGAGCTACGGGAGCGTTAGCGCCGGTAAAAATACAAAAATCCCGGCTTGGAGGTTTCCTTCAAAAATAATTGATTCGAATATAAGAAAAACGGCAAATTACCGGGATATTTGTAATTTCCTTATCCGCATGCGACGCAGTACACGGGCCAACATATGGAACCTCTATCTCATCAAGATCTCGAAGTGGTTCATGTTGTTCATGCCCTACATTGTTCCGTTTTACACCGGCAACGGCCTGGACATGCACCGGATCATGGTCCTGCAGGCCGTTTATTCCGTGTCCATTGTCGTGCTCGAGATCCCGTCGGGTTATTTTGCAGATGTGATCGGAAGGCGCCGCACCCTCATCCTCGGCACCCTGCTGGGTGCACTTGGGTATGTCGTTTACAGCTTTTCATACGCCTTCATTGGATTCCTCCTGGCAGAGCTTGTCCTGGGCTTCGGACAGAGCCTTGTTTCCGGCGCCGATTCGGCCATGCTCTATGATTCCCTTCTGGATAATCACAGGGAAAAGGACTATATCAAATTCGAAGGAAGGATGGTTTCCGCAGGCAATATAGCGGAAGCAACAGCAAGTGTTATCGGCGGCCTGATCGCCCTGGTCAGCCTGCGGATGAATTTTTACTTCCAGGCCGCAGTGGCCTTTCTTGCGGTTCCCGCAGCCATCCTGCTGGTCGAACCGGCCATTCACGAAAGATTGAAATCATTGACATTCAGGAAAATCCTGGAGGTGGTAAAAGATTCCCTTTTCATCAACAGGAAACTCAGGATAAATATCTTTTTTTCTGCGCTCATCGGGACCTCCACCCTTACCATGGCCTGGTTTGTGCAGCCCTGGTTCGGATTCGTGGAATTGCCCCTGTCGCTTTACGGACTGTTCTGGACCCTTCTGAACCTGACTGTAGGATTCGCAGCCATGACGGCACACCGGGTGGAAAACAGGCTCGGTTCGAGAACAATGGTTGCCTGTATGGCCCTGATGATCCCGGCAGGCTACCTTGTACTGGGACAGGTTCACGGCCTGTGGACCCTGAGCGTACTTTTCATGTTCTATATCCTCCGCGGCATTGCCACCCCTGTGCTCAAAGACTACATCCAGAGGCTCACCTCCTCGGGAGTCAGGGCCACGGTGCTTTCGGTAAGGAATTTCATCATCAGGCTGATGTTCGTGATAATGGGTCCCGTCATGGGACGCATGTCCGACAGAACAGGCCTGCAGGCATCGCTGAGTTACGGGGGCATCATATTTATCAGCTTCGGGATATTGCTTGCCTTTCTGTACATCCGTTCAAACAGAGAAGCTTAAGCCGTCCCATGCAAATCCAACATGAGGGGGCAACATTTTTCCGGTTGCTGCGGCGGGTCCCATCATATGGCTTATATGCGTCAGGAAGGCTTTCCCGGGTTTTATATCTTCAATCAATTCAAGGGCTTCATCGAGGTTGTAGTGCGAAATATGTTTTTCACGACGCAGGGCACATACAGTGAAAACGGCAGATCCGTAAATTTTCTTTTTTTCCTCGTCCGACACGAAATTTGCATCCGTAACATATGTAAAATCCCCTATACGGAAGCCGAGTACAGGGAGCCTGTAATGCATGGCCCTGACGGGAATGATCTTTAATTCCCCGGCCGTAAACGGGTCTGTGGAAATGCGATGAAAGTTCACCCGGGGTATCCCCGGATATTTCCTTTCGGCAAAAATATACGGGAACTGGTGCTGCAAAGCCCTCAATACCCTGTCTTCCCCGTACACATCCATGGGTCTGTTCGATATGAAATTAAATGCACGGATGTCATCCAGTCCCGCGATATGGTCCCTGTGCTCGTGAGTGAAAAGTATTGCATCCAGCCGGTTGACATTGTACTCCAGCATCTGCATCCGAAAGTCCGGACCTGTATCTATCACGATTACGGTTCCCCTGTCTTCTATCATGACCGAGGAACGCAATCGTTTGTCTTTCGGATCTTTTGATTTGCAGGCAGCACATTTACAGGCGATTACGGGTATGCCCTGGGATGTTCCTGTACCGAGAAAGGTGATTTTCACTATACCCTGTTTTGCAGGTCTGTTTTCAAACGGTAAATTTAACCTTTTTACAGAGTAATTTTCAAAAAAACGGGATTGCTATGAACGGTATGCTCTACCTGATACCCGTGACACTCGGGGAGGCTCCCATCGAGCAAGTGATACCTGCTTACGTACAACAGCTTATCAACCGGATTGATCATTATGCCGTGGAAAACCTGAGATCTGCAAGAAGGTTTCTGAAAAAAGCCGGTATTGTCAAACCCATTGATGACCTGCACTTTTATCTGTTGAATAAAGCAACAAAAGAAGTGGAATTGTCTGAAATTCTCCATGTTATGAAATCCGGAAAATCAGTGGGAATCATGTCTGAAGCAGGTGTGCCCGCAGTTGCCGATCCGGGTTCCGGCCTGGTGGATATCGCACACAGAAACAACATCCGTGTCATACCCCTGGCAGGGCCGTCTTCCATCCTCATGGCATTAATGGCTTCGGGAATGAATGGCCAGGAATTTCATTTTCACGGTTATCTGCCCATTATGAAACCCCAGCGGATGAAGGTTCTGAAACAAATCGAAAAACAGGCCGGAGAAACCGGAAGCACTCAGATTTTCATGGAAACTCCCTATCGTAATATGGGCCTGCTGGAAGATATCCTGAATGTCTGCGAGGCTGAGACACGGCTCTGCATAGCAACCCAAATCAGCCTTCAGGGAGAATCTATCAGAACAAGATCCGTACGCGACTGGAAGAAAAATCCGCCCGATCTCCGGAAACGGCCTTCCGTTTTTCTCATTTCCCGCGTTTAGTCCTTTTAATTCACCGATTCGATTTCAATGTCAAAAAGGACCGTCGTATAGGGCGGCACCCTGACATACCCGTAAATATCGATCTGCCCGGTCGCACCGTATGCCCTGTAGTATGGGACGATAAGGGTCCCTTCGCTGCCCTCGCGCATGAGCAGGAGCCCGTCATTCAAACCCTCCGGGTATGAAACATCCGGCAGGAGAGCGATTTCAACCTGACCGTCCGAATTGCTGAAGAATTCCCTTCCATCAAGCGAATATCCTGTAAACCAGAAACTCACCTGATCACCTTCCTGGATTGAATCACCCGTACCTTCTGACTTTTCTATATAATACAGTCCGGTTTCCGTTGAATCAGCAGTGATATCGTTGTCCTGAAGATATGCTTCGAGCAGTGCGGTTTCGTGTGCATGCGGATCGTCAAAGGTTGTCAGGAGTTCTACGGTATAAATCAGGGTGGAATATGAAGGGACCAGCGAGGAAGAGCTGGAGCCGTAAGCCAGTTTTGAAGGTATGATGAATTCCGCGGTTTCTCCTGCATGCATGTACCCTATTCCTTCTCTCAGCCCTGTAATTGCAAGCTGGTTGAGTTGGAACCGCACGGGACCATACAAAATATTTTCACTGAATATGTCATTTGCCCGGGCAATATCCTCACGGCTTACATCGAATAAAGTACCATCGAGCAGTTCTCCCCTGTAATGGAATTCCACCCATGATTCGCTCCCGGGCTGGTCTCCCGTCCCCTCGATAACGGGAATATAATACAGTCCGGATGCAGTGGGTTCCTGGGTAATATTGTGTTCCATAAGGTATTGCTCCAGTAATCTCTGTTCCCGGGCCTTCGCCTCCTCATCGGATTCTTCACAAGCGGTCATGAAAGCAGCGGCCATGACCGTTATCCATGCAATTATGAATGCGTTTTTGTTCATGGTAACATTTACATTTAATTATTCAGACGTTGATTTTGCATTTTAAGTTGCGTACAGGAAAAATTCCGGGATTTTCAGTCCCGGACCTGTTCCAGTTCAACAAGATAAACGACAATGGCCCGGGCCGGAATTTTTCTTTCATCCCCCAGTAATCCGTATCCCAGGTGCGGGGGTATGATAAACCGGGCTTTCTCGCCTTCTCTCATCATAAGCACTCCCTGCTCGAGACCGGATATTTCATCGCTTCTTCCCGGTGTGAACACTTTGGGACCATCCTCCTTCGAATTATAACATGCGGACCCGTCCAGCAGACTGATCTCATAATTTATCCTGATTTCCTTCCCCTCCTCAACCTTTTTCCCGTTGGTTTTTTCATATATTTCATAAAACAATCCTGTTTCCGATACATTCATATTCCATCCCCTGCGGGCGGCATATGATTCGATTAATTCAATGTCCTTCTGTACCAGGAATTTATTGATCCTGAGCAACATTTCCTCCTTGTCTTTCTCACTCATCCTTTGCTCTGTCCGGGCAGGCTCCCGCTGCGTACATGAGGCGGCCACCAGCAGGACCAGCAGGGAAAGGACCGGCCATTTTGTCCATTTACAGGAGATTCCTGATTTCATCCGCGTGATCCGAGATTAATTCTTCAAATTTTCGTACTGCACCCTCCAGGCTTTCAAAGCATTCACCCCCGGCGGCATTCAGATGTCCGCCCCCGTTAAAATGTTCCTTCGCAAATTCATTGATCCTGAATCCCCCTTTCGACCTGAATGAAATCTTGACGTGGTCGTCCCTTTCCATGAAAAGAGCTGTAATCCTTATGTCTCCGATCGTAAAGGGATAATTGACAAAACCTTCCGTATCGCCGGTTTTATGGTTGTACCTTCGCAGTTCATCAACGGTTAGGCTTATGTAGGCGGTTCTCAGTTCCGGCAATACCACCATTTTATCCTTCAGGCTGTAACCGAGCAGGCGCATTCTTTCGGTGGAGTAGCTGTCATAGACCAGGCTGTGAATACGATCTTTGTCAATTCCCTTCCTTAACAATCCGGCAACCAGTTCGTATGTCCGGGGGTCTGAACTGTTGTGGCTGAAACATCCCGTATCCGTCATGATCCCTGTAAAAATGCATTCGGCAATCCGCCGGTCTATAAGGTCCTGTCCACCCACCCCGCAAATCATCCCGTAAATGAGTTCCGCCGTCGAACTGGCCCCGGTCGAGGAAATGGTATAGTCGGCAAAACCTGCAGGATCAGGATGATGGTCAATAAGTATGGTCGTCACCTCCAGTTCATCGAGGATGGCTTTGATACCGCCAAGCCTGTTCGGCTCGTTGAAATCCAGATAAAAAACCAGATCCGTTTTTTTCAGTGCATCCGCCACTCTTCCGGGATGCCTTGAAAAATCCATTATCCTGTCCGCTCCTTCCATCCATCGAAGGTAACCCGGAATTGTGCTGGGGGTTGCCATGCTCACGGTAAAGCCTTTCTTAATCAGATACCAGTACAGACCCAGTATGGATCCTATCGCATCCCCGTCAGGATGAATATGGGTAAGTATGCCTGCATGGAAGTGTGATCCGAGGACTTTATCAAGCTTGCCGTATAACTCCTTTTTACCTTCTGTCAATGCATTGATTTTTACGAGTTCCGGAGAGTTGCCAAAGTTATGAATATTCTGTTTGAGTTCATTATAAAAATATTACTATCTTCGCGCATTCCCGAATAACCAATACCCGGAAATGGCAGGAAAAATCACACTAACCATTATCAAGCCCGGGGCTGTCCTGAATCAGTATACCGGCCCGATTCTCAGTATGATCAACGAAGCCGGATTTAAAATAACGGCTATGAAACTGACCAGGCTGAGCCCGCAGCAAGCTGAACAATTCTATGCAATTCACCGAAGCAAGCCTTTTTACGAAAGCCTGGTTGAATTCATGTCGTCCGGTCCGATCGTTGCGGCCATACTTGAAAAAGAAAATGCCGTCGAGGATTATCGCAACCTGATAGGGGCTACAGATCCCGCAAAAGCTGAGAATGGAACGATTCGCAGACGGTATGCAGAATCCATGGAAAAAAATGCTGTGCACGGATCAGACAGTGATGAAAACGCCGTTATCGAGAGTGATTTCTTCTTTGCCCGCAATGAAAGGGTGGACTGCCTGTAGCCTTATTTCAGGACAATTCCCTCAAGCATTTCTTCACCTGCGACCTCGTTCAGTTTCCGGAGGATCTCATCCTGAAGCATGTACAGTTCACTTCGGATAACGGATGAGTTCAGGAATACGTAAAGCCTGCCGTTTTTTATATAGATCTTCCGTGTCGCCCTGGCGACCGATCGGCCCAGAAGGGATTCCCATGAGGATATCAGATGGCGTTCTTTCAGGGGTTGTTCAAGCCTTGATTCTTTCAGGTAGGCCCTGATGGCCTCTCCCAGACTCTGAGTATTGCTTCTTTCCATCAGCAGGTTTAATTATTGCCGGATATTGTCCCGTCCTCTACCTGGAACAGCCTGTACTCTATCGTGAGGTCTTTCAGAATTTTCCCGATCCGCTGACGATTGGTATCGGTAATGAATATCTGTCCGAAATTCTGATCGGCCACAAGCTTAATAATCTGCTCCACCCTTTTGACGTCAAATTTATCAAAAACATCGTCCAGCAGGAGAATGGGATGCGATCCGTTTATTTTTCTTATGTATTCGAATTTGGCAAGTTTAAGTGCCACGAGGTAGGTTTTCTGCTGCCCCTGGCTTCCGATCCTCTTTATCGGATGCCCTTCCAGTGTCATCTTCAGATCGTCCTTGTGAATCCCGGCAGTGGTATACTGCAGGATCCTGTCCCGCTCTGCACCTTCCCTGAAAAGGTCTTCCAGCGCATGCTCATGAAGCTGTGACCGGTATTCCAGACCGATCTTTTCCCGTCCGGAAGATACCCTCTCGTAATATTCCTGGAAAACCGGAATCAGATCCGAGATGAATTCTTTTCTTTTCTGATATATATACTGTCCGTTACCAAGGAGCTGTTCATTCCAGACTTCCAGCAGGTCAGGCTGATAGTTCCCGTTGCGGGCAAAAGTTTTCAGCTGCACATTCCGTTGTATCAAAGCCCTGTTGTAGCGCAGCAGTGTGTCAAGATATTCAATGTCGTACTGGGCTATTACCGAATTTATAAATTTTCTTCTTTCCTGGCTTCCTTCCGTGATCAGACCGCTGTCGGCCGGGGAGATCATAACCACAGGCAGCAACCCGATGTGCTCGGAGAGACGGGAGTATTCCTTCCGGTTTCTTTTGAAGTGCTTCCGTTTGTTTTGCTGCACACCGCAATATATCCTTTCTTCCAGTTCATCCCTTCGATAATCCCCCTGGATAAGAAAAAAATCCTGACCATGACGGATGTTATGGGAATCTATGGAATTGAAATAACTTTTTGTCATGGAAAGGTAGTAGATGGCATCCAGAAGATTGGTTTTTCCCGTCCCGTTGTCCCCGACAAAACAGTTGATCTTCCGGCTGAAATAAAGATCAAGCTGATCGTAATTTTTAAAATTAACCAGAGAAATCCGGGACAGGTGCATGGGCTTCGGTTCAGACTGTAAAATTAGTAATTGTACAGGGATTCCTGCTTATTTTTTTATTCAATGCAAAACAATTACATTTGCGTTGTTTTTCTCAAAATCCCTTACCATCTACCTTATATGGCAAAGAAGAAGCAGGCTTCCGAAGGCGGAATAGAAGGCGTTGAAAATGCTTTGAGCAGGACCGAACAGTTCATCGAGGATAATCAGAAACTGATTATCCGGATAATAACCGGTATCCTTGCCTTGATTGTCATATTTGTCGGTATCAGAAGGTTCTATCTTGCCCCCCTGCAGGAAGAGGCAAACGGACAAATGTTTGTGGCCGAACAATACTTTGAAGCAGACTCATTTTCGCTGGCTTTGTACGGAGACGGTAACTATTCGGGATTTCTCGAGATCATAGATGAGTACGGAATAACAAAAGCGGCCAACCTGTCGAAGTATTATGCCGGCATCTCATTTTTCAAGCTGGGACAGTACGAAGATGCCATCGATTATCTGAAAAAATTCAAATCCATGGACAAAATGGTGGCACCCATTGCACACGGTGCGATAGGAGATGCATACGTGGAGTTGGGTGAGCAGGAGAAGGGACTTGAATATTATCTGAAAGCCGCCTCGTTGTCCGAGAATGATTTTACCACTCCGTTGTTCCTGATGAAAGCGGGACTTATCTATGAAAACCTCGATGATAATTCCAGGGCCCTGGAGATCTACGAACAGATCCGCAGGGATTATCCTGATTACGCAAGGCAAAACAACATCGAGAAGTATATCACCCGCAGCAGCATGTCATCCTGATCCCCGTTATGGCAAGCCACCTGCAAAACCTGTCAACATATAATCCGGCTGAAGTGCCATCGGCAAAGGATATGAAATTCGGCATTGTTGTGGCCGACTGGAACAAGGGAATCACATATAATCTGCTGAAAGGGGCCATCCGAACCCTCAAACGCTTCGGCGCAGTTGAAGACCGGCTTTTCATACAGCATGTTCCCGGCAGTTTTGAACTGCCGTTCGGCGCCCGTATGCTGGCTGAATCCTGTAAGCCGGATGCCGTCATCTGCCTGGGATGTGTCATCAGGGGGGAAACCAGACACTTCGATTACATCTGCCAGGGGGTAACACAGGGGATTACGGAGCTGAACCTGCAATACGACATCCCTTTTATTTTCGGGGTTCTCACAACGGACAATCCTGACCAGGCCCGTGACCGCGCCGGCGGTGAACACGGGAACAAAGGGGATGAAGCTGCCATCAGTGCAATAAAAATGGCCCACTTCCGGCGAAACATGGCATAATCTCACCCCATACGCTTCTGCATTCCGGTGCCGCTTATTTTTTCCCGGGTTTGTAGCCCCGCTGCCTGGCCATTTCCTCAAGTCTTTTCTGAAAACCGGACTGCTTTTTGGAAGCTGATTTCTTCTGGTTCATTTTCAGTTTATTACGCAGGGCTTCCTCGTTTACAAACTGCTTGAAAATCTGGTTCTGGCCGAAGGTAATGAGATTGGCAAGAAAATAATAATAGGTCAGCGCAGAAGACCATTGATTCAGTAAAAACATGAACATGACGGGCATGATATACATCATGCCCTTCATCCCCGGCATCTGGGACTGTGATGCAGTGGCCTGGTTGGAAATCTTCATGGTCAGTATGGTGGAAGCTGTCATCAGCAGTGTGAAAAGGCTGACATGATCCCCGTATATGGGTATCGTAAAGGGAAGATTGAGAATGGAATCATATGTGGACAGGTCGGTTGCCCATAGAAAACCCTGCTGCCTCAATTCTATGGATGAAGGGAAAAACCGGAACATAGCAATCAGTATGGGCATCTGCAGAACAACCGGGAGGCATCCTCCAAGGGGACTCACACCGGCTTTTTTATACAAAGCCATGGTGGCCTGCTGCCGTTCCATGTTCTTTTCTTTGGGTATTTTCGCATTAATGGCATCGATTTCAGGTTTCAGGACCCTCATTTTTGCCATTGAAATATAGGACCGGTAGGTCAAAGGGAAAAGAATCACCTTGATCATGATTGTCAGAAGCAGGATGATCAATCCGTAACTCTCTATGAAACCGTTCAGGAAATTGAATACGGGTATGATCATGTAGCGATTGATCGTCCTGCTGAAGAAACCTCCGAGGTTGAGCAGGTTTTCCATGTCCAGCCCGTATGCCTTCAATGTCTTATAATGATTGGGGCCGAAATAGAAAGACATCTTGTTTTCGAGCAGCGGGCCGGGTTCATAGGGTATGCCCAGCGTGGATTCAAAAATCTTGAGATGAACCGATTCATCCGGCAGCTTGACAGACCTGATGTAGGCGTTGGTGAAATAATCGTCAGCGATCAGAACAGATGAAAAGAACTGTTCCTTGAAGGCAATCCATCTGAGCCTGGTTGGTATGTCCTTTTCCTGGGTTTCCTTTTTTGTCTTGGCATTGAACCTTTCCACCTCATCCTCATAATGCTTGAGAACAATCGTCGTATAATTCTGCTCATTGATCCTTCCTTTTTCCTGGGAACGTGCATAAATGTTCCAGTTCATGTCTACGAAGCTGTTCCTGGGCGAAAGGATTTCCTCCATGTTCACGAACCGAAGATCAAATCCCACCATCCAGTCTTCCGGGGACAAGGTATAAACATACTCTATATATTTCTCCCTGCCGGCCGGGAGTTTCATGGAAAGTGAAACGGGCTCCCGGGTTGCATCCAGGTAGGACGCCCCTGTATCAGGGGTGAAATACAACTGATTTGTATTTATGCTTCGGTTCCCGGCAAAAAAAGTCAGGCCGAAAACGGTGGAATCGCCGTCGAACAGGATCAGCGGCATCGAATCATAGGTCTGGTAATCCTTCATTTCCACGCTGTAAATCTTACCTCCCAGGGTGGATATTTTCATGATGATCCGGTCATTTTCCAGGGTAATGTATTCCTCCCGGCCGGATGCACTTCCGGAAAAAACCCCGTATATGTCCCTGTTTTGTTCAGCCGTCTGCTCCTGAACTGCTTCCGCATCACCTCCGGGTGAGCCGGCACCTGTTTCCTGCGCTCCCTGCTGCTCCCGGACGCTTTCTTCAACACGGGTGACGGAATCCTGCATCCTTTGCTCCCGCTGAACGAGGGAAATGGAATCCTGTATTCTTTGCCTCTCGGCCAGTTCCTCCCTCGACGGCCTGGTAAAAAGGGAATAAAGAACCAGTATCCCGGCAATCAGGACCAGCCCTATGATCGTGTTTCTGTCCATGTACTTTATAAGGATTTCATTGAATGGATGTTCTGAACAGGTTTTCCCACTGAGGTCTCAAGAGAAAACCTGACAAATTGAACGAAGAGGGGATGCGGTTTCATAACGGTACTGCTGTATTCAGGGTGAAATTGAACGCCGATAAACCATGGATGATCCGGGATCTCCATGATTTCGACAAGCTTGCTGTCGGGGTTGATCCCTGAAGCGATCATACCGTTTTCTTCAAATTCATCCAGATATTTACTGTTAAACTCATAACGATGCCGGTGCCGTTCCATGATAAAAGTCTTGTTATAAGCCTCGTGGACTTTTGTACCTTCCCTGATGTCGCACGGGTAGGCTCCCAGACGCATGGTACCGCCCTTTTCCGTTATTTTCTTCTGTTCCTCCATCAGGTCAATAACCGGTTCGGGTGTCCCTGAATCCATTTCCGTCGAGTGCGCGGCCTTATACCCCAGCACATTGCGTGCAAATTCAACCACAGCGCATTGGAGTCCCAGACAGATACCGAGAAACGGAATGCCCTTCTCACGGCAATATTTTGCAGCAGCGATCTTCCCGTCAATGCCCCTGTCCCCGAATCCCGGTGCCACGATAACACCATGCTGGTGTGCAAGAAAATCCTCGATGTTCTTTTCGGTAATGTCTTCGGAATGAATGCAGTCGACATTTACCCTGCATTTATATGTTGCGCCTGCATGGCTCAGGGATTCGATGATGGATATATAGGAATCGGCCAGTTCAACATATTTGCCAACCAGTCCGATATTTACCTCGGATTCAGGGTGCTTGAGACGATTCACAACTTCCGTCCATCCTTTCAGGTCCGGAGATTTTGTATTCTCTATTTGCAGTTTCCGAATGGCGATCTCGTCCAGTTTCTCCTTCTGCATCAGCAGTGGTACTTCATATATCGTGTCAACATTGATGGATTCAATAACGGCATCAGGCTTCACGTTGCAGAAAAGTGCGACCTTGCTCCGTATATCGTCGGTAAGGGATTGTTCTGTGCGCAGAACCAGTATGTCAGGCTGGATCCCGTTTTCGAGGAGCACCTTTACTGAATGCTGTGTCGGTTTTGTTTTCAGTTCACCTGTAGCAGACAGGAAAGGTACAAGTGTAAGGTGAATGAACAGTGTATTCGCAGGCCCCAGCTCCCACTTGAGTTGTCTGACGGATTCAATGTAGGGAAGGGATTCGATGTCCCCCACCGTACCGCCGATCTCTGTCAAAACCACATCATATTCTTCATTTTTGCCCAGCAGCATGATCCTTCGCTTGATCTCGTCCGTAATGTGCGGGATTACCTGTACGGTTTTACCCAGGTAATCCCCCCTTCGTTCCTTGTCGATAACGGATTGATATATCCTGCCCGTGGTTACATTGTTGGCCTGGGAGGTGGAAATGCCGAGAAAACGCTCATAATGCCCCAGGTCAAGATCCGTTTCCGCTCCGTCCATGGTCACATAACATTCACCGTGTTCGTAAGGATTCAATGTACCGGGGTCCACGTTGATATAGGGATCAAGCTTCTGAATGGTGACAGAAATTCCCCTTTCCTGCAGCAACATCGCCAGGGATGAAGAAATGATCCCTTTTCCAAGTGAGGAAGTTACTCCGCCGGTTATGAATATGTATTTAGTGGCTCCCATTTTCAATCTTCCTGTCCTTTTGTTTTATTCCCTGTCCAGATTATCTATCATATCGACTTTTTGTTCCAGTAACTGAATTGCCTCCCTGGCTTTGTCAATTTTATTCTGAACTTCCTCTATCATGGATTCGGCATTTTTTGAGCGGGCAAAGAATCCTATGTTGTTTTCCCAGAGAATGATGTCGTTCTTCAATTGCTGCAGCCGGTTAACGAAACGCTCCCTTTCATGGTTGAGTTTCATTTCCGCATTGGGTTTCTGAAGGATATTATTGACCTTGTTCTTGAATTTCAACATGTTGCGCATGCTGTCATTGATATCGAGTTTGTCAAATTGAGCATTGATGGCCTTTCTGAACTTCTCCTGAAGATCATCCTTTTCTTTGATGGGGACAAACCCGATCTCCGACCACCTGCGCTGGAAATCATTGAGGGCCCTGAAATTCTCCTCTGCATTCCCGCTTATTTTATACTCCCTGACTTCTTTCAACAGCTTGTTCTTCTCTTCCAGATTCCGGTAATAAGACTCGTCTACATTTTTGTAATGCTCGGATTTCCGGTTGAAAAAATAATCGCAGGCTGCCCTGAAGCGCTTCCAGACAGCATCCGAGTGTTTATTTGGCACGGGTCCGATTTTCTTCCATTTTTTTTGAAGACTTATAAAATCTTCCGTGGTTTTCTTCCAGTTTGTGTTGTCCTTCATGGCCTCAGCCTGGACACAGAGATCCGTTTTCAGCTGTAGGTTGTTTAACCGGTCTTCCCTGTTCCTGGCGTAAAATTCCCGTTTCCTGCTGAAAAATGTATCACAGGCTGTCCGGAACCGTTCGTATATCTTGTTATTATCCTTTTTGGGAGCAAACCCGATGGATTTCCATACTTTCTGAAGTTCAATCAATTCCTGTGATTTTCCATCCCATTGCTTGTGGTTATCCAGTGCGAGGTTGCTTAATTCCTCGGCTTTTTCACAAAGGATAGCCTTCTGTTCCAGGTTTTTTTTCTGTGCTTTCTTGAGTTCTTCAAAATATTGCTGATGTTTCTTATTGATCTTTGATGTGGTTTCCTTGAACCTTTCCCATATTTCTGTCCTGTGTTCCCGCGGAACAGGGCCAATCTCACGCCAGCGTTCATGATATTTCTGAAGTAAATTAAATGCGTGCACCACTGAGGATTCCAGAAGCAGCATCTCGGCCTTTTCACAAAGCTGGATCTTCAATTCAAGATTTTTTTTAAGATCGAGGTCCCTGAGTTCCTGGTTGATCTTAATATAATCATAGAACTTCTCGACATTGTGATTGTATGTATCCCACAGATCCTTCAGGTTCCGCTGGGGAACCAGGCCGATAGACCGCCATTCTTTCTGCAGATCACGAAAGTCCTGAAAGGTTTTATTAATGGATTCCTTGCTGTTGATCAGGTCCTTGATTTTTTCAATCACATCATATTTTTTCCTCAGATTGTCCTGTTTTACAAGTTCCAGGTTTTTATTGAATTCTGCTTTGATATCACGGAATTTCTTGAACAGTTCCTTGACTTTAATCTCCAGGGGATCCGCACCGGGCTGGAAGTCCTCAATGGCACCGCCCTCCTCTACGAATTTCTTTCTCCTTTTTTCGGTTTCAATCTTGGCTTTCTTATAAAAATTGATCTTTATATGGTCCACATCCCTCCTGATCTCATTCACAGGCTTGGTTTCAATAAGCACCTCGAGTCTGTTAACCAGATCTTCACGGCTGAGCGTGGAATAATCAAAGTCGTCAAGAGGGGGATCTGTTTCCGACCCGGATTCTGCCGGCGGCTTTGACTCAGGGGCGTGGGTATCCTTTTCCTCAAGGACCGCCTCCTGCAAGTCAGGTTTGTCATTTTCAGCGGCGGGAGATTTATCTTCCTTATTTTCAGAAGATTCAGTACTGGAGTTTATATCCTCCTTGGGAGCATCATTCTTATTTTCACCGATTTGCCCGGTGACGGGTTCGTCCCGAACCTGTTCCTTTTGTTCCATCAACTCTCAATGTCAATACAATGCTGCGTCAAGCAATCACCTGCGAAAATAGCCATTAATGAACTATGGTCAAAGTTTTTTTAAGTCTGTTCACTATTTTTGTAAAAAATCCTGAAAAATGAGAATCGACATAATCTCGGGCGTTCCGGGGCTTCTTGAGAGCCCTTTGAGCCATTCCATCATCAAACGTGCAAAAGACAAAGGGCTTGCAGAAGTATTCATCCATGACCTGCGTGATTATTCAACCGGTAAGCACCGGAAAATCGATGATTACGCCTACAGCGGGGAAGCGGGAATGGTACTGAGCATAGAACCTATAGACAAGGCGCTGTCTGAACTTACCGGGAAGCGGGAATACCAGGAGATCATTTTTACTTCACCCGAAGGAGAAACCTTTAACCAGTCGATTGCAAACCGGCTTTCCACATGCGAGAACCTGATTTTTCTGTGCGGACACTACAAAGGGATCGACCAGAGAGTCAGGGATCATCTCATTACCCGCGAGATCTCCATAGGAGATTATGTGCTGACGGGAGGAGAGCTGGCGGCCGCGGTAATGACAGACGCTGTCATCCGTCTGATTCCCGGGGTATTATCGGATGGAACCTCGGCACTCACGGACTCGTTCCAGGACGGCCTCCTTGCACCTCCGGTCTATACGAGGCCGCCAGATTACAAGGGATGGCATGTTCCGGAAGTGCTCATCTCGGGGAATGCCCGGGAGATTGAAAAATGGAAGCTTGAGCAAGCCATCGAAAAAACCCGGAAGTTCAGACCCGACTTGCTGAAAAGGAAGAAATAAGTCATCTCAATATCTTCCGCACAAAAGCCACGGTGAAATAAGACATCAGGAACAGTCCCACAAAACCTTCCAGGCTTGAGAGCCAGCGTATTGATCCCGAAGGATAGTAGTCCCCGTACCCGATCGTGAGGTATGTAATGGCGCTGTGGTAAAAACATTTCGCTATCAGACCCAGCTTATCCGGGTCGCCCAGTGAGGAGACCACATCGGCTGAGGTAAAAAGTGTCAGTACAACGAAAAGAACACTGAAAATCGAGTACATCACCAGCATGGAGGTCATCACCCTGACAGGATTGGTGGCATACAGGCCGGCCCAGTCAAACACGGCCAGTTTAAACCAGTATAAGGGGTACATCCAGATTGCACTCCAGGGATTTTTCCCAACCGATTCTTCGAGGATGGATCGTGACTCCAGCCTTTTAAACTCAACGTAGGACCTGTCTTCATCGTTGTATTGCCCGGTAATATTGAAATTCTCCTTTAGTGTTCTGAATTGTTCGGCCTTCACCTTTTTACTCGTATCCTGCTGTCCCATGATCAGTTTCTTGACCCGGTTTCGCTTCCAGTCAATATAAATCCTGCCGATCAGACGCATGCCGGAGAAATCTATGGTACCGACATCCAGCTCAAATTCATACGGCTTGAGGTCAATGATATCCCTGGCGATGGTGTCGGAAAGATCGATGTGCCGGCAGTATGCCACCCGCAGGTCGAGGTAATGATCGAGGTGGCAGGAGTGCATTGAGAGCGTCCTGAACCTCGCATTATAAAAGGAAATGGTGCCTGTCGTAAATACGGCCCTGTCAAAACTGACTTCCGTATCGTCGAATTCAGCCAGCTCAAAATCGAGCTGGCCATCACCGAACAGGGTTTTCCTGAAGCTCATCTTGCCCTTTTTCAACTCGCTCGCTTCAAAGGACACATCGCCGTTCCCGAATACGGCCCTGTTGAAGTTCACCCGCCCCGACGGGAACTCGGTTGTACGAAAATCCACCCGGCCATTACCAAATTCGGTCTGCTCGAAGGATATATCGCCTGATCTGAATTTGGAATAATGGAAGTCCACCTTACCCTCGCCGAACCTGGCCACCTTGTAACTGACCTTCCCGTCCCCGAATTGTGTACTGACAAATGAAACATCCCCGTCTCCGAATTCGGTATTGATAAAACTGATATCGCCTGTCCCCAGCTCGGAATCCTGAAAATCCTTCAGACCCGTCCCGAATACTGCATTTTTAAAACTGAGGTCGCCCTGATCCAGGAGTACATTTGAAAAATCAAAGTGCCCGGACGGAAGAACAGTGTGCTCAAAATTTACGCCTCCCCCCGTAAAATGCGAACCATGAAGAATCACGCTGCTCTGTGTAAAATAAGCTTTCTCAAAACTTACTTCACCTCCCGTAAATTCCGAATAGGATAAATCAATGGGGACTCTGTTATCAAAAAATGCCGACACCGCGCTGAAATTCTTTATCACAACCGGGTCCTTCTCACCGAGTCCGTTGAGGTTACGGTATTCCTGAAGAGACAGATTCTCGATATAACAGCGATCCAGAATCAGGGGCCTGCCTTTGGATATCAGATCGAAAATTTCAGCCTCTTCAAGGTAACCCAGTTCCTCAACGATCTTATGATAACCATCGGGAGAGAAAAAAGTGATCTGTGCGGTACGGGGATAACTCAAACCTTCATAAGGGGAAAATCCCGATTCCCTGATCTCGACCTTGAATGAAGCAAACTTCGGGAACATTTCTGTCTGAGAATCTTTAGGTTTCTGCAAATATAATATAATTTGAGTCCTCCGGGCGGATCTTATATATCGAACAGATCACTTGTCTACCTGTGGCAGATGCCCCTGAATTCGCAATGCCGGCAGTGCTCCTCCTGCCCGGTCTGCAAAAAGGGAGTTGCCGGATCGAACAGGCCGGACAGCAGCCTGTCCAGGTTTTCAGAAAATGCTTCATCAAGGGGATAATAGTCCCCAACAGGTGTATGACTGCCATCCGTTCCGATGCCGAAATCCGGACAGTATGCATCGGAGAACATATTCCTGATCAGGTACAGTCCGGGCTTAACGGGACGGTCGCCGGTCTCCCCGGATAAAGAGAATATCTTTGCATACAACAGCGTCTGGAAGGCCGCCTCATTCCTGTTTCTTTCTTCCCCGTCGAAGAGTCCCTCGATGGATTTGAAAACAAGGTTCCCCCTGCCGCTTTTATAATCCAGCACCCTGTAGGTACTCCCAGAGAGATCAATGCGATCGATCTTTCCTCCGATCTTTACCGGAAGGCGCCTGCCTGCCGTTTCAACGGGGATAATTGTTCTGTATTCCCGTTCCAGGCTGTGGATATGCAGAGGGCATGATTCCCGGTCTATCTCCAGTATCCTCCTGGTATAAGTGACCATGATCCGTAAAATGATCAGGTCCCTTCCCCTGATTTCTGAATCGCCGGCCCGCCCGGCATGAAACAGCGCCAGGAAGGATTGCCTCACTGCGGTTTCGATTTTACCGGGCTGTCCAAGGAAACGGTCGATCTCTTCTCGCCGGACAGGGCGGTCCATTCCATCGTAAATCCTCCTGATAACATCATGAAGCAGAGTCCCGAACATGGCGGAATCAATTTCCTCCCTGAGTTCATCCGGCTCCTCGAGGTCAGCCACATAGCGGAAATAGAAACGCAGGGAACAATTGATCAGGGTGTTCAGTGCGCTCGGGGACAGGTACCTTCCTTTGTTGTCTTCATTGTGGTATTCACCCAGTATTTCCATAATCCCGGCTTTTTTTTCGACCCGTATGGGAGCCGGTACGGTGGTTTGTATGTCAAATCCGGAGGACAGCTCCCTGACCTTAAAAACAGGATCGTACTGCAACTGGTGGATAAACCTGGATCTTTCCCCGGTATTAAGTCCTTCGGTTTTGTTGTTATAGACCAGTGACACCTGCCCTGCGCGATGGATGAGCCTGTAAAAATAATAGGCATAGATGGCATCCTGATGGTCCGGGGTGGGCAGGCCGAAACCCTTGCGCAAACTGTAAGGGATGAAACTGGGACCGGCTGAAGATTTGGGGAATGTACCCTCATTTACCGACAGCATGATCACATGGCTGAAATCAAGCGCCCGGGTTTCAAGTATTCCCATCACCTGAAGGCCGGCCAGGGGTTCACCCGAAAAGGGAATCCGGGTCTGTTTCAGGTACTTATGGAAGATCTTCAGAAAAACGGGGAGTCCGAGTTCAAGTTCCAGTCTTTCCAGTACATCATTCAGACGCTTGATCCGGGTATATATCCGGTATATGAACTCCAGTTCAAGGGCCGGCATCCGGTCTTCCGTGCCTTCTTCCCGGCCGGTTATGGCTTCCAGTATGCCAAGCAGGTAGGCGGCGATCTCCCCGGGTCTTTTCAGATGCCGGAATATCCTGGCGAACAGATCATTCACGGCCAGATCGCTTTCGGGGATAAAAATCCTGTTGCGGGAATGCATATCCTGTATGAGCTCCCGGGCATCTTCCTGATGGCTTACATATTGATGCTGAAGGATCTTCAGAACATCCTCAAAATGATATGCCCCTGATTTTCCATGACCGGCATTTCCCTGTAATGAGATAAGATGTTCCACCAGGCTGAATACCGGGGCTGCAGTAACGGGGTACCCCATGGTAACATTGATCTCTTCCATACCCTCCGGAAGTGCATGCAGCAAGGGCATCAACAGTTCCTCGTCGGCCAGTACGACTGCAGTTTCCTCCCAGCCTGCTGTTCCCGGGACCTCCTGCTGAAGGATTCTGCTGACGATCTGCGACTGCCCGCTGCCGGAAGGGACGGAGAATACATCCACGGCCGGGGACCGGCCTTCCAGGTTGCTGCGGGTGATGTTACGGCCGGAATCGGGGAATTTCTCCAGGTTCTTACGGATGAACCTGCCCGCCTCATGCCATTCCTTCTCCGTGTAATATTTATCGTAGTCCCAGTAAAACAACGCCTTTCCTTCCTTCTGCAGGGAACCGGCAAGGATTTCCTCGCACCTGTTCAGGGCATTGAAGCCGATGAATGCAACGGCAGGTGCGGGCAACTCCAGGCGGTCCCCGGAACTGATTTTCTCCGCAACATCCCTGTAAATCATTCCTTCATAGCCGATTCCTTCCCGCCTGAGGGAAGCCCTGAAGTTCCCGTACAGGGGGAGCATGATGTTCCAGATATCGATGAATTGCTGTTTCTGCTCGCTGGACTTCCCGGTGATCAATGTATTCCAGAATTGCTGTATCACCTCTACCTGTGTCCCGGACAGGTAATCCAGCGAACTCTCCAGGTCTTTCAGTCCGGCCATGTTCCTGAAAAGATCCCCGGCATCAATAAGGTACTTGTCCGTTTCATCGAAATCAGCTATCATGGTCTCGCCCCAGGAATAAAAATCGTCGAAACTTTCCCGGTTTTCCTTCAGCAGGGAATATTCCCTGTACAGGAGGGAAATCAACTCCACCTCGTCGCCGTATTCGAGATCGGAAAGACTCAGCATAAGATCCCGGATGGTCAGGATGACAGGTGACCAGACCGGGGTCTTGAGACATGCTCCCATGTATTTGTTAAAAAAAAGCCCCGCCCTGCGGTTGGGGAATACCAGGCAAAGCTCTTCCAGCCTGTCCCCGTGCGATTCGAATAATTCCTCCGCAATTTCTTTCAGGAAAGGTTTCATGGTACATACCTCCTTCCCTGCCAGGTGTTTCCCGCTTCAAGGCGTTCTTCGAATTTTTTCAGTACCCGGTCATAGCGTATGCCCCAGGACTTGCTTACAAGATAATCCCGTTGTACTTCACCTGCAATCCTTTCAACGACGAAATCCGGGTTCAGCAGTTCCAGCACTTCCACCATCAGGTCAAGGTATTCATCCGGTTCAAACAGGCGGAACCTGCCGGGATCCGCTTCATATTCCAGGGCCATGGCCGTATCCCGGACAATCTGAAGCTGGTGGAACTTGATATTGTTTATGGGCAGCCCCGATATGGTTTTCATCTGGCCGAGGATATCGTCTCTTGTCTCACCCGGAAGACCGATGATAAAGTGGGCTCCCTGGTGCAGTCCCCTCGAGGCGGTCATCTCGATGGCCCTGACGGAATCTTCGAAGGTATGTCCCCTGTTCACCCTCTCCAGAGTGGTATTGTAACAGGATTCAACGCCGTATTCAATGACAATATAGTGTTCCCTGGCAAGGCTTTTCAGGTAATCGAGAATCCCGGAGGTGACGGCATCGGGGCGGGTCCCGATCACGAGACCGATCACCCCCGGAACCTGCAAAGCCTCTTCGTATCTCGATCTCAGTACGTCCAGAGAATCATATGTATTGGTATATGCCTGGAAATAGGCAAGAAATCTTTGTACTCTTTTATAACGTTTCCGGTGAAAGGCGATGCCTTCCCGGATCTGATCGCTGATGGATTTGGAAGGCAGGCAATAGCCCGGGTTGAAAGCATTGTTATTGCAGAAGGTACAACCGCCCATCCCCACGGTGCCGTCCCGGTTCGGGCAACTGAAACCGGCATCCAGGGTCAGCTTCTGAACACGTCCGCCGAGTGTTTTCCTGAAATACTCCGCGTACGCATTGAACCGGCGGTTATGCCCCCATGGATATGTAAAATCCTGTTGCATCAGATCTTTATCAGTTCACCCAGCAGGACATACCAGATATAGCCCTCTACATCCCGGTAGTTCATCTGTCTGAGTATCCTGGTGTATTGTTGTACCTGTTGTTTGTGGGCAGCCGCCCTGGTATGTCCGAACTTGTAATCCACCACGATCAACCTGTCCTCCTTCATCATCACCCTGTCCGGTCGTTTCAGGGCCCCGGCCCTGTCGAGGATATCCCTCTCGGCAATTACTTTCCAGCTCCCGTCGAACCATCCCCTGAATGGCTCGATGTGTAAAATCTGTCTGATTTCACTGCGGATCTTTTCCGCTTCCTCCCTTCCTATCATGCCTTCCCTCCGTATCCTGTCCACAGCCCGGTCCACATCTGAGTGCGAAGCTATCATTGAAAAAATCCCATGCATCAGGTTCCCGTAATCTATCCTGTTTTTTGCCTCGGGATCGAAAAAGTCGGTACCCCGGTACACAAGTTTCAGCTTGCCGCTGAACGGATGGCTGCTGTATTGCCTGATCAGGCTTTGTCTTTTTTCATCAGCAGGTTTTGGTTCACCCTTAAAGTTCAGTTCACCCAGTATCCACTGCCCGGTCTCTTCAATCCAGGTTCCTCCGGGGCATGAAGGCATGGCACCCTGTGTCAGGACCCGGTTCAGCAGAACGGAAACATCGGCCAGTTGTGCTTTACCGTTCTTCCTCCCAAAGGCGATCAGGGCATCCTGTGCCCGGGTCATGGCTACATACAGAAGATTCAGATGATCCATATAGATCCTGAAATTTTCATCTTCGTAGTCTTTCCGGAAAACGGTGTCGCGCAATCCGGATCCATATAATACCGGGAGCAGCGGAATCCGGCTGAACGGTTCCTCAGCCGGTGTGCACCACAGAACAGGACGCCTGTACCCTCCCATATGATCCAGGCTCCAGTTGCAGTACGGAATGATTACCGCCCCGAATTCCAATCCTTTGGCCTTATGAATTGTCATCACCCTTATCGCATTCTGTTCTTCTGAAAGACTCAGCACCTTCTTCTCACCGTTTTCATCCCACCAGTCGAGGAAGGAAGGAATGTCAGCAGGCCTGCTTTTCAGGTAATCCAGGATGATGTCCTGGAAGGCCAGCAGGTAAGGAATCTGTGAAGGCCTGCCATCCAGTCCGAACATCTGAATGATCTTCCCGGTCAGTTCCGTAAGGGAAAGATATTTAAGGTTTTCTGCCATATCATAGAATGCCGCCGGCAGGAATCCTTTTACCCTGTCGTCCGCCAGTCCTTCCGCCAGTATATCCGCCGCCGGGATTTCGGCGATACCCGGGGACAGGCGATGATATTCGATAAGCAGTTCGGCCAGGTTAAGCCGGTGATCCGGCCGGTTCAGGTAACGCATCACACCCAGTATCACCCTTATGGATGAGGCACCTGCCAGGAAAAGCGAGTCATTGGAGATGACATCGTATTTGTACCGCGATTCCGGATTCCGGCTCTTGTGGTCGAGCAGGACATCCGATATCTGTTTTCCCTCTTTCGCCGTCCTTACCAGTATGGCCGTATCGGAAGGCTGCAGTCCACTGTCCTGCAGGCGCTCGATGGTTTCGATCACCTGCCTGTGAGCAGATGCTTTCCAGTCCTTCCCCTTTTCCGCATCGAACAGTTGAATGCGCACAAAACCTCCCTCCTTCCCGGGAAGACCGGGGACCTTCTGGGCCAGGTCGGAATAGGCACTTTCGATTTTTCCCGCATATCCGGGTTTGTCAGATCCGTTTCCGCCGTCCCCGGACCCGAATTGACCGGAATAGACCTTTACGGCACCTGAAAAGAAATCGTTGTTGAAGGCAACGATATTCCTGCGGCTTCTCCAGTTCCGGTCAAGTCCCCTGACTTCCAGTTGCTCTTCATCGAACTGCCTGTGTATCCTTTCCGACAGAATCTCCCAGTCGCTGTTCCTCCAGCGGTATATGGATTGCTTGACATCTCCGACGACAAGATTGTCGCGCATGAATGCAAGACTGTTATCGATCAGGGGCAGGAAATTCTTCCACTGCATGGAAGAAGTATCCTGAAATTCATCGATCATGTAATGATGAAAGTAATCCCCCGTCTTCTCATAAATAAAAGGGGCTTCGTTTCCGTCAATGATCCCGTACAGGAAGCGCGAAGCATCCGAGAGAAGGAAAATGCCCTGCTCCTTCGTATATGCATGCATCCTGTCCGATATCTCATTCAGGATGCCCAGCACATACAGATGTTTTTTTATTTCGACGGCCGACCGGTAACTGCGGTATTTATCCGTGAAAAGCTGCAGGCAGTTACTCAGGCAGTCTCCCAGGCCATTTTCATAGGCATGGAGTACCCTGTCTTTTGCCCCGGATGCCTGTGATACCCATTCCTCCGGGTTTTCATCGCTTTTCATAACGGTTCTGCTGGGCTTTTTGTAATCCCCGTATGCCCATCGCCGGAAACAACCGCCGATCCCTTTCAGGCTTCCATGCTTGAAATCCCCGGTCTCCACGCCTTCCTTCTTCATGATCCCAAGGGCTTCCAGGGCATAACCCGACAGCTTTTTCTCAAATCCGTACCGCATCCGGTCCATTTCATCCATGAAAGCCTGCAGCCTCCCTTTGTCTGCCAGAACCTTTCCCAGTGCAGCGCTTTCTTCCTGGTATCTTTCCTTATTGATCTCTTTTCCCAGCTCCAGGATATCATTTTTCAGGTTCCAGTGCCTCCCTTCCTCTACCCTCTCCTTTGCATAGGATTCTATCCATGACAGCAGCTCATGATCCCGGTCCAGCTCATGCAGCAATCCATCCACGGCTTCCGACAATACCTGGTCCGACTCAAGCTCAATGCGGTAACCCGCGGCCAGCCCGATTTCCCTGGTAAAGACACGGATGACCCTCTGATAAAAACGGTCAATCGTCTCAACATGGAAATGGGAATAATCGTGCAATATGCTGTCCAGGATCTCCCTTGCCCTTTTTTCCAGCTCCTGCCCGTGCAGGCCGCTTTCCTTTTCCAGCATTGCCCGCATGTCAGAGTCCAGTCCCCCTGCCAGCCGGTTCAGTTCCCCGAGTATCCGGCTTTTCATCTCGGCGGTAGCTTTATTGGTAAAGGTAACGGCGAGGATGTGACGGTATTTTTCCGGGACCCTGAGCACAAGCCGGAGGAAATCCCTGGCAAGGGCAAAGGTTTTGCCCGATCCCGCCGAAGCCCTGTATATTGTCAGTGGGGACATATTTCACAGATACAAACTTCAATAAAGATAAAAAACTTCGTATTTTTATCAGGTCCTTTAAAAACACATGGATCAGAACAAGGCCATAGAGGTTTTACAGAAACAGATGGAGAAGCTGGAGGCAAAGGATTTTGACCTGAATGCCTGGAAAAACTTCACCATCCTGTTGCTGGAGAGGATATTCGGAAAGAATTCCCAGAAGATAGATGCCGTTAACAGGATCAAGTATGACCAGGGAAGCTGGGTGCTGCGCGATGAAACGGGTTTTGCCAACTCCATGGAAGCATGCAAGAAACTGGGACGCGAGATCCTTACGGAGGCGGTTCTGGAACTGGAAACCTTCGGCCCGCCGGATGAAGCCTCGGATTCCATTCCCATCGGGATCATTATGGATGCCCTCGGGGATGAACTCACAGGTTCGCAATTGCGGGAAATTAAAAAAGCCCTGTCGGAAAAGGGGGCCATCAGTGACAGGAAAAAGATCCTTCTCTCCAAACTCGAAAGCTACGGAACCGGCTCTGCCATAGCCATCGTGGCAAATATACTGTCCGATGAAAGGGTTTCCGGCCGGCTTTCCGGCACAGATTAAATGAAAGTGGTCGTAGGATTATCGGGTGGCGTTGACTCAAGCGTGGCCGCTTATCTCCTCAGGGAACAGGGATATGATGTGACGGCTGTGTTCATGATCAACTGGCACGATAAAACCGGCACTCTCGAAGGGGACTGTCCCTGGAAGGATGATCTGATCTTTGCACAGCTGGTGGCCAGAAAGCTGGGTATCCCGTTTCACAGTGCGGATCTCAGCAGGGAATACAAAAAACGTGTTGTGGATTACATGTTCAGGGAATACCGGAACGGACGGACCCCCAACCCCGATGTACTCTGCAACAGGGAGATCAAATTCGACGAGTTTTTCAAAGTGGCCGGGAATTACGGTGCGGACTTTGTCGCGACGGGGCATTACTGCCGGAAGGAGAACCTGGTAAATAACGGAAAAACAATATACCGTCTGCTTGCCGGCCTCGATCCCGGCAAGGAGCAAAGCTACTTCCTCTGCCAGCTCAGCCAGGACCAGCTGTCGAAAATCCTGTTTCCGATCGGAAGCCTTACAAAAAAAGAAGTGCGAAGAATTGCGGCGCAGCAGGCGCTGCCTACCGCCCGGAAGAAAGATTCCCAGGGGATCTGCTTCATCGGCAAGGTGGATCTGCCCACTTTCCTGCAGCAAAGGCTCGAACCCCTTAAAGGAGATGTGATCGAGATCCCGAAAGGATTTTCAGGTTATACGGCTTTCGACAGGAACAATACCGATCCCGAATATCTCTCCAAACCATGGGCATATCATCCCGGGGACGGGATTGTCATCGGAACGCATAAAGGTGCGCACTTTTATACGGTAGGACAACGAAAGGGGCTCAACATCGGAGGCAGGAAAGAACCGCTGTTCATCATCGGTACCGATACGGGCAGGAACATTATTTATACCGGGGAAGGAAAGTCCCATCCCGGGCTGTATCGCAGCGGATTGAAGATAAAACGATCCGAAGTGCACTGGGTGAGGCCCGGCCGGAGACTTTCAGAAGGGGAAAACCGGGATATGATGGTCAGGATACGTTACAGGCAACCCCTTCAAAAGGCCACACTTCACATGCGCAGGGAATTCCTGTACATCGTTTTCAAAAAACACCAGAGGGGCATTGCCCCCGGGCAGTTTGCAGCCTGGTATGACGGAGACGAAGTCATCGGTTCGGGGGTCATTGAATGAGTATCCTGTTCAGCGGTTATGCAGCCCGCATTCCTTGTTTCCGGAGTCCTCCCACCACCATCTGCCGGCGCGTGCATCCTCACCGGGTTGTATGGCGCGCGTGCATGGCCTGCATCCGATGCTCGGATAACCTTCGTCGTGCAGGACGTTGTACGGAACATCGTTCCCCCGGATGTATTCCCATACCTGCTTGTCCGTCCAGTTAATCAGGGGGTTCAGCCTGATCAGGCCATGCTGGTCGTCCCATTCCACCATCCGGTTGAAAAAGCGTGTGACCGTCTGGTCTTTCCGGAGACCGCAGATCCAGACGTCCGTCCCCTTAAGTGCCCTTTTCAGGGATTCGTTCTTCCTGAGGCCGCAGCATAACTTCCGGTTTTCCACGCTTTCATAGAACAGGTTGATCCCCTTTTCCCTGACCATTGCCTGTACCTTTTTGTAATCGGGAAAAAACACCTCGATGTTCAGGCCGTACTTTTCGCCGGTGCGCTGGATCAAATCATAGGTCTCCTGGTAAAGACGTCCCGTATCCAGCGTGAATATCCTGGTATTGCGGTCGATCCTTGCGATCATATCGGTTATCACCTGGTCTTCGGCGCCCATGCCGGAGGCCTGCGCAATCCCGCCCCTGTATTCCTTCAGGAAAAACCCCAGCACTTCCTGCGGGCTCATTCCTGCGGTCCTGGCAAGCAATTCTTCCACCCCTTGTTCCTTCATCACCGTTAAATAATGATGCGAAAATAAAGATTTACAGGTATTATTTAAAATATTTCCTTTTCGGCATGCAGGAAATTTTCGTACCTGCCCAGGTCAAACCAGTAATCCTCATTGTGAACATAGGCCCGGATCTTATGGACGGCTGCCAGCTCAAGGAACATATCCACCAGGGAAAACGGCTTTGTTTCGGGGAAATGGTCGAAAAAGGCGGAATCAATGACCTGCACACAGGAATTTCCATAATCCTGAAATTCTCCTTTCCGGCCGGCAACGATGCGCTCTTCACCCGTTTCATTATGTCTCCAGCCTGCCAGCAGTCCCCCGGGATCGAACAGCAGCGACCGGGAAGTGGAACGCTTCTTCACGGCCATGGTCGCCAGGCAGCCTTCTTTCAGGTGTGTTTCGATAAGGGAGGAAATATCCAGGTTGGTGTAGACATCCACATTGTGGACAAGAAATGCTTTTTCTCCCCTGAAATGATCCCTGGCCTTGAGTATGGCCCCTCCCGTATCCATCAGATGTCCGCTTTCATCGGATATAAGGATTCTGCATCCGGGAATGCTGAGCCCCGACAGGAAGCCAGTGAGTTCTCCGGCAAAATGATGGACATTGACAATGACCTGATCAATCCCTGCCCCGGCGATCCGGCGGATCACACCCTCAACCATCGGTACTCCCCGGAAAGGCACAAGGGCTTTGGGTTTTCCGTCGGTCAGGGGTCTGAGGCGCGTGCCCAACCCTGCCGCAAGGACCATTGCTTTCATTTATCTGCCCTGTTTTTAACCTTTTTTTTACGTTCCTTTTTTTTCAGCTTGCACAATTTCTTACCCATCCTTCATGTCGCTTGTCCGGACAACTCCTTATGATTCAATACGATTTCGACCCCTTCCCTGCCTTTTAAAAATTCATTCAGTCTCTCTGCACAGTATACTGACCGGTGCCTGCCGCCCGTACAGCCGAAATTCACCATGAGATCGGTGAATCCCCGGGCCAGGTATGTCTCGATTGATTGCGACACCATTTCGGATACGCCTTTCATAAAACGTTCCACCTCCTGTTTATCCCTAAGGTAACCCGCCACCTCAGGATCCTTACCCGTCAGGTGACTGTATTCCTCCAGCCGCCCCGGGTTGGGAAGGGCCCGGCAGTCGAAGACAAATCCTCCCCCGTTGCCTGTCAGATCCCCGGGCGGGCCCGCACTGTAAGAAAAGCTGTTGATACTTATCCTGAGGCTGCTGCTTCCGGTTTCCGGCAGTTCAGCCCAGTCTTTCAACCCGCATATATGCCCGAGGCATCTTTTCAATTCAGGAATATGATCCGGGACCAGGGAATTTTCCAGTAACCATTTTACATTCCGGATGGCGTAGGGTACGCTTTGCAGAAAAACGGCCTTCTTCTCAATAATGCCGCGAAGCCCGTATGCTCCCATGGCCTGCAGTATCCTTATCAGCACATACCCGTAAAATTGTTCCATGAATCCGTCCGCAGCCTTTCCTGACCTGGCCCCCAGTGTTGCAAGGTAATGATCCAGCAGTTCCTCCCGCAGGGAAACCGGGAGATCGGTGATTGCTTCAAAAAGCAGGGATGCCACGTCATATTGCAGGGCTCCTCTTCTTCCTCCTTGATAATCAATAAAATACAATTCATTACCCCGAACCATTATATTCCTCGACTGGAAGTCGCGGAACATGAAATGATTCCGTCCGGCCCCGAGCAGGTAATCCGCCAGCCTTCCGAAATCATCTTCAAGTTTCTGTTCGTTTGCCGGAACATTAAGCAATCTGATGAAATAATACTTGAAATGGTTCAGGTCCCACAAAACGGACTGCCGGTCAAACTCCTGTCTGGGAACGCAAACCGTGTAATCCATGCCCCTGTGTCCCTCCAGCTGGAAATCCACAAGGTGACTGAGTGCCGAGCGGTACAAGGGGATTACGCCGGCAGGGAACGCTTTCCCCTTCCTTTCCCTGTCAATGATCTTCTTCAGGCTCAGGTCTCCGAGGTCCTCCAGCAGGTAAATGCTTTTCTCCGTGTCATCGGACAGCAGACCCGGCACATTCAGTCCCTTTGAGTGAAAGTGCCTGGTGAATGCCAGAAAAGCCCTGGTTTCAAGAGGATCCGGGCTGTATACACCGATACACCGTCCTTCCCCCGAGGACATCCTGAAATACCTCCGGTGTGATCCTGATCCGGGTAATTCAACGCAGGAATCCGGCGCCGAATGAAAGCGCCGTTCGAACAGTTTTGCTAAGTGATCTTTCAAAATGACTGATTGCTGTTCAAATTTAAACAATTAAACATTTTTTATAAATTGCAACGATCAAGCAGAACCATTGTGAAGTTTTCCCTTTACAACCATAAAGAACTGAACTTCGTTGAACTGAACCTTACAGGTTCCGAACAGGATTATAAAAAATGTGATGAGGGTTCGAAATATATGGACACGGTAGTCTTCAACCTGTTCACCGAATGCTTCGAAAAATCCAATAATCTCTACGAGTATTACGATGCCACGAAATACAACCCGCGCCATATCATTCCTCTGAGAAACCAGCTGCTCACCCATCTGGCCGTCCTGGAGAAAATCAGGGACCTGGAAGGATTCCGGTCTTTTTTAGACAAAAAAACTTTCGGCAGTATCTTTCTCCTCGACCTGGTTCAGGAGGATAAAACATGGACCGACCGCTGGACGCTCTACCAGGAGAAGCTTGTCGCCATCAACCGGGAACTCCTGGAGCTGGTCGATTTTGTTATTGATGAGGACCGTATCCTCTGGGTGATCGGCTACTGACGGATCACCATCGGTTCATATCCGGATAAGGCCGGGGGTACCCTTATTTAGACTGTTTCGATCCTCAGAATTGGTTATGTTTGCAATAGTACCAACCCGATTCGATAATGCCCAGTTTTGTAATCAACGAAAAATGTGACGGCTGTAAAGCGCTCGATAAGACCGCATGCCAGTACATTTGCCCCAATGACCTGATGGTCCTCGACAAAACGTCCGGAAAGGCGATGAACAGGGCTCCTGAAATGTGCTGGGAATGTTATAACTGCGTTAAGATATGCCCCACCCAGGCCATCGAGGTAAGGGGATACGCCGATTTCATGCCCCTCGGAGGTGTCGTACAGCCGCTGAGAAGCTCGGATGCCATCATGTGGTCTGTCAGATTCCGGGACGGCATGGTCAGGCGGTTCAAGTTTCCCACCCGCACAACGCCCGAAGGAACCGCCGATCCGGATGCAGGATTCACAACGGGTACCGAAGACCTGAAGGACCCGCTTCTGCGGACAGAACCCGGATCCACGGGCATGGATGAACTTCAGGATTTATAGGATCATGCGTATTTCAGATCAATTCGAAACGGTTGAGATCAGGACCGATATCCTTATTCTCGGAGGGGGGATGGCAGCCTGCGGAGCGGCCTATGAGGCATCCTACTGGGCCAAACGGAACAACCTGAGCGTAACACTGGTGGACAAGGCAGCCATGGACCGTTCAGGAGCCGTTGCCATGGGATTGTCTGCCATCAATATGTACCTCGGACTCAAGGACGGGAAGAATACCCTTTCAGATTACGTGAATTACGTGAAGAATGACCTGATGGGGATTGCACGCGACGATCTGGTGGCCGGCATCGGGAGGCACGTGGATGCCTCGGTGCACCTGTTTGAAAAATGGGGTCTGCCCATCTGGAGGGACGATGAGGGAAATTATGTGAATGAGGGGCGCTGGCAGATCATGATACACGGAGAATCCTATAAGACCATTGTTGCGGAAGCCGCCAAAAACGCACTTGCCGATCTGGGGGAAAAAGGACATTATTTCGAACGCATATTCATTTCCGAACCCATCCTTGACGGGGAACGCTGCGCCGGTGCCGTAGGGTTCTCTGTCAGGGAAAAGAAAATCTATGTTTTCCGTGCCAGAAGCGTGCTGGTGGCCATGGGAGGCGCAGTTCACGTTTTTAAGCCCAGATCTGTCGGAGAGGGACTGGGGCGTTCCTGGTATCCTCCCTTTAACAGCGGCGCCAGTGCATATTTCACAATTAAATCCGGCGCAGAAATGACCTGCCAGGAAGTTCGCTTTGTGCCGGTTCGCTTCAAGGACGCCTATGGCCCGGTGGGCGCATGGTTCCTGCTTTTCCAGGCAAAAGCCACAAATGCAAAGGGAGAAGATTACATGGAGACAAGGGCCGGGGAACTGGAAAAATGGGCGCCTTACGGTACGGCCAAACCCACCCCTGCCAACCTGAGGAACTACCTGATGCTGCTTGAAATTCAGGAGGGAAACAGCCCCATTTACATGCGCACAGACGAAGCCATCAAAAGCCTTGTAGCGAAGATACCGGATGAGAACGAGGCAAAGAGAACGCTGAAAAAGCTGGAAACCGAAGCCTGGGAGGATTTCCTGGATATGACCGTAAGCCAGGCCCTTCTATGGGCTTCCATGAACACCCGGCCCGGGGAACAGCCTTCGGAACTTTCCGCCTGCGAACCCTACTTTATCAGTTCGCACTCCGGGGCATCCGGCGCATGGGTCAGCGGGCCCGAGGACCTTGCGCCGGATGCGTATAAATGGGGATACCCCAACATGACCACTGTACATGGATTGTTTGCCGCAGGGGATGCTTCCGGTGCTTCAAGCCATAAATTCTCGTCCGGCTCATTTACAGAAGGCCGTATCGCAGCCAAGGCCGCAGCTTCCTATTGCAGGGACCATGCGGAAATCCCTTCCGTACCGGCGGAATTGATCGATACCCTTCTGGAAGGAATGCTCAGACCCCTCGGGACCTTCGATACACATAAGGGTTACACCGGTGATCCGGATATCAATCCCAACTATATCCGCCCGCAAATGTTCATGTTCCGCCTGCAGAAGATCATGGACGAATATGCCGGAGGCGCCTCCAGCGGGTACAAAACCTCGGCACCCCTTCTGGAAAAGGGTCTGGAACAACTGAAGCTGCTCAAGGAAGACAGTGCAAAGCTGGCGGCCGGGGATACGCATGAACTGATGCGGTGCTGGGAGAACATCCACAGAATGTGGCAGGCCGAATCACATATCCGCACAATGCTCTTCCGCGAGGAAACGCGCTGGCCGGGATATTATTTCAGGAGCGATTTCCCGGAAATGTCGAAAGACTGGAAATGTTTCGCCAATTGCCGTTATAATCCGGAAACAGGGGAATGGGAAATGCTGAAAAAGGAGGTGATCGACCTGGTGTAGCATGGCATCAACGGATAAAAACAACACTGTCCTGATCGTCGGAGGCGGTATCAGCGGCCTTACAGCTGCCGTTGAAGCCGCGGAAACCGGCAGCCGCGTATGCCTCGTGGAAAGGGAAGCATATCTCGGCGGACAGGTGGCAGGAATGAACGAGTATTTCCCGAAGCTCTGTCCGCCTTACTGCGGCCTGGAAATCAATTACAGCCGGATCAGAAGGAATCCCGGAATTGAGGTATTTACCTCGTCAACCGTCGAAAAAATAGAGGGAGGGCCAGGGAATTTCTCCGTGCGCATCCGGACAGCGCCCGAGCTGGTAAACAGCAACTGTACGGCCTGCGGCGATTGCGAAAAGGTATGTCCCGAAGAAACCCAGGATGTTTTCAACTACGGCCTGAGCACCAGGAAAGCCATCGCATTGCCACATGATACGGCCTTCCCGATGCGGTACCATATTGTGGAAACGGCCTGCATGAAGGAGGCCTGCGGAAAATGTGTCCCGGTTTGCCGCTACGATGCCATAGACCTGTCGGCCGCTGAAACCACAAGAGAGATCAGGGCAGGAACAATACTTTTCTGTACGGGATGGCAACCCTACGATACGGGACGGCTGGGTGATTTTTCCTTCGGGAAGTCCCCGGATATCCTCACCAATGTAATGATGGAAAGGCTGGGATCGCCCAACGGCCCTACCGGCGGAAAAATCATCCGGCTTTCTGACAGGCAGCCCGCCCGGAAAATTGCCTTTATCCAGTGTGCGGGTTCAAGGGATGAAAAACACCTGCCCTACTGCTCTGCAGTATGCTGTTCGGCCAGCCTGAAGCAGGCCCGTTATTTTACGGCACAGGACAGTGAAAACAAAGCGGATATCTACTATGTGGATCTCAGGGTATCCGGAAGAAATGAAGATTTTTTAAAGACTGCGGAAGACAGCAGACAGATACGGCTTATCAAGGGAAAGGTCAGAAAGGTGACCCTCGACAGGGAAACACGGAGACCTGTCCTGGAAGCGGAAGACATCATGGAAGGGAAAAAGGTCCGCGGGGATTACGATCTTGTTGTACTGGCCACCGGGATCGTTCCCCGGCTGCCCGGGCTGCCCGGGATGAAGACCGATCCGGACGGATTTATCCTGAAAGACAGCCTGGATGCAGGGTATTCCGCGGGCGGATGTTGTTGTGAACCCAAGGATGTGGCCGCTTCCGTAAGGGAATCCACCGGGATCGTGCTTCAGGCCCTGCAAAAACAATCTACGTGAACGGTGCTGAAAAAAACATCGGTATCTATGTATGCACGGGCTGCAGTATCGGCCGGTGTGTAGACACATCCATGCTTCGGTCCGTTGCTGGAGAGTACGGCTCTGTCAGGCATTATGCGGAACACCCCTTCCTTTGCTCTGCAGAAGCACAACTGAAAATCTCGGATGAGATCGTTGGGAAGAACCTGTCTTCCGTTGTTATCGCGGCATGTTCCCCGCGTCAGCACACAGCCCTTTTCACTTTCGAACAGGTATATACGCAACGTGTAAACCTCCGGGAAAACGTAGCCTGGATCATGGAGGAGGGCAGCGGGGATACAAATCTTGCCGCGGCAGATTACCTGAGAATGGGCATTGCCCGGGCTGAAAATTCAGGTCTCCCGGAAGCCAGCATTGCCGAAAAGCTTTCTTCCGGTATTCTGATCATCGGAGGGGGCATCACGGGACTCCATGCTGCCGCTGAATCCGCACGGGCTGGGTACAGGGTAATCCTGGTGGAAAAGCAGAACAGGCTGGGCGGAAAACTGAACGGATGGCACGATATCATTCCCGTATCAGGGGGGAAACAGACAAACCTCGAGATCTTCCTCCACGGGAAAATGGATGAAGTACGGTCTTCCCCCCTTGTGGAAATACTCGAAAACACCCGCGTGGAATCCATTTCCGGCGAACCGGGCCGGTTCAGTGTCAGGATGAAGCAAAAAAACAATACCATTTCGCGTGAAAGCGGATCGGTGATTCTTGCAAGCGGATGGGAACCCTATGATACAGGCAGACTCGAAGGTCTGGGGATGGGCAAGATCAAGAATGTGATCACACAGGCGGACCTGGAGCAAATGGCAAAAAACGGGGAGATAAGGGTCCCCTCCGACGGCCGGCCTCCCTCCTGTGTGCTCTTTATCCAGTGTGCCGGTTCAAGGGATCCCGCCCATCTTCCGTATTGTTCCGAAGTATGCTGTCTCACCAGCCTGAAACAGGCGCTCTATATCCGCCGGATGCTGCCGGAAACCAATGTATTCATCATATACAGGGATCTGAGAACACCCGGTAAAAATGAACATTTCTACAGGGAGGTACAGGAGGATCCGCGGATTTTCCTTACAAAGGGAGAGGTTTCCTCCCTGCTTGAAAAAGATCCGGGAACAGTGGAGGTGATCGTAAACGATACCCTCCTGGGAGAAAACATCCGGATCGATGCCGACCTTGTGGTTGCGGCCACGGGTATGGTGCCAAATAATACCGAGGTGCTGAACCTTCTTTACAGGAAGGGACCGGAACTGCCGGACAGAAAATACGGATTCCCTGATTCTCATTTCATCTGTTTCCCTTACGAAACCCAGCGAACGGGAATCTATGCTGCCGGCGCAGTCCGCAGCCCCCAGGGGATACAATCCTGCATGGAGGATGCGGCCGGAGCCGTGGTCAAGGCGATACAATGCATTGAAAGCATGAAACGCGGGACAGCCCTTCACCCGAGAAGCGGGGACCGGAGTTATCCGGTGCTCACCCTGCAGAGATGTACGGACTGCAAGCGCTGCACCGAGGAATGCCCCTTCGGCGCCTACGACGAAAATGAAAAAGGCACTCCCCTGCCCCATCCGAACCGCTGCCGCAGGTGCGGGATATGCATGGGCTCCTGCCCCGAACGCATCATCAACTTCGAAGATTTCTCCATCCACGGTGTATCGGCCATGATCAAAGCCATTCCCATCCCGGATGAATTTGAAGGAAAGCCGCGGATACTTGCCTTTGTTTGCGAGAATGACGCCTATCCCGCATTCGACCTGGCTGCGCAGAACAGGCTCAGGATCAGTGCCTTTTTGCGCATTATCCCGGTCCGGTGCATAGGTTCCGTCAACCGGATATGGCTGTCGGATGCCCTTTCGCACGGATACGACGGGATCCTGCTTATAGGCTGCAAGCCAGGCGATGATTACCAGTGCCATTTCATTACCGGGAGCGAACTGATGGAGACACGTTCCGAGAATATCCGGGAAACCCTTCAGACGATGATGCTCGAACAGGAAAGGATCCGAACGGAATTCCTGGAAATAGACGAGTACCGGAAAATTCCCGGGATCATCGGGGATTACCTCGAGGAGATCGAAGGGATAGGCCCGAACCCGTTCAAAGACATGTAGGATGATCCAGGTACAACCCGATATCGAATTCATTGAAGATCTGAGGGCATCCGCTGGTTCGGCCCTGAGCACCTGCATGCAGTGCGGTGCATGTACTGCTGCCTGCGAACTCTCTGATGACCAGGATGTATTTCCCCGGAGACAGATGATCCTGGCTGCCTGGGGCATGAAAAAACAATTGATGTCCGATCCCCATATATGGAAATGCCATCAGTGCGGGGATTGTACGGAAAGCTGCCCGAGGGGAGTCCGGCCCGGAGAAATACTGGCTGCCCTGAGGAAGCAGCAATACCTGTATTATGCCCGGCCGGGATTCATCGCACGGATCCTCCAGAAACCGGCCTGCCTTCCCCTTGTCCTGGGGTTCCCCATCCTGGTGATCCTCATAATCCTGGCGATGGCCGGGACCCTCTCCATTCCCGAAGGAAAAGTGGATTACTCCGCGTTTTTCCCGCATGCATGGCTGAACATCTCATTTTCCCTCCTGTTTTTTATATCTACAGCCGGGATCATCGTCAGCATGCGCAGGTTCAGCAGAAACATGAAGGAAGGAAGGGACAGGATCGAACGATCAACGCCCCGGAAGTCCTTCATACGGATAATCCGGAACATTCTTCTGCACAGCGACTTTAACCGTTGCGGGGAACAACATCACAGGAGCCTCGCTCATTTACTGGTTTTCTGGGGCTTCGTGCTGTTGTTGTTTGTAACCTCTTTTGCCATTCTTTCCACCATCCTGCTGGAATATCCGCTGCGCTTTCTGAATCCCGTCAAGATAGCCGGGAATACCGGTGCCGTCCTGCTCCTTACCGGGACTTCCATCCTGGTTGTGCAGCGGATCCGGAAAGCCGGTACGATCGGAAGTGATTATTCCGACTGGTTCTTTCTGGGCTCGTTCTGGCTGCTGACCGTGTCGGGGATCCTTGTCGAAGCGGCCCGTTTCCTGGACTGGTCATCCGCATACCACATATATTTCTGCCATCTCGTTCTGGTATGGATCATAATACTCTACTATCCCTATACGAAATTCGCACATTTCCTTTACCGCACCATCGCCCTTTTGATCCTCAGGAAATAGATTCCTGCTTGTACATCGCGTTTAACAGAATGTATGGTACGATGATTTTAATATTGAACAGCGGTACAAGATACCGCAGGGTTATCGGGCTGGCCAGAACATGAAAAGCCAGGTACACAACGGTAAATGCGAACAGGATCCAGAACATCTTCCGCTGGATATCAGAGAAACTGATGATCCGGATCCGGAAGACGGCGTAGATGAGAATCAGGATGACCAGAATCCAGAGCAGCAGATTCATGATCGACAGTTTCGGTGAGATATATTTTATGAAGAAATTCCACTTTGGTGTGAATTTTTCCGGACCCAGGTTAAACCAGGATGACAGCGTTTCTTCAGGCTCGTATTCCACATACCTCCCGAATATCTCCAGTGGAGGGTAAAAAATATTCTTCATGTTGTAAATGGCAAAATACCTGAAATACTTCAAAGGGTATTTCATGATGAGAAACTGGCCGTACTTTTTAAAAACCTTTCCACAGTAGACCCATCCTTTGACATAATTCATCCGGCGGGAAATCCTTATTTCCCGGAGGACCGATTTGAGAGCAAGACTGTCATCCCACAGGAAATTTGAGGTGATCCCCTTATCCGGGAACTTTGAGGAGTCCGTAGTGACAACAATGGAGTGAATATAGCTGTTGTTTCTGTTTTTGATCTCACCGGGTTCCAGGTCAATATGGGGAACAATATGCATTGCATTGTTTGCCAGCTGCCATCCGCTGAATGCAGAGAATACTTCTGTACCGAAAATTTTCTCCGTTTTCTTTTTTGTATCCGAATAGACAAATGCAAATACAAGGGCCGGTACGATCCAGACAAGCTTTCCGGTTTTTCCCCAGGATATATACAACACTATCATTGAAAACAGGGGGAAAAACAAACCCGAATACCGTACCTGAATCAAAAGAAAAAGAACTGCAAGGTGCAGAAGGAAAATCCATATACTCTTTTTATATATCAACCATATGGCCGTTGCGATCCAGACAAGCGTCAGGCTTACAAATACAGAATCACTCATAAGGTAATTCGTCAGATAAAGGGTGGCGGGATTTAATATAATCAGGATTGAGGCAACCAGGAAAAAGTAATTTTTCAATGGCCGGAAGAAAAACTTGACTGTAAAAAGCAGAAAGAGAGATGCAATAACATTCAGCGTGAATTGGGCATAGTATACAAAATGAATGCCGGCAGAGATCAGGTGGCAGAAATACAGGAACCATGAATATCCGATAGGCCGGTAACCTCCTATCTCCATATTTTCAGCACAGAGTACATAATTCCCTGTATCAGGGTAAGTATCGGGATATGGATATGAAATGCGGAACAGGGCAAACACAATCCCGTAAAGAACAATGAAGATGATGATTTCCCTTGTCTGTTGTTTTTCTTTTAAAAACCTGAGAAAACCATCTTCAGAGGGATGCTTCCCAGGCTTATGAGTTGACTTGATTTTGTCCTTTTTCACTTGTATCAACACCAGTCCTTTAACATGCACAATCGTAAAAACGAATGTCGCCAAGATTTCAGACATTACAAAATCCTTCTTTCAATGGGAAGCAGCCCACAAAAGAACGCCATGCTGAACACTGCTTTGCATGGCGTTAATCTTAATATGTGCCCAGGACAAGAATCGAACTTGCACGACCAAAAGAGGTCACTAGGCCCTCAACCTAGCGCGTCTACCAATTCCGCCACCTGGGCAAAAAGGTGTGTGTGAGGGACGTTGAATGCGAGGTGCAAAAGTATTAAATTATGTATAATTTTTCTAAATTTGCTGTCCGATTTCTCAAATTCCGGCCCAGATGGCGGAATTGGTAGACGCGCTGGTTTCAGGGACCAGTGTTGGCAACAACGTGCAGGTTCGAGTCCTGTTCTGGGCACAAACAGCTTAATGGAATCTCTGCAAAACAAGGGTTTTCGCTTTCCGGCAATGGGTTATTTTTGTTGTTGGGCATAGTTTAACTCAATATTGTTTGGAAAAATATATCGTTTCAGTTAATTCCTTATTCTGATTCCTGTAGGTTTCGGACCTTTGCCAAATCATTTCAGTTCTGGTTGCTTTTAAAACCGTATAACGAATCGGTAAACTTACGAGGCAATAACAATTAATCGGACAACTATAATATATGAGAGTATCCGGGGGTTTAAATTCCATATTAAACCTGATTGTGTTGTTTTCTTCAGTAAAATATTTAGTTAGAATATCTGAACTGGAAATAATATATCTAACATTACCTGCGAAAACAGTTGTATCAATTATTATTCCGTCAGTATAAACAGTATTATTCCATCTTTTCTCGAGAAGCCAATCACCCCTGATATTTCCAAAATGTATTTGATCTCTTTCACAACTTAAAAGACAAACTGCAATTACGAATAATGTTAAAAGCTGCCACTCGGAGGTATTTGCGCATGACTGGGTGTTGGGTACAGTGCTGAATGGATTATTTGACATATAGTGAATCTTCAACTGTTTTATTTTTATATTCAAGTATCTGGAATTTATATCTCCCTTTATGACTTGGTCTAAATTCAATAATGGTGTCTTGATAAACCATAATACCAGGACATGGTCCATATATTTCATAGGTACCTAAAGCTTTTATTGTATAAACAAATTCTGCTTTTTTTTCAAAGATAAAGTGAAGATCTCTCCAGCAGCCATCTTCAGCCACAGCTTGTGCCTTTATATTAACAATATCAGGATAATATGAAGTATCAGGAATTTCTATATTATTAATCCTAACAATATCAATCCCTTTGGCATAATAGTCATTCCCCATATCACAAGAAAGCAAAGAAAGGGTTAATAATATTGCGAAAATCAATCTCATAATTAATAGATTGAGAAATTGAGTCTGGGGTTGCTTCGGCATTGTTCCCAACGTTCCAGCCATATGATGCGTTTTAGCGTTACAAAGTACGATTGTATTCACCATTGCCAATACAAGTCAGGTAAACCTCTGCTATAATAAGCGATATTTCGCCAAATGCACTATATGGTGTGTTCGACTTCTAAAAGTAATAATGAATATAGTGACCTGTGGATCAACGATAAATCATACTTTGAGATCATTAATAGTGATCTCAAACTAATCTGATAAGATAATGTCCAAAAAGGATGTCGTAAATTTTCTGCCACAGAACCACAATGGTGTACCTCGCGTTTTCGAAGTACGTGATTATTATGTCATGCTTGCGGCCGATATTGCGGAGATCTTCAAAGCAGAAACCAGAGAGATCGTGCAAAACATCAAACGAAATAATGAAGGAATACGCCCTCTTTTTCCCGAAGGGTACGCTTTCCAAATAAACACAGATGAATTGGCTCATTTGAGATCACTGGGAGTGATTCCAAAGCCTGGGCGTGGTGGAACTCGAGCCCAACCATGGGTTGTGACAAGAAAAGGAGCAATACGCTTGACCACAATCATGAAGGTACCTACAGCAATGGATGCTGCAGATGTATTTGTGGATGTATTCGACGAAGTAATAACTCAGGTTTTTCGAGGAGAGAAAAAGATTCTGGTCTCAATTCCGTCTCGTATTGCTCCCAATGAAGAACAATAAAAGCAAGCTCGAAAGCTAAGAATAAAGATTAGCAAAGCAATCGAGGACTTATTGAGCACTGTGGTCAATCAGGAGCATAATACTACAGTAAAGGACGAACTTGGGATTGTAGCACAAGAAGCTGTTGGTCACATTAAGGAATGATTGAAGAGCAGGAAGGTTGGAAATGCACAACCAGTTAGAACCAAACGCTGTAGTTAATATGGTCGGGCAATATGTCAAGCACTCATTGAATCCGCCACCATTGATTGACTAATAATATTGAAGCCGAATCATTAAAGCCGACCGATGCCGAATGTCACGTACTTTGCAGAAAAGGAAAAGTCCGCACCACTCTTTCGGCGGTTTAATTCCACCGTTGTAATGCGTACTTTTAATTCTTCGCACGTCTCCTCATTTTAATCAATATCAATAATTCATAAGTAAATATAGCTAAGGTTGAACCCACTCCACTTGCAATTATATCAAATGTATCATAATATGTGTTCGCACCCCACATTGGTTTTAATTCCTCAATCATTAGGATGGCAAAAACTGCTATTGAAAATGCATAAACAAATAATCGCCCATGTTTAAATTTCCGAATCAATACTGCTGATACTGAAGCCAGACTAATAAGGTATGCTGCGATAAAATTTGGAAAGCAACCCGTTAAAATTTTCAGTAAACCTGAATTATTCAAAGCAGGTCTTAGAATTTCCTTATTTAGTGATACCAAACCAAATAATGCAGCAAAAAGGATTGCATTAATTGCGATTACTTTCCTTTTATTATTAATATTCACATTTGGTTTATTTGTTCTTTTGATTGCATTTTTAGTATCACTACAACGTTTACCGGTATGCGCCGTAGGGAAATCCAAATCAACTCTCTAACCATTTTTAAAATCCTGAACTTTTTCACGGCTTACACATATCCACCGAGGAGAACACTGAAACAAAGACGAGATGCTAAATGCAACCACTGTCCCCACGCTTACCTATATTGGCTTTTACCTGCTGTCATTATTCTTTTCATTGATCAATTCTAAAGCCTTTTCAAATATTCTGTCTTCTCCATTTATCATGTCTGTTACACTATTTTCAATCCAGTAGTCAGGGAATTGCACATTACCTTTTTCAACCTTTGGTCTTACTAAATATCCAGTAGCTACAGATCCTCTCATTTTTGTTTCTGGTAATCGGAACGGCCTAAAATTGGTTGCTCCAATTGGATTATTACCCACACTTGTACCAATAACAGTGGCTATATTATTATCCTGTAATAATGTAGCAAATAATGCTGCTGCCGAACTTGTTCCAAAATCTGCAAGAACATATACTTTCCCTTTAAAAACAGCTCTGCTTTTATCAATGTAATATGGAGAAGCATGATCCTCTATTTTCTCAAAGATGAAGCTGTCACAATTTGAAAATCCATTCGGATAAAGTTTATTGTTTTGAGGTGAAAAACCGTTTTCTAATTTATATTTTTTTTCAAATTCTTTATAGTCTTCCTTGTCTATCTGTTTGTTGTAATCTGAAGTGTAGTACATTTCTGAAAAATCTATTAAATCACTTCTGTCTGTCAGGTAATATAATAACTGCAAACATAATTGAAAACTGCCACCCGGATTGTTCCGTAAGTCAATTATTAGGTTTTGTATGTTATTATCATTAATCGAATCAAACATTAGTTGTAAATAATCCTTAAAAATGGGTCTTTCTGGATCTGCGTATCCATGAAGTTTTGATGTATTTTTCTTTTTTATATGATGGTTCATGTATATCTTGGCAAAAGGAATTATCCAACCCTTTAAATAATCCCGCATATGCTCATAGGAATCTATCTTGTCGTTGCAACGATTATATTGGAAATAGGCATAATTTTCTTTTGGATATAAGCTAATATTATAATTATAATTTTTAAATTTTGTAACCTCGTGCTGTTTATCCCTTTCTACTCCAAGTGTAAATTTTAAATCATCATTTTTTGTAACCGACCTTACTGTTATTTCATCACCATTTTCCAATACAAGCTGGATACTATCCGTTTGTTTTATAAAACCGAATTGCTGCAATAAATCAGACCTGTTAAGGAACGGGGTGATACTATGTCTTTGGTTAATTGGATTTTCAGCAAAAACATAATTAAACAGATTGTTTTCAATATCCACCATTGACTTTCCTGCAAGTCTTATGATTTTCTTGCCTATATGCAAAGAATCATATTCCTTATTGATATCCCATATGTACCATGATTTATCAACAGGATAAAGTAAATATGGAAACATCATTCTTGATTGCAATCCTGATATAGAAGTATGCTCATTTTTAAAATGAGATAGATAAAAACGAATATAACCGTTAAAAATATTATCTGTAATAACAGTAGAGTCCAAAACAGTCAATAAACTATCAATTATTCTGGCTCGTTCTTTGGTCGGGAATTTATTCTCTATATCGGGAAAACTATTAGCACAAAGGTTATCAAGATACAATAGGTCTCTTTGATATTTATTGGTACTGTTATACTTTTCAGTTTTGACCATCGTTGATTGATATTCTTTGAAACCTTGATTTATGATCAAAACAGAACAAGAAGTGAATACAAATAAAGGACATATTATTAATACTATTCTTATCATGATATGCAGTTAATTATGCTTGCAGGAAACGTGTATATATACGAATAGAATTTACATAATTATTGAATATTACATATGAAAAACGAACTCTTTTTCACGAAAGGTTCACTTGTCAAATTTCGCTTTACACCTTATATTTTAGATACAAGATTGCTTTATGCGAGCACGATCTCTTTATGGTTTTAAATTATTCGTGTTTTGGGCACCAGATTGAAGCAGTAATCTGGCTCCATGAAAAAGGGCCGCTATTAAACGGCCCTGATCCACTAAACCTAAAATCCAACTACTTTGAAATGAGAATGATGAATTGCCCCGAAAGCTAACTAACCCTCAACATATTTTAGGTGTTTATTTATACGCATTCCAGATAAAAAAGTTTGTCAATTCTCAATGTTTTTCTCCTCTTGCCCGATTGATTCGAGCTGCTCTGCCCTGACTGCCTTGCGTTCGGCGATTTTCTGCTGTATGGCCTCTCTCTTCTCAAAGTATTGCCGTTTGTCAACTTTCTCGAGTTTCATTATTTTCAGGCTTTTATCCCTGCCCGGTTCACTTTTCTTGACATCCGCGAAATAGTCGACATAGGCGATAAAATAATTCATTTCGTTGGGCACAAGCACATGTGTTTCTATCCATCCCACATCCTCCCCGGCAAGTACATAATTGTTGTGGTGGGTTTCCCAAACATCGACATAATACCTCTGCGGTTCAAGGTTGCTGAAGGTGGTCCAGCCGTACTGGTTGGTAAAACCCTCCACCAGCGGATTGAATTCATCCAGCCAGTCGGCGTAGGTATTGTATAAAATGACACTGGCATCCACCACCTCATATTCATCCCAGTACTCCAGTACCGTGACTTCCAGGCTTGTGGGGAACAAAACGGTAATTGTAGTAACTGCCTTGTCTACCATGCGTCTCCCGTTAAAGGCAAATAGCGTTACGGTATAAACACCGTCGTATGTGTAGATATGGCTGGTGTTGTATGTGTATGCCCTCGTTCCGTCCCCGAAGTCCCACTCAAAGTGGTCTGCATCTACGGAGTTATTGGTAAAATAAACGGCCTCTCCGACATCAACCACATTTCTTGAGGCAAAAAAATCAGCATACGGATCTCTGTAGCAACTGCTCAGAATGAGCGGTACAGTAAACAGGAACAGGATTAGCTTTTTCATGACTGTCTGTTATTTGGTTGTTCTGTCATATAAATCCAAAATCTGTGCCAAAACATTGAAATTCGAGCATATCCTGCAAAGAGCGGCATTAAATATCTGATTGGCCTGCTGTGAGTTCGCATATATGAAGGCAGATATAAAGAGCAGCATTAAGTTTTGCGCAGCAATATTTGCCAGCTGCGGTTTCACAGGATAGGATCAAAGGTTATCTTCGACGAAACGCGTCATTTTCTGCGTCAGATGTATGCCCGCTGCACTGCGGATCCCATGCGCCTGGTCAGGATAGAACATCATTTCGAACTGCCGGCCGGCGGATACCAGTGCTTCCGTGAAATCGACAGAATTCTGCATATGTACATTGTCGTCAACCATCCCGTGAACAAGCAGGAATTTCCCTTCCATCAAACCGGCGTAATGAACGGGGGAATTCAGGTCATACCCGTCCGGGTTTTCCTGCGGAGTGCGCATAAACCTCTCCGTGTATATGGTATCGTAATACCTCCAGTTTGTAACTGGAGACAGGGCAATGCCAAGTTTGAAAATTTCCGCGCCCCTGGTAAGGCAAAGAGAAGTCATATACCCGCCGTAGCTGCTTCCCCAGATACCGATCCTGGAGGCATCAACGAAGTCCAGGGATCCCAGGTATCTGGCCGCTTCCATCTGGTCTTCCGTTTCCAGCCTGCCCAGCTGCATGTATGTGGATTTCCGGAAAGCCTCTCCTTTTCCATCGGTTCCCCGGTTGTCCACACAGACCACAACATAGCCTTTCTGCAGCAACAGGTAATGCCAGGGATTGGTCCCCCATTCATCCCTGACCATCTGTGATTCGGGCCCCCCGTAAACATACATTATAAGCGGGTATTCCCTTGTCTCATCAAAGTATTTGGGCTTATAAACATATGCGTTCAGCGCAACACCATCATTCGTGGAAATGGTAAACAGTTCCTTCTCCGGAAGTCCGTATTCGATTGTCTTCTGCTTTAGTTCTTCATTGTCCTCCAGGACACTGATCAGTACCCCGCTGCGTTTGTGAAGTGTGATGTATGAAGGTGTCTTCGCATCGGAATGTACATGGACATAGTAATTAAAACCCTTACTGAATTCAGCGGTATTCCATCCCGGCTGCCGTGAGATTTTCCTTTTTCCCTTCCCGTCAAGGCCTATGCTGTATACATTTGAGCGGGTTGATGATTCCTCAAAAGAAGAATAAAACAGGGTCTGGTTTTTTTCATCCACTCCGAGGAACCCGTTCACATCCCAGGTTCCCCTGGTAACCTGCAGGACCAGGTTTCCCGACAGGTCATACAGGTAGTAATGCATGTAGCCGTCCTGTTCGCTCGAGAACAGAAAATGCTGTCCGTCTTCAAGGAAAACGACCTTGTCGTCGTCAGGCTCCTTAATATAAGTCCTGTTCTCCTCCGTAAGGATCACATTCCCCTTCCCTGTCGCAGCATCGGCAAGGATAAGATCATACCTGTTCTGCAGTCGATTCAGCCGCGAGATGGCCAGTAAACCAGGTGTTTTTGTCCATTCGATCCGCGGGATGTACTGATCCGTCTCTTCACCCGTATCCATCACCCTGTCTTCCCCTGTCTCAATATCGTACACATGTATGCTTACAATGGAGTTCTGCTCTCCTGCCTTCGGATATTTATAGCTGTAAGCCTCGGGGTACAGACTCCCGTATCTTGTTATCGTAAACATCCTGACACGGCTCTCATCCGTCCTGTAATAAGCCAGGTACTTACCGTCGGGCGACCATTCAAAGCCCCTGGCAAATGAGAATTCTTCCTCGTAGACCCAGTCGGGCGTCCCGTTGATGATCCTGTTGAACTCCCCGTCGAAGGTGACGCGCATCTCTGCCTTGTCCGAAAGGTTAAAAAAGAAAAGGTCATTGTTTCTGACATAGGCAACATATTTACCGTCGGGCGAAAATGTGGCCAACTGCACCTTTCCGTTTTCCGTTAAAGGAATGGAAGTATGTTCCGTGAGATCGTAAACATAATAATCGGCCAGGAAGCTGTGCCTGTAAATCCTTTCCCTGTTGGTCGCAATCAGCAGCAGGGAATCATCAAGCGACAGCTCATAGGCATCAATGTTCCCCGTACCTCCGGGATGGTCCAGTTGTCCCGTGCTGAACAGGACTTCAATAAAATCCCCTGTACTGTAGGAATATTCAAGGATGCTTGAACCGCTTGCCTCGGTAAAATGCTCTCCGTCGTTCATGGATTTCAGTTCACCTGGACCGGCTTCCGAAAACACCCCCTTTCTGTAAATATCATTGAAGGTGATCTCCCTGTCCTGTGTCCGGGCCGAAAGAGAAATGCTGAACAGTATGAGCGGAAGGAATGTTAATCTGGATTTCATCGGTTTGATTTGTTTGGTTTAAATAACGTTCCCCGTATTCCTGCATAAAAATACTCAAATCAGGAACGAATCGGCAATCGTTCCACTGATCCTTAATAATTATCCTATTATAATTATCTTTGCATACTTTTTCAAGTAAAATTTTCATTGTTAATGGTCAGGATCACATTTCCAGACAATTCCACCCGGGAATTCAACAAAGGTGTAACCGGCAGGGAAATCGCTGAAAGCATCAGCCCGGCGCTGGCCAGGGAGGTATTGTCCGTGTCCGTAAACGGGGAATTGTGGGACATCACGAGACCCATAGATGAGGATGCCAGCATTGTCCTTCATAAATGGGATGATGAGGACGGCAGGCATGCCTTCTGGCATTCTTCCGCACATCTTATGGCAGAGGCCATTGAAGCCCTGTATCCGGGTACCAAATTCGGAATCGGGCCGGCCATTGAGCAGGGATTCTATTATGATGTGGATTTGCCGGACGGCAGGGTGATGACCGATGCAGACCTTCCCGTGATCGAAAAGAAAATGAAAGAACTTGCCTCGCTGAGTTCCGAATATAAAAGAAGGAATGTCAGTAAGAAAGAAGCTCTGAAGTTTTTCAGGGACAAGGGGGATGAGTACAAACTGGAATTGATAGATGAGTTGGAAGACGGGAAAATCAGTTTTTATACACATGGGAATTTTACCGATCTCTGTCGTGGTCCCCACCTGCCCGATACGGGAAAAATCAAAGCCATTAAGCTGCTGAGCCTTGCAGGTGCATACTGGCGGGGAGATATACACCGCAAACAACTGACACGGGTATACGGGATCACCTTTCCGAAAAAGGGCCAGCTGGATGAGTTCCTTGACCTGCTGGAAAAGGCCAAGGAAAGGGATCACAGAAAAATAGGCAGGGAGCTTGACCTGTTCACCTTTTCCCAAAAAGTCGGCCAGGGGCTTCCCCTGTGGATGCCGAACGGGGCTTTCTTAAGGGAAAAACTCGAAAACTTTTTGAAAAAAGTACAGGTTGAACATGGTTATGAACCGGTGCTTACACCACATATCGGGAACAAGGAACTGTACGTAACCTCCGGGCATTACGAGAAATACGGAAAGGAATCCTTCCAGCCGATCTCTACGCCTGTCGAGGGTGAGGAATTCATGCTCAAACCCATGAATTGCCCTCACCATTGCGAGATTTACAGCAGCAGGCCCCACTCATACAAGGATTTACCTGTTCGATATGCCGAATTCGGCACCGTTTACCGTTATGAAATGAGCGGTGAATTGCACGGACTCACCAGGGTACGCGGCTTCACACAGGATGATGCGCATATTTTTTGCCGTCCAGACCAGTTAAAAGAAGAATTCATCAAAGTCATCGATATCATCCTGTATATTTTCAAGGCTCTTGACTTCAATGATTATGAAGTACAGATCTCCCTGCGTAACCCTGAAGACACACAGAAATATATCGGGACCGACGAGAACTGGGACAAGGCTGAGAAAGCCATCATTGAAGCCACTGAAGGGAGCGGTCTGAAGGCAACCACGGAAATCGGCGAAGCGGCGTTTTACGGACCCAAACTGGATTTTATGGTGCGGGACGTACTGGGCCGTAAATGGCAACTGGGAACCATACAGGTGGATTATAATCTTCCTGACAGGTTCGAGCTCGAGTACACAGGGGCCGACAACCGGAAGCACAGGCCGGTAATGATCCATCGGGCACCTTTCGGTTCCATGGAGCGTTTTGTGGCCATTCTTATAGAACATTCGGGGGGTAAGTTCCCCCTGTGGCTGACACCCAAGCAGGTAGTCATCATACCCGTAAGTGAAAAATTCAATGATTACGCGCAAAAAGTTTTAAATATTCTAAATAATTACGATATTCGCAGTCTGGTTGACGGGAGGAATGAGAAGGTAGGTAAGAAGATCAGGGACAATGAGTTAAAGAAGATACCCTACCTGCTTGTAATAGGGGAAAAGGAAGAAAGTTCAGGCCAGGTTTCCGTCAGAAGGCAGGGCAAGGGTGATCAGGGAGTAATGAAGCTGAAGGATTTTGCAGAATCGCTGGTCAGGGAAACAGAGTTGCAATTGAACAAGGCAGAATAATTATTAATCATAAAACATAGGAGGAAAAAGAAATAGCAGGCTCATACCCCAGACAACAAAGAAATTACAGGCCCAGGGACAGGCAACCCAAGCACAGGATTAACGAAAAAATCACTTCACCCAGGGTCAGGGTTGTAGGTGATAATGTTGATAATCCGGGAGTATATTCCATAAGGGAGGCGTTGAGCATCGCCGAAGAATATGATCTTGATCTCGTGGAAATCTCTCCGAAAGCCGATCCGCCCGTTTGCAGGGTAATCGATTATCAGAAGTACCTGTACCAGCAGAAGAAGAAGGCAAAGGAACTTAAAGCCAAAGCCACAAAGATCGTCGTTAAGGAATTAAGATTCGGGCCCAATACCGATGATCACGATTATAATTTCAAGCTGAAGCATGCCCGGAAATTTCTTGATGATGGAGCCAAGTTGAAGGCATTCGTATTTTTCAAGGGAAGGTCTATCATCTATTCTGAAAAGGGTGAGATTCTGCTGCTTCGATTGGCACAGGATCTTGAAGATATTGGAAAGGTAGAACAAATGCCGAAACTGGAAGGAAAAAGGATGACCATGCTGATGTCGCCTAAATCGAGTAAACCTAAAAAATAATTGTAAAATCAGATAAAGAATTGCAGGATGCCGAAAATGAAAACAAATCCGGGTGCGAAAAAAAGGTTTTCTGTGACCGGAAGCGGGAAAATCAGGAGAAAGCATGCTTACAAAAGCCACATACTTACCAAGAAATCAAAGAAAAGAAAAAGGAATCTTGGATATTACGGGGAGGTGGACAAGGCCGACCAGAAAAGTGTCAGGCTTTTGCTGGGCATGAAGTAATGATCCCTGTTTAATGAATTATAACCGGAATGAATGAGCTCCAGAGTATGTTCTCCTGCAATGCTCACCATTCACAACCATCTTAGAAAATGCCAAGATCAGTAAATGCAGTAGCTTCGAGAAGAAGAAGGAAAAAGCTGCTGAAGCAGACCAAAGGATATTTCGGAAGACGGAAAAACGTTTATACGGTAGCCAAAAATGCACATGAAAAAGCATTGTCATATGCTTATCATGACCGCCGTAAGAAGAAAGGAAATTTCAGAGCCCTCTGGATACAACGGATCAATGCCGCAGTCCGTGAACATGATATGTCCTATTCCGAATTTATGGATAAACTCAATAAAAAAGGGATCAGGCTCAACCGTAAAGTCCTTGCCGACCTGGCAATGAATCATCCCAAAGCATTTGAAGCAGTCGTGAATAAAGTGAAAGCTGCATGACAACTCTGATCACAACCAGGAAAGCTGTCCCCGGGGACAGCTTTTTTTGTGTATTTTTGCCATTGTCAAACACCTGACGTATGAGAATAGCCATCATTGGATACGGGAAAATGGGGCATATGATCGAAACCATCGCCACGGATCGCGGGCATGAGATCGGATCCACCATAGATCTTGGAGATGAACACCTCCTGGCATCTGAAAACCTCCGGCAGCATGATGTTGCCATAGAATTCACCACACCCGGCACTGCATTCGATAATATTGTCCGATGCCTTGATGCAGGGCTTCCCGTTGTTTCCGGCACGACCGGATGGACCGACGGGCTTGATGAACTGAAGACCCGATGCGAGAAGGAAAACCTTTCATTCCTGTACGCTTCAAATTTCAACCTGGGAGTAAATATCATGGCCCATCTGAACAGGCAGCTGGCCGGGATCATGAACAGGTATGAACAGTATGATGTGGATATAACCGAAATTCATCATACCGAAAAACTGGATGCGCCAAGCGGTACGGCACTCAGCCTGGCTGAGGCAATACTTAAGCATATTGACCGCAAGAAGGGCTGGACACTCTCCGGGTCGGGCGGGAAGGACGAGTTGCAGATCAGGGCTGTACGTGAGGGCAATATCGCGGGCATCCACGAAGTCAATTACCGATCGGAATTTGATGAAATGACACTCCGGCATGCTGCAAAAGACCGTCGGGGATTTGCCATTGGAGCCGTTCTGGCCGCTGAATTCATTAAAGAGAAAAGGGGTTTCTTTACAATGGAGGATCTGCTCGATTTTTAGGCAAGGACGAATATGGCCCGATCCCGTAAGACATATTTCCGTTTTGCAATTATTGCTCTCCCGTACAGCCTGTTCGTAATCTGGCTTCAGGTTTACTGGTTGCTCGGTGGACTTCTGCTTATTTTCGATCATTACGTAACCCGTATCCTGCCGGCAGAAAAAATCAGATCCATGGTAAGGCTGCCCCGCGTAATGATTGAAATATTCGAATGGCTGGGTGCAATATTTATATCAGTGCTTTTTGTGGTACTGATCCGTACCCTTTTCATTGAGGCTTATTCCATACCGACACCTTCCATGGAACAAACATTATTGGTAGGCGATTATCTGTTTGTCAGCAAATTAAGGTATGGCCCAAAAATTCCAAATACCCCTCTCGCCTTCCCGTTCACACACAACACAATGCCGCTTGCCAGGCATAAAAAGTCTTACAGCGAAAGGATCAAATGGCCCTATAAAAGGCTGGCCGGCCTGAGCCGGGTCAGTCACAATGATATTGTGGTTTTCAATTTCCCTGAAGGGGATACCGTTGTTGAAGAGCTCCCGGATCAGAATTATTACAGTCTGATCCGCAATTATGGCCGCAGGAGGATACTCTCCCAATATCACATCATCACCCGCCCCGTGGATAAAAGGGACAATTACGTGAAACGCTGTATCGGGCTTCCCGGCGACACCTTGGAAATACGTCATTCCAATGTCTATATTAACGGGCAGTTGCTGGCTGATCCTCCCCTGGTCCAGTATAACTATTATGTGCGTACAAACGGAGACGACAATGCAATCAGGGAACTGAATGAAATGGGACTCGAAGAAACAGACCGCCTGTACGACCAGTCCCGGGAAAGATATATCTTTGCGCTTACCGCCAGACAGGTGGACAGCATTCGTGACCTTACCGATATTTCAACGGTAACACGGCTGGAAAACACAAATAAGAAACTATCCTATTTCTCATTTTTCCCTTATTCCCCAGATTTCGAGTGGACTGAGGACAATTACGGTCCCCTGACAATACCAGGGAAAGGTATAACGGTTGAACTGAACCCGGTCAATCTGCCTTTATACAGGAGAATCATCGAGGTTTACGAAAAAAATGAACTGAGGACCACTGACAGCACAATTTATATTAATAATCAATCGGTGAATTCTTATACCTTTGGCATGGATTATTATTTTATGCTGGGCGACAACAGGCATAATTCCGCGGACTCCAGGATATGGGGATTTGTTCCGGAAGATCATGTTGTAGGAAAAGCCGTACTTGTATGGCTTTCCATAGACAGGTCACAGGAAGGCCTCAAACGGCTCAGGTGGCAGAAAATATTCAAAAGAATCAAATAAATGAAAAAATTGATAAACATACTGAACAACAAATATTTCAGGTTCGGATTTACCGCTTTGCTGTATGTTCTCTGGGTGATATGGCTCGGAAATTTCTGGTGGCTGTTCGGGCTGATCGTGGTTTTTGATATTTATATTTCAAAAAAAGTGAACTGGTCCTTCTGGAAAAGCAGGAAAAAGGAAAACTCTGCTTTTATTGAATGGTTGGATGCCTTGATTTTTGCGGTGATCGCCGTGACCCTTATCAATATATTCCTTTTCCAGAATTACAAGATCCCCACGGAGTCTATGGAAAAATCCCTTCTGGTTGGCGATCATCTGTATGTCAGCAAGGTGGCCTATGGTCCCAGGCTGCCCAATACCCCCCTCACCCTGCCGTTCACGCAGAATGTACTTCCCACAGGGGGAAATTCATACGTGGAATGGATTAAAAGGCCCTACAAGAGACTCGCCGGATTCGGAAAGGTAAAGCATAATGATGTGGTAGTGTTTAACTTTCCTGCCGGGGATACGGTGGTCAAGAAGTATCCGGAAAAAAGCTATTATTCATTTATCCGGGATTATGCCACACAGATTCAGGAGAGGGACATTAGTCTGGAACGTCCGGAAAAAACCTGGGATGAATATCTTGCAGCAGGGCGGGATGTCGTTTGGGACCAGTATGAAATTGTTACACGCCCGGTGGACAGGAGGGATAATTATATCAAGCGCTGTGTCGCCCTGCCCGGGGATACCCTCCTGATCGAGCACAGCCTGATCACTATTAACAGCAGTCCTATTCCAATGTATAAAGGTGTACAGTACAGGTATTACATAATCACCAATGGCACTCCCATCAATCCCAAAGCTTTTGAAAGGCTCGGGGTGGCCAGGGCGGACCAGGAAAAGCTCGGGCAGGATTACGTCCTTCCACTTACAAAGGAAAATGCAGACAGGATCGGGAGCTTCACGAATGTCATCCAGGTTACAAAGTACGAATCACCGGTCAATGAATATGACTACCAGATTTTTCCGCACGACAGCAATTACAAATGGACGCTGGACAATTACGGCCCGCTGTGGATCCCGGCCAAGGGTAGCACAATTCAGCTGGATCTTAAGAACCTCCCGCTCTATCGCAGGATTATAGAGGCATATGAAGGGAACACACTGAAGGTGTCAGGGGAACAGATATATATCAATGGCGAGCCGGCAACAACATATACTTTCAAAATGGATTACTATTTCATGATCGGAGACAACCGCCACGTTTCGTCGGATTGTCGCTACTGGGGATTTGTTCCGGAAGACCATATTCTGGGAAAACCCAAGTTCATATGGCTTTCCCTTGATCCGGACAAAAGGTTTCTGGGCAGGATACGCCTGAAAAGGATGTTCAAATCAACCGACAGGATCTGATCGTTCAGAAGGGAAACTCCTCCTCCGTGTCCGGCTGCTCGAGCGCTTCGGATTCAGGTTCCATGGCCACCTGATGCACCTCATGCCCGTCGACATAAATGGCCTTAAAGGGCCTTACAGGGCAGGCGAATTCACAGGCTCCGCAGCCAATGCATATTTCAGGCCTGATCTCGGGAAGGGTCAGGTTGTCGGCATAGGGAACCATGGTCACTGCCTGCGTTGGGCAATGTTCCGAGCAGGAACCGCAGGCCGTATGTTCCGCATACACGACACAATTTTCAAGGATCAGGTGAACCTGTCCGAGCTGCGTTGTCTTTTTCGTCTCAGTCGTCAGGGACAATATCGCCCCGGAAGGACATACCTCGGAACAAACCACACATTCAAAATTGCAGAAATGGGTGGAATAATCCATATGCGGCTGCATGATGCCGGTCCAGCCGAATTCTCCGACAGATGGCTGTAATACATCTGTAGGACAGGCACTCACACAAAGATGACAGGCCGTGCAACGTGTGGTATAATGTCTTATTCCAAGGGAACCGGGCGGCGTAACAGGAAAATGTTTCACAGGTTCGATTCTGGTGGGAACCTTGTTTTCCACGGAAACTGTGTCCGTCCCGGATTCCATGGTTTGCCCGAAAAGCCTGCCTTTCAATCCTCCCAGGGCCAGACCCGCCGCAAGTATCCTGCCGATTGCAGCTCTTCGTCCGTGATGGAACTGTGCCGGCGGTCCGGCAGATCTCCAGGCCGGCAGGAAGCCGTACTTTATTGCATCTTCGGGGCAGACTGAAATACAGTTGTAACAACCCACGCAACGGGAAAAGTCCACCTCAAGATCTTTCACTCTGATGCACTCTGCCTTGCATATAAATGCGCATTTGGCACATCTGGTACATTTTTCCTCAATTATCCTGATCCTGAAAACGGAAATCCTTGACAACAAACCCAGCAAGGTTCCAACCGGACAGACGGTATTGCAGTAAAGCCTCCCGCGCGCAAAAGACATCCATAATACCAGTCCGAGTGTTCCGGCAGGAATCACATAGGACTTCCACCTGCCGGGTATGATATCCTCCGGAAAAAACACGTATACATTCATCGTCTCCAGAAGGCCTGCGATACGGTTGTTGATCCAGATATAAACCGGCTGAAAAATATCTGCGACCATCCTTCCGAATATGCTGTAGGGATCCAGCAGGCTGATGCCGGTCAGGATTCCTGCAACGAGAAATCCTGCGGCAAGAACAAGAAAGAAATATCTGAGCATATGCCGTGGCCGGTGGTACCTGTACCTGTGTTTCTTTGTTGTCTGCTTCCGTATCCGGCTTATAATGTCCTGGAAAATCCCCAGGGGACAAATGACGCTGCAGTAAACCCTTCCGAAAAGAGCCGTAAGAACCAGGATTACAATAAAACCTGCTGCCGAGACGCTTAATACTGTAATAAACTTTAGCAGTGAAGGAACGAACTGAAGGAAGGTAATGCCTTCAATTACTCCGGTCGGAAGTATCTCCCTGAAATCCAGAAAAATAAAACTCAGGAAAAGAAGAAAAACCGAAGCCAGGATCAGCCGAAAAGTCTTCAGTCCAGCCTGTCTCATCCCTAAATCACGATCCTGTTGATGGAAAGCCCGGTCAGGTCCATTGAACCGATCCCCATTTCATCGGCCTTCCGGATGTGCCCGATCTGACCCGGTTCAATTCCGAACAGTTTTGCGGCAGCGGCATCCGCTACAACCATGTCTTCCGCAATAATCTGGGATTTCATTTCCACTACATCGGCCGTTGAAACACCCCTGGGACCGTTCCTCTTCAGGACAAGGTATGCATCCACCACGTTCAGGTCGGGCTTGACCGCAAGCGTGTAATCCGCAATGCACTGCTGGAGGTCATTGGCATGCCAGAATTGCCGGTCCCAAACCGTCCCCATCAGATTCTTCATGGTAACACACAGGCCTGCACCACCGTGATGTTTCAGGACGGGGACATTGATAAATACATCGGATTCGAGTATAAGCTCGTGAACAAAAGCCTTTTTCAGCCGTTTCCCCCCCGGAATCTCAACCTCATGGTACATGCCCCGGCTGTTCCCGGCCACGATCTTTCCCCCTGACTCCTTGACGGCTTTTTCCACCCCGCTGTTCTTGTAGCACCGGGTCCACTCGTTGATTGTATGGTCAAAAACCAGAACATTTTTTGCACCGGCAGCAAAACAGTGTTCCACAATCCGGGCGACAAGTACGGGATTTGTATTGGCTGCTCTTTCGGGAAGTGCATCCCACCCGAGATTGGGCTTGATAACTACGGTCTGCCCCTTTTTTACATACTGTTCCATTCCCCCCAGGGACTGAATGGCACGGTCAAACATTACTCCGGGTCCACCCCCTTTCACAGCCACCAGATCATAGGCCGGCCGGGCCTGTGACCTGCCGAATGCCTTCCAACAGGGATTTAAGGCCATTGCTGATCCGGCAGCCAGGCCTGCCCCTATGCTTTTTCTGACGAAATCTCTTCGTTTCATATATTATATCATTGCAATTGCCTGCCAAGGATTTATGAACGTGCACGAAATTTACCATTTCCACAAGAAAAACCTTACCTGAAGGAATCGAATTTTAACTAAATTGTATGCGTTCTAAATAAGAAAATTAAAACTGCTATCTTTACAGACCTTTTGGGAATTTGGTGATGCGGATACTTTACTATGACTGTTTTTCCGGGATCAGCGGAGACATGCACCTGGGAGCAATGGTGGATCTGGGCGTGGACCCGGAGGCGCTGACCGCTCAACTTGAACTGCTGGGACTTGAGGGATATAAAATAAAGGTCAGCCGGGATAACAGGAAAGGCATTGCCGGTACGAGGGTGGACGTGGTTACGGACGGGAATGTTCGTCACCAGCCAAGGAATCTCGATGACATTACCGGGATCATCAAACGGAGTGGCCTGAGCGGTCCTGTGAAGCAACGCAGCCTTGCCATGTTCCGTAAACTTGCAGAAGCGGAAGCCAAAGTCCATGACAAAAACATACAGGAAATTCATTTTCACGAGGTGGGTGCGGTGGATTCCATTGTGGATATCGTAGGAGCCGCCATCTGTATTGATATCATAAAACCGGACCGCATCATGGCTTCCGAGGTCGAACTTGGCGGCGGGACGGTAAAATGTGCACACGGCATATTTCCCGTGCCTGCTCCGGCTACGGCGGAAATACTGAAAGGTATCCCCGTCAGGTCCGGTGCCGTGCAGGAAGAGGCAACCACGCCCACCGGCGCCGTTATCCTTGCCTGCAATGCCGAGGAGTTCGGTCAGCTTAAGGGTATGAAGATCACCAGGACGGCATACGGGATCGGGCACCGTGACCATGACATCCCGAATGTTCTCCGCCTCTACCTGGCAGAAAAAGAAATGCAGGACGGGCCGGACAGTACAAAGCAGGCGGTCGTTGTAGAGTGCAATATTGACGATATGAATCCGGAGATCTATGCTGATGTTATGGACAGGCTCTTCGAATCCGGTGCTGACGACGTATCCATTACACCCATCATCATGAAAAAAGCCAGGCCGGCATCGAAATTAAGCGCATTGTGCAGGCCGGATGTGGCAGATGAGGTGACCCGGGTCATCCTTTCCTCCACAACCAGCCTTGGAGTGAGGAGATACCCGGTAGCCAAAACAACGCTTGAAAGGGAATTTACAAAGATTCAGACCCGTTATGGGGAGGTCACCCTTAAAACGGCCATTCTGGACGGCCGGAAACTGAGATCGAAACCCGAATTCGAAGACTGTATGCGACTTGCCCGTGAACATAAGATCCCGGTTCAGAAAATTTACAATGAGATCGCCCGCCTGATGCCAGAAGAAGAATGATTGGAAGGGAAAATATAAAAAAGCTGCTGGACCGGCTTGAAAAAGGTGAAATAACCCGGGACGAAGCACTTCAATGGTTGAGCGACCTTCCCTTTAAAGACCTGGGACATTCCAAGGTCGACAACCACAGGGAATTGCGTACCGGTTATCCGGAGGTGATCTTCTGTGAAGGAAAGACGGCCGGACAGGTCAGAAGCATTCTGGAATACATGGCCGGGAAAAAGGTGAATGTGCTCGGAACCCGTGCCACACCTGAAATCTTTAAGGCTGTTAAGGAAGCTTTACCCCTTGCCGAATACAATGAGATGGCCAGAATCATCACCCTGAAACAGGTGGATCCCGAACCTGCAGCTACCTCTATAGCCGTGCTTACCGCAGGTACTTCCGATATGCCGGTAGCGGAAGAGGCAGCCGTAACCGCCGAGTTTTTCGGGAACAGGGTAAAACGTTTTTTCGATGTCGGTGTCGCCGGGATACACAGGCTGTACAACTACCTTGATGAGATCAGGGAAGCACGTGTCATCATCGTTATTGCCGGCATGGAAGGGGCATTGCCGAGCATTGTCGGTGGACTCGTGGAAAAACCCTGCATCGCCGTTCCAACCAGCACCGGATACGGGGCCAGCTTCCGGGGACTGGCCGCACTTCTCGGAATGCTGACAAGCTGCGCATCCGGTGTCAGCGTTGTGAATATAGACAATGGATTCGGTGCGGCATACCTTGCCAATATGATCAACAGACTGTAAAATGCAGGTAGAAAAGTCCGCGCTTCTTTCCACAACCTACTTTGGCCCCATACAGTATTATTCAAAATTCCTGATGCATAGCCAGAGGTGGATTGAAAATCACGAACATTACATCAGGCAAACCTACAGGAACCGTTGCAATATATACGGTGCCAACGGAATCCTGTCCCTGAGCATACCTGTTCTAAAGGATTCCGGGCACAAATCCAAAATCAGCGATATCCGGATCGACCGGACAAAAAACTGGAAAAAACTGCACTGGAAGGGAATCGAATCCGCCTACAGGCATTCCCCTTTTTTCGAATTCTATCTGGATGAGATCAGGTCCTTATTTGACCGGGACCATTCATTTCTGCTCGACCTGAATACGGAAATCCTGAGGGCAATGCTCCGGAATCTCGAGATCGTACCGGAATTCCGTTTTACGGATAAGTACATGGAATTTCCCCAGGATGAGACCGTCGATTACAGGCTGGTCATCCACCCCGCAAAACCCGGTTCTGATGACCCGGAATTCAGCTGCCCTTCATACCGGCAGGTCTTTATGGAAAAACACGGGTTCCTGCCCAACCTGAGCATTCTTGACCTCCTGTTCAATGAAGGCCCGGATGCCGGGACGATCCTGAAAAAGTCCGTTGTACCGCCTGACTGACATAGCCGGCCTGCCGCCATTATAACCTGAAACCGAGGGTGGCAGCGATCTGGCCCATGTTTTCGGTGGTGGTTGCCGCATTGAGGTTTTCCGGCAGATACAGATAATGGGAATATTCGTCGTTTCTCACGGAATAGGCCATGTCGAAAAATACATGTTCCGATCTGAACCCGACCCCGCCCGAGTAAATAAGGTTTTTAAGGTTTGCATTCACCTCACCGCTTTTATAGGGACTCCCGTAACAGGCAAAACCTCCGCGGAGGTACATCGGCCCGAGATGCACTTCCGCGCCGATCTTCAGGTTATGTGCAACCTTGAACACCTCGTCGATCCTGTCATTCATCTCCAGCAGGTCGAAATCATTGCCTTTGCTGTCAAAACTGGCACGGGTATAATCCAGCCATTCATAATCGAGGCTGACAATGGCCAGTTTCGGGAGCTGTACGGCTACAGACCCGATGACCTTGAAGGGTGTTTGAAGCATGTAATCGAATGCGTTTATATCGGATTGCGCATAATATTCATCATTGTTATCAAAATGCGTCTGCATTTCCGTTTCAGAATCCCTGTTAATCCTGTAAAAAGTAGGAACATGCATGGCCGCACCCAGGCGGATAAGACTTATGGGCCGGTAGATCAGGCCCGCCTTGAACGTGTAGCCCGTGCCCGATTCACGCAGGGTTTCCCCGAAAGTGAACGACTGAAAATCAAATATCAGATCCTCATCATCCTTCTCCACATGTTCCATGGAATAGGTATAATTCATACGCTGAATCCCGAACGTGCCGCCCAGGTACAGTTTATCGTTGTAATTGGCGCCGAAACTGAAGGTGTATTCTCCCGTACCGCCTTCCTCCTGAATGCGCCGGGTCTGGCTCTGCCCGTAGCCATATTCCCGGGGATAATTCCAGTATTCACCGTTGAGAGTGTCCCAGTCGATCCCGTATGTCTGCCAGGCAAGCTCTTCATAATACTCGCTCCAGATGCCCTCATTGGCATAGTTGGTAAAGTTATCCAGGAAGGAGCTGCTGCCGGCGTCATTATAAAGCATGATCCCCGACATCAGTGTGTTCCTGTGGAAATCATTCAGGCGGTTGTAACCCAGGCCGAATGTCATGCTCACCCAGCCGGTTTCATTTCCGGTCTGCCTTGTCGAGATGTAGCCCAGGTTGCTTACCGCAAGTTTGTACCTGTCATCTTCCCTTGTACCCCCCAGGTATGATGTGGAGGTATTGTTCACCACAATGGTGGGCGTAAAACTGAGTTCAGTGCTCCTGTAAACCCCTATCCCCGCAGGGTTCAGACTGAGCGAGGAAAAATCCCCTCCCAGCGCGCCGAATGCGCCTCCCATACCGATCGACCTTGCCGTTCCGCCGGGGAAACTCTGGGAATACCGCAGGGCGTCCGTTTCATTCTGTGCCTGCAGGGACAGGCTGAAAATGATGCCCGTGATTGCGATTGACAATATTTTTTTCATGGTTTTTTCTTTTTATCGGATATACATATCTGGTTACCTGTACCAGGTTTAAAATGGCAGTTCAAATATTTTATTTATGAAAACCCCTAGCGCCTTCGGCCTCCTGAGCTGGAACTACTTGAAGAAGATGAACTTCTCCCGCTGGAGGAACGAGAACTGCTGCTGCTCGACCTGCTTGGCGTGGAGGAACGAACGCTGCTGCTGCTCGACCTGCTCGGTGTGGAGGAACGAACGCTGCTGCTGCTCGATCTGCTCGGTGTAGAGGTACGGACACTGCTGCTGCTCGACCTGCTCGGTGTGGAGGAACGGTAGCTGCTGCTCGACCTGCTTGGTGTGGAGGAACTGATACTACTGTTGCCCAACCTGTTTAGTATGGAAGAGCGGTTGCCTGAGCTGCTTTGCGACTGGGTTGCGGTCGACCTGCCGGCACCTGAATTGTAGCTTGGCCTGGTTGTGGTCTGCGGGACGGTGTAGCTCGGTGTATAGCTTTGCCTGGTGGTATTGTTATACCTGCTGATCGGCGATTGCGAATCGGTCTGGCCTCGATCGGTATTTACCGTTGACCGCTGCTGCCTCGTCTCAGTAGAATTATCCCTGTTTACTTCAACCCTCCTTTCAGTGCTGCTGCCTGTCGCCAAACGGTCCCCGGTGCTGTTGCCGGCCGTCTGGACACGATTTCCGCCGGCGGTCCTGGCCGAATTGGAAGCATCTGACGAGCCTTCCGTGACGGTACGGGTACGACCGGCTGTAGTGACGTTTCTGTCTGATTTGGGATCCGTGCTTCTAACGCCATAGGTGGAATAGCCGGAACGCGAATTGCGATACCCGTAAGTATAGGACCTGCCCGTTCCATAGTAGTCCCTGTAGGTTGCACTATAGTATGGATAATAACCTCCGCCCCAGTAATAGCCGTCCCAGTAACCGTCGCGGTAACCTCTCCAGTATGATCCTCCGTAACCCCAGCTATAAAACGGGTCCCAGTAGCTGTAATAAGGTCTGTATCCGTAATAGGGATAATACCAGCCATGATATGCACTGCCCCATCCCCAGCTGTACCCGAGGCTCAGGCTGAAAGACCAGCCCGGACTGTAGGAATAATACCATGGGTCGTACCATGAACTGTAATACCATGGGTCGTACCACGAACTGTAATACCACGGGTCATAATACGAGAAACCGATATAAGGTGAATGGAACCGTCTGATTCTGGTGGTATATGAAGGATACTGGTACACATCACCGTAATAATTGTTTATGACCGGTGTGCTGCCGTCATCATAATAATCATAGGAACCTTCGTAATCCTGGTCATAATAAAGGGTATCTTCTGCAGTAAATTCCTGAACTTCCTGCCCTCCATATCCTTCCACCTGATCTTCTCCTGTACTGCTCGAATATTCATTTTCCAGTTCCATGCGGTATTTCGCATAGTCACTCAGTTCTTCCTCCTGTTCAACCTGTCCGCCCTGGCTCAGGGGCTGCGGTTCACTCTGTGCCTGCACCTGTTCACTCTTCATGTCCGCGTCCCGCGGTGCATAATAGAGGTCATCATAAGTGCCTATTCCTGCTCTGTAGGTTGATGAACATGCACCCAGGACAAGTGCAAGTAAAATCAAAATATTAGCTGTAGTTTTCATGGGTTTTTCCTCCGGATTGTTCTTTTAACGGAAAATATGCAAATACCGTACCAAAAACCTTAAACAATAACAGGCAATCTTCCGCCTATATTACGAAAATCCGGATACAAATAAAAACGGGCCCGGACTTTAATTTCTATCCGAATATTTGCTTATCTTGCAAATCCTCAATGAATTTGTTTAATCCCGGTAAGATATCACAAGCAGATGGCGAAAGAACTCACCCCGAAAGAAGAAAATTATTCGCAATGGTACAATGATCTGGTAATCAAAGCCGACCTGGCTGAGAACTCCGCTGTGAGAGGGTGTATGGTGATCAAACCTTACGGTTACGCAATATGGGAGAAAATGCAGTCCATTCTTGACGGAATGTTTAAAAAAACAGGCCATTCCAATGCATATTTCCCGCTCTTTATCCCAAAATCGTTTTTCAGCAGGGAAGCCGCACATGTTGAAGGTTTTGCCAAGGAATGCGCGGTCGTTACGCATTACCGCCTGAAAAACGATGCACATACAGGTGAAATTATCGTTGATGAATCCGCAAAACTGGAAGAAGAACTGATCATCCGTCCCACATCCGAAACCATTATCTGGAATACCTATAAAAACTGGATACAATCCTATCGTGACCTTCCCATCCTGATCAATCAATGGGCCAATGTGGTCAGGTGGGAAATGAGGACAAGACTGTTTTTACGTACCGCGGAATTTTTATGGCAGGAAGGCCATACCGCACATGAAACACGTGAAGAAGCTGAAGAAGAGACGCACAGGATCATCGATCTCTATGCCGGGTTTGCTGAAAAAACCCTGGCCATGCCCGTTATCAAGGGCCTCAAAACGGAAGCCGAACGGTTCGCAGGCGCCATCGACACCTATGCCATTGAAGCCATGATGCAGGATGGCAAAGCCCTTCAGTCGGGAACCAGCCACTTCCTGGGTCAGAACTTCGCCAAGGCCTTTGACGTACAGTTCTCCGGCAGGGACGGCAATCTGGATTATGTATGGGCAACCTCCTGGGGCGTTTCCACCCGCCTTATGGGGGCCCTGATCATGGCGCATTCTGACAATAACGGACTGGTACTTCCCCCGAAACTGGCCCCGGTTCAGGTAGTCATAGTCCCCATCTATAAAAACAGGCAGGAACTTGAACGGGTATCACGGACGGCGCTGGAAATTCAGCAGGAACTCCGTAATGCCGGTCTTTCTGTAAAGTATGATGACAGGGATACCCACAAGCCGGGATGGAAATTCAGTGAATACGAATTGAAGGGCGTCCCCGTCCGGATTGCAATCGGTCCCAGGGACATCAGAGATGGCTCCATTGAAATAGCCAGGCGGGACAATCTGGATAAGCAGGCAGTACCCAGGGATAATGCTGCCGGTACCGTATCCGCACTGATGGACGAGATACAGCAGGGCATATATAAAAAAGCGCTGAATTTCAGGAAAAATCATACATACAAAACAGATGACTATGAGGAATTCAGGGAGATCATGCGCAGCAGGCCGGGTTTCGTTTACGCCCACTGGGACGGAACCCCGGAGACGGAGGAACGTATCAAGGAAGAAACAAAGGCCACGATCCGTTGTATTCCTTTTGAAAGTACCGGAGAACAGGGGAAATGCATTTACTCCGGCAAACCATCCAAACAAAGAGTATTGTTTGCCATTTCCTATTAATACGCAATACATGGAGAAAGAAGAAATCAAATCGAATATCATTTCTACCCTTAAAAAGAAATCTTCCCTGAAACAAACCGTCTACGACAATACACTGAAAGTTTTTTCGGACATCAGGGAGATATTGCAGGAACTTGTCAGCGAATACAACGGATTGCTGAACGGAACGGATGAAAGGGTCAGGCTGGAATACAGGGAAGTAGGCATGTTCGCCGTAGAATTGAAAATCGCCGGAGACCTGATCATCTTCACCATGCATTCCAATGTCTTCGAATTCGACCGTAGTCACGGGGTCTGGAAAACTTCATATGTGCAGGCCGATAAAATGGCTTCCTATTGCGGCATCATCAACATCTATAATTTCCTTTCAGACTCGTTCAAATACAACCGGATGGAAGATCTGGGATATCTGGTGGGACGAATCTTTATCAACAGGGATTTTCATTACTTCACCGAGGGCAAGCGGCAGCTCGGGTTCTTCTACAATCATTTCGGTACGGAGAAAATCAACAAGCAGGCCCTCACGGAAATACTGAATCTGGCCATCAATTACGTACTGGAATTTGATCTCCTCGTCCCTCCCTATGATACAGTTAAAATTGCAACGGTGGAGCAAATGAACCACAGTCTGCAACGTTCCGTCCTGCGTACAGGCAAAAGGCTGGGTTTCCAGTTCAATTCCGACGATGTATCCGCCAATGAATAATTCCATACCGCAGAAACCAGATGTATCGAAATGCCCTCCTGACCATCTTCCTGACTGTAGCATCGGTCCCGTACTGTGCATACGGAACCGGGGATACGCTGAAGGCAGAATATCCCAATGAGAGTGAAACGGATATCTTTTTCGATTCACTGGCTTTGAAAGCCAACCGGAACTCCTGGACACAGAGGCTTCATAACATCGTTATCCTGGAACCCAGCCGGATACAGCCGGAAGATACATTGCATACCCGTTTGAGTTCCGAACCTTTCCTTCCGTATTCAGGAAAGATCATCCGGAATATCCGGATTACCAAACTGGATCCTTTCGGACCCACCATTTATGATCCGGACCTTCCGGCCCGTAACCGGGCTGAGGCATTCGGCAATGACCTGCATACGATCACCCAGGACAGGGTTATCAGGAATAATTTGCTCTTCCGGGAAGGGGATCCTGTAGATCCGGACAAGCTTGCAGACAATGAAAGACTTTTCAGGCGTTTGCCTTTCATTCAGGATGCGGTCATTCATCTTGTGGAAACGTCCCCGGGTTCTGACAGCGTGGACATAATACTTTTAACCAAAGACGCATTCTTCCTGGGTCTTGGGGGAGAAGTACTGGACCTTCACTCCGGAAATCTGGAAATATTCGATCCAAACCTCATCGGATACGGGCATGAGCTGCATACTGTTTTCCACTGGGATGGAGAGGAAACGCCCAGGATAGGAAACGAAGTATCCTACATCATCAACAACCTGGGCGGCTCATTCATCACCGGCAAACTGAAATTTGCAAACGTTTACGAGACAGAATCCTTCGAATTCGCACTGGACCGGAAATTTCATACTCCGGATATCAAATACGCCGGAGCGCTGGAGATGAAACGGTTAAGAACGGAAGAATTCGTAGATTTCATAGATACGCTTACCGGTCCTGTACAGCTTAAGTTCAACCTTTTCGACGGCTGGATCGGACGTTCCCTGAATTTTGGAAAACAGCGGAACCTGACCAGGAACCGGCTGAACCTGGTATTTGCCACACGTCTTTACCATGAACAGTTCATTGACCGTCCGGAAGTATCTGAAAATACACTTTATCAGTACCAAAACAAAACCCTGTGGCTGTCAAACGTCTCCATTTCCTCCCAGTCATTCTTTAAAAGCAACCTTATCCTTGAATTCGGAAGAACAGAAGACATCCCCCAGGGAATACTGCTAAATCTGACATTCGGGCTCGAAATGAGGGAATTCAAAAACAGGCATTATGCCGGCATAAGTTTTTCTCAGGGCCACTATCTGGGTAATTCCGGATATCTGTATACACGTATTGAGGGCGGCGGCTTCCTGAAAAAACAGAATTTCGTCGAACAGGGTGTGATAAACCTTAGAGCGGATTATTTCTCCAACCTTTTTATCGTTGATCGCTTTAAGATCAGGAATTTTATTAAAGTCAACTATGTCAGGGGGATACGCCGGTTCGATGATGAATTTATCACACTCCGGGGAAAAAACGGAATCAGGGGATTTCGCTCAAACACGATTACGGGAACCCAGAAGCTAGTCCTCAGATTTGAATCCGATGCTTTTACTCCTTACTACTTGTATGGATTCAGGTTCGTACTGTTCGGTTTTACGGATATGGGACTCATCGGACCCGATGTCGAGCCCATTCATAACGGAAGTTTCTTTTCAGGATTCGGACTGGGGGCACGCATCCGCAACGAACGCCTGGTATTTCAGACCATTTCCCTCAGGCTGGGTTTATATCCGAATCATCCGGATATGGCAATCCCCCTCCTGCTCGAAGTAGCCGGAAGGGAAAGGCTGAATCCCGAAACTTTCCGGGCAGGTAAACCCAGGATCATCGGATTTGAATAAGCCGGGGGCAGCGTTTATTTTAACTAAATTTGCATAAAGCCCTGGATATGCTGGAAAATTTCAAATCCTTCATCGGGGAACATAAGCTCTTCATGCCCAATGAAAGGATACTGCTTGCCGTCAGCGGGGGAATTGACTCCATTGTCATGCTTGACCTGTTTCACCAGGCAGGATTCAGAACAGGAATGGCACATTGTAATTTCAGGCTTCGGGGCGTGGAATCAGACGGTGATGAGGAATTCGTGAAGGCCCGTTCGGAAAAATACGGCCTCGAATGTCATGTAAAACCATTTGATACGAAGAAAATTGCTGAACAGCAAGGGATCTCCATCCAGATGGCGGCGCGGAACCTCAGGTATGCCTGGTTTGAAGAAATAAGAAAAAAACACAGGTATGCCTGGGTTGCCACGGCACATAACCAGGATGACGTCATGGAAACCTTTTTCATAAACCTTTCGAGGGGAACGGGCATCAGGGGACTGACCGGCATACCACCAAAGGCCGGAAGGGTGATCCGTCCCCTTCTTTTTTCACCCCGGAGTGAAATCCAGGCCTATGCCGGGTCACGGCGCCTGGATTACCGGGAAGACTCTTCGAATGCCTCAGACAAATATCTGAGAAATAAAATAAGGCATCAGCTGATTCCTGCGCTTGAAAAACAGAACCCTTCCTTCCGGCAGTCCATGATCGATACCATGAAAAAGCTGAAAGAAACAAGTATCATCTATCATGGTGAAATAGAGAAATTGAAAAAGCGTGTTACACGTACCTCTGCAAACAAGACAAGCATAAATATTGCCGAATTGCTCAGAACGTCCTCTCCAAAAACCCTTCTGTATGAGATACTTGCAGAATTCAATTTTAATACCCAGACCATGGAGGACATCCTCAGGTCCCTTGATTCACTCCCGGGCAGGCAATTTTTCTCTTCCACGCACCGGATCGTCAAAGACCGTGAACAACTCATCCTGACAGGAATTGAAGAAGCGGACCCGAGGAAATACTACATTGAATTGAGCGAGAACCGGACAAGCGAACCCGTACATCTTGAGTGGGTGGTAATAGACAAAACGGAGAACTTCAAAATCCCGGAAGATCCGGAAGTTGCCTGCCTGGACCTCGATCTTCTTGATTTCCCGCTTATCCTCAGGCACTGGCAAAAGGGCGATTATTTTCAGCCCCTGGGCATGCAGGGTATGAAGAAGCTGAGCGATTATATGATAGATAAGAAAATCCCCCTGCCCGATAAAGCAGGGATATGGCTCCTGGCCACAGGAAATAAAATTGTCTGGGTTGCAGGGCACAGGATAGATGACCGTTTCAAGGTCACGGCAAAGACCAGGCAGATCCTCATGATCAGATACAAACGATAAGCTCTTCCTTTATCAGGGTTTCAGGAAGGCCTGAAGTTGGCCGGATGTTCCCGGGCAGGCAGTTCAAGATTTCTTCGAAGGTCGTCGAAGAATGTCTTCAGCGAATCGAAATCCCTCTTCCGGATGACCTCTATCAGGCTGCCAAGCTGGCCCCGTATTTTTTCAACCTGATCAACCGTAAAGGGATTAAAAAGAATTTCCGAGAGCAGGTAATCATCCTCCGACAATACACCCCTGGCAACATCCAGATGTTTTCTGAAGGTGGTTCCCGGGGCTTCCTGTTTTTTCATGCAGGCGGCAAATACAAGTGAAGAAGAAAAGGGTATTGACAGGGAATAGGCAATGGTCTCATCGTGATCACTGAAGCTGTATTCATAGATATTCAGTTTCAGGGATGCGTAAAAATGCCTGAAAAAATCCTTCCCTTCCGGATCGGATTCGGATATGATAATTGCATTCTCATCGCTCAGGTCCTTGATGTTTGCAAATGTTGGACCAAACATGGGATGTGTGGAGACAAATCTCCTTCCGCTTTCCCGGTAAAAATCCTGCAGGCCGTTTTTGACGGAAGTGATGTCGGCGATAATGCATTGTTCCGGCAGGAAAGGAATGATCTCCCGGAAAAGAGGAATGGTGCTGTGAAGGCTAACTGCGTTAATCAGCAGATCGGGTTGAAAATCCCTGATCTCCTCGAAGCTGAGAAAACGATGTGCATTGAAGAAATATTTCAGTTTCGTTCTGTCAAGATCAATAACGCCTACCTCATAGTCAAGGCACAGTGATTCTACAAGCCAGGAACCCATTTTGCCGGCTCCTGCAACAACAATTCGTGTCATTTAAAAATGTTATGGTTTAACAACTCTTTTTGTTTTCTGTTCCAGCAGCATGAAATCCGCCAGGACAATTGCTGTAGCAGCCTCGAGCACAGGCGGAACACGCAGGGCAATGCATTTATCGTGCCTGCCCTCAATTTTCAGATCCTCCATTTTTCGGGATTTCATATTCATGGTCCGTTGTATACGGGAGGTGCTTGATGCAGGCTTTACGGCGATCCTGAAAACCAGTTCGTTGCCGTTGGATATACCCCCGTTGATTCCCCCTGCATAGTTGGTCTCGGTAGTACCGGAAGCATCCACTATATTGTCATTGTGCTCCGAGCCTTTCATCCTGGCCGCGGCAAACCCGGAACCGAATTCCAGTCCCTTGATCGCAGGAATGGCAAACACAATATGGGCCAGTTGTGACTCGAGGGAATCAAAGAAAGGCTCTCCCAATCCTACAGGCACGTTCTGTACCCTGCACTCCACAATGCCTCCAATGGAATCGTCCATCCTGACGGCTTCTTCAACGGCCTGTTCCAGATCCGCGGATCCTCCTGCTTCCGTCAGTGTGGCATTTATGCTTATGCCCGGCAGTATTTTTTTCGCAACCACACCCGCCGCCACCAGTCCCAGGGTAAGCCTGCCTGAAAAATGTCCGCCACCCCTGTAATCCTGGAATCCCCCGTATTTTTCTGATGCAACAAAATCCGCATGACCGGGACGAGGAATGTCCTTAAGTTTAGCATAATCGGACGAGCGGACGTTCCTGTTCCTGAAAAGGATGGTAACCGGGGCCCCGGTTGTAATCCCGTTAAAAATACCGCTTATCAATTCAGGAAGGTCTTCTTCCTTTCTCGGGGTCGTTCCCTTTGCCCCGCTTTTTCGTCTTGCCAGGTCGGTTTTAAATTCACCGGGTCCGACCCGTATGCCTGCGGGACAACCGTCAATGACAATCCCAAGAGCTTTGCCGTGGGATTCACCGAATATGTTAACGCGAAATATTCTTCCGAAACCGTTCATGGTTGTCTGGTATTAATGTTGTCTGAATTTGCTTTTTCATTTTAATTGTTCTATCAGGCTTTCCAGTTTTTCCCTGCTGATCTGTCCCGGTGCCGTTTCCCTGCCCTCTCCTGCCGAGGCAAATGTGAACTCCGCCCCGAGAAAAGGAGCCGCCACCCTCGAAATCAGACCTTCCTCCCCCATGCCGATCACGATCATACGGAATTTATGCCTGTAAAGCTGCAGCAGGTTTAGCAGATCCTCCCTGTGGTTAACACGGCATGCCACCTTAACGAGATCCGCACCGGCATTACGGCAATCCCTTACGATCCTGTCAAGCTCTTCCGTTCCGGGTGTTTTTTCGAAATCATGATGCGAAAGAATGACATCGCTGCCCCTGCTTCTGGCAAGGGACATCAATTCCTTCCTGAAAGACTTATCGGATTCGAGCTCAATATCTACGTAATCGGCACCTGCCTCCAGGGCTGTCCGGAGAATCAGCAAGCGTTTCCCGCCGCTTAAGTTACCCGGTCTGCAGGTTGCAATACAGCGCTTTGCAGCACTGACCATGCGGGTCACCCGGTCGGGTCCGACATCCAGGAGATCGAAACGGAATTCCACAAAAGGTTCTTTTTCTGCAAGTTGCATGCAACTGTTAAAATCCATATGAGCAAGGCTAACACAGATCATGAATCCAGCTTTTCAGGTTATCCATGGCGATATCCTTTATTACGGCATTCCCTATTCTGTCAAGCAATACCATCCGGATTTGATTTCCGCCGCGTTTCTTGTCCTTTTTTATGATATTAAATATTTCATCCTCCATATCGGGAGGGTCTGTCGGAAGCCCGAATCTGACAAGTAATTCCTGCAATCTGCCGGCATCTCCCCGGGAGATCATCTCAAGCCTGACGGCCATGCCTGCCGCCAGAACCATCCCGATACTGACGGCCTTGCCATGCGGGATCCCCGTATGTTTTTCAAAGGCATGTCCGAATGTATGACCAAAGTTCAGTTTCCTTCTTTCGCCCGATTCTTTCTCATCCCTTTCCACGATCCCGGATTTCACCCTGACGCAGTCAATGATGATCCTCTCAAGTACTTCCGGATCCATTCGCAATGCAGCTTTATAAGATTTTTCCAGAAAGCGGAACAAGGCATCATCAGATATGGCAGCATATTTGACCACCTCGGCGAAACCCTCCCTGTATTCTGCAGGATCAAGTGTCCTGAGGAGATGAGGATCACAGATCACAAAATCCGGCTGCCGGATAATTCCGACCATATTCTTGTAGCCTTCATAATTCACCCCGTTTTTCCCGCCAATGCTTGCATCAACCTGGGCAAGCAATGTCGTTGCCACAAAGCCGAATGAAAGGCCTCTCAGAAAAGTCGAAGCCACAAAACCGGCAATATCGCAGACCACTCCCCCCCCGATGCCGAGAACAAACGAGTCCCTGTCGATTTCATTCTGTATCATCCGGCCATATATACCGTGGACTACATCCAGTGTCTTGGAGCTTTCACCGGGTTTAAGCGTAATGACCATGCCATCCGGAAAGTCACTTCCATGGCATTTCCTGACATTTTCATCCGTAATGATCACAATTTTTCCATCCGGCAGGTATGATCCTGCATTTCTGAGCGATTCACCGATAAGCAGGCGACTCGCGCGGATTTCGGTATGGAGCTGTATTTCTTTCATCTCCGGAAAATCAGGAATTCTGCTCCCCGGAATCCGTATTCATAATGCGGACCTGATGATTGATGGATTCCTGGTGTATGGCCCTGAATACCCTTGTAACGAATTCATTGCTCAGACCTTTGTCAAAGCCCATTTTAAGGCGTTTTTTGATAATGCTGTCCCATCTCTTGGACTGGAAAATGGCTACGTTGTGTTCTTTCTTATACTGGCCGATCTGATCAGCAATCTGCATCCTGTGTTCAAAGATATCAATAATCTGATCATCAAGCTTGTCGATCTCGGCACGCAACTCGGTCATGGTCAGTGCCAGTCCGTTCGCCAGTTCGGGATCGCGCAGAATGATCCGGTCAAGAAGTTTTTTCAGATCCGCCGGCGTTAACTGCTGATTGGCATCACTCAGGGCCTTGTCAGGATTCACATGTGATTCTATAATGATCCCGTCGAAATTCAGATCCATGGCCTCCTGGGAAATTTCATAGAGCCTTTCACGGCTTCCGCAAATGTGACTGGGGTCGGTAATTACCGGAAGACCGGGAATTCTTCGCTTTAATTCGATTGGGATCTGCCAGTGCGGATGGTTCCTGTAATCTGCGCTACTGACCGTGGAGAATCCCCTGTGAATGGCTGCAATCCGCCGGATTCCTGCCTGGTAAATGCGTTCGACCGCCCCTATCCATAATTCAAGGTCAGGATTTACGGGATTTTTTACAAGGACGGGGATATCCACCCCCTTCAGGGAATCGGCGATCTCCTGCACGGCAAAGGGATTGGCCGATGTGCGTGCACCGATCCAGAATATATCCACCCCGAATTTCAGTGCATCATAAACATGTTTGACGTTGGCAACCTCTGTGGCCGTAAGCATTCCGGTCTCTTCCTTGACCGTTCTCAGCCATGACAGCCCTTTGGATCCGACCCCTTCAAATGCATTTGGACGTGTGCGGGGTTTCCAGATACCGGCCCTGAATATTTTTATGCCCATGGCGGCCAGTTCCCTTGCTGTACCGACCACCTGTTCTTCAGATTCTGCACTGCAGGGTCCCGCTATAATAAGGGGACGCTCCTGTATGCCGGATTGTTCCGATAGTTTTTCAAATTTAATTTGCTCTAGCATCAGATGGCATTTATATGTTAATGATCGATTTCCCTTTCTTATATTCACCCAGAATTCCCAGATCACTGGTAAAAGGTTTTATGGCTTCCATGGACTGTGAATACAGATCATAATCATGAATCTCCACGTCAATATAGAACTGGTATTCCCAATCCCGCCCGATAATGGGCATGGACTGGATTTTGGTCAGGTTTATCCCGTAAAAGGATAAAATGGACAGGATCTTTGAAAGGCTTCCGATCTTATGGGAAAGGGCAAAATGAAGGGAAGCCTTGTCTACATCATTGTCAGATATTTTATTATGGTTCCCGTTCCCGAGGATCAGAAAACGTGTATAATTCTTTTTATTGGTTTCAATACCGGAAGCAATGATATCAAGACCGTACTTGCCGGCCGCAAGTTCAGAAGCAATGGCTGCTGTACCTTCCAGCTTCCGCTCGCTTATCTCCCGTGCACTCAGTGCCGTATCCATGCTCTCAATCAGCTTTATATCGCTGTACTGGTCGAAAAAAACCTGGCATTGCAATATGGCCATGGGATGTGAAAACACCTCCCTTATGTCCGCAATGGCCTGGCCGGGCAGTGCAATCAGGTTTTGCCTTATCCTCATATAGATCTCGCCCACGATCTTCATGGGAGATTCTTTAAGCAGATTGTAATTGGGCAGTATGCTTCCTGCCAGGCTGTTTTCAATGGCCATGATTCCATAATCGGCCTTGTTCTTTTTCAGGGCCGCCATCAGGTCCTTGAATGTGTCCCTGGGAAGAATTTCTATCTCCTCATTTTCAAAATAATGGTGTGCGGCAATTTCATGGAATGCACCGTAACCTCCCTGTATTACTATCCGTTTCATCATAATATC
>CAYOPZ010000008.1:0-38496 GCA_964406005.1 uncultured Bacteroidaceae bacterium
CTGGTTGCAAGGTGGATTCGTAGTTATCCTGTTGTAAAACGTATTCCAGGTAGTCACCCTGTCCCCCAAATCTGCCTCCACCACCCCTGCCAAAGCCTCCCATGCTTCTATCCGAAACATTGTGGGTAGCATAACACCCACCGACTTTAAGCTTGGGATCCAGGTCAATGAAATAGTTTTTATACCAGTTTTTATCTGCATCACTGAAGACGAAATCAAATGGTCCTTCAAGCTCCTTTACGAGAGTATGGGCATCCGCAAGACGGGCATCAACGTACTCATGAAGACCGGCCTGCTCAAAGTTTTTAAGGGCAGTTTTATGCCTGTCTTCATTAATTTCAATGGTAATGAGCTTACCACCTGTTTTACTGAGTGCCCAGGCGATATAAATACCGGAGAGACCTGTCGAAGTGCCGATTTCAAGGGCACTTTTATAATTCCCCTTTATGACAAGGTCGTAAAGTATCTGTCCATCTGACATGGGCACATTTGCATCGTACCATTGTCCGGTATGATCGGCAAGAAATTTTTTTACTTTTTCATCCAGAGCAGTATTGTCTTTCAAATCCTGTGCGTGCAATTGCAATGGGAGCAATTCTGCTGCTGTAAGAAGGTAAAGAACAATGCCAATAATTTTAAATGGTTTCATATACTATTATTTTTAATACAGTAATCACTTCCCCCTATGTCACAAGATGATTTGATTATGTTAATCAAACACGGCAGAATTAAAACTGCTCCTACCTGAAAATAATTTCCACCTTTATGCCCGGTTTGCCATTGGTGCAATACTTAGTGTTCCCATTGAAAACATCACTCGGCGAGCCAGAATAACTTTTTGCAATCGTACTTGGTTTTATCAATGGTGTTAAATATTAGACCTAAAACAATATACAAGGTTTAATTCAGGATCTCTCTTTGACGTCCTCCCCTCCGTAAACGAAGGGGATTCCTTGCGGGAACCCTAAAGGGTTTCCACTGGCTTCTATGAAGCCACGGGCAGTACTTCCTCACGGGTTCCTGCAGGTTCCTGCTGCCGACCGCCACTGCGGTTCGCTTGACAGGCCATCCCCGTCTGCCCGACGGTTAGTATGTTTATGGCAGCATTCACATCTGCATGCTGCTCATTTCCACATTGCAAACAAACAAAATCGGATTGTGATTTCCTGTTCTCCTTTGCCGTGTATCCACAACCGGAGCACCTCTGGGAGGAATAGCGGTATTCAACCTCAACAAGGCTGCCCCCCTGCCAGTCAAGCTTGTAGCCAAGCTGGCGCCTGAACTCAAACCATCCCTGGTCAAGGATGGATTTGTTCAGCCCGGATTTGGCACCCACACTCCTGCCAGGTTCTTCCATTGTCCCCCGGGCTGAGGCACTCATGCCCCTGATGTTCAGCCCCTCGACATACACTCTTGCGTGGTTTTGGCTTACTTCGGTTGTGAGCTTGTGAAGAAAGTCCGAACGTACATTGGCAATCCTGTGGTGAAGCCTGGATACTTTTCTTTTCTGTTTCTTCCAGTTCTCCGAGCCCTTCTTTTTCCTTGACATCTTTCTCTGTTCCCGGGCCAGGGCATCCTCATGTTTCCTGAAACTGTTCACCCCCTCTATCATTGTCCCGTCAGAGAAGGCGGCAAAACACCTTATCCCTGCGTCTATACCTATTTCACTATCTGAAGGGTGTTTTCCTATGTCAATATCCTGTTCTGTCTGTATGGAGGCGTACCACCTGTCCGCCTTCCTTGTTATCGTGATGTTCTTTACCTTGCCCTCAATCTCCCGGCTTTTGTAAAAACCCACCCAGCCGATCCCGGGCAGGAAGATCCTGCGGTTATCTATCCTGAACCCCTGAGGAAAACGGATGCTGTCTCCCCTGGATTTCTTCCTGAAAACAGGAAGGCGCTTCAGGGGTTGACGCTTATCGAAGCAGTCCCTGAAGGCCCGCTCCAGGTCCATGAGCTTTTGCTGCAAAACCTGTGACGGGCATTCCTTCAGGAAACCATACTCATCGGAGTGTTTCCACAGCCTGAGCCAGAAGGCCAGTTCATGGTACCAGAGCATGCCATGGCCCTTCTCCAGGCGTTCCAGGTTCATGGAAAGGGACTTGTTCCACAGAAAACGTGCACAGCCGCAGAAACGTACCAGCTTTGATTCGGCTTCACTGTTGGTCTTTAATCTTACTTTATATGCTTTTCGTATATTTGGCATTTATCCTTAATTTACTAAAATTATTTCATTTATGCAAGATCTTCGTACAAAAAGACATGTAGTGCATTCTCTTCACATGCATTTGGTCTTTGTGACCAAATACCGTAAAAAGGTATTCTCTCCATTTATGATCGAAAGGTTGAAAAATCATCTTAAGCGGGTGTGTAATATTTGTAAAAGTATTACTGGAAAGGAGGTTTATTGTCACCGAGCTATTTCATTGCTTCCTGTGGTGGTGATCCGCTGGATATTGTCAAACAATACATCGAAAATCAGTAAATTCGTGCTTACATCCCATCCCTGAAGTGAAGGGGTTTTACGCACGGATTGGATAAAAGGTAAGTTACTTGTAGGTTAGTTGTTAGAATAGTGTTAAATTGTGTAAGGGAACATTTTGGCAAAGATTTTGTTAGTACATTTGAAACGATAATTATGGAACAGGATTTCGTTCGCATCGAAAAAGAGCTGGCGCTTGAGGCATGGATGCTCCAGACATTCAGGCTGGAAGACAAAATCCTGGAAGAGGATCTTGTCATTGAGGGTTGGTTGAACCCGAATATAGCATGGTTTGAGCTGAACTGAGCTGCGTCAATATTTCCCCAATATATATCCAAAGGTTGTGGTTCTAAGGAGTCATGACCTTTTTTGTTTTAAATCTTTAATGTAATTTTATATCTGCAGAAATCTACGTTCAATGGAAAAGAACCGCAATACCGTTCTCGTAACCTGGGATTATACGGAACTCTCTGAAAACGCGCTGCTTCATGCCCTCAGGATAGGAAGGCTGGTGGAAAGCGGTGTACGCCTGGTGCATATCGTAGACCCGGCGGAATCGAAGCTGCCCCTTCCGGAAGTGAAGACGAAATTCGGGGAAAAGGTAGATGAGCTCAGCAGGAAATATGATTTCGACCTGCAGGGCATTGTGCTGACAGGGACCATTTTCAAGGCCATATCCGAATATGCCAATGATTCGGATGCACAGATGGTCATCATGGGGACGCACGGCATCAGGGGTGTACAGAAGATCACGGGAAGCTGGGCCCTGAAGGTCATCGTCGGATCTTCAGTTCCCTTCCTTGTTGTACAGGACAAACCCCGGTCGGATGAACGATTCAGCAATATTGTATTTCCCATCGATTTCAAGGCTGAGAACAAGGAAAAGCTGCAATGGGCCATTTACATGGGGAAATACTTTAACAGCAAGGTGTATCTGTTCAAGGCTCCGGTGTCAGACAGGGGACTGATGAAAAAAGTGAACATAAACCTGAGTTTTGCGGTAAAATTCCTGATCCAGAATAATCTGGATTACGAAATACATACGGGGAAAAAAGCCTCCCGGTTTGCAAGGGAAACCCTGGAATTTGCAGAAGAGAAAAAAGCCGACCTGATCCTGATCACCACCACCAAGAACATCAATATCGCAAACTACGTGCTTGGAGCCCAGGAGCAGGCCATTATCGCCAACAGTTCGAAGATCCCCGTGATGTGTGTTAATCCCCGGGCAGCCTACGCCCATGTCGGCCAGTTCATGTGGGGGAGATAGATCGCTTCTGAATACTCAGGATGACAATTCACTGACAATTCAGGACATCTTCCATTTTACGCCTGGCATTGGCCTCGTAAGATCCGACAAGTGCGTGGCTGTATGCGTCGCAGGCTTTGTCGTATTCCACCAGTGAGGTGTAGATATTACCGAGTTCATAATAGATCCTGGCCTGTTTGTCCGCATCATCTTCTTCATACTCAAGCGCCTGGAGCCCGGCTTCCACAGCCTCATCGAGTTCACCCAGCCTGTCGTGTATCACACAGATCAGGTAGTAAGCTTCCGGGTTTTCAGGATCATACTTGAAAGAGGTTTGGAAATTTGACATGGCATTGTCGAAATCTGCGGCATTGAATGCGATTTTTCCCTGGTTCATGAAATAATCTTTCAGCGTTTTGGCAGCGGCTTCCGCAGTTTTTTCATCTCCTTGTGAATTACCTGCTTCAAAGGTCTGTTCCAAAGTGGAAATCATCTCGTCAGTTTTCTCCTGTTTCCTGTATACCATGGCTTTTCCGTACATGGCCCTGGCATAGCCAGGTATATACTCGATGGCTTTGTCATAGCTGGCAAGCGCAGCTTCGTACTCCCCGGAGGAGTATTGTGAGTTGCCGACAATGACACAGAGCTGTGGAATGTACGCCAGGGATTTCCCTTTGACATCATCGTTCCCGTATTTTTCGCTGGCAGTTACGGTTTCCTCAAAGCTGGTAATTGCACCGGGATAGTCCTTTGCCTTGTATTTATCGATAGAAATCCTGTAGTAAAGGTTAGGGATCTGCTCCATGGCCATTTTTTTCACTTCATCTCCTTCGGCTCCGAGGGCCGTAGCCATCTCATAGGATGCTTCGAACTTTTCAATGGCTGCTTCAAAATTACCGGCGGTCACCTCGTCGGCGCCGGCATTGAATGTTTCAACTGCATCGCTGTAGGTTTGTGCCTTCAGCGGAACGGCAAAAAGCATGACGGTAAAAATTGAGACCCAGATCCTGAAATTTTTTCTTCTTGATGTCATTTTATAAGGATTTAAATAATAGTCACTTACTCTCGGAAGACTTTTCTGAATTTGCAAAAATAGAATTTTTTAAATATAATCAATGATTTTAAAAAAAATTACGTGTAAAAGCTGAACTTTGGCAGCAGCCGCAATCATTCCGTTTATCCTTTACTTTCTTGTTGTTACAGGCATTGGTGTTTATGCGACGAAATTTTCATCGAAAGGGGTTTCTGAATTCTTCCTCGGGGGAAGGCAAATGGGCCGTTTTGTCGTTGCCCTGTCTGCAGTGGTGTCAGGACGTTCCGCATGGCTTCTTCTCGGGGTTACGGGGATGGCTTACAGCATGGGACTTTCGGCCCTCTGGGCAGTAGCGGGTTATATCCTGGTGGAGTTCCTGCTTTTCCTCTATTATGCCCCGAGGTTACGTAAATTCACCGGGCGGCACGACTGTATCACACTGCCGGATTTTTATGCGGCACGGTTCGACGACAGGTCCGGGGCGTTGCGGATACTTATCGTCATTATATTCCTGGTGTTCATGGTCACCTATGTTTCCTCGCAGTTTGTGGGCGGGGGTAAGGCGTTTTTTGCGAATTTCGGGCTGAACCAGGATTGGGGGCTGATCCTCACTGCTGCAATCGTTCTGTTATATACAATCCTGGGGGGATTCCTGGCCGTCAGCCTGACCGATGTCATACAGGCGGTTTTCATGCTGGCCGCGCTGATAGGCCTGCCGGTATATGCAATCGTACGGTTCGGCGGATGGGAGATGGTATCGCAGCAGGTGCTTTCCACCGACGGGCAGTTTCTGAACCCGGTGGCCCTTTCAGCCGGGGTCTTTATTGGTTTTGCAGGGATCGGGCTTGGTTCTCCCGGCAATCCGCATATTCTGGTGCGCTATATGTCCATAAAGGATCCCTCGCAGTTTCGCTGGACCGCCATCGTAGGAACCGTCTGGAATGTACTGATGGCCGCAGGAGCAATATTCATCGGCCTGGTGGGAAGGGCATGGTTCCCCCTTGAAAGCATGCTTCCTGACAGCGACCCGGAAAATGTCTACCTGAGCCTGGCCGGCAAACTGCTGCATCCCGCACTTGCAGGACTGCTGCTTGCCTCTATTTTTGCCGCCATTATGTCGACTGCCGACAGCCAGCTCCTGGTGGCGGCATCAAGCCTCGTACGCGACCTGTATCAGAAAATACTGAGGAAGGACACACCTGTACCGGACAGATACCTTGCCATGCTGAGCAGGCTGTGTGTGGTTTTGCTGGTAATTGCCGCCGTTATACTGGGGATCGTAACGGAGGATCTTGTATTCTGGTTCGTGCTGTTTGCGTGGGCAGGCCTGGGAGCGGCCATCGGGCCCACTTCCATCCTGGCGCTTTTCTGGAAAAGGACAACCCGGAGCGGAGTGATCGCAGGATTGATCACAGGCACGCTTACCGTTTTTGTTTGGAAGTCCGTACCCGCGCTTTCAGGCCAGATCTATGAGTTGATCCCGGCCTTTTTCCTGGCCCTGGCGGCCACGGTTGCAGTAAGCCTGGTCACCGGTAAAGAATAAAGGACAAAAAAGATTAATTTTGTGATTTGACAAGCCATTAAAATGAAGGAAGCAACAAGGCCGAAGATTAAAGAACTTCTTTCATCAAAGGAATTCGGAAAGGATTTTCTGCTGAAGGGGTGGGTGCGCACGAAAAGAGGGAACAACAAAATTGCCTTTGTGGACCTGAACGACGGCTCTACGATCAGGAATATCCAGATCGTGATAGATGTTCCCGGCTTCGACGGGTCCGTGATTGGCAGGATAACCACCGGCGCCTGCCTTGCCGTTGCCGGGACCCTTGTCGAGTCGATGGGAAAGGGGCAGAACGTGGAGATCAGGGCAAAGGAGATAGAGGTTTACGGGGCGGCAGACCCGGAGGTGTATCCTCTTCAGAAAAAGGGACACTCCATGGAATTTCTCCGGGACATTGCCCATTTGCGCCCGCGCACCAACACTTTCGGCGCCATCCTGCGGATCAGGCACCACCTGGCCTTTGCCATACACAAGTATTTTAACGACGAGGGGTTTTATTATATGCATACCCCCATCATCACTGGCTCAGATGCCGAAGGCGCCGGGGAGATGTTCCGGGTAACCACCCTTGACCCCCTGCACCCCCCCCTGAACGATGAAAAAAACGTGGATTACAGGAAGGATTTTTTCGGGAAGGAGACCAACCTTACGGTGTCGGGGCAACTTGAAGGGGAACTGGGAGCGCTGGCCCTGTCTAAAATATATACCTTCGGTCCCACCTTCCGTGCCGAGAATTCCAATACGCCGCGCCATCTGGCCGAATTCTGGATGATAGAACCGGAGATGGCCTTCTATGACATCAACGACAATATGGACCTGGCCGAGGGCCACCTCAAATACCTGGTCCGTTACATCATGGACAAATGCAGGGACGACCTTGAATTCCTTCAGAAGATGTACGACAATGAACTTACCGGGCGGCTCGATTTCATCCTGGACAACGATTTTGAACGCATCGTCTACACAGATGCCGTCAAAATCCTTGAAAAATCGGGGCGGGAATGGGAGTTTCCCGTGGGTTGGGGAAAGGATCTTCAGGCCGAGCACGAACGCTACCTTGTAGAAAAACATTTTAAAAAGCCGGTGATCATCAGGGATTACCCGAAGGACATCAAGGCTTTCTACATGAAACAGAATGAGGACGGAAAGACCGTGCGGGCCATGGATGTGCTTTTTCCCCGGATCGGGGAGATCATCGGGGGTTCCCAGCGGGAAGAAGATTACGACAGGCTCGAACAGCGGATCAGGGAGCTTGGGATCCCCGCACAGGAACTATGGTGGTACCTGGAAACCAGGAAGTTCGGAACGGCGCCCCACAGCGGGTTCGGGCTGGGGTTCGAACGCCTTATGCTCTTTCTCACAGGGATGAGCAATATCAGGGACGTCATTCCCTTTCCCCGCACCCCCAATAACGCGGAATTCTAAATAATTGCTCCATCCCACAGCTGTTCAAGAAAATATTTCCAGGGCATAATCATTATATTTCCCATCTTACGCGGAACAGGATCATTGGATACCAGTAAGAGTTCTTTAACATTGTATTCTTCCGCAAAACTCTTCAGTCCTCGCAGGTGTCTTGGCTGAACCATCTCGGTGGATTTGGTCTCAACGGCTACCTCGTGGTCACCCAGGATGAAATCGACTTCTATCTGGGAGGCGGTTCTCCAGTAAGATAAGGGGTAATCAAGCCCGGAGTAATGACTGTGAGCGTATATTTCGTGATATATATAATGTTCAAAAGCATGTCCGAATGATTCTCCCCCCGCTTCGATCTTTCCCCGTTTAAGAAGGTAATTGGCAATTCCGACATCGAAATAGTAGAATTTCGGAGATAGGATAACCCTTCTTTTTGGTCTTTTCTGGAATGAGGGCAAAAAACGCCCAATGAGTGTATCTTCAAGGATTTGAAAATATTCCCTGACTGTAGGAGAGCTTACTCCGCAATCGGTAGCAATGTTCGAGTAGTTTACCATCTCACCGTTTGAAAATGCCGCAATTTCAAGAAACCGGGAGAATGAACCGATGTTCCTTATTTTTGCCTCCGCTTTGATTTCGTCTCTAAGGTAACTGCCTGTATAGGCGGAGAGGAGTTTACGGGGATTACTTGAAAGATAGTGACGCGGCAGCAATCCGTTATTCAGCGCCCTTATCAGGTCAAAGTCATCAATCTCTTTAAATATTAGTGGATACAGCTCGATCCTGGCAGCTCTTCCGCCAAGGAGATTGCCGCCTGATTTCAGAATGTTGCGGGGGCTGGATCCGCAAAGGATAAACTGCCTGTTTCTGTTAACCATCATCCACTGGATTTCATTAAGCAGAGAAGGCAATCGTTGTATTTCATCTATAATTACCGGTGAACCGGTAGATGTTGCTTCCAGGATCTCACGTAACAATGACGGATTACGAAGGAATCGTTCATATTCACTTGCCATAAGCAGATCAAAGTATGGTGAATCCGGGTAAAGCATTTTTAACAAAGTACTCTTACCTGTCTGTCTTGCCCCCCACAGGAAAGCACTGTTTTCTTCAATGCCCTGAAATTTCTGCAGCCTTTTATACATGATAATTTAAACCATTACTTTTAAATATCATGATAATTTAAATCATAAAATTAAATTATCTTGACCATAATTGCAAATTACATTGAATTTTCCCTATGTTCCCACTCGTTCGCAGCAAAACTCGCCCCGGGAATCCGGGGCTCGGACAGTACTGCTCACTCCGTGGAATATAGGGGAAATATCATAAAAAATTCTTATATTTCTCCCTGTTTATGGGAAGTTTAGGGAATCATGCTGAAGCAGAAATTATCGCAGAAGTTATTACAGAAATTATCCCCGCAGCACATACAGATGATCAAGCTGCTCGAGATTCCTGCGCAACAGCTTGAGCAGAGAATAAAAAAGGAGCTTGAGGAGAATCCTGTTCTGGAGGAAGGGGCGGATGAGGCTGAAAACCCCAAACAGGAAGAGCCTGAAGAAGAGGTGAATTCCGATAATGACCTTGACCAGGAAGAATTTTCCCTGGATGACTACCTGAACGATGAAGACATCCCCAGTTACCGGCTGTCCACAGGCAACTATTCCGGAGACGAAAAAAGGGAGGAGATACCTTTTTCCGTTGGGACATCCTTTCACGAACACCTGGAGGCCCAGCTTGGTCTGCGGGACCTGACGGAGAAACAGGAGCTGCTGGCCCTATATATCCTGGGGAACATCGATGAAGACGGTTACCTGAGAAGGAAGCTGGATGCCATTGCGGATGACCTTGCCTTTTCGATGAATATAACCACCGACGAGGATGAGCTGAACGAGGTACTGAAGGTGATCCAGGATTTCGAGCCTGCCGGGGTGGGCGCCAGGAATCTTCAGGAATGTCTCCTGCTCCAGATCGCTAACAAGGAAAGGGAGGATCCAGTGATCGACCTTGCCTGGAAGATCCTCAAGGATCATTTTGACGAATTCACGAAGAAGCACTATGAGAAGATCGTCTCCCGCCTGAATGTATCGGAAAAGGAACTGAAGCCTGCCCTTGACGAGATCCTGAAGCTGAATCCCAAGCCCGGAAGCTCGTTCAGCGACCCGCAGAACAAAAACATGCAGCATATCGTACCGGATTTTATCCTGGACAACGACGATGGCCAGCTGCAGTTGAGCCTGAATGCCAGAAACGTACCGGAACTCAGGATCAGCCAGACATACAGCGATATGTTGCGGACCTATAATGCCAGTAAAAACAATGCTTCCAGGGAACAGAAGGATGCGATCACATTCGTCAAGCAAAAGCTCGATTCGGCAAAGTGGTTTATCGATGCCATTCGCCAGCGGCAGAACACCCTTATGCTGACCATGAATGCCATAATCAATTTCCAGGCCGCGTATTTCATGGAGGGCGACGAGAAGCTGCTCAGGCCGATGATCCTCAAGGATATTGCCGAAATTACCGGGCTGGATATTTCCACGATCTCACGGGTTGCCAACAGCAAATACATCCAGACACATTTCGGTATCTTCCCCCTGAAGTATTTCTTTTCCGAAGGATTGCAGACCGACAGCGGGGAGGAGGTATCCACGCGGGAGATCAAAAAGATCCTGGAAGAATGTATAGAGGGAGAGGACAAACGAAAACCCGTCACGGATGAAAAGCTTGCCGGGATCCTCCAGGAGAAGGGATACCAGATAGCCCGCCGTACCGTTGCCAAATACCGTGAACAGCTGAATATCCCGGTGGCCCGACTGCGGAAGGAGTTATAGATGGAAAAAGCCTCGAAAGCCATATCCTTTGTATTCCATCCTCTGCTGATGCCTTCGCTGGGGCTGCTTGTGCTTTTTAATTCCGGAACCTACCTGTCATACCTTCCGCCGGAGATCAAGCAATGGATGTTCATCATCATATTTTTAAGCACCTGCGTATTGCCGCTCGGATTGATTCCCTTTATGATTTACCGGAATTTACTAAAGGATGTGTACATGCAGAAACGGCAGGAAAGATTTCTGCCTCTTGTTGTAAGCCTGATCCTGTATGCTTTTTGCTTCTACCTTATCCGGCGCATCGAAATCCCCAGATTCTACTCGGCCTTTATACTGAGCAGCACACTGACCGTGCTGACAACCCTGCTGATAACCATCGGACTGAGGATCAGTATACATATGGCGGGTATAGGCGGATTGATCGCGCTTATAGGGTACCTGTCGTTTTCCATGAACGTAAACCTTCAGTTTTACCTCATAGTTTCCGTTCTGCTCGCCGGCTTTCTGGGGACATCCAGGCTGCTGCTCGAAGCACATACTCCTGCAGAAGTCTATACCGGCTTTCTGGCAGGTTTCGGAACCGTGCTTATTTCCTTTATGCTTTACTGACCGGTTGCAGGGGGGGATCCCTGAACAGCCTGTCCATCTCTTTCTCAAGCAACCCGGGATCGGGAGGCCAGGGACCTGCCTTGAAATCTTCAAGCTGCCGGATCGCCTTGCCGAGGTTGAAATTTTTCTGGCTCATGGACAGGAACAGGCCCCTGCGCGAAAGATACCGGGAAAGATATTCCTGCTCTGTCTGTCCGGGGGTCGGGATGAGCATGGCTGTTTTCCCGAGGCTTGCCAGGTCCATGACGGAGGTGTAGCCGCTCCGGCAAATGATGTACCGTGCATTTTCCAGGAGGGACCGGATCCTGTGCGAAGGCAGATGTGAACACATGTTTATGCCCGGAGCTATTTCCCTTTGACCGGATTTTCCGGGCAGTCCCTGAAGAATAACCGCGGGCAGCGGTACTTCACGGATCTGCCCCAGGATGATGTTTTCAAGTTTTGTGCGCTGGGGCTCCGGCCCTGAGAGGGATACCACAAGCAGGGGCCGGTCACCGGGAGGCTCCGCACTGGCCGTCCGGCCGCATGCAAATCTCGACAGGACCCCTGTAAAGGTGGCATTCCGGGGGATACTGTATTTGTGGGCCAGTTCTCCCGAAAGGTTATTACCGGACGGGTGATCCGGTATCCAGCAACGGTGGAATTTCCGTATCATCAGGCGGATCATTCCTGCCGCGGGACGTTCCACGAATCCCAGGAATGCCGGGAACCGGAAATTGAGCTGGTGGGTGACAAGCACCGAGGGGATACGGGAATGCCAGAGTCCGTAACGGTTGTCGGAGATGATAAGCCCGGCTTTTGTCAGCCTGACTATTTTTTTCAGGCGATGATGTTCCATAAGGATGTCATATCCGAGCAGGGGTGTAATCAGAAATATTTTCAACCAGGCCGGAAGGGACCTGAAGTAGGTGATGTTTGCGGCGGAGCGGAAACGGATGCTTTTCAGGCCGGGGAATTCTCCACTCAGTAATTCCAGGGCGGCTCCGTCGGCTGCGATGATAGCCTCATGGCCCCGGTCAAGCAGCTTCCGGATGATCGAGATATCCCGGCTTGCGTGACCGAGTCCCCAGTTCAAGGGGCAGACCAGGATTCTCATCCGTAAACCGAGGTTTTTATGCCCAGCTCCCAGATCCTTGCGGCGATCGCTTCCAGTTCCGCAGGGGGGATCTTGTGAAGGGTCCTGACAGGGGTGTCCCGGGCGATGGTATATACCTGTACTTCCGCAGGCATGATTTCCCTGTAAAGTGCCGTCAGGGCCGACAGCTCCCTTTCGCTCGTATTGTCTATGAGGTTTCCGTTATGTTCACCCCTTATGAAAAGGGACTGGATGATAAGATTGCCGGAGAACAGTTTCAGGTTTCTTACGATGTCCCCGAGTTTAATGCTGTCAGGCGGCCGGTTCAGGATCCTGAAAGTTTCCTCGATACCGGTATCCAGCTTAAGGATGTTCCTGTCGACCTGTTCCAGGGCTTCCTTTACTCCGGGTTTGTCGGCCAGGGAAGCATTCGACAGAACCGCGATCAGGCTTTCGGGCGTATACTGATCCCGGATCCGGATGGAATCCGTTATGATGCCATTGAATTCGGGGTGAAGCGTGGGTTCCCCGTTTCCGGCATAGGTCAGGGAGTCGGGCATGAGTCCCTCGTTCTTCATATCCAGCAGTTTCCTGACAAGGCTGTCCGCAATAAGTTTCCGGCCGGGGAATCCTTCCGGGGGAAGCTGTCTCTGCCGCGTCCATCCGCATTCGCAGTAGATACAGTTGAACGTACAGGTCTTCCCGTTGGCCGGAACCAGGTTAAGGCCCAGGGAAACGCCCAGCCTGCGGCTGATAACGGGGCCGAATATGATGTCTTCGAAAAGAAAAGTGGCCATGGTTCAGATAAGAGAACACCGGCAAAGGTACGTGAAGTTTTAAAATGATATATATCATTGATATCGAAAAGGCCTTGGTTTATATTTGAGATCAAATCCTGAATATGGCGGATAAACATACATGGAGGGAGGAATACAATACCGGGGTGAGTTTCATCGACGGGCAGCATAAGTATTTTTTCAAAATAATGGCGGACATTGAAGACAGCCTCGAAAAAGACATATGCAGGGAAACTGCCTCGAGGATCTTTTTCAGCCTGGCCCATTATGCAGAACATTATATGATCCAGGAGGAGATATACCTGAAGGAAGCGGATTTCCCGGGTATCGGGGAACACAAGAAATTGCATGCAGGGTTTATAGAGCGGATGATCAAATTCCGGGAGGATTATGAAAAAGACGCCACCAACACCTGCGAGTCCCTCCTTCCCTTTCTCAACGAATGGTTTGACAACCATATCCTGAAATACGACAAGGACGCCATTTCATACCTTAAGGGAAAAGGCTTATAATGGATTCGGATTCAGCGATTTAAGGGAATCATTGATCCGGGTCAGCTGCATGATGACCTCATCGTAAATCTCCACAAAATCCCCGGGCCTCCGGGTGTACCAGGCCAGTGTAGAATCGAAGTCAGCCCTGGTATATCCGTATTTTTCGAATATGTATGAATAATAATCAACGGAGTCGACCGAGCTGTGAATCTTTAAATGCTCCCCGCTGTACTGTATGGCAACCGTAAGGTGCAGGTCTACAAGCATGGGGACCAGCTTGTCTTCCGGTATCAGGCCCTTTTTTGATTTCCTGCCGCATGAAGTGAACAGGAACAATATGAGCATCCCGAAGATCAGCGCCTTTTGCATAATTTTACTTGATGTCATTGAACCTGTACCCGAACATGATCTCATGTGTTCCGGTGTTGTGTTTGCGGAGATCCGAAAGGGTGATGTCATACGAATACCCGAAATAGATTTTTTCCTCATAGGAATAGCCTCCCAGTACGGATATGGCATCCCCTGTACGGTATGACAGCCCGAGCCAGACCATATCCTGCCAGAATACCCTGGTGTTGACATCGAACTGTATGGCTTTTGGCGCGGTGCCCTTGAGCATGGCGGAAGGCTCAAGCCTGAAATCCTCGTTGATCTGGTAGAAATATCCCCCGGTAAGGAAGAAATGGGTTTTCAGTTTGTTCAGTCCCGTACCGGAATCATACAGCTTCAGTTTCGTGTTTATCAGCTGTGCCGTGGAGAAACCCGCATAGAAATCCTTATGGTAAAGGTATACGCCCAGGTTGGCGTCAGGGACATAGCTTGAATAAACCGTGTTTTGCAGCGCCTGGTCCGAAGGATCTTTCAGCACGATCTGGGTTCCGTCGACCTTGTATTGCATAAAACCCAGGGACAAACCCATGGACAGGCGCATGTCGCTTGGCAGTTCGATGTTGTAGGCATATACCCCTGTGATGGAGGTGCGGCTTGTGGGGCCGGTGACATCGTTGTAGATATAACCTCCGTAACCCATGGGCATCGTGGAATGGGGGCCGAAGAATGAGAGAGCGTTTGTCAGGGGCGGATCGGTCAGGCCGACCCATTGGAAACGGTGGTTGGAACGGATCTGGAAGTAGGGTTCCACGCCGGCCACGGCCGGGTTGTACAGGATACTGTTGAACATGTACTGTGTATACAGCGGGGTCTGCTGCGCCCTGAGCTGTACCGCCGGTGTGCTTAAAACAATAAAAGTCAGTATGCCTGCAAGTCTTTTCATGTCAGCGAACAATTGTTACGGGTCCCCGCAGCGGTTCGGACCCGTCGTTCAGGTTGATGATATAGTAATAGGTCCCGATGGGCAGATCCTTGCCCTTGAATTTTCCGTTCCAGCGTTTGTCGCTGGTATATCCGTCGGAGAAAAACACTTGTTTTCCCCACCTGTCGTATACTTCCACCGTAATGTTCGGATAGTAATCCACGAAATCAATTTCCCAGAAATCATTCGTTCCGTCGCCGTTGGGCGTAAAGCCGCTGTAAATGAACAGTCCGCTGGCAAGGCTTATGCTTACGGAATCGGATTCCGTACAGCCGAATTCCGTTGTGGCGGTTACAATATAGGTGACCGGCACCGATACGGTAAGCGTGGGAGACTGGCTGGCCGGATCGTCCAGCCCCGATACGGGCTGCCACTCGTATGTGCTGTAGGGCCCGCCGGCTGCAAAAAGGCTGATGGTCTGGCCGGCGGCAACCGTCGTATCCTGCCCTGCATCCAGCCCCCTGCCGGAATGGACCCTCAGCGTCAGGGTATCCTTATCGAAGCATCCTCCGGGTTCGGTAACGGTCAGGATATATGTGACGGAATCGCTTACCGTGGCCACGGGGTCGGGGATCCCCGGGTTGCTTAAGCCGGTTTCCGGGAGCCACAGGTATATGTCCCCTCCGGAAGCGTCCAGTGTGATCTGCGCACCGTTACAGACCGTTGTATCGTTGCCCGCGTCCGCGATCAGCGTGGTGAGCGCATTCACATCCCAGGATCCGTTGTAGGTACATTGGTTGGAATCCGTGATCACCACATCGTAAGTTCCCTCTTCAAGTGCAGTGATGTCCTTCGTGGTACTGTCGTTCGACCAGAGGTATGTGTATCCCGCACCGGGGATCCCCCCGCTTACGCTGAGGACGATGGAGCCGTCGAAGGTAAAACGGCTGCATGTGGCAGGGGTGACGGTTGCGGAAACACTGAAGGGGGGAGGATTTACAATGTCTACCGTATCCCAGTAAATGCGCATATCATCATCTATGACGTAGATCAGGTATGTGTCTTCCGCCAGGTTCGTAAAATTTCCGTCGGTCTGAAGGGTCGCCCCGTCGTCGATGGAGTACTGCACCGTCCCCGTCCCGTTAACATCGGAGAGGGAAATGGTTCCGTTGTTATTGTTGTAACAGTCGATCTGTGTGAAGCTGACATTTACCTCAAGAGGCGGCGTTGCATCCACCTCGACGGTCTCCTGGTATGTGCATCCGTTTGCATCGCGGATCACCACGTCGTAGAAGCCGGGCCATTCGCTAAACACCGTATCCGGAACGAACGGCCCGCCGGGCCCGTCGACCGAGAATTCCAGTGTTCCGGTCCCTCCCATAGCATCCGATATGGTAATGCTTCCCGGGTTTCCGTTCAGGGATGTGGTGGTGGTTATGGTGGCCGTGATCGCCTGGGGCTGGCCGATGAGTTCATCTGAAAACGTCATGGTGCAAGCCATTGAATCCCTTACAAGTGGGGTATAGGTCCCGGCGGGTAGGTTCACAAAGTCGCCGGTGGATTGCCAGGTCATGCTGTCGAGTGAATACTCGAGGCTGCCTGTTCCTCCCGATGCGGAAACGCTGATGGTGCCCGTACTGTCGCCGAAGCACGAGGAAACGTCAGTCGAGAGCTGGGAATCAAGGCTTATCGGGGGCGGATCCGCAAGGATGACGGTATCCCCCTGTACCGTACAACCGTTGTCGTCCTGCACCACGACGTAATAGGTGGCAGGCGGCAGGCCCGTTGCCAGCGGGGAAGGATCGAAGCTTCCCCCGTCATTGATCGAGTAGGTATGGGGGGCATTTCCCCCGCTCGAGAATATTTCTATGCTGCCGTTTCCGGCGCCGTTGCATGTAATGACGGAATGGTTCACGGAATCCACCAGCAGCAGGGGGGGATCCGTGATGTCCTGGCCGGGCGTGGTGTATGAGGGGCAGCCCTTGCTGTCATCTATGGTGACCGAATAGGTGCCGGGTGCCAGCCCCGTGAATATTCCCGTACCGTTGGCCAGGGCCCCGGGGTTGAGGGTATAGGTATAGGGAGGCGTGCCGCCCGAGCCGTATACGGTAACGGCGCCGTCGTTGTCACCTGTGCAGGTCACCTGGTAGAGGTCTATGGAATCGTAACCGATGCTGTCGGGCTGGTTGATGGTGGCCGAGGGATAGACCAGGCAGCCGTTAGCATCCCTTACCTCGAGGTCGTAGTTGCCGCCCTGAAGGTTTGAGAAAACCGAATCTGCCTGGAAAGGACCGCCCTCGAGCGAAAATTCCAGGTTCCCCGTACCCCCGCTTGCATGAACGGTCAAACTGCCCGTATTGTCTCCGTAGCAATCAGTAATATGCACAACATCTATGGCGCTGACCACGATGGGCGGCGGGCTCGCGATCGCGATCGAAGTATCCTTGGTGCAGCCCTTTGAGTCGATGATGTCTATGTCGTGTCCACCCGTGGCAAGGCCGGTGAAGAACCCGGTCTGGTTGGTATCTGCGGCATCCATGATGTACCTGATGGGCGACGAACCTCCGCTGGCCTCGATGGCCACCTGGCCCGTGGGGCTGTCATAGCAGGTGGTGATATCCACCTGTGCGTAATTGCTGATGTAGAGGAGGGGAGGGTTTGATATTTTCGGATCCCCGCCTTCCACGAGGCACCCGTTGTCATCCCGTACCCATACGTGATAATCGCCTCCGGGGAGGCCGGTGAAAACATTGGTCGGATAAAAACTGACACCGTCGTCGATCGAATATTCGATTGTGCCGGTTCCCCCGCTGGCAGTGATGGTTATGATGCCTGCACTGTCACCGTAGCATTTTTGCCCGGAGTTATCCGTGTTCTCGTTCAGGATCAGAAGTTCCTGGGGCTCGAAAATGGTATCATTTTCGCTGACCTGGCATCCGTTGGCATCGCGGACATAAAATGTATGTATGCCGGGGTTCAGCGGGGAGAAGACGTTTGATCCCTGCCAGCCGAATAATAAGGGATTCCTGGAGTATTCGTACGGAACGGTACCGCCGCCGGCGGTAATGGTTGCCGATCCGTTCCCGTCGCCATTACAGGTGACATCGGTTGTGGCGACCGACATGGTCAGTACGGCCGGTTCGCTCACCGTGACGGGCCCGTGGTTGCCGGTGCAGCCGTTGGCGTCGGTAAGGACAAGGCTGTAATCTCCGGCATCGAGGCCGCTGATGTCTTCTGTATTGCCGGTAAATCCTCCGGGCCCGCTCCATGCGAATGCATAAGGGGTTGTCCCGCCTGCCACATCGATGTCTATGGCCCCGTCTCCCGAGGCATTACAGGTGAGGTTTGTAACGGTATTGGTCGTGATCGTAATTACAGGGGGTTCATAGATGTTTACGGGGCCGAGCACGTCGGTGCAGCCGTTGGCGTCGGTCACAGTCAGTGTATAGTCGTCGGGCCCCAGCCCTGAAATGTCTTCCTGGTCCGATGTATAGCCCCCGACGCTGGTCCATGCATAGGAGTAGGGCAAGGTTCCCCCGCCGACGCTTACCGAGATGGCTCCGTCTCCGGCTCCGAAGCAGGATACATCCGTAGCGAGATCCAGCGTAACCGAGAGCACGGCCGGCTCACTGACGGTTACCGGCCCGTGATTGGCCGTACAGAGGTTGGCGTCCGTGACCACCAGGCTGTAGATGTCGGGATCCAGGCCCGTGATGTCCTGGGTTCCGGCGCTGAATCCGCCCACGCTCGTCCAGCTGTAGCCGTAGGGCGCAACGCCTCCGCTAACCGAAACATAGATGGCCCCGTCGCCCGCGCCGTTGCAGCTCACGTTGTCCATGCTGTCCTGTGCGATCACCAGCACCGGCGGTTCGCTCACCGTGACGGGCCCGTGGTTGCCGGTGCAGCCGTTGGCGTCGGTAAGGACAAGGCTGTAATCTCCGGCATCGAGGCCGCTGATGTCTTCTGTATTGCCGGTAAATCCTCCGGGCCCGCTCCATGCGAATGCATAAGGGGTTGTCCCGCCTGCCACATCGATGTCTATGGCCCCGTCTCCCGAGGCATTACAGGTGAGGTTTGTAACGGTATTGGTCGTGATCGTAATTACAGGGGGTTCATAGATGTTTACGGGGCCGAGCACGTCGGTGCAGCCGTTGGCGTCGGTCACAGTCAGTGTATAGTCGTCGGGCCCCAGCCCTGAAATGTCTTCCTGGTCCGATGTATAGCCCCCGACGCTGGTCCATGCATAGGAGTAGGGCAAGGTTCCCCCGCCGACGCTTACCGAGATGGCTCCGTCTCCGGCTCCGAAGCAGGATACATCCGTAGCGAGATCCAGCGTAACCGAGAGCACGGCCGGCTCACTGACGGTTACCGGCCCGTGATTGGCCGTACAGAGGTTGGCGTCCGTGACCACCAGGCTGTAGATGTCGGGATCCAGGCCCGTGATGTCCTGGGTTCCGGCGCTGAATCCGCCCACGCTCGTCCAGCTGTAGCCGTAGGGCGCAACGCCTCCGCTAACCGAAACATAGATGGCCCCGTCGCCCGCGCCGTTGCAGCTCACGTTGTCCATGCTGTCCTGTGCGATCACCAGCACCGGCGGTTCGCTTACGTTAACGGGGCCGTGGTTCATGGGACAGGAATTGGCATCGGTCACCGTCACGTTGTAATCACCGGCTTCCAGCGAGCTTATGTCCTGGGTCGTGGCAGTAAATCCGCCGGGGCCGGTCCATGCGTAGGTATAGGGTGGTGTTCCGTCTGTTACGTCAATGTCGATTGATCCGTTGTTCCCCCCGTTGCAGAGGACATTCACAACCGAAGAGGTGGATACGGAAATTTGCGTGGGCTGGTTTACGGCAAGGGGGCCGAGAATATCCGTACAGCCGTTGTCATCGGTCACCGTGAGTGTATAATTCCCGGCCGGAATCCCGAAAATATCCTCGGTAGTAGCGGAGAATGTTCCCCCGTCCGTCCAGCTGTAGGAATAAGGCGTGGTCCCTCCTGCCACATCCACGGTGATGCTCCCGTCGCTTCCCCCGTAGCAGGTAACATGGGTGATTGTGTTTAAGGTGGCATCAAGTACCGGGGGCTCGGTAACGGGTATGTTGTTCAGGGCGGCCGTACATCCGTTGTCATCGGTTACCGTAACGCTGTAATTCCCGGCCGGGATACCCGTTATATCCTGGGTGGCAGCCGAAAAACTTCCCCCGTCCGTCCAGGCATAGGTATAGGGAGTCGTGCCTCCGCCGGGGGTAATGAACACACCGCCGTCGCTCAATCCGTTACAGGAAACGTTCCAAACGGAATCGTTCACCACGGTGAGCACAGGAGGCTCATTTACTACGATGGGACCATACGCCTGGGTGCAGCCGTTCCCGTCGGTTACGATCAGGCTGTAAGAGCCCGCCTCCAGCCCGGATATGTCCTGGGTCGTGGCAGTGAATCCTCCCGGGCCGGACCAGGCATAGGTATAAGGCAGAGTTCCTCCGCTTACATTTACCGAAATTTCCCCGTCACTGAGGCCGTTACAGCTTACATCGACCACGGGATTTTCCTGGGTGACCGATATAGCGGAAGGCTCGGTTACCGTGACCGGCCCGTGGTTCTTGATGCAGCCGTTGGCATCGGTCACTTCCAGGTCATAGGAACCGGCGAAAAGGCCGGTGATGTCCTGGTCGGTGGAACCGAATGCGCCAGGCCCCGACCAGTCGTAGGTATAGCCCGGCGTACCTTCCGTGACCGAAACGTATACGGCTCCGGTATTGTCCCCGTTACAGAGTGCGTCCTTTACGCTGTCCGTGACTATGGTGATTTCGGTGGGTTCGATGATGGTCAGCGGGCCCACGTTGTCCGTACAGCCATTGTCATCCGTAACGGTCAGGTCATAATCCCCCTGGGCCAGGCCGCTGATGTCTTCGTCTCCCGAAGTGTAGGCCCCCGGCCCGGTCCAGGCATAATTGTAGGGGATGGTACCGCCGGAAACAGAGACCTCGATGGAACCGTCCGTGAACCCGAAGCAGGTAATGTCGTTTACCGCGTCCACCGTGATGGCCAGCACGGCCGGCTGGCTTACCGTGACCGGGTTGGAACTGTAGCTTTTGATACAGTTGTTCTGGTCCCTGACGACCACATTGTAGTCGCCGGCCGGCAGCCCGTTGAATACACTCCCGGCCTGGTATGTCGCCCCGTTGTTGATGGAATACTCGAGCGTTCCCGTCCCTCCGACTGCCGATATGCTGATGGACCCGTCGCTCAGCCCGTTGCATGTAACCCCGGTGGCGCTAACATTGAATATGAATATATTGAGGGGTTCCTCAATTTTGAAGCTTTTCAGGTCGAAATCACCGTCATCGTCGAATACCCAGGCCCAGTAATTTCCGGGGGCAAGCCCGGTGATGGTGCTGTCGGTCTCCCCGGGGATGGGATTGCTTTCTCCATCGAGCCACTGGTAGGTGAAAGGCGCGGTCCCCCCTGCAATGGCAGTGACCGCAGCCGAACCGTCGTCGGCCCCGTAGCAGCTTATGCTGTCGGCCTCCACGGTAATGGTAAAAGGCGTGGCAAAGCCGGCGCCGGGAGCCAGTGCAAGGAATGCGATGATGGACAGGACTGGTATTTTAATATTGAATTTCATTACCCGGAAGGACAGAATTTATATAATTTATACCCCAATATCATATAATAGTTACCCTCGCTCCTGTAAAGTTAGTGCAAGAATCTGAAAATAACCGGTTTACAATCGGAGATAAAAGTTATCCATAATTGACGTTACTGGTCATTTTTTTTATTAACAACGGTCCGGATTGTATAAATAACTGTTGAAGAGACAATTAATTTTAAAAATTGGTTGCAACCCCGGTTGACGGAACGATCTCCCGAAGGCTTGAACCGGCCATTTCCCGGGATGAAAGGTGCCGGAATACGCTTTTTCCGGCCCTGATCGTGGACGGATTGACATTTTGGTTAGTTTTGTATCCGGGTTCAACAGATATGGATACGGTTCTGAGCGGCATACGGTCTACAGGTAACCTGCACCTGGGAAATTATTTCGGTGCGGTCACGAATTTTGTGAAAATGCAGAAGGATTACAATTGTTTTTTCTTCGTGGCCGATTTCCATTCACTTACAACATATCCTACACCGGAAGACCTGCACAGTAACGTAAAGACCGTGCTGGCGGAATACCTGGCTGCCGGCATAGATCCCGAAAGGTCGACCCTTTATGTTCAGAGCGATGTTCCGGAAATCCCCGAGCTGTACCTGCTTTTGAATATGAACGCATACGTGGGAGAGCTGGAGAGGACGACCACTTTCAAGGAGAAGATACGCAGCCAGCCGGAAAATATTAATGCAGGACTGCTTACCTACCCTGTCCTTATGGCGGCGGATATCATCATTCACCGTTCGAAATATGTTCCGGTGGGAAAGGACCAGGAACAGAACCTGGAAATGGCACGAAGATTTGCCAGGAGGTTCAACCATATGTACAAGGTTGATTATTTCCCCCTGCCTTCCCCTTTCAATTTCGGGAAAGACCTGATAAAAGTGCCGGGTCTTGACGGTACAGGCAAAATGGGCAAGACCGCCGGGAACGGGATCTTTCTCGTGGATGATCCCCAGGTGATCCGCAAAAAGGTAATGCGTGCCGTTACCGACGAAGGGCCCACGCGGAAAAACCAGGAAATGTCGGAGCCGGTAAGGAATATTTTTACCCTGATGGAAATTGTTTCATCCGCCGATACCGTGGATCATTTCAGGGAGCAGTACAACAGCTGCCGGATCCGTTACGGGGATATGAAAAAACAACTTGCCGAAGACATCATAGGGGTAGTTACTCCGCTCCGGGAACGGATCAACGGGATACTTGCGGATGAAGCCTATATAAGGAAGGCTGTAACCCTGGGAGCAGAAAAGGCCCGTGCAAGTGCAGCAAAAACCCTGAAAGAGGTCAGGGAGATCATCGGATTCAAACCTTTCTGAAAAACCTGTAACGCGGATCGGTGATCCGGAAATCTTAAAAACATGACGAGAACAAGGCAGAACAAGGTATCAAGGATGCTTCAGAAGGAACTGGGCAATGTATACCAGAGGGAAGGCAGGAATATGTTCAACGGCAGGATGATTACGGTTACGGAGGTCAGGATGACACCGGATCTCGGCCAGGCGCGTGTATACCTGAGTGTTTTTCCGCTTCCCACAAAGGAGGATTTCAGAAGGGTCACGGATGAAAATGCCGGCCTTGTCAGGCGGGAGCTGGGCAACCGGATCAGGCACCAGCTTAGAAGTGTGCCGGAGCTGAGGTTCATCCTGGATGATTCGCTCGAATATATGGAAGGCATAGACAGGCTGCTAAAAGAATGAGTATGCGATACGATCCCATCAAGAAAAGCCTGGGACGTGTATTCAACCGCAGCCCTTTTCTGAGAAAACTGTTCTACCGGCTGCTCGACCTCCTGTTACTCAGGGCCTGGCATATCAGGAGGGAGCTCAGGATCGCAAGGAGGCAGATCAGCGGGCAGGGGGAGATCCTGGATGCCGGGTCAGGATTCGGCCAGTATACCTGGTTCATGTCGGGGCTTTTCAGGCAGTGGAAGATCACGGGCGTGGATGTGAAAGAGGAACAGGTAAGGGATTGCAATGATTTTTTTAAAAAGACAGGGCGCGGAGGCAGGATACATTTCGAGGTCCGCGACCTTACGGGATACAGGCAGGAGGGCAGGTACAGACTGATCCTTTGTGTGGATGTCATGGAGCACATTCCGGACGATGTGCAGGTATTCAGAAATTTTGCCGCTTCCCTCCAGGAAGGAGGGATGGTGCTGATCTCGACACCTTCCGACCGGGGCGGATCGGATGTCCGCCATAAAGAAGGGAAGTCGTTCATAGAAGAGCATGTCCGTGACGGCTACGGCATCGCAGAAATTGAGGAGAAGATGAAATCGGCCGGGTTCAGCCGGGTTGATCCGAGGTATTCCTACGGATGGCCGGGAAGGATATCCTGGCGGCTTTCCATGAAATATCCCATCGTCATGCTCAATAAAAGCAGAATGTTTTATTTCATACTCCCTTTCTATTATATTGTAACGTTTCCGTTCTGCCTGGTCCTGAATTTCCTGGATGTCAGGACAAGGTACAATACGGGGACGGGACTTATCGTAAAAGCTTTTAAATAAGATAGTTGAACCTTCCTTTTTATATAGCAAGACGATATCTGGTGGCTAAGAAATCCCGGAATGCCATCAATATCATTTCCGCAATCTCGGTGGCGGGTGTGGCAGTGGGCACCATGGCGCTCATCATTGTGCTGTCGGTTTTCAACGGGTTCGACAGCATAGTGAAGTCCCTTTACAATTCTTTCGATCCGGAACTGAAGATCACCCCGGCGGAAGGCAAAGTCTTCGATCCCGCCGAAACCAATTTTGATGAGGTGTTCAGGCATCCGGGAGTGGCCGGCTATTCCGAAGTGCTGGAGGAGAACGTGCTTTTAAGGTACGGAGACAGGCAGTATATTGCCACCGTGAAGGGCGTGGATGATAATTACAGTCTGGTTACCGGGATTGACAGCATGATCGTCGAGGGGGAATACCGTCTTTGGGATAACAACAGGCCGAATGCAGTAGTCGGAATCGGCATCGCATATTACCTGGCCATAGGTCTCAATTTTCTGAACCCGGTCAATATCTACGTGATCAAGCGGACCGGCAGCGTGTCCGTAAATCCCGAGCAGGCCATCAACCGCCGGTATATATTCCCTTCCGGCTTTTTCTCCATTGAGCAGGAGATCAATTCAAGGTACATTATTGTGCCCCTTGCTTTTGCCAGGGATCTCCTTCAGTACAGTACGGAGGTTACGGCGATTGAACTGGATCTCGCAGACGGTTATGATCCGAAGCTTGTACAGGAAGAATTGTCAGGCATACTGGGTGACCGGTTCAGGCTGCAGAACAGGAACGAGCAGAATGCGCTTTTTTACCGTATCATGCGATCGGAAAAATGGGCCATTTTCCTCATTCTTTCATTCATCCTGGTGATCGCTTCGTTCAACATCATAGGATCCCTGACCATGCTCATCCTTGACAAGCAGGAGGACATAAATACCCTGGACAGCCTGGGGGCTTCCACCAGGCTGATCAAAAGGATATTCCTGCTTGAGGGATACCTGATCTCCATATCGGGCGCCGTCATCGGGCTGGTCCTCGGTTCATTTGTTTCATGGCTGCAGGCACATTACGGACTTATTAAGCTTTCCGGCTCGGGAACTTTTATCATTGATGCCTACCCGGTGGTTTTCCTTTTCCAGGACGTGATAAAAGTGTTTGCCGTTGTTCTTGTGATCGGATTCCTGGCCGCCTGGGCGCCTGTACGGTATGTGGCCAGGAAATACAGGCTTTCATGAAAGATTCCAGTCTATGGGTTCCTTGCCATGCCCTTCGAGGATGGTGTTGGTCCTGGAGAAATGCCTGCAGCCGAAAAAACCTGAACTGGCGGAGAAGGGTGAAGGGTGGGCGGCCCTGAGAATATGGTGTTTCTGTACGTTCACCATGCCTGCCTTGGCCTGTGCAAAACTGCCCCAGAGAATGAATACCAGCCCTTCTTTCTGATCGGATAATTTTTTTATCACGCAGTCGGTGAACTGCTCCCAGCCCTTGTTCTGGTGGGACCCTGCCTGGTTGGCCCTGACCGTAAGGGTGGCATTCAGCAGGAGTACACCCCGGTCGGCCCAGGCCTCAAGGTTGCCGTGACCGGGCATGGGAATGCCGAGGTCTTCGTGCAGTTCCCTGAAGATGTTGACCAGGGAGGGAGGGGCCTGTATGCCATGGGGCACGGAAAAGCACAATCCGTGCGCCTGTCCTTTCCCGTGATAGGGATCCTGTCCGAGTATCACCGCCTTTACACTGTCGAAAGGCGTCCGGTCGAAAGCCGAAAAGATCTTGTTGCCCGGCGGGTATACGACATGCTTCTGTTTTTCATCCACCAGGAATTCCCTGAGGGCAATAAAATAGGGCCGGTTGAATTCGTCGATCAGCAATGATTTCCAGCTTTCGTGTATGGTCGGATCAATTCGTGTCATTTGTCTTATTAAACTGGTTAAGGTGAATGCGGGCAATATTGGTGGCATGGCTGGCAATATTCCTGAGCATGGTGATCACCTCGAGATGGGTTTCGCTGCTCATCCTGGATTCCCTGATCTGTTCCTGCAGCCGCCTGTAATGCTGCATTTCGTATTCGATGGCCATTACGCGGTGCTTTTTATGCCTTGCCTTCATCTCCTTTGCCCGTTCCAGGTTCAGGTCCCTGAAAACCTCCATGGCCCGGTTCAGCTGGTTCATGATATGTTTGTGAAAATCCTTCAGTTCCTCCTTTCCCTGTACCGAAAAATCCACATCCGACCGTATCCAGTCCCGGGCACGTTTTGAAAGGATCTTGGATGCGACGTCCGCCATGTTCTCGAATTCCTTGACCGTATACATGATCTGGAAGGCTTCATTGATCCTTTTTCCCCCGGTGCTTCCCCGGATTGTACCGGCCAGGAAATTATTGATCTCGACCGCAAGAAAATCAACGGTTTTTTCTTTTCGTTCTATGACTTTCAGCACTTCTTCGTTCTTGTCGGTGAAAGGCAGGATGATATCATAGACCATTTCCCTGGCAAGATTGCCTACACGGATGGCTTCCTGCTTGGCAAGGTTAAGTGCAAGGGAAGGCGTTTTGCCGAACTTCTGGTCAAGGAACTGGGTTTTCAACTCCATCTCCTCCGGTTCCGCGGACTCCCCGATGATCCGGTCTGTCAGCCTTGCCACAAGGCCTGTAAAAGGCATGAAGACAGCCGCCAGTAAAATGCTGTTGAGGGTATGGGCATTCGCGATCTGCCGGGGAAGAACCTCTGCAAGGGCCTGGGTATCCGTGACCGCCATGGATTTTGGCGAGATCAGTTCGACAAACCTTGCAAAGGCCGGGATCCACCAGACCAGGATAAGTATCCCGGCGATCTTGATAAGGATCATGGCCGTTCCCACTTTCAGGGATTCCCTGCTTGCATTAAGGCTTGCCAGGATGGCGGTCACCGCCGTTCCCACGTTGGATCCGAGGATAAGCGGGATGGCGGCCTCGAGGCTCATCAATCCCTGCGAGGCCAGTACGATCATTATCCCGATAAAGGCGCTGCTGCTCTGGATCAGGGCGGTGAATACTATGCCAACTGCGATCGCAAGCAGGGGATTTTCCAGGTTGACCAGGATATTCAGAAAAGGGGTGTAGGTCCGCAGGGGATACATGGCTTCGGACATCAGGTGCATGCCGTAAAAAAGAATACCGAAGCCCAGGATCGTTTCCCCGATGTTTTTTATTCCCTGCCTGCCGGAAAAGGTGTATGTGAAGAAGCCTGCGGCAATGATCAGCACAGCATAGTCGGTGATCCTGAATGCGATGATCTGTGCCGTAATGGTTGTTCCGATCAGAGCGCCCAGGATGATGGCGATGGTTTTGCGGAATTCCATCAGGCGGGAATTCACAAATCCGACAAGCATGACCGAAGTGGCGCTGCTGCTTTGAATGGCGGTCGTAATAAATGCGCCCATGATCAGTGCAATGAAACGGTTCCGGGTAAGGCTGCCCAGTATGCTGCGCATCCGGTCGCCCGCTGAATTTTGCATGCCGTTACTCATCATTTTCATACCCCAGAGGAATAGTGCGAGTCCGCCGAGCAGCCCCGATACAAGCAATATCAGCCAGTTTCTGTCCCGGGCCTGGAAACTGAAAAGGATGGTATCCGCAGCGATGTCTCCCTGTATCCTTGCCAGCAGACGGTACTGACCGGGTTCCGAGCCAAGCCTGACCTGCGTCGTGGCGATTCCCTCATCGTTGCTTACGGCGATTTCGGGCTCGAAGCGGAATCCTTCGGATTCTTCCGGTTTTTCGGCGGAAATAAAAAAGACCCGCACCCCGGCAGCGGGATTCCCGTGCCGGTCGCTGACCTTCACCCTTACCTGTTCGGGCAGGTTGAAGTTCACGAGCTGGTACTGATGGTTCCCGGATTGCACTGGAAAGGAAAGCTGCAGGACCCGGGGAAGGGTATCCTGGCCGTGCAGGTCTCCCGGGGATACCAGGCAGATCGCGGAAACCATGGAGAAAAGGAAATATTTTGCAGCGGATCCCAATTTTACGGGTTCAATTCATTAAAAATAAAAAAATCCCCGGATAAGGAATGCATTAAAAAGATATGAACAGCAGGCATTTGAAAAACCGGGCGTGCATATTTCCCGTTGGAGGGATTATTTTTTAATTTTGGGTCAAGCCATAGATAATGAACCAGTTATGATCAGGAAGATCCTTTTCGGGACCGTTGTAATCATATTTCTCGGAGTGCTTGCCTATGCATTTTTTGAGCTGAGAAAGGGGAATATCGGGAGAGTGGATGCAATAAAAGCAGTTCCCAACGATGCGGCAATGATCATCAGTGCGGAAGATATTGCAGGACTTATCAGGGATGAACTGCCCCGGAACCCGATGTGGGAAGAACTGAATGTGTTTCCATCCATTGCGGGTCTTCGTTCCCGGCTGGCCGGACTGGATACGCTGCTTCGCTCCGACAATGAGATCTCGGGCCTGTACAGGCAGGCGGATGTTTTGGTTTCCCTTCATAAATCCGGAAAAGGCAATTATGAGTATATGCTTTATATTCCTCTGAGTCAGGCTGGAAATGAGAAGCAGATCATACGCTTTGTCATGGAAAGGGTCCCGGAAGGTGCCCTGATATCTAACCGGAAATACGACGATGTCCGTATTTATGATATTACGTTTCCGAAGCACAGGGAAAAGGATAATTTCTCCTACACCGTATCGCACGGACTGTTTTTGCTCAGTCCCTCTTCAATATTGCTGGAAGATGCCATCCGGCAGATCGGCCTGCAGCAATCCGTGGCGGATGAGCGCGGATACCGGGAAGTTTCCGGAACGGCGGGTCATAATGTAAGCGGGAATATATATGTGAATTTCAAGGTTTTCCCGGGCTTTATAAGCCACCTGTTTAGACAGAGGTACGCGGGCAGGATTGAGGGCATGCTGCAATTTTCAGATTGGTCGGAGCTGGATGTCAACCTTCGTCACAATGCAATGCTGCTGAACGGGTTTACCTGGTGTGACCCGGAATCGGATGATTATCTGAACATCATCCTGAAACACCAGCCGCAGAAACTGGATATCGAAAATGTAGTGCCCTCTTCGGTAGCGGCTTTCCTTGCCCTGGGCTTTGATGATTTTCAGGAGTATAAAAAAGACTATATCAATTACCTCGAGATAAGCGGAGGGGGAAGGTCTTATCTCAGGGATCTGAGGGCATTGAATGAAAAATACAATATGGATGTTGACGGATTGTTCCTGCCCGTAATAGACAGGCAGGTGGCGATGGTGATTACGGACATCAGGAATTCCGGCTGGGAGGAGAACGCCTTTGTGATCTGTAATACAAAAAGCAAAAGCCTGGCTGAAGAGAAATTAAGCGAATTTCTTACACGGATCGGTGAAACGGACGATATCGACATTTCTTCCCTGATTCTTCACAGCAGGGTAAACAACGATGTGAACTATACTTTTTACAAGGTGCCGGTCCCGTTTCTTCCTGCCAAGCTGTTCGGGCAGGTTTTCGGGGAGGTAAACAGCAAGTATTGTACATTTTATGACAATTGTCTGATATTCGGGAATTCCATACAGGCCCTGTCGACATATATTTATGCCAACCAGCTGGGCGATAATCTGGGCAGCAATCTTTATTTCAGCCAGTTTTCAGATTACCTGGCCTCCCGTTCCAACCTTTATTTCTACCTTGACGTTCCGGCTTCGGCAAAAGTGCTGGAACGTTACCTGGAACCATCCCTGTTCCGGAAGATCGAAAAGCAGGAGGAACACCTTGACAATTTCCAGGCCCTGGCATACCAGTTGACCTCTGAAAACAATATGGCCTATAACAACATCATCCTGAAATATACCCCGGAACTGAGGGAGGAAGCGAAAACCGTCTGGGAAAGCAGGCTTGACCGGCCTGTGGTAACCAAACCCGCTCTGGTCGTAAATCATTATACAAAGGAGAATGAGATATTTGTGCAGGATGCAGATAATAACATCTACCTGATGAACAGCTCGGGAAGGATCCTGTGGAAACAAAAGATCGAAGGCAGGATACTGAGCGATATTTACCAGATCGATTTTTACGGGAACGGCAAGCTCCAGATGATGTTCAATACGAAAGACCAGCTTCATCTTATCGACAGGAACGGGAATTATGTCGAGAGGTTTCCCGTGAAACTCCGTTCCCCGGCCACCAATGGCATGGCGCTTTTTGATTACGAGGACAACATGGATTACAGGATTGCCGTCGCCGGGGAAGACAGGGGGGTTTACCTGTATAATAAGGAAGGGAACCTTGTCGGGGGATGGGAATTCGGCAAGACCGAGAGTATGGTAACAAAACCCGTCGAGTATTTTCGCATCGGGGATCGTGATTACCTGGTTTTTGCAGACCGGCTGACATGCTATATACTTAACCGCAGGGGACAGACAAGGGTCAGGGTACGGGAGCATTTCCCGGTCGCCGGGAATGCCGGTTTCACCCTCGAAGGCAATACCCCAGGCACGGAGCCCAGGCTGGCTGTTACGGATACCATGGGACATGTGCATTTCATCTATTTCGACGGCAGGTCGGAACAGGTGGATCTGGGCACGTTCCCGGGGGACCATTATTTCAATTATGCCGATCTTGACGGTGACGGCCGCATGGAATATATTTTTACGGACGGGACCGGGATGAAAGTGTTCGATGCAGACAGGTCACGGGAATTTACCTACACCTTCCGGTCTGAAATCAGCCAGCCACCGGTGATTTACCGGTTTTCGCGGGGCGATCTGAAGATCGGCGTGGTATCCGAAGAACGGCATGAGATCTATCTTTTGAACGCCGACGGAACGTTGTACAGGGGATTCCCGCTCAGGGGATCAACGCTGTTCAGCATAGGGGTTTTCAGCGGAACCGACAGTAAATTTAACCTGATAGTAGGTAGTGACGATAACTTTTTGTATAATTATTCCGTACAATGAAAAGATCATAAAGCCTGAAATCTATGTGCCGAACAAAGATCTTCCCGCTCGCGTTCGTTCTTTCCCTCCTTGTCACAGCCTGTATGAACGAAGAATTTGAATTCGATAAATACGACACTACGGTGGAATGGGAACCCGGCCTCCAGGCGCCCCTGGTCTACGGTGACCTGAGCATTGATGATCTGCTGTCGGAACTCAACCGGTCGGATTTCCTGTCTGAAGACGACTCGGGATTGTTGTTTTTTGTTTACGACACGAACACAAGCCTGTCTGCCGGAGATTTCTTCGGTGTGTTGCCCGACCAGGAGTTCATCCAGGTTTTCTTTTCCGTACCCTATGATCTTCCGGGTGATTCCCTGGAAAATCTGGGAGATACCGTACTGTTCTCACAGGACAAATCCTTCGAATTCCAGCGGACCGGGGATGAAAGGATCGACAGCATAGAGCTGAAAGGGGGTGAAGTGGTAATCGATGTCTCGTCGACCATCAGGCATACCGGGATCCTCAAGATCCACTCCAATGCCATCGAGATGAACGGGCAGCCCTATATGCAGACCATAGAGATCAGCGATCCGTCGGGGACATTCACCGACCAGTTCATCGTTGACCTTGCCGGGACCACCATAGCGCTTGACAATTCCGACCCGGATACCACTTTACTCGATCTGGTGTTCGATTTTTATCTGATCCCTTCGGGCGAGGACATCCTGTCGTCCGAGGTGGTGGATATCACGCACAGTTTCCGGGACCTCGAGTTCCAAACTCTGTACGGATATATTGGCTCCTTTGACAGCCTTCTCATTGACCACCAGACAATGGATTTCGACCTTCTTGAAGGAAGTTTCGAGGGCACGGTAAGCCTGAACGATCCGCAGCTTCACCTGGACATCATGAACTCCTTCGGGGTGGTGTTCAGCATCGAACTGCTCGATATGGAAGGGCGCTTTGAAGGCGGGTCCGTTACGGCCATAAATATTGACCCGGCAGACAATCCGATCGTGATCGGCGCACCCGGCCTGGATCAGGTGGGGGAATCGGTCCGCACGGAAGTCTCCATAGACCGGTCTAACAGTAATTTTTATGAGATCGGAACCACGGATCTCAGGGGGCTGCAATTCTCTGTAAGGGCACAGGCCAATCCGGGCGGGGAGACCGATAATTTCCTGCAGGACACAAGCGGGCTGAGCGTAGATGTGGAAGCACGTATACCCCTCGACCTTAAGATAGAGGATGTGGTGCTGGCCGATACATTTGAATTCTCTCCCTTTGAAGATATTTCGGATATCGGTCCAGAAGATATTAATTCCATGACGCTCACACTGGATACGGAAAACGGCCTGCCCCTGGAACTTGACGTTCAGGCTTATTTCATGGATTCGAATTATGTGATCCTGGATTCCCTGTTTGACGATACGAACCGCAGCATCCTGTCATCCGGTGAGCTGGACGGGAGCGGGAAGGTCATCGCGCGTACGCCGGGCAGTTCGACCGTATCTCTGACCCAGCTGCAGATAGAGAATATATGGGATGCGCAGAATTTGCTTTTCAAAGCCTGGGTTGAAACAACGAACGATGCAATGGGAGCGGCCCGGGATGTTAAATTTTATTCGGAGTATTCACTGTATTTCAAGATCGGTGCAGGAGCCGAAGTGAGCCTGAGAAGCGATTAAAGGAAATGAGGAACCAAATACCCGTCACCATGCATATAAAACCGGATTTCCGTACCCTGTTACTGGCAGCAGTTATGGTGCTTGCAGGCCGGGCGACGCTTTCGGCCCAGTTCAGCAACACCTATTACCATATGTTCGGTGTTCCGCAGGCCAACCAGCTGAACCCGGCGTTCCAGTCAAACTGCAATACATACGTGGGGTTTCCGGTTCTGTCGGCCCTTAAACTCGATCTTGAATTGCCCGTGGCCTACAATGAGATCTTTTCCTACAACTCATCCCTCGACCGGATCATCACCTTCATGCATCCCCAGGGAGACAAACAGGCCTTTCTTGATGCCCTTGACCAGACCAATACACTGCGATTCGAACTGGGAACCTCTATTTTGTCGACAGGATGGAGAAGGGAAAATTTTTATTTCACAGTTGATTTCACGGAACGGATGGACGCAGGTTTTACCTTTCCGAAAGACCTGGCTGAATTCCTTATCAACGGGACAAAGAACCAGGACCGTTTCAGCTTCGGCGGCTTCGGTCCGGACCTGAATTATTTTCATGAATTTGCCATCGGAGCCTCATTCAACAGCGATGATGAGTTCCAGGTGGGTTTCCGGGGGAAACTGCTGATGGGACTGGTAAACCTCAGGAATACGGAATCCGATATAAACCTGAAGACAGAGATGGATGAGTGGAGCATAAGTTCCAGGATAGATTATAATCTCACTGTTCCCTACCTGGATTTTCTGCCAATTGATGACGACGGGACCCTGCTTATAGACAGCCTGTCCAATATGGAGATTGACGACCTGTTCGGCTTCCCTGCCAGTCCGGAAGACTTGCTTACACTTAGCGAATTAAGCAATTTCATCGGTCTGAAGAATCCGGGATTTGCCCTGGATTTCGGGTTTAACTACCACCCCGTAGAAAAGATTGCTGTTTCCGCAAGCCTTGTTGACATTGGGTTCATACGCTGGAGGAACCAGGCTTACCGGTTTTCCCAGACCATGGACTATACCTTCGGGGGACTGGAACTTTCACTCGACGATGATGCCGATCCGGGGCAGGAACTGCTCGATTCCCTCGAGAACAGTTACAGTATCGGTACCACCAAGGGTTCCTATACCGCCCTGCTCAGCGGGAAGGTATATTATGGCATCGCTTATGAACCTACCGAAAAGATCAGGTTGGGTTTTGTCGGAAGGACGCGCATCTACAAGTACAATTTTTATAACCAGTTCACCTTCTCGGCCAATGTAATGCCCATCAGCATGTTCAGCACATCACTGAGCTACTCCGTGTATAACGGGCATTATCATAACCTGGGGCTCGGACTTTCACTCAGGCTCGGTCCGCTGAACGTTTATGTCATTACGGACCAGGGCCCCTCGGCTTATCTCATACCCCGGAATTTTTCATCCATGAATCTCAGGCTGGGATTGAATATTGCCACAGGCTGCCGAAAGATGTCCAAAAAAATGCAGGACCGGCCAATGATCGAGTAAAAGGAGTTTTGATCTTACCGGATGCAGTGAATTCGAAAGCAGATATTAAACCGCAGCTGGAAATCAAAGATTTAATGTTGCTCTTTATATCTGCTTTCAAAATAGAATTTGGATAAATACTGCAATTATTCATTTTTTTTGACGTAAATATTGCGTCATTTATTTCATAATAAGGCGAACATAACCTATATTTGCCGTATATATTACGTCATTTATACAATCGATATGTATATACATCAAAATAAGGATTGGCCGGATTTTTTCTGGAATAACGATGCACTGGTCCCATACCTTAGTAAGGTGCGTAATCTGCAAGGCAGATTAATTGGAAGAATGGAGGGGTTGGGATTCGAGCTTAGAGAAGAAGCTGTACTTAAGACATTGACAGAAGATATTGTTAAGTCAAGTGCAATTGAGGGCGAGTTTTTAATCCCGGAAGAAGTAAGATCCTCCGTAGCCAGAAGATTAGGCATGGATATATCCGGATTGCCGGATGTAAGCCGTGATGTAGAGGGGGTTGTTGAAATGATGCTGGATGCGACTCAGAATTATAAAGATCCCTTAACAAAGGATCGAATGTGTGGATGGCATGCAGCTTTATTTCCGACAGGAAGGAGCGGGATGCATAAGATAACAGTTGGTGAATGGAGGAATGATGAGCATGGCCCAATGCAAGTGGTATCCGGTCCGATGGGAAGAGAAAAGGTGCATTACACGGCACCTGACGCTAAACGGCTTGAAGTGGAAATGAATCGATTCATGGAGTGGTTCAATACGGACAATAGTATGGAACCTGTGATTAAATCAGCAATTGCCCATTTTTGGTTCGTTAGTATCCATCCGTTCGATGATGGTAATGGAAGAATAGCCAGAGCCATTGCAGATTCTCAATTGGCCAGAGCGGACAGGACCAACCAAAGATTCTATAGTATGTCGGCTCAGATAATGAAATCAAAAAAGGGATATTATACTGTATTGGAGTCTGCCCATAAGGGAAGTCTGGATGTCAGCCAATGGCTGGTTTGGTACTTTGAACGGCTGAATGAGGCACTTGAGGCAACCGATGAAACATTGTCGAAAGTCCTGGTAAAGGCAAAGTTTTGGGAAATACATAAAACTACCCGACTAAATGAGAGACAAGTCAAGATGATTAATATACTTCTTGGTGATTTTATAGGTAAGTTACATTCGTCCAAATGGGCGAAGATGACAAAAGTGCATAGAGATACTGCCCGCAGGGATATTCAAGACCTGATCGGGAAAGGTATCTTGCTGGATTCAGGTGAGGGAGGCAGAAGTACAAACTACATTCTTAATCTTCCCTCACTGTAAAACAGGATTTACTGGTTGCCGTGGCATGTCTGAGAAGGCAGATTTAATGTTGCTCTTCACAGGATCTGATAAATCAGGTAAATATGATCTGCGTTCCTTCGCCCCCCGCCATTTCGTATAACTGGCCAACGGTGATTACGTCCCTGACATTGTCGTCGAGGTCTTCTCTTTTCAGCTTGAACATGTCGAAGGCAAGCTGGCAGGCATAGAGTTCGCCGCCGCCGGCAACGATCATTTCAATGAATTCATCAACAGGGGGTACGTCCAGTGCTTCCATCTGTTTTTTCATCATTGCAGAAACACCGGCTTCAACGCCCGGGAGCATTCCAAGTAAACTCGGGAAAGGCAGTCCTCCTGGCATTCTCATGGCCGGGTTGCCTACCGTTGCGGTTTTCGCTTTGTTCTGTCTTTTCTTTATAATGGCGTCAAGACCGAAAAAGGTGAAAAACAGTTTTGTTTCGATGCCTTCCATGACAGCGCCATTGGCCATCACCAGTCCGGCATAGATGTCTTCGATAGATCCTTTCGCCACGATGATCAGCACTTTTTTCAAGGGAGTTTCCTTTACTTCAGCCATAATTTCAGGATTTAAGTTTATACACAGGATGTGGGCTTGGATATGCCTGCTATACGCGAAGATTTTTTCAACGGACCGCCCGGGAACAATTCATACAATCCCTTGATGTCCGTAATGCCGGATTTCCCTACCTTACGGATGGTCAGGGGAATACCGGCTGCGTGTTCCTTGCGCAGGTATTCCAGGATCTCAAAATGTTTATCGGTCAGTTCAATACCTTCTTCCCTGGCGATTTCAACCGCAATATCCCTGTTCCACTGTGAGGGATCTGTCAGATATCCTTCCTCTGTGACATCCGTATTTACGCCTGCATAAGTTTTTGTTGCCATAACTGATAGAATTTAATGATGTATCTGAAAATTATTTTTCGTTTAATGTAACCACATTTTCTTTCGAGAGATTTTTCATGAAAGTGATCAGGAATCCGATTCCCTTTTTGATTTCCGGGCTTCTCAATTCCTTCATGGCTTTCCACATGGAATATTCGGGAATGTCCTCAACATCCAGCTTCTGATAAATGTTCAATGCATTGTTAAGGGCGCGCATCATCTCCGGCTGGGTCATGTTTTTCACGGTATCCAGGATGGATACGATATTGTCTGCCAGCAATTCCACATCCTCCCTTGAATAATTGCTTACAATGTTGTCCGCAACATTGGCCATGGCCCTGAAGAATTCAAAATAACCTTTCTGTTCAAGTTCATGCATTTTCTTTATCAGATCGATGACGATTTCCCTGGTGACCGGGCCCATATCATGCATCAGGTCGTAAAGGCTTTCGAATGTATCCAGTACATAGGTGAACTTGTCGGTATTTTTAAGGAGCTTGAAAGCAAGAAACTTCAGGTCGTCCCAGTTCAGTTCCACACCCTGCTTTTCCAGTTCTTCCACCGAGCTTCTGAATGCGTCCCTGGCAATGATGTTCACATCTTCCATAAGGTCGTCCATGCGTTCGCTGCGCAACTTCTGGACCGTTGCACATTCAAGGATGGCATCCAGCTTTACATTGATTTCATCGATCTGTTTCTGAAGGTCTTTTTCAGCCATTTCCCGGGGTATTATTACAATTTTTTACCGGCCATCGTCATTTCATTCTCGATGGGCATTTCTTTGCCTTTCAGCAGAATGTGCCAGTAGATCCAGCGGAACAGCACCTTGCCGTAGTGGTTCATTTTTGTATTCTGCAGCAGGCCGAAAGGACCTATCCCGGGAAGCGGGAAGGTGCCTGGCAAAGGTTCGGTCTCGTAATTGAAATCAATGATGGACCCTTTTCCGAACCCTGTTTCTATATAACAATTGGAATGTCCGTCGAACCGTGCTTTCATTTCCCTTCCCTCCATTGCACTCAGTATGTTCTCATACAATACATCGGCGGCAAAGTGAACCACTGAACCGGCTTTGGATGTGGGAATATTGGAAGCGTCACCCAGGACAAATATATTCTCGTATTTTTCCGAGCGGAGTGTGAATTTATCTGTGGGAACAAATCCCAGGTCATCCCCCATACCGCTTCTTTCTATCATCCTGCTGCCCATGTTTACGGGGACGATCGTCAATACATCGAAGGGTATTTCCCGCTGGTCGTAGGCTACCAGTTTCTGCTTGTCGTTGTCGATGCGCTCGATATAAAATTCGGGTATCACCTCGATGTTCTTTTCAACCATCAGTTCTCCCAGCATCCTGGACGACCGGGGCTTTGTAAATGCGCCCGGCAATGGCGTTGCAAACCTGATGTTTACCTTGTCGCGTATTCCGACCTCTGTGAAATAATGATCTGCCAGGAATACGAACTCCAGAGGGGCGACAGGGCATTTGAAAGGCATTTCGGCGATGGCCATAACCAGGTCGCCACCCTCCCATGACCTGAAAAACTCGCGGAGGGCGACCGCACCTTCAATGGTATAAAAGTCGAAGATATTCCTGTACCAGAGTTTGTCTTTCAGACCTGGCGTTTCTTCGGGGACTGTACGTGTGCCCGTGGCTATGATGAGGTAATCATATGGCAGCACCTGCCCCCCATCAAGCAAAACCTTACTGTTTTCAGGATCTACCCTGTCAATGGTCCGGTAAATCAGCTTGACACCGGCGGGAATGAAATCGGCTTTGGGTTTGATTACATCCTGCCGGGTATAAATGCCGAATGGAATAAAAAGAAACCCGGGCTGGTAATAATGCGTCTGATGCTGGTCAACGATGGTAATTTCCCATTCCGCACGATCCAGAACCTTACGCAGTTTGTTTACCATAATGGTTCCGCCTGTACCGGCTCCGAGAACAACAAGTTTTTTCATCTGTATTATCAATAATTTATCGGTGATCTGATTAAACGGGCCTAAAAATAACAATTTCTGTGATGCCATTTCAAGGATGGAGGATGATAAATATCAGTTTTTTTAGATATATTAGTATAAATAGATATAGCTAAATATATATGAATTGTAAAAGGCAGATAATCAGTAAGATTGCCAGAAGTAATAAAGGAATTTAAGGTCTGAAATTAGAGATATTCTATAACACCTTTTTCTAACTGCCGGGAGTTTCA
>CAYOPZ010000008.1:38596-92580 GCA_964406005.1 uncultured Bacteroidaceae bacterium
CTGCCGGGAGTTTCAATCCTCCGGATATGTTCCACGCGGTTACCCGCGTGGAGTTTCAATCCTTTTCACTTTCCGGGTGAGATTGGTGGCAAATACGAAATCGTTCAGGTAATGGTTGTCGGTATGGAAAATTTCATTCTTGGTGCCTTCCCAGCATTTGATCCCTTCAAATATAAATACCACCTTGTCTCCGATTTCCATGACGGAATTCATATCGTGGGTATTTACAATGGTAGTGATGTTGAACTCCCTGGTTATTTCCTGGATGAGCTGATCGATTACGATGGCCGTCTGGGGATCCAGGCCGGAGTTGGGTTCGTCGCAGAAAAGGTATCTGGGATTCAGGGCAATGGCCCTGGCTATTCCAACTCTTTTTCTCATCCCGCCGCTCAGTTCTGCGGGGTACAGCCTGTTGACATTTTCCATATTCACGCGTTTCAGGCAGAAGTTTACACGGTCGAGTTTTTCCTTGTAAGGCTGCTCGGTGAACATATCGAGCGGATACATCACGTTTTCTTCCACCGTGTAGGAATCGAAAAGAGCGGCTCCCTGAAAGAGCATTCCCATTTCCTTTCTGACTTTTTTCTTTTCGCGGAAGCCCATTCGATTGAAGATCCTTCCGTTGTAAATGATCTCTCCTTCATCTATCTCATGCAGGCCTATGATGGATTTCAGAAGGACGGTCTTGCCGGAACCGCTTTTCCCGATGACAAGATTCGTCTTCCCCTGATCGAAGGTCACGCTGACATCATCAAGTACAAGATTTTCTCCGAAAGACTTGGAAATGTTTTTTACTTCGATCATCTGAGGATCAATTTAGTCAGGATCAGGTTAAACATCAGTATGACAATGCTCGAGTGGACTACTGCCCGGGTGGATGATTTGCCCACTTCGAGGGAACTTCCTTCGGCGTAATAGCCGTGATAGGCTGAAACGGTCGTGATGATGAAGGCAAATACGATCATTTTTTTCAGGGCATAGGTAAAATAATACGGATAGAACACATATTGCAGTCCGTATATGTATTCCTGTGGAGTGGCCACGTCGGTAAGCAATGTCACCGCATAGCCTCCGGCCATGCCGACAAAAAGACTGAGAATTGTCAGGAGGGGGAAAAAGAATATGGTTGCTATGACTTTCGGGAGCACCAGGTAACTTGCAGAATTGACCCCCATTATTTCAAGTGCATCGATCTGTTCGGTAATCCTCATTGTGCCCAGTTCGGATGCTATGCTCGATCCCACCTTCCCGGCCAGAATCAGGGCCACCATGGTGGAGGAAAATTCGAGAAGCAGCATGTCCCTGACACCTACGCCGATAAGATACCGCGGCAACAGCGGACTTTCGATATTGTAATCCGTCTGTATGGTAATCACAGCCCCGACGAAGACAGAAACAATGACTATGATCCCGATGGAATTGATTCCCAGGAATTCTATCTCACGCATGGTCTGCCTGTAATACATTCTGTATTTTTCGGGCCTTGCAAAAATCTTTGAAATCAGAATATAATACCTGCCGAGGTGGTAAAACAGTCGCATAGCATAAAATTAGTAATTATTTGCTGTTTGAAACTCCCGGATTTATTATTATATTAAATACTAATTTTGTGGGCCCAAACAAGTAAGATATGGATAAAAACAATTATTGCGTAATCATGGCCGGGGGAGTGGGAAGCAGATTCTGGCCCATCAGCAGATCGGCAAAGCCGAAGCAGTTCCTGGATATACTCGGGACCGGCAAAACACTTCTTGAGCAGACCTTCGAGCGTTTCAGGAAGATCATCCCGGCAGGGAACATCCTGGTTGTTACAAACAGCAGGTACGGACAGCTTGTGAGAGAACAATTGCCGCGGATCCCGGAGGAAAACATTCTGCTTGAACCCCTCAGGAGAAATACCGCTCCATGCATTGCATATGCAAGCTATAAGATTCTTGATAAAAATCCGGATGCAAGAATCGTGGTCGCACCCTCGGATCATTTGATATTGAAGGAGGATAAGTTTTTGAAAGTCGTGAAAGACGGCCTGGATTTCGTTTCCGGGGACGATGCCTTGCTGACACTCGGGGTTCCGCCCAGCCGTCCCGAAACGGGTTACGGATATATACAGGTCAACGGAGGTACCGGGAGACAAGGGAAATACAGGAATCTCAGGTCCGTGAAAACCTTTACTGAAAAACCGGACCTCAAGCTGGCCAGGGTATTTCTGGAAAGCGGGGAATTTTTCTGGAATGCGGGGATATTTTTCTGGTCGATCAGATCTATCGTGGATGCTTTCAACAGGTATTTGCCCGAGATAGGCGCAATCTTCAGCGAGGGCAAGGGGAAATATTACAGTAAGGAGGAGACTTCTTTCATCGAATATGCCTACTCGGAATGCAAGAATATTTCCATTGATTACGGGATCATGGAAAAGGCAGACAACGTATTTGTGATCACCTCGGATTTCGGCTGGTCTGACCTGGGGACATGGGGCTCCCTCCACAATCAGCTTGAAAGGGACAAGGCGGGGAATGCGGTTGTGGGAAGGCAGGTTATGACCTATGACCTGAAAAACTGCCTGGTTAACATGCCCCATGACAAACTCGTGGTCCTGCAGGGACTGGAAGACTTTATCGTGGTCGAATCGGATGACGTGCTTCTGGTTTGCAGGATGGAGGATGAACAGAAGATCCGGAATTTCGTAACGGATGTCAAGATACAGAAGGGGGACGATTTTATTTAGGAACCGTCTTGTGCCTTAGTATTCCCAGAGATCGTGTTCAAACACGAAAAGGGAATTCTTGATTCTCTCGGCCTCGAACATGGCATCCATGCCTTTCTCGTATTGATTTACGGGTCTGTTGTCAAATTCGTTGGATTCCTGGTATATATAACTGCTGAACCTGCGTTGTGTCAGCAGGTCGTCAAAAGAGATCGATTGTGCATCGTTGTTCGGATTGAAAACCTCCTGTTTGGCAAGATAATACCTTACTTCCGGATAATATACCCAGAATATGGGCTGGACATTGATTTCCCCGGTAGGCGTTTCCTCGCCGGTTTGCTGGTCGACCAGCATCCTCGGGTAGACCCTGACCGGGCAGATGCCTATGATCCTGACCTGGAATGTGGAATACTTATTGTCGAAAAACCATTTTTCCTTGACCATCAGCCGGGTTACGTCATCCAGGTTGATCTGAACGTCTATGGTGTCCATTACTTGCATCTGCAGGACGGAATCGTAAACGGGCCCGGGTATGTAATCCACCTTCAGCTGATCGTATATATCTTCCAGGCTCATGGGCTGTTCAAATTCATAAGGTAGCAACGGCTTGTATGCGAAAACCTGGTGCCCGGGGAGGGGATCCTTTAGAATATCAAGCAGCAACTGGGTCAGGTTCCTCCGGTCGCCGATCGGTATGGTCGGGAAATACAAAGGATGGTTCATCGTCTCCCTCATGTTGATCATCCTCCAGATGGTCTTTTCAGACATTACATTGGCTTCACGTACAAATGGATAAGGGATGGGATCCTTATTCGGGATGTGCTCCTTGTCATAGACTTCGCGCTTTTCAACCAGGTCGAGGGCCTGGGACCGGACGGACTGCATCCCGAATCCCAGAACCGCAAGCACGCATATAAATAATTTGCCAATTGTTTTCATCCTGTTATACTATAATTAATATTATCTTATTTTGATGGCTAATGTTCCGATATTTCTTGTTGTTCCGTCCGGGCCGACGGCCTGGACATCGTCAAAATACACCCTCGAGCCGGATCTCATGGACTGTATCGTGGTACGGGTCTCATTGTCGAAATTCCCCGACTCAACCTTGACCTCTTTTGTAAAACCCTGAATATTGGCCGACAGGGTATAACCCGTAACCTTGAATTCAAGGTCGAATTTGAACCATTCGGGCATGGTAGCCTGGAGGCCCAGCTGTCCGAGTATCTCTCCCTTGCTCATAACACCTCTATTACCGGCTACGGTCGGGAAGGGGTCGGGCACTTTCTCCACCCTGAATTGTTTGGATCCCATAGAACGTGTCTGGCCGTCCACTGTTACGGAAACGGACACACTGGCGGTTCCTTCGCGGGTAGGTACCACGGTGTAATTGGTCCCGCTTCCCGTGATCCGGCCGTTGTTAATGCCTGCCCTGATGGAATTGGCCGGGTACCCTGGGACGGATATTTCCACAGGATTGTCCACTGCCTGGTAAAAAACATTCATGGCCGTGGGGGATACCACAAGGCTTTGCGGAGCCACTGTAAATCCTGAACCAAACGGTTTGTTGGTATAGGACCCGTCCAGTCTTTTCAGCGAGATGATGCCGCCCCAGGATTTCCACCCGGTAGCAGTGCCGGAGGAAGTGGGAACCCTGTAAACCCCCTTCCCGCCCTCGATGGGCAGGGTATCGTAGTCAACACCAAGATCGCCTACCATCTGGTATTCGATGGTACCGTCGTCTCCGACGATCGAATCGTAATCACCGATATAAACAATGGGCTGCTGTGTTGTGTCGAAGGCAGCCATGAATACACTTGCTTCATACTCTCCTCCACGGACAATATGGTTCGAATTGGCGATCACGACGGGTTCAAGCAGGTTGAACTTGAATGAACCTGCATCGATCTGTGTATACAGGTAAGCGAGTGCTTCGGATTCCGCATTTCTAATGTCCGACTGCATCTTTGACATGAGTGTGATGACGGCGATCAGCGGCAGGTGTTCAAAATGCTCCGATTGCCAGGTATGGATCTCGCCTTCAACAGGAGGCGGATCTTCCGTATCCAGGCTGGTTTCTATGGAATGCCTGACATTCTCGCTTTCTTCATTGACGAGTGAAAGCAGGAATTCACGATATTCCTCGATGGCCGCTTTCAGGTCATTCGCCTTGCCCTCGTTGATCATGACCACGGCAGGAATGTCGGTATTGTCCTTTTTCCCGATTTCGTGCCCGAGTATTGTTTCCTCCTGTATGGCTTCGGTGTTCTCCCCTTCCGCCTGGGTTACGATTTCGAGCTTCAGGTCCTGGATATACCGGGAAAGTTCGTTGGACCTGCTTTTCACCTCAAATGCCCTGTCCCTCCAGGGCCCGGCTTTTACAGGGTTTTCCGCGGCAGCCCTTTCGAATTCCTCATAGTAGACGTCGTTCTTCTGAAAGAAGTTCTCTGTGGTCTTTGTCAGCCCTTCATCAACAAGAACAAACGCTTCCAGCACATCCTTGGATACATTCAGTGCAAGCAATGCCATCAGCACCAGATACATCATACCGATCATCTTTTGTCTCGGGGTCTCTTTTCCGTGCGCCATAGCTTATTCTATTTCTAATTCAGGTTTTCTTGCCGTGCTTATTTTATATTCATGGCGGTCAGCATATTGCCGTAGATGGTATTCAGGTCGGAAAGGTTTTTGCTGAGCTGCGCCATCTGTTCCTTGTATTTTTCAGTTTCTTCCACAGAAGCCTTCAGGTTTTTCATCATATCCTCGATGCCCCTGTATACCTGGTCGGCTCCTTTCATATGGTCGGTTGTACCTTTCAACTGCTGTTCATATGCTGCATTCAGGGCTTCCAGGTTTTTATTCATGGAGGCAAGCTGGCTGCCGAAGGACTGGTTCCCCTGCGAAATGGCATTGATATCGGCCTGCATTTTGGACGCGGCGTTGCTGTAAGATGCGGCCACTTCCGCCCCTCCCTTATTGATCATTTCCGATGCTTTGGTATAGGAATCCGACAGACTGCTTGCAGCCGAGGCAAGCTTGTTTGTGGATTCACCGTAATTTGATACCAGCCCGCCTACCGATTCTGCGGCATTCTGCACGTTTTCGGCATATTGCTTGGTTGCTACGGAAGCCGCCGATATGTCTGAAAGGCCGGCTGCTGTATTCGACAAACTGCTCAGGCCGTCCCCGAGTTTTTTAATGGTTTCGGGCTTGATTTCAGCCTGGTTGAATAGATCGTCAAACCTTTCCAGTGTAACCCCCCTGCCGGCAAGCGCTTCATCCTTGTATTCATCCAGCTCGTCAGGATCGGTCATTCCGGCAAGTTCGGGATAGACAAGGGTCCAGTCCAGTTCTTCATGCAGGGGTTCGAATGCAGAGAAAAAGAAGATAATTGCCTCTGTCGCCAGACCTGCGGTGATCATAAAGCCACCCCCCGCCCAGTGCTGGATTTTGAACATGGCGCCGATGATCACAACGGAAGCACCAATACCGTATAGCTTGGCCATAAAGTTTTTCCAGCCGGCGCTTTGAACAAGTTCTGTAACATTCATGGTATATCAGGTTTTATTTTTTGTTGGATTATTAATTATTGCCCAAATATGAACGTACGCATCTGAATCCGATAAAGGATGTTGATGAATCCTGGTATTCATATGCCCGGGTGCTGACCTGCAGATAATACGAGATGTCTTTCCATGAGCCCCCGCGGATCACTTTTCTTTTCATTACGGGATCGTCCTGGTCTGTTGCGATGTATTTGTAGTCAGGATTGAGATCGTGCTGGAAGAAGTAAGCCGACTCGTCATAAGCATTTGCGCACCATTCGCTTACATTCCCTGCCATATCGTAGAGCCCGAACTCGTTGGGTTCGTACATTCCCACTGCAGCGGTGGTAACCGCACCGTCACTGGCATAGTTCCCCCTCAGCGGTTTGAAATTGGCCAGGAAGCAGCCCCGGCGGTTCCTGGTGTAAAGGCCTCCCCACGGGTACATTGAATTATCCAGGTCTCCCCGGGCGGCATATTCCCATTCCGTTTCCAGGGGCAACCTGTAATCATGCACGAAATATTCACCGTCCCGTGCAAGGGCATTGTTCAGCAATTGTGTCCTCCATATACAGAATGCGGACGCCTGTTTCCAGTTGATCCCCACAACAGGGTAGTTGTCGTAGGACGGATGCCAGAAATACATATTGGCTATGGGTTCGTTGTATGAGTAAGTGAAATCCCTTATCCAGCATAGTGTATCCGGGTAAATATTTACAACGTCCTTCAGAATGAATGAACCCCGGTTTTCAATGGGCTGTTCGTTGCCCTCGGGAGTAATGAAAGTACCCTGATAAGAACCGGGATCCTGGTCGAGGTCGCCGATGTCTTCGAGGTAATCATTCTGAAAAGTGTTTTCCCTTTTTGCAGCCTGCTGGAGGTCCACCCAGAAATACCTGTAGTTCAGTTTATGCACATTCAGTTCCTTCCGGCCGAATAACCGGTCCTCCACGCCGTAATAAAGAACATCGAGCGCCTGCCTCACATCCTCGTTTTCATTCAGGCTTCTCATATCCAGTTTTGTATCCCAGTTCAATGAGTAGGCACGTCCGAAAATGTCTTCTTCCATATCTGCGCCGTAAGCATCGACAGTATGCCGGAAATCTTCCTCCATAACCTCCCCGAGCAATTCCCTGATCAGCGAATCCCTTACCCAATAAACAAACTGCCTGTATTCATTATTGGTGATTTCAGTTTCGTCCATCCAGAATGCCTCCACGGTCACAGTCCTGCTGAAATTGTTCTGTGCGAAAGGTACATCCTGGTCGCTCGGCCCGACATTAAAGCTTCCCTGGGTGATAAACTGCATACCAAATGGCTCTGGTTCAAAGTATTTTTTCCTGCCTGGCACTCCGACCAGTTCTCCGCTGTAATAGTCCCCGCAACTGCTAAAAATTGTTACCAGTAGACCAAATGCGAGTATCTTTTTCATAGCTATCTGAGTATTATCCGTTTATTTTTATTTGCAAAGATGTTGATGATTCTGATATTCAATAGCCTAAAATAAGAAAAATATTTTAAAAATAATTTCTCCGTTTTACAAAAATCGGATGCTCCGGTACTTTTGGGGAGTCTTGTCCAGACTCACACTGAAGCAATATCCGAGTGTAAATTCATGTGATCCGTCACTGTAATTTCCGATGTCTGACGTATTGAAATCATAGGAATACCCGACCCGGACACCATTGAACAATTCAATGCCTATGATCCCTGTCAGAGCGTCACCGGCTCTATAGGAAACGCCGCCCCAAAACCTTTTATTGTATATTACCAGTGTACTTGCATCAAAGGAATTGGTACTGCCGTCCGACTTGACAATGGCCGAGGGAAGTATCTCGATCTGGGGATTTCCCGTTTGGAACCGGTATCCGGCTACAGCGTAAAAATGCCGGCTCAGGTATGGAGTGCTGGTCTCGTATTTGATCTTTGCCTGGTTGAGATGGGTCGTCGAGATCCCGAAATACAGGTTGTCTGTATTGTAGTACAATCCGACATCCATGTCAAAAGCAATCTGGCTTTCATCTTCTTTTGGAATGGAAGGATCGGAATCCGGCGGGACAGATCCCTCAAGATCGGCGGGGATGTACCACTGTGCTTTCAATGCCTTGTTGAACAGGCCGAGACCGACACCTATTCCCAGTGTCCCGGGTCCGATGCCCAACCGGTAAGCGTAAGCGGCCGACAGCCCCAGGTCATTGTCGAAACCCAGATTATCACTGAGGATGGACAGACCCACTCCGCTGTTAAGGCCAAAGGGTTTCACTGCGGCATTGACGTTGAAATGGGAAGTTGAGGAGGCTCCCGGAAAACCGACCCATTGCTGACGATTTACGGCGGAAAGACAAATCATGTCGGAACTTCCCGTATAACCCGGATTGAATGAAACCAGATTGAACATATATTGACTGAATTGCGGATCTTGTTGTGAATGGGAAATCATGCTTAATGAAAGGAAAAATAATATACAAAGGTCTTTTTTCATATTTGCCTGAAAACAAGGATGTTATACCATATTTTTGTCCTTTTTCAGAAAAGGTAAAGTAAGTAAAAATAATAATCTCAAACAAACATTATCAACAAATTAATGTTAATAACCAGACAAGGGTAGATAAGCATTTATACCCTTTTATATCAATAAAGTTACGGGGAGGAAGCAAAATTATTGTGCGAACCTGGAAAACGAGGCTAATTCAGCTTCTGGAAAGCGTTCAGCCACCTGTCCGGAATCTCCTGGTTGCATGCTTTCTGGTAATCTTCATGGGAGCATGAAAGAAGTATATGGCGGCTTCCCGATTTCCGGAGTACCGGTACTTCGAACCACCAGCGATCTGTTTCAAGGCTCTTATAGAAGATGATATCATGGTCCGTTTCATTCAGACTCACAATGAATTTCTTAAATGCATCAGGTGCGGAATGGGGATTTTCTTGCTTTCGCTGGGTCACGCCGTCCATGAAATACCAGAGCGCCTGGGCGGCAAGATGACTTGTCCGGAACCGCAGATCCGCATCCGGATGTATATTGAACATCCCCAGGCAAAGGACCTGCTGGCTCAATCCTGCAAAACGGGTGATCTGGCAGATTTCTTCCCCTGTGAATCCGTTGGGAGAAGGGTGCGTGCAGCCCGGGGCATCCGATTGCCGGACGGCGTTTATATCCAGGCTTACAAAACCGGCATCTCTGAGACAGGGTTCCACTATGGCGATTTCCTTACGGACATCCCCGAGCCGGAGGGTGGCATGAAAATTATCCTTTAAAAAATCAATATCCGCCTGGTCGACAAAATAAGTCTGGTGGCCGATATTGGTATAATTGAATAGAAGCTCTTTCTTTCTTGACAGGATAGGGATCAGGTATGATTCCGGTTTGATTTCATCGTCAATGATTCCCATGTCAAGCCTTGAATCGACGGTTGCAAAACTGAACTTGCGCCCCATCTTTTCAAAGGCCAGGTATATTCCGTAGGTCAGGTCCTGGCTGCCTCCCATAAGGACTGTCACGAGGTTGCGCCCGGCAAGTTCCAGAACGGTATCCCTCAGGGCAAAATATGTGTCCTGCACGTTATTTCCGGGTTTCAGGTTGCCAAGATCAATGATTTTCAATCTTGAATTCACCCTGAAGAGCCGGTACAGATGTTCCCTGATCAGATCGGGGGAGCGGGAGGACCCCCTGACCGATGCGTTCCTGTCTTCCGGGACACCCAGCAGTGCAAGGTCGTAACGGTCAAGATCCTGCAGGGGAGAATCCGGAGTGTTTATATATATGTTTCTGCAGAAAACGGCTTTGTCGGACAGATGGTCCGTTGCGGAGCTTTCCAGCCCGACGGGATCAAAATAATCGTTCAGATTCATTCAGGCAGGGTATTATTTCTTTTTATTTCTGGTTTTCCTTGCATTGTCAATGATTTCCATGCAATCCTGATATGAAAGTTCCTCTGCCTTTTTCTTCCCGGGGATCTTGAAATTTTCCCTGTCAAGTGAGATATACGGCCCCCACCTGCCGTTCAGTACCTGCAGGCCGGGATTCTCCGGGTAAGTGCGGATCACCTTGTTCCTGTCCTGTTCACGCTTTTTTTCGATTACCTCAATGGCTCTTTCAAGCGTGATGCTAAGGGGATTGTCAGATTTGTCAAGGGAATAAAACTTGTTTTTATGCCTGGCATAAGGTCCGAATTTCCCGGTACCGATGGTTACATGCTCACCTTCGAAGGGTCCGATGGTCCTGGGAAGCCTGAAAAGTGCAAGGGCTTCTTCAAGGCTTATTGTTGTAATGCTCTGGTTTTTAAGGAGACTGGCAAACCGGGGTTTCTCCTTATTGCCGGTTTCTCCGATCTGTACAATCGGGCCGAACCTGCCGATTTTTACACTGACCTGTCTGCCCGAATCGGGATCCGTTCCGAGGATACGTTCTCCCGTGGGTTTTTTACTGGTCTGGGTTGTTTCCAGAACCTGCCCGTGGAATCCGGGATAGAACCTGTCGATCATCTGGGTCCATTCCATCTGTCCTTCTGCGATCTTGTCGAATTCCTTTTCTATACTGGCGGTAAAATTGTAGTCCAGGATATTGCTGAAATGATTCACCAGGAAATCATTTACAAGTCTTCCTATATCCGTAGGAAACAGTTTTGCTTTTTCCCTGCCTGCGATCTCGGTATCGTTTTCTTCCCCGATCATTCCCCCGGACAGGCTTAAAACCAGAAAAGTACGCGGAATCCCCGGCCTGTCTTCCCGAACGGCATAACCTCTGTTCTGTATGGTGGATATGGTGGGTGCATAGGTGGAGGGCCGGCCGATCCCGAGCTCTTCAAGCTTTTTGACAAGGCTTGCCTCGGTATAACGAACAGGAGCCTGGTTAAATCGCTGTGAAGCATCCATCCCGATCATTTCAAGGGGATCATTTTCCTTGAACGGAGGCAGAAGGCCGCCCGGTTTTTTTTCTGTTTCCTCATCGCTCGATTCCATATATACCTTGAGGAATCCATCAAAACGGATCACTTCTCCGCTGGCAACCAGGTAATCGGGAAGGCCTGAGATGCGGATCCGGACATTCGTCCTTTCCAGCTGCGCTTCTTTCATCTGTGAAGCGATCGTCCTTCTCCAGATCAATTCGTAAAGCCTTTGTTCCTGCCGGCTTCCCGTCACGCTTTTATTCAGCATGTAGGTGGGACGGATGGCCTCATGCGCTTCCTGGGCACCTTTAGACTTTGTTGCAAAATTCCGGGTTCTGACATATTCGGTTCCGAATTCGGTTTTGACCATGTCCGCTGCAGCGGAAAGAGCGGTTTTGGAAAGGTTGACAGAATCGGTCCTCATGTAGGTGATCTTGCCGGCTTCATAAAGACGCTGGGCGACGCTCATTGTCCGTGCAACCGAAAATCCGAGTTTCCGGCTGGCCTCCTGCTGGAGGGTTGAAGTGGTAAAGGGAGGGGCGGGGGACTTTTTCGCAGGTTTACTTATGATTTCATGCACGTGGAAATCCGCTTCCCTGCACTGTTCCAGGAACCTGAGTGCGGTTTCCCTGTCTTTCAGCCTGTCCGGTAGCTCCGCCTGGAAACCATATGATTTCCCTTCAGGGTCACGGAATTCAAGCTTTGCGGTGATCTTATAGAAGGAGGAAATCCGGAAGGCTTCGATCTCATTCTCCCTTTCGACAATCAAGCGGACAGCTACGGACTGGACCCTGCCGGCCGACAGTGCAGGCCTGATCTTTTTCCAGAGCAGGGGGGACAACTCGAATCCAACGAGCCTGTCAAGCACTCTCCTTGCCTGCTGCGCATCGACAAGGCTTTTGTTGATGGATCTCGGGTTCCCGATGGCCTCCTGGATGGCGTTTTTTGTGATCTCGTGAAAAACGATCCTGCGGGTTTTATCCGGATCCAGCTCCAGTACCTCTGACAGATGCCACGCAATGGCCTCCCCTTCGCGGTCCTCATCCGAGGCCAGCCATACCGTACCTGCCTCGCTGGCGGACTTTTTTAATTCCGCCACCACTTTCCTTTTATCGTCCGGGATAATGTATTCGGGATTGTAGTTATTATTGATATCGATCCCGAAGTTATCCTTTGACAGATCCCGGATATGCCCGAAACTGGATTTTACCCTAAACCCTTTCCCGAGAAAATTACTGATGGTCCTGGCTTTGGCCGGTGACTCTACAATGACCAGATTCTCTTCCATCTCTATGCCCGTCCGATATGGTTTAAAACTTCACAAAGTAAAATAAATAGGAAGCTATCTTCAAAATTTTCATTCAAATTATTCGTATTTTTAGCCGCAAATCATATCCGGTATGCCAAATACTCCGAGGCGTTGGAAAAGATACCTGATCGTTCTCTGGTCGCTTTACTCGATTCCGTTTCTGGCTCTGATAATCCTGTTCATTCTGCTGGCAAATGGCAGGCTGGGGTACGTCCCTACGTTTGAGGATCTTGAAAATCCGAAGAACGACCTGGCCTCTGAGGTCTGGTCGGCCGATTCCGTATTAATGAGCAAGTATTATCTTCAGAACAGGACCTATATCGACTTCACGGAGCTGTCTCCCAATATTGTCAATGCCCTCATCGCAACAGAAGATATTCGTTTCAAAAGGCACTCGGGGGTGGATGCCAGGGGAGTGGCAAGAATGCTGATAAAGTCCGTGCTCCTGCAGCAGAACACCGGTGGAGGCAGCACGATCACCCAGCAGCTTGCCAAGAACCTGTATCCCCGGGATACGACCTATTACAGGTGGAAATTAAGAAGGTATGTGAAACTTGGAGTTGCCAAGTTCAAGGAATGGAACACCGCCGTGAAGCTCGAACGAAACTATACCAAGGACGAGATCCTTGCCATGTACCTGAATACGGTATCTTACGGGCACAATACGTACGGGATCAAAACCGCCAGCAAAGTTTTTTTCGATACCTCTCCGGATTCCCTGAAGGTCGAAGAGGCCGCTGTACTGGTAGGGGTGCTGGCGGCGACCACCCGCTACAGTCCTGTCAAGAATCCTGAAAACTCCATGCAGAGACGCAACCTGGTCATGAGCCAGATGCGAAAGTACGGATACCTGAGCGGGGAGGAATACGATTCTCTTTCCCTTCTTCCCATAGAGCTGCATTACAGGGTTCAGGATCATAATGTCGGGCCGGCAACCTATCTTCGCCAGTATCTCGGGAAGATCATGATGGCACAGAAGCCGGAAAGGGACCGGTACTTCATGAACAGCCAGTTCCTGTACGATTCCGTTGAATGGGAAACCAATCCCCTGTTCGGCTGGGCCAATAAGAACCTTAAACCGGACGGGACTCCCTACAATATTTACCGTGACGGGCTGAAAATCTACACCACCATAGACAGCCGGATACAGCGGTATGCCGAGGAGGCGGTCGAAGAACATCTTGGAGGGAATCTCCAGAAGGCATTTTACGAGGAAAAGAAGGATCAGCCGAACGCACCCTTTGCAGAAAATATTGAACCGGAAATCGTGGAAAGTATGATAGACCGTTCGATCAGGGATTCGGAACGTTACAGGAATCTCCGTAATTCGGGCCTGTCGCTCGATTCCATACGAAGGGTCCTTGAGACCCCGGTTCGGATGACCGTTTTTTCATGGGAGGGCGAAAAGGATACCGTCATGTCTCCCATCGATTCGGTCAAATACTACAAGTTTTTTCTCAGGGGCGCCATGATGGCCATGGACCCGGAAACCGGATATGTGAAAGCTTATGTCGGCGGGCCAAATTTCAAGTATTTCAAGTACGACCACATTACCCAGGGCGCACGGCAGGGGGGCTCGATCTTCAAGCCTTTCCTGTATACGCTGGCCATGCAGGAGGGTATGACCCCCTGTGACAAGGTACCGAACGTACCCCAGACCTTCTATGACGTGGAGCATGATTCGACCTGGACCCCGAGAAGCGGCGGGCAGGCTTACCTGGGACAGATGGTGACCCTGAAGTGGGGCCTGGCTCATTCGGTAAACAACATCTCCGCATGGCTGGTGAAGCGATTTCCCCCCCAGGTCATCATCGATGACGTGATAAAAAAGCTCGGGGTAAGGAGCTATATCGCACCCGTGAACTCCATCATTTTCGGCACCTCGGAGGTAACCCTGTACGAGATGGTGGGCGCCTACGGTACCTACGCGAACAAGGGGGTTTATATCGAACCCATTTTCGTTACCCGGATCGAGGACAAGAACGGCAATGTCCTGTCTACCTTTCAGCCAAAGCTCCACGAGGCCATCTCGGCAAAGTCCGCCTACCTGATGATGAGCCTGCTTAAGGCCGTGGTGAATGTAGGTACGGCCTCATACAGGATCCGGCAGGTGTATAACATTGAAGCCGAGATGGGAGGAAAGACCGGCACCACCCAGAACCACTCGGACGGCTGGTACGTCGGGATCGTTCCCAAACTGGTCGCGGGCGTCTGGGTGGGGGGAGACGACCGTTCCATTCATTTCGACGAAATGTCGCTCGGGCAGGGAGCGAACATGGCCCTGCCCATATACGGGCTTTTTATGCAGAAGGTATATGCCGACAGTACCCTGACCGTATTGCCCGGGGATGTTTTTGAAGAGCCGCCCGGATTCGATGTCGTTCTTGATTGTGACGATGATGCCGGCCGGATGGACAATACCTTTGATTACGAGTACTGGGAAGAGGATTTCAAATGATCATTCGAGGATGGAATCTATCAATTCCTTCGTATACGCGGTACCGGGCCTGTGAAAAAGATCGTCCGTGTTTCCCGATTCCACAAGCCGCCCGTCTCTCATCACAATGATCCTGTCGGACATGTATCTGACCACTGCCAGGTCATGGGAAATGAAAAGATAGGTCAATCCGAATGAATCTTTCAATTCGTTGAGGAGATCGAGGATCTGTGCCTGCACGGTAACATCGAGGGAAGAAACGGATTCATCGCAGATAACAAGCTGCGGATTTGCCGCCAGCGCCCGTGCAATGCCTATCCTTTGCCTCTGTCCGCCGGAAAACTCATGTGCGTAACGGTGAAAGTGCTCCTGCGAGAGGCCCACTTTTTCGAGAAGGTCCCGTGCTGCCTTTTCACGTTCGGACTTTTTCCCGTTCAGCCCGTGGACCCTCATCACCTCGGTAAGCACATTCCCGATACGGATTCCGGGGTTGAGGGAGGAAAAGGGATCCTGGAAGATGAACTGTACATTCCGCCGGTATTCCGTCAATTTCCTTCCGTTCCAGTCAAGAATGGATTCTCCTTTGAAAAGTATGTCTCCTTTCCGGGACCGGATCAGGCTGATGACGGTCCTGCCGAGCGTGGATTTCCCGCACCCGGATTCCCCGATCAGCCCGAGCGTTTCTCCTGCTTCAATGTGAAAGCTTATCCGGTCCACTGCATGAAGGCTTTCAACGGTTTTTCCGAAGAGGTTTTTCCTGACGGTATAGCTTGCCTGGAGATTTCTCACTTCCAGCAGGGGAGGAAGGGGTGTGTAATGCCGGGTTTTTCCCGGGGGGACTGCAGGAACGGGAGCCCCTGCATTCCTTGATCCCTGTGAAGGCCTGCATGCAAGAAGTTCCCTTGTATAGGGATGCCCGGGTTTACTGAAGATCTTTTCCGTGCTTCCCTGCTCGAGGATCTTTCCCCGGTACATGACCAGTGCGGCGTCACAAACCGAACGGACAACGCCCAGGTCATGGGATATGAAGAGCAGGCTCATACTGCGTTTCCGGCGTATCCCGCTAAGGAGTTCCAGTATTTTTTTCTGGACCGTCAAATCCAGCGCGGTGGTCGGTTCGTCCGCGATCAGTATTTCCGGGTTGCCCGCCAGGGCGATGGCGATCATTATCCGCTGTCTCTGTCCTCCGGAAAGCTGGTGAGGATACTTATCATAAAAGGGCCGGGCTGCAGGAAGATTGACCTCTTCCAGAAGTTCAATAGTCTTTGAAAAGGCCTGCTTTCCCTTTATATCCTGGTGAAGCCGGACGGCCTCGGACACCTGTTCTCCGCATTTCATCGTCGGGTTCAGGCTGCTCATGGGTTCCTGGAAAACCATTGCGGCAATCCGGCCCCTCCAGGATTCGATCTCCTTTTCATGAAGCTTACCGAGGTCCGTCTGTTTCCCTCCTTCGGCCGTATACAGGATGCGGCCCGCGATCATTTCCATACTCTGCGGAAGAAGCCCCAGAAGGGAAAGGGCCGTAACGGTTTTTCCCGATCCCGATTCCCCCACGATACCGAGCGAATCACCCCTGTCAAGGTGAAAGGAGATGTCCTCCACGATTTTCCTCGCCCGGTCCTGTTGTCCGTATTCTATGGTAAGGTCCTTAACGTCGAGCATGGCGGTCAGCCGGCTGGTTTAATTTTTCGGATTGTCACTTTATTGCCTTCCAGGCTGGCTTCCCAGTCCGGGTTCAGTATTTTTTGCGCGTACCTGTAGTAGAGTCTTGAACGTATGGAAGCCGACTGTGTCTCATGTTCGTCCTTGAATTCACCCGTGAATTCATAGGTGTCTGAATGGATATGATTGGAATGGTATATCCTGATGATCTCAATGACCGTAGCGATAATGCGGTAAATCTCACCGCGGTTTGTCTCGGAATATTCATCTTCGAATTCATCGCTCAGAACACCGAAATTTATAATATTGCCCAGGTAATTATCCCTTTTCTTCCCGAACCTGACTTCGTAGGTCAGGCCACTCTCCGTAATAAAGTAATAGGTATCACCGCTCTGGATTTCCGGCACCTCTATATTATAGGGCGGAGAGGAGGGGCTGTAATTTTCTCTGAACAGTGAATTTGCAGACATATTTCGAATTTAGGATAATTATCCAAACAATTGTTTGAAAACCTCCTCTACCCCTGATACAAATATTATTCCTGTTTTGTACCTGGCCTGATCGAGCCCCCTGCGATTGTACCCGGAGATATAAATGGACTTCAATCCGAGTTTTTCCGCTTCTGCGATCCGCTGCTCTATCCGGTTTACGGGCCGGACCTCTCCGGAAAGTCCCACTTCGGCCGCAAAACACAATTGTCTTTCGACCGGAATGTCCGTGCTGGAAGATAATATGGCCACGGTCACCGCAAGGTCAATGGCCGGATCGTCAATCCTGATCCCTCCTGTAATGTTAAGAAAGACATCCTTGGCCCCCAGGCGGAAACCTGCTTTTTTTTCAAGTACTGCAAGGATCATATGCAGTCTCCGGAGATCGAACCCGGTGCAGGACCGCTGAGGGGTCCCGTACACTGCACTGCTTACAAGCGCCTGTACTTCGATCAGGCAGGGTCTGTTCCCGTTCAGTGTGGCTGCAATGGCCCTTCCGCTCATTTTCTCTCCGGGAGGGGAAATCAGGATTTCCGAAGGATTTTTGACCTGAAGCAGTCCCCTGCCTGTCATTTCAAATATTCCGAGTTCCGAGGTGGCGCCGAAGCGGTTCTTGCTGGCACGAAGGATGCGGTATGCATGATGCTGGTCCCCTTCGAACTGGAGAACCACATCCACAATGTGCTCGAGTACCTTTGGACCGGCGAGGTGACCTTCCTTGTTGATATGCCCGATCAGTATGACCGGGATGGCACGGTCTTTTGTATACTGCAGGATTCGTGTGGTACATTCCCGGATCTGGGAAATGGTTCCAGCGGAGGATTCCAGGGATTCTGTATATATGGTCTGGATCGAATCGATGACAAGCAGGTCTGGTTCCAGTTTCCCGATCTGTGCGAGTATACTTTCCAGGCAGGTATCGTTCAGCACATAGCAGCGGTCATGCAGCTTGCCGATCCTGTCTGCCCTGATCCGGATCTGTTCGGCGCTCTCCTCGCCTGACAGGTACAGGATCTTGCGGGTTTTTACCAGGAGCGCTATCTGCAGGGCAAGCGTGGATTTTCCGATGCCCGGTTCGCCGCCGACAAGCACCATTGAACCGGGAACCAGTCCCCCCCCGAGAAGGCGGTCGAACTCTTCCAGCCCGGTTTTCAGCCGTTGTTGTGCAACGGACCGGATGCCGGTGATTTGCTGTGGAGGGACGCCGGCAGGATTCTCCTGTCTGCTTCCCTCTTTGACCATGACCTCTTCGGTGTAGGTATTCCATTCATTGCAGGAGGGACAGCGACCGATCCATTTTGCGGAATGCGCGCCGCAATTCTGGCAGACATAATCTGTCTTTGTTTTGCCCATCTCAGGTGTTTTGACCGTCCTTTTTTCCGGCTGAGCCAAGGATCCTGTCGTAAATGGCGCTTGTTGAAAATCCCTCCACAAAAGGCATGGTAAGCACCTTCCCTCCCCTTTCCAGGACAATGTCATAACCGATGATGTCTTCCATGTTCGTATAATCCCCGCCTTTTACGAGTATATCCGGTAAAAGCATCTGCAGCAATTCATAAGGTGTGTCTTCGGAAAAAAGCACCAGGTAGTCCACGAACTCGCAGGCGGCCAGGGTCAGTGCCCTTGACTCTTCGTCCACAGCCGGGCGGTTCCCGCCTTTTATTCGTCTTACGGAGCCGTCACTGTTCAGCCCGATGACAAAAACATCACCCAGGTCGGAAGCATTGGCAAGGTACTCGATATGTCCGCGATGCAGAATGTCAAAACAGCCGTTCGTGAATACGATTTTCCTGCCGGCTTCCCTTTCTTTGTCGAGAATGCCGGCAAGTTTTTCACGGGGCAGGATCTTGGACCTGATTTTGTCGATTGAGTGCATTTTCTGTTACCGGTTTTGATTCGGACGGGGCTGTTTTCCTGTTGACGGAAAACAGGAGCATCATGGATGTCAGTCCGAGTAAAATTAACATTATGGATTGCGCACCGTGCGTGATCGTCGCATAGGTGAGCCCTTCTTCTTTGGGTATGGAATAAAGGGTAAGACCGAGGGTCACAATGTAGTGATATGCCCCTATACCGCTCTGTACGGGGGCAATAAACCCGAATGAACCGATGACAAGGACGAAAAGTGCGTCTATCAATTGCAGTTTCGAGGTTGCCGGAAGCGAAAACAGGGCTGCATACGTCATCAGCCAGTAACTGCCCCAGATGATGATGGAATGAAAAACAAAGTTCCATCTTTTTTTCATGGTGTATATTGTTTTAAGTCCGTCCATGATACCCTTAATGAAGGATTTTATTTTCTTTATGACCCTGATCCTTGACAATCGGGCCCGGAATATAAAATAAATTACCAGCATTGCCAGAAGGCTTCCTGCAATGATCAGCAGAAGGATCAGGGTACCTCCTGTCGAGCCGTTCAGTTTTTCCACAAGGGGAAGGTACAGGTTGTCCATGATAAAAGTCCCGAAAAAGTCAAAACGGCCGATGATCAGTACCAATAAGAGTAAAAATACCATGAAAAGGTCCGTGACACGTTCGACAATAACGGTCCCGAATAATTTGTCCACAGGTATTTTTTCAGCTTTGGACAGTGAAGCGCAGCGGGTGAGCTCACCCAGCCTCGGGAATACAAAATTTGCGAGATACCCTGTATTCAGTGAAAAAAAACTGTTCAGAAAGGAAGGGCTGCAGCCCAGTGGTTCTATCAGGAGATTCCAGCGCCAGGCCCTGCTGAGCAGGGAAATAAATCCGAACATAAGGTACAGGAGGATGAATCCGTAACGGGCATGCAGCAAATCATTCCACAACACATTAAGGTCTATGCCCCTGAAAGCGAAATACAACAGGACAATCCCGATGGACAGGAAGATCAGAAAACGCAAGACTTTGAAAAAGGTCTTTTTCAAGGAAGGATCAATTGTCGGGTTTGTTGGTCGCAGTATCGGGGAATATGATCGTCGGCTCAAAGGATTTCGCTTCCTCGAAATCCATAGATGCATAAGAGATTATGATAATTACATCACCGACCGCTACCTTTCTTGCCGCAGGACCGTTCATACAGATCACTCCGGTACCTCTTTCCCCGGTGATCACATAAGTTTCCAGCCGTTCACCGTTGTTGATATTAACGATCTGCACTTTCTCCCCGGCGATGATATTGGCGGCATCCATAAGATCTTCATCAATGGTGATGCTGCCTACGTAATGGAGGACAGCCTCCGTTACGGTCACCATATGGATTTTGGATTTGACAACTTCGATATTCATAACCCGGCAAAGTTAAAAAGAAATATTCATATTATCTATCAGCCTGACGGCTCCGCACCGGACCGCGATACAGGCCCTGGAACGACCGGGGCCGTCCCCGTCCCGTTTGGCATTAAGATGCTCCTCGTCGACGATTTCAAAGTATTCCACTTCAAGCAGGGGCTCTGCGTTAATGGTCCGGATAACAAATTCCCTTATTTCACTGACCGTATGCAGGGGGGGCATTTCCACAGCACGCATCAGGGTCATGGGGATCAGGGCGGCGGCTTTCCTTTCGGAACGGGATAAAAGCCGGTTTCTTGAGCTCATGGCAAGTCCGTCGCTTTCCCTGACAACGGGACATGCAATAATCTCCACGGGCATATCCAGGGATCTGACCAGGTAACGGACGATCACGAGTTGCTGGAAGTCTTTTTCACCGAAATAGGCTTTGTCGGGCCCGACCACAGACAGGAGCCTGGTTACGATCTGGGCCACTCCGTTGAAATGCCCGGGACGGAACCTGCCTTCCATGGTTTTATCAAGGTCCCCGAAATCAAATGTGCGCCTGTCCTGTTCAGGATACATCTCGCCGGCAGAAGGTGCAAAAACCATATCGCATGCCAGTTTCCCCAGCATCCCGAGGTCACCTTCAAGGTTCCGGGGATATCTTCTGAAATCCGATTCTTCATTGAACTGGGTGGGATTGACAAAGATGCTGACAACCGTCACTTCGTTTTCTTTTATTGAGCGGCGGATCAGAGACAGATGACCTTCATGAAGCGCTCCCATGGTGGGCACCAGTCCAAGGGTGTTTTTTCCGAGGCGCAGTTCCCCGATCCGGGATTTGATTTCAGGAATGGATTTCAGGACCAGCAAATCATTTGATTTTACTGCAAAGATAGACAAAACCTCTGCATCGTTTGCTTGTTAATAAGCTGTTGGCAAATTCAGTAAATGAAGATTTTTTAGTAATTTTGCATGGCATTTTCGGTTTGAGCTCATGAAGCAAGCTAAAATATTGTTCATTTCGCAGGAAATTGCACCCTACCTTCCCGAATCGGAAATGTCAAGGATAGGCAGGTACCTTCCTCAGGGGATCCAGGAAAAAGGACGTGAAATCCGGACTTTCATGCCAAAATACGGATCCATCAATGAACGCAGGAACCAGTTGCATGAAGTGATCAGGCTTTCCGGGATGAATCTTATTATCAACGATACGGACCATCCGCTGATCATTAAGGTCGCTTCCATTCAATCGGCCAGGATGCAGGTTTATTTTATAGACAACGAAGATTATTTCCACAGAAAATACGTATTGAGGGATGAGAAAGGAGAGTATTTTCAGGACAATGACGAACGTGCCATCTTTTTTGCCCGGGGTGTTCTTGAAACGGTAAGAAAGCTTCGCTGGTCACCGGACATCGTTCATTGCCATGGCTGGATCACGGCGCTTATCCCTCTGTATCTGAAGAGATCGTTTATGGACGATCCCCTTTACAATAGCTCCCGGATCGTTTATTCTGTTTACAATGATGATTTTGACAAGCCCCTCAGGAAAGAATTCAAGGACAAACTGATGATTGACGGCATCAGGAAGGTTGATGTGAACGGGCTTGCACAGCCCACTTTCGAAAATCTTACCAGGCTTGCATTGAATATGTCCGATGCTGCGGTGATCGGCAGTCCGGATATCAATAAATCCATACTGGAATATATCAAAACGATAAATAAACCCGTTCTTGAATACAAATCGTCTGATGAGTATATCAATGCTTATTCTGACTTTTATGATGAAATACTAAAGAATGCGGTTGATGAGGAATGAGCGCTTTTCCCTCCTGAAAATTGCCGGACTGTTTCTGCTCGCCGTAATGTTCTCCTGTGAGAACAAACCCGATCTGATAGGCCTGGAACTTTTACCTGACGAGGACGCCCTTCTGGTATCCTTTGACTCTCTTGAAGTCATCCAGGGATATACGGTGTACAGGGATTCCCTGGCCGGGGTTTCCAAAACCGTATATCCGTTCGGAAGCCTGGAAGATCCCTACTTCGGCATTACCCGGGCGGATATTGTGACCCAGATTCAGGCTTCGTCCTCCCAGGACACTTTCGGCCTCAATCCGGACGTTGATTCCGTGATCATGTATTTATATTATGACAGTTATTCCGGAACTCCGACCGGTCCTTTGCAGATCCGGGCGTATGAATATACGGAAGATCTGGAATATGATACCCTTTATTATTCAAATATGGATATCACGGGGAAATACCGCGAACCTGAGATCGGCACAGCATGGATTTCTGCGGCCGATACCGTAATCAGGATCAGGATCACGGATGATGAATTCATTAACGGAATCCTTATGGCCGAGGATTCCGTGCTGTCCAGTACGGAATATTTGCAGGACCTTGTCAAGGGGTTCTACCTTAAAAGCGGTGACCCGGGGCCGGGCGGAATCATCACCTACGTTGATTTCAACTCATACAACAACAGGCTGAGTTTTTATTATTCCAATGATGAATCCGATTCACTGGAGAAGAGTTTTCCGATAGGAAGCTTATCCCTTCATTTCAACCTTTTCAGGCATGATTATTCGGGATATCCCATTGAAGCCTTCATTGACAACGGAAAAACAGATGACAGCCTGCTGTTTGTTCAGTCCATGGCAGGGGTCACTCCCATGATCAGGCTTACCGGTATTACCGAATGGCTCGACTCAATGCCGGTAGCCATCATTGATGCAAAACTGATCCTGCACGTTGCAGACACTTTACTTACCCAGCAGGAAAGCCGGTACTTTCCCTCTTCACTGGATTTATACCTGTTCGATAGCATATATCATTCAGGTTATGATTATTTGCTTGAACCGGGAGCGGCCGGAGGGGATTATGACGAGGATGCCAATTCATACATACTCAACCTGAAGGTTCAGATACAAAACATTCTCCAGGGGAACGTGGAAAATCTTGAATTGTCCCTGAAACCGGCCTCACCGGATGAAACGGTCACCAGGGTTGTGCTGTACGGCTGGAGCCAGGATCCGGATAAACGTATTCGGCTTGAAATTACTTATTTGAGGTTGTAAAATGTGTGGAATAATCGGATATATCGGTGACAAGAATGTCTGCCCCGTTCTGTTAAATGGCCTGAAACGGCTGGAATACAGGGGATATGATTCTGCCGGCATTGCCATTCTGGGCGATGTCATTAAGATGTACAAGAAAGAAGGCAAGGTCACGGACCTTGAACATTTCATATCTGACAAGGACACTTCCGGTCATGTGGGGATCGGCCATACCAGGTGGGCAACACATGGAGAACCAAGTGATGTCAATGCACATCCGCACTCATCCGCACAGGGACATTTTGTGCTCATACACAACGGGATCATCGAAAATTATTCAAGTTTAAAACAAACCCTTGCAGATCGCGGTTATTCCTTTAAAAGTGAGACGGATACCGAGGTACTGGCAAACCTTATCGAATACATTTACATAAAGGGAAAAGTGTCCGCAGAAATTGCTGTCAGGCTGGCGCTTACAAAGGTCGTCGGGGCTTACGGACTGGTTATTCTCTGCAGGAATGAGCCTGATAAATTGATTGCTGCCAGAAAGGGAAGCCCCCTGGTGCTCGGGATCGGGGATAACGAATATTTTCTTGCATCGGATGCCACTCCCATAGTGGAATACACCAAACGTGTCATATACCTTAACAATGACGATGTTGCCATCATCAGGAAGGATGAACTTGTGCTGAAGACCGTAAAAAACGATACCCTGGTTCCCAATGTTCAGCAACTCGACCTCGATATAGGTTCCATTGAAAAAGACGGCTTTGCCCATTTCATGCTGAAGGAGATCTTTGAACAGCCCCGGTCCATTCAGGATACTTTCCGGGGAAGGATCACCCCTGACATGAAGGATCTTCATCTCGGGGGGCTGTATGATGTGATGCCCCGGCTGGAACAGGCAGGCAGGATCATCATCATCGGGTGCGGAACCTCGTGGCACGCGGGTCTTGTGGGAGAATACCTTTTTGAGGACCTGGCAAGGCTTCCCGTTGAAGTCGAATATGCCAGCGAGTTCCGTTACCGGAATCCCCTTATCAATAAGGATGATGTAATCATTGCCATCAGCCAGAGCGGGGAAACCGCGGATACCCTTGCAGCCATTCAGCAGGCCAAGGAAGCAGGAGCCCTGGTGCTGGGTATTTGCAATGTCGTGGGGTCAAGCATCCCCCGGGAAACCGATGCCGGGGTTTACACCCATGCCGGCCCTGAAATCGGGGTGGCTTCCACAAAGGCTTTTACCGCCCAGGTTACCGTTCTTGCCATGATGGCCATGCAAATAGGCCACAAAAGGGGACACCTTCCGGACAAGGAATTCCGCAGGCTGATCAATGAGTTGAACCAGATCCCGTCCAAGCTGGAACGGACCCTGTCGTTTAACGAGCGGTTCAGGGAGATCGCGGGTATGTACAAGGAAGCCGAAAACTTCCTTTACCTCGGACGGGGTTACTTTTTCCCGGTAGCCCTGGAAGGCGCCCTGAAATTAAAGGAGATCTCATATATCCACGCGGAAGGGTATCCCGCTGCGGAGATGAAGCACGGACCCATTGCCCTGATCGATAAAAACATGCCCGTAGTGGTCATAGCCGCGAAAGACAAATCCTATGATAAGATTGTCAGCAATATACAGGAAGTGAAAGCCAGGAACGGGATCGTGATAGCGATTGTCTCGGAAGGGGATACCATCATCAGGGATATGGCCGATCATGTCCTGGAGATCCCACACGCGGATGAGAAGCTGGCTGCCCTGCTGGCCGTTGTTCCGTTGCAGCTTCTGTCATACCATATCGCGGTCATGCGCGGCTGCGATGTGGACCAGCCCCGCAACCTCGCCAAGTCCGTTACCGTCGAATGAACCCCGGCGGCAAGCCTCCGCCGCCGGCACAAAACCGCTGAAACCGTCTGTCCGTCGCTGCTCTGCATTCCAACTCGCCCTGCGGGCTCAGACAGGAATGCCCGCGACGCTCCGGCCGGCGGTTTCTTAACGCGTTTTTATGGATGCGGCTCCGGTTGCTTCCGGGGGGGCAGTTAACGGTGTTTGTACTGGGTTTCGTAGTATTTGTCGTAATCGCCCGAAAGGATATGATCCAGCCACTGCTGGTTTGCCAGGTACCAGTCGACCGTTTTTTCCAGTCCCTCCCGGAAAGTAACGCCGGGTTTCCACCCGAGACGGGACCGGATTTTGGAAGCATCGATTGCATACCGGAGGTCATGGCCGGCACGGTCCCTGACGAATTTTATCAATCCTTCCGAAGTACCTGAAGGCCTGCCGAGCTTTTCATCCATGATCCCGCAGAGAAGACGGACCAGATCGAGGTTATTCCATTCATTGTCCCCGCCCACATTGTATGTATCACCGTTTTTCCCCTTGTGGTAGATGAGGTCCACGGCAGAGGCGTGGTCTTCCACATACAGCCAGTCACGGACATTTTCTCCCTTGCCATAGACGGGTATGGGTTGAGCGTTTTTGATGTTGTTGATGGCCAGTGGGATGAGTTTTTCGGGAAACTGGTTGGGCCCGTAGTTGTTGGAACAATTGGACAGGACGACGGGAAGCCTGTAGGTATGGTGATAAGCCCTGACGAGATGGTCGGAACTGGCCTTTGATGCGGAGTACGGACTTCGCGGATCATACGCGGTACTTTCCGTGAACCGGCCTTCCGCCCCAAGGGAGCCAAATACCTCGTCTGTCGAAATATGGTAGAACAGTTTCCCGGTTTTTTCCGCATCCCAGATCCTGCGGCTGGCGTTAAGGAGATTTACGGTACCGGTGATGTTGGTTTCAATAAAGGCAAGCGGATCCATGATGGACCGGTCCACATGTGATTCGGCAGCCAGGTGAATGATCCCGTCGGGCGCATACCGGTCAAACAGGTGGTGAATGAAATCCGCATCCGTAATGTCCCCTTTCTCGAAGATATGGTTCGGCCGGTTCTCGATGTCTTTCAGATTCTCCAGGTTGCCGGCATAGGTAAGCGCGTCAAGGTTTATGATCCGGTAGTCGGGATATTTCGTTACGAAAAGCCGTACCACGTGGGACCCGATGAATCCCGCACCGCCCGTTATGATTATTGTCTTTGTCATAAAAAATGTGTTTTATTCCTGCCTCAGTATCTGACCGGATACTGTGAAGAGCAGCATTAAGTTTTGCGAAGCAAAATTTGCCGGCTGCGGTTTCACAGGACCCGGTCAAACATGAGACCGTTGCCGAAAATTCTGCCGGCTGCGGTTTTATATCTGCTTTCTCATATATGAAACCGTTTAGCGTCCATAATCAGGATTTTCCTTGCGAAACATCTGTTCCCATTTCCAGGCCGATCTCATCGTTTCATCAAGGGGTATAACAGCCTTCCAGCCCAGTTCATTGTTCGCCAGGGAAGTGTCGGCCCATACCTGTTCGACATCTCCTTCCCTCCGGCCCGTGACCCTGTAATTGATTTTCACACCTGTGGCCCTGGTGAATGCCTTGATGATCTCGAATACAGACAGGCCTTTCCCGGTACCGAGGTTAAAAATTTCGAATGCTGACCTGTTCTTCTCGGAAAGCAAACGGTCGATGGCCACCACGTGTGCCCTGGAAAGATCCGTGACATCAATGTAATCCCGGATGGCGGAACCATCGGGCGTATTGTAATCGTCTCCGAAGACCTTCAGTTCTTTCCTGATTCCGGCTGCGGTCTGGGTAATAAAGGGGACAAGGTTATCGGGCACACCCACGGGCAATTCCCCGATCAGACCGCTGGGATGGGCCCCGATGGGATTGAAGTACCTCAGTGAAATGGCATTGATGGGATCTCCGGCATCCCTGGAATCACGTATGATCTCTTCCGAGATCTGCTTGGTGTTCCCGTAGGGGGAACTAGCCGGGAGGATCGGAGACTGTTCGGTCACCGGCAATGTTTCCGGCTGGCCGTACACGCTGCAGGAAGAGGAAAAAACAAGGTGCTCCACACGGTGGCTGTTCATGGCATACAGAAGATTGACCAGCGAAAGGAGATTGTTCTCGTAATACATCAGGGGTTTTGCAACAGATTCGGGTACGGTCTTATACGCTGCAAAATGAATGACGGACCTGATGCCGGGATATTTCCGGAAACATTCATAAGTGCCCTTTTTATCGCACAGGTCGATTTTTTCGAACCTGGGACGTTTCCCTGTGATCTTACCGATCCCGTCGAGGACTTCAATTCTGGAATTGACCAGGTTATCGACAATGAGAACATCATATCCTGCATCCATCAGCTCGACCGCCGTGTGCGAGCCTATATAGCCGGTGCCGCCGGTAATAAGAACAAGTTCTTTCATACATTTCAGGGAGCTACAGGCTCCAGTATTTCAGTTTGCTGATCCTCCCCCGGAAAATCCCTTTGATGTCCATGAACAGGGTCCGGCCGTTACTGAGAGACGCAAACCAGGATTCGTCAAGCTCCAGATATTCTTCATGATTTACCGCAAGGACAATGGCATCGTAAGGCCCCTCGAAGGACGACTTCAGTTCCAGCCCGTATTCTTCCCTGACCTCTTCATGCGAAGCTTTTGGGTCATGCACATCCACCCCGATGCCGAACGACTGGAATTCGCGGATCATATCCACGACTTTGGTATTCCTGATGTCGCTGACATTTTCCTTGAAGGTAAAGCCCATGACGAGAATACGGCATTTATTTATCACCTTCCCCATGCCTGCCAGTTGCTTAAGCCCCTGGTTGGCCACGTAAGCCCCCATTCCGTCGTTGATGTCGCGGCCCGAATTGATGATCCTGGCATGATGCCCGAATTGTTTGGCCTTGTAGGAAAGGTAATAGGGATCCACCCCTATGCAATGCCCTCCCACAAGCCCGGGGTAAAAATTCAGAAAATTCCATTTTGTTCCGGCCGCCTCCAGCACCTCGTATGTATTGATTCCCATTTTACTGAATATCATGGAGAGTTCATTCATAAAAGCAATATTGATGTCCCGCTGGGTGTTTTCTATGATCTTTGCCGCTTCCGCCACCTTGATGGATGAAACCTGGTATACACCTGCCGGGATCACAAGCTCATAAATGCGGGTGATCGTCCCGGCAGCTTCTTCATCGCATCCCGAAGTGACCTTGACAATGCTGCCCAGGGTATGTTTCCTGTCGCCCGGATTGATTCTTTCGGGTGAAAATCCCACCTTGAACTGGTCAATGTACTTCAGTCCGGACAATTGCTCGAGTATGGGAATGCATTCCTCTTCCGTACAACCGGGATAGACGGTCGATTCAAATACGACGTAATCCCCTTCTTCAAGGCATTTCCCGACGATCCTGCAGGCATTTTGCAGGTGGGTCAGGTCGGGCAGCTTGTGATCGTCGATGGGAGTGGGAACCGCCACAATGTAAAAGCCGGCATCCTTCAGGTCTTCCTCCGAGGAAGTGAACCTGATCCGGCAATCCCTGAATGCTTCCCCGGGCACCTCACCCCTCGGATCCGTTCCCTGCTTCATTTTTTCAATGCTGTCCCGGTTGATATCGAAACCGGTTACCTTGATTTTCCGGGCAAATTCAAGAGCGATCGGCAGTCCGACATAACCCAGCCCGATTACGGCAAGCTTTTTTTTTCCTTCCAGTAATTTCGAAAGCATCTTATCCTATTTTTTCAGTTTTTTCAGCAAGGGATGATAATCCCCTTTCAATCCGGCCGGCCTGGCGTTTCTGATGGTATACACGGTTTCAATGGATTTTTTGGATTCTTCCAGTCCGAATCCTTCCCCATCCAGGATTTTCCGGTAAATCTGGGTATGCAGGTCCTTAAAACCCTCGCTGAATTCAATTTCTTTCCCGTCAACGGTAATGCTGCGGTAGGTTCTCTGTCCGTTTTCCTTCATTTCCGGTGGCAGATCATTGTAATCGAGACTCAGGAACCACCTGATATGCGCCCTCTCCAGTTCAAGATATCCGGAGGCTTTGTCGGATTCAAGAAGATGGGTGATGTTTTTTTTCACATCGCCGAAGATCCAGATCAGCAGGTCGAAGAAATGGATACCGATGTTGGTGGCGATCCCTCCGGATTTCTGGATGTCGCCTTTCCAGGAGTAATGGTACCAGTTCCCCCTGCTGGTGATGTAGGTAAGGTTGATGTCATGGATATGATCTGCGGGGCCGTTCAGTATTTCTTTCCGCAATTTCTGAATGGAGGGATGCAGCCTTACCTGCAGCACATTGTATACCTTTTTCCCGGTCTCTTTCTCAAATTCCGCCAGACCCTCGATATTCCATGGATTCAGCACAAGGGGCTTTTCACAGATGGCATGCGCCTGGTTTCTCAATGCAAACCTGATGTGCGAATCGTGAAGATAATTCGGCGAGCAGATGCTGATGTAGTCGACCTGTTTCCCTCCCCGCCGCAGTCTGTCAATATGCCTGTCGAAGCGCTCGAATTCCACGAAAAAATCAGCTCCCGGGAAATAATTGTCGATGATCCCGACACTGTCGAACCTGTCAAGGGATGCCAGCAGTTCATTGCCGGTCTCATGAATGGCCTTCAGATGCCTTTCCGCAATATAACCTGCAACTCCTATGATGGCGAAATTATATATCATTCCAGTGTCATGATTTCAGTCAACCCTTTTTTTTACGGATCCATTTATGAGCTCATATTCTTCACCGCTCTCGGGGCATTTCGCCCTGTTCCCGTTCCGGAAATCCAGGCGGTGCCCGAATTCGCTCATCCATCCGTCCTGCTTTCCGGGATTTCCGATTACCAGGGCGTAGGGGGGTACGTCTCTGGTAACCACCGCACCTGCACCTATAAACGAATAAGCACCGAGTGTGACCCCGCAGATGACCGTTGCATTGGCACCTATTGTTACACCTTTTTCCACCAGGGTTTTCACATACTTATCCTTCCGGACAACGGCGCTCCTGGGATTTACAATGTTCGTGAACACCATTGACGGACCCAGGAAAACATCGTCACCGCAGATCACTCCTGTGTAGATGGAGACATTGTTCTGGACTTTCACATTGTTGCCAAGGATCACACCGGGGGCGACCAGTACATTCTGTCCGAGATTGCAGTTTTTACCGATTGTTGCATCCGGCATGACATGGCAAAAGTGCCAGATACGGGTTCCTTTGCCTATCCGGCACCCCTGGTCGATCACGGCCGTTTCATGTACAAAATAGTCTTTTTCTGACATTTTAAAACCGGTTGAGAAAAGTCTTTAAATGATGGCAAATATATTCAATTTGTTCCGGACTGAGCTCTGTATGCATGGGAATTGAAAAAACATGCCGGCAGAGGGATTCCGTGACCGGGAATGCTCCCTCAGGATACCCGAGATCCCGGTAGGCTTTTTGCAGGTGCAGGGAAAGGGGATAATATACCATGGCAGGGATCTGCTGCGATTTGAGGTACCCGACAAGCCTGTCGCGGTCGTCCGTATTTAAAACGATGGTATACTGGTGGAAGATATGGGTGGACCAGGGCGCCCGGTAAGGAAGCTTCAACCTGCTCAGGTCCCCGAGTTCACGGTCATAATGTGCAGCGGCTTTTTGTCTGGCCTGATTGAATTCCGTCAGGTGCCTGAGTTTCACCCTCAGGATGGCGGCCTGGATTGTATCGAGCCTGGAATTCACGCCTACCCGGTCATAATGGTATTTTTCGGTTGATCCGTGATTGACAATGGAAGCGAGCTTTTCATGCATTGCACGGTTACGGGTCATTATCGCACCGCCGTCACCATAGCATCCAAGGTTTTTTGACGGAAAGAACGATGTGGTTCCGATGATCCCCAGGGTGCCTGCCTTTCTGGAGGAACCGTCGGCAAACAGGTATTCCGAACCCAGGGCCTGGGCCGTATCCTCGATTACGGCCAGGTCGTGTGCCCCGGCAATGGCCATAATTTCCTTCATCTTGGCACATTGACCGAAAAGATGTACCGGTATAATGGCCTTTGTCCTCTTTGTCAGTGCTTTTTCAATACGGGACGGGTCAATGGTAAAGGTATCGGGTTCCACATCTGTGAGAACAGGTACAAGACCGAGCAGCCTGACCACTTCAATGGTGGAAATGAAGGAAAAAGGGGTGGTGATTATTTCGTCGCCGGGCTGAAGATCCAGCCCCATGAGTGCCACCTGGAGTGCATCCGTTCCGTTTCCGCAGGGAATCACATAATCCGTGCCGAGAAAATCGGCCAGCTCATCTCGAAAGGCTCCGACATCCGGACCGTTTATGAAATCAGTTGCGTCAATGACCTCCCGGATGGCAGCATCTATCTCCGGACGCAGACGGTCATACTGGCCTCTCAGATCCACCATTTTAATGCCCCGCATAGCCCTCCTGATTTTATGGAATAGCGAAGATAATAAATTTACCGATACACCCTTTTTTGCTAACTTTGTCAGGTGCCTGACAGGGACAATATGGATTTTGCCGCTCACATACGGGAACTTCTGATGATACACGATTGCGTGATCCTGCCCGGGCTGGGCGGATTTGTTGCCAATTACAGGCCGGCCGTGATCAATCCTTCGCAGCAGACCATCCATCCCCCTTCCAGACAGATCCTTTTCAATCCTGAACTGGTGTACAATGACGGTCTTTTATACGCCCATGCTTCAAAGAAGAGCGGGTACGGGTACAAGGAGGTGGGTGAATTTGCAGAAACCTTTGTCAGACAGGTCATAAGGGATATAGACAAAGGACTGAAGCATACACTGGAGGACATAGGGTATTTCTACCGGGACAGTGAAAAAAAGATCCGTTTTGCAGCAGATCCGGGAAGCAATTTCCTGATCGATGCATACGGTCTGCCGTTCCTGCGGTATAAGGAATTTGACACAGCTGTTGCAGGCCGGAGACGGACATACCGGTCCCTGCCTGCAGATCCGCTTGCCGGACGCAGCAGAATTAAGCGCATTGCCATTACGGCGGCGGCTGCCTGCCTTGTAACAGCGCTGGTGCTGGTACCCATTAAGACCGGGTATTTTTCTGAAGCGGGAATGGATATTCCCCCGGGGGATTCCTACGGGGTTTCCGGCAGCCAAACAAAAATTGTTGAAAAACCCGAAGAAACCACAGCAGTGCTTCAAACGGCTGAGCTAAGCCATGACATCATTGTGGGAAGTTTCAGGGAGTTCGGGAATGCAAGAATGATGCGAAATTCCCTTGTTCAGAAAGGATACGGAGCCCGGATCCTTGCAGCTGAAAGCGATTATTACAGGGTCTCGGTGGGCCGGTATCTGCAGCCAGGGGAAGCCAGGCAGGCGCTTTCGGAAATCCGTGCAGAAGGTTACGCGTCGGCCTGGATACTGACCGACTAGGATCATTTTATAACCGCACCCTCCGTTGAACCTTCTTCGGGGCTTACAAGAATCAACCTGCCTCCGGGCTCTTCAGCCAACAAAATCATGCCGTGGGATTCTATACCCCGGATCTTCCGGGGAGACAGGTTGGCCAGCAAGGAAACCTTTTTGCCGACCAGGTCTGCGGGTTCGAAGTATTCGGCAATGCCTGATACCACCGTCCTTTTATCTATTCCGGTATCGAGTTCAAGCTTTATCAGCCTGTCGGTTTTGGGTATCCGTTCCGCAGCCAGGACCCTGGCAACCCGTATATCCGTTTTGTCGAATTCTTCGTACGATATATCCGGTTTTGCAGGCGGGACAGCGGTTTCATTCATTTGATTCATTTTTCTGCTGTTTTTCAGTTTATCCAGCTGAAGCTGGATTTCATCATCCCCGATCTTGTCGAACAATAATTCCGGCTGGTTGATCTCATGCCCCGGAGACAAGAGTGATGTATCGCCGATCCGGTCCCAGCCGATATAGTCGAGGTTCAGAAAACGGGTCAGCCTGCCGGCGGTAAAGGGCAGAAAAGGTTCGATAAGCGCTGCAAGCCCGCCGGTGATCTGAAGCGAGACATAGAGTATGTTTTTCACACGCCCCGGATCTGTCTTGATCCTGTTCCAGGGTTCGGTGTCGGCGAGGTATTTGTTGCCCAGCCGGGCAAGATTCATGGCTTCCTTCAGGGCTTCCCGGAACCTGAAATGATCCAGGTTGTCTTCGACCTTCTGCCTGTAACCCGAAATGCTGTCCAGCACCTTACGGTCATGGGTTTCCATTTTGCCCGGTTCAGGGACCTTTCCTTTGAAATACATATGCGTGAGCACCAGGGAACGGTGGACAAAATTCCCCAGTACGGCAACCAGTTCATTGTTATTCCGCGCCTGGAAATCTTTCCAGGTAAAATCGTTGTCCTTTGTTTCAGGCGCATTGGCACAAAGAACATATCTCAGCACATCCTGTTTATCCTTGAATTCAACCAGGTACTCGTGCAGCCAGACAGCCCAGTTGCGTGAGGTTGAAATTTTTTCCCCTTCAAGGTTCAGAAACTCGTTGGCCGGGACATTGTCGGGGAGAATGTAACTTCCCTCTGCTTTGAGCATGACGGGGAATATGATGCAGTGGAATACGATATTGTCCTTGCCGATAAAATGAACCATCCGGGAATCCCTGCTTTTCCAGTAATCTTCCCACTTGTGGGTAAGGTCCTTGGTGGCGGATATGTATCCTATGGGAGCGTCGAACCATACGTAAAGCACCTTTCCTTCTGCACCGTCAATGGGAACGGGAATTCCCCAGTCAAGGTCCCTTGTCACCGCCCTGGCTTCCAGCCCTCCGTCGATCCAGGATTTACACTGCCCGTATACATTGGTCTTCCAGTGCTTGTTTTCCTCGAGTATCCACTTCCTCAGAAAACCTTCGTAGCGGTCGAGTTGCAGGTACCAGTGCCTTGTTTTCCGGCGCTCCGGGATGCTGCCGCTGATGGTCGATCGCGGGTTGATAAGGTCGGTTGCGCTGAGCGATGAACCGCATTGTTCGCATTGATCCCCGTAAGCTCCTTCGAAACCGCATTTCGGACAGGTCCCCGTGATATACCTGTCGGCCAGGAACTGCCCTGCTTCCCTGTCATAATACTGCCGGGTTTCGCGTTCGGTGAATTCATTCCTGTCGTAAAGCGTTTTGAAGAATTCGCTTGCAGTGGCGTGATGCGTGGGATGTGTGGTGCGGTGATAAATGTCGAATGAAATGCCGAACTTTTCGAAGGAGCTCTTATTGAGTTCATGGTACCGGTCGACGATCTCCCGTGGCGAAACGCCTTCCTGGCGGGCCTTGATCGTGATCGGGACCCCGTGCTCATCCGAACCGCAGACATAAATGATGTCCTCACCTCTGAGCCGCATGTATCGTGAATAAATATCCGCCGGGATATAAACTCCTGCAAGGTGGCCGATGTGAACCGGTCCGTTTGCATAGGGAAGGGCCGCCGTGATCAGGTGCCGTTTGTATTTGCCCATGATGCACACAAAGATATATAATTGCAGGATTTTGATTATATTAATGTGATGCAAATACATCCCCCATACCTGGAGAAAGGAGACCTGGTCGGAATTACCGCCCCGGCCCGCTGGATCAGTCCCGGGGACACGGAATTTTTTCTGAAACTTCTGCACGATGCAGGCTTCAGGGCCGTTACCGGACCCATATACAAACGATATAATCAGTTTGCCGGAACGGACGGTGAAAGGCTGAAAGACCTCCAGTCCATGCTGGATCATCCGGATATCCGGGCCATCTTCTGTGCCAGGGGAGGTTACGGGAGCATGAGACTGCTGAAAGGGATCGACCTCGAAGCCTTTGCCGCCCGGCCAAAATGGCTTGTCGGATACAGTGACATTACAGCACTTCACTGCCTTCTTCAGATAAAGATTGGTTGCGAAAGCCTGCATGCGCCCATGCCCTGGTCCTTTAAGGAATGTCCGGTAAAAAGCGATCCGGGCAGCGCCGGCCTGTTTGGTGCATTGACAGGGGAAATGCCGGATTACAGGGTGGAGTCGCATGCCCTGAACCGCAACGGGACGGGGGAGGGCATACTGCTCGGAGGAAACCTTTCCGTATTGTACAGCCTTACGGGAACACCTTACCAGCTTGATACGGGGGGAGGGATTTTATTTCTGGAAGATGTGGACGAGTATCTCTACCACATAGACAGAATGATGCAGAACCTGAAGCTTTCGGGTATGCTGTCAGGGTTGCAGGGGCTGGTCGTGGGAGGAATGACCGACATGCACGACAATGAGGTTCCTTTTGGCCGGGATGCATACAGTATTATCAGGGATGCCGTAAACCAGTATGATTATCCTGTCCTTTTCGGTTTCCCGGCCGGGCATCTTGATACGAACCTGGCACTTGTCCTGGGAAGGAGAAGCAGGCTTACCGTGGATGACAGGGGAGGCAGACTGCAGGGTCTGGATCCCGGAGAAACCTGATATGGCAGATCACATAGAAAAAGGAAGAAAAGGGGAAGAGGAAGCAGCCAGGTTCCTGATTGCCAAAGGCTATGATATTCTGGAGAAAAACTGGAGGTACGGGCGGAAGGAAATAGACATCATTGCCCTTGACCGGGACCGGACGGTTTTTGTGGAGGTAAAGTCGAGAAGATCGCTCGGGGACGAGAGATATGATGAACTCATCGGGCCATCCAAGCAGCAATCCCTTCTGGCGGTGGCCAATGCGTATATGGTTCGCAGGAAAAAAAGCGGACCGGTCAGGTTCGATGTCGTTTTCGTGATCGGGGAAGGACCCGGTACAAGGATAGAGCATATTGAAGATGCCTTCGACAACTGGGGATAGAACATCCTATTCAAGCAAGAGGTTGCAGCCCCGGAGCTCACTGCCGTCAAACCTTCCCAGTACACTGAATCCCTTTTCGCCGGATGACGTGCCGACATCCTGCGTGGCGATGAAGGAGCATGAATGAACATTGGCCAGGTCAATGATGTTGATCCCGCCCGAACGTCCCCCGTAATTCACGGAAAGCGGATCATTGGGATCACGGATCAGGACCTTCATCCACGGGGGTGTGTGGAATATTCCCTCCCTTTTTGCATATGCCTGGGTGAGCAATTCCGTCATTCCGTACTCCGAGTGGATGTCTTTCAGGTGAAATGCGTTTCCAAGGATTTCATGAAGCTCTTTCCTTGTAAGCTCTTTACGATGGCCTTTCATGCCCCCGGTTTCCATTACCAGTGTATGCCGCAGGGGAAGGGGATAACGTTCCGCCAGCTCAAGCAATGCGAAGCTGACTCCCAGCAGGAGCACCTTCCGGGATTTTTCTTCAAGTTTTTCGAGTTGACTGACGAGGCCCCGGTAATCATTCAGGTAAAAGCCGCTCTCCGGGTGCTCACTCAGGCGGATAAGATGCCCGGCCATATATGCCAGGGAAGAATTTTTCCTGTCAAGGTATGAGGGGAGCAATGCAAGTATACAATAATCCCCGGGGGAGCCGTAGAAATGACGGAAGGCCCCGGTGAAACTTCGCCGGTAGAGGGAAGCATCCGCAATATAATGCCTGCTTCTTTCATCCCCTGATGTACCGCTGCTTTCAAATACGAATTCATATGCCCGCTTCCCTGTCAGGATTTTCCGGGTCCGGAAGAATTCTACGGGAAGAAAAGGGATCTCTTCCGTGGAGGAAATCCTTTCCGGAGGTATGTGCATAAGCTCAAGGTACTGTTTGTAAACCGGGTTATGGAGCGACTGGTAACGGAAAACCTCCAGGGCCAGTTCCTCGAATGCGGCAGGATTGTCTATTGAAAAAATCCGGTCTGCAGAGATCTTATTCATAGCGTTCCCGGTAAGGAAGCGTCAATCCCTTATGGCGGCGATGCCCGGAAGTTCCTTGCCTTCGATGTATTCAAGCATGGCTCCACCGCCGGTGGATACATAGCTTACCTTGTCTTTCATCCTGTACTTGTTCACGGCAGCTACGGAATCCCCTCCGCCGACCAGGCTGAAAGAACCTTTTGAAGTGGCCTGGGCGATCGCATCGGCAACGCTGCGGGTTCCCTTCTGGAAATTTTCCATTTCGAAAACCCCCATGGGGCCGTTCCAAAGAATGGTTCTGGATGCCGTGATCACATCCCTGAACCTACGGATTGTTTCCGGGCCTATATCCAGACCCATCCATCCGTCCGGGACGTCATCGGAAGCCGTGATCCTGGTCTGCGCATCGTTGTCGAATTTGTCGGCAGCCACATTGTCTTCAGGAAGGAGCAACCGGACTCCCCTGTCTTCGGCTTTCCTGATAAGATCGCGTGCCACATCCAGCTTGTCCTCCTCGCAGAGGGAAGCGCCGATTTTTCCATCCATGGCTTTTATAAAGGTGTAGGTCATTCCTCCCCCTATGATCAGATTGTCGCATTTTTCCATCAGGTTTTCAATGATCAGGATCTTGTCCGAGACCTTGGCACCGCCCATGACAGCTGTAAAGGGTTTTTCGGCTTCATGGAGCACCCTGTCCATGCTTTTCAGTTCACTGCCTATCAGGTAACCGAACATCCTTTCAACGGGGAAAAATTTCGCAACGATGGTGGTTGAGGCATGAGCCCTGTGTGCCGTACCGAATGCATCATTAACATAAACATCCGCACCCTCACCGAGCTGCCTTGCGAAAGATTCGTCGCCACCGGTTTCTTCCTTATGGAACCTGAGATTTTCAAGTAGCAGCACCTCTCCCGGCTTCAGCGCTTTTTTCAGTTCCAGGGTATCCCTGCCTATGCAATCCGCCGCGAATTTAACGTCCGACCCCAGCAGACCCGAAAGAACGGGAACCACATGTTTCAGTGAAAATTTTTCTTCCGGACCTTCCTTGGGCCGGCCGAGATGGGACATCAGGATGGCAGATCCACCGTTTTCAATAATCTTTCTTATTGTCGGAAGGGCCGCCCTGACCCGTGTATCGTCTGTAACCTCGAAACGGTCATTAAGAGGCACATTGAAATCCACCCTAATGATCGCTTTTTTCCCTGTAAAGTCATAATTATCAATGTTGTACATATTTTTTTAATGCTTTGGTTATGATGGTTCGCCAAAGTTAAAAAAGTATTTTAATTTTACCTTTATGCAATTCCTGAAAGTAGCGGGACATACCCGGTTGAAACAGCGCCTGGTTCATTCCGCCGGTGAGAATAAAATCCCGCATGCCCAGTTGTTTCATGGATCGGAGGGCAGCGGATCCCTCGCACTTGCCCTTGCCTATGCTACCTTCCTGTCATGCGAGGACAGGCAGGCGGAAGATTCCTGCGGAAAATGTCCCTCCTGTATGAAGTATGAAAAGCTTGTGCACCCCGACCTGCATTTTGTATTTCCCGTTGCCACCACAAAAAGGGTTACGAAGGATCCCGTAAGCGATGACTTCGTTGCCGACTGGCGAAAGGCTTTCCTGGAGAATCCGTACATTACCCTGAACCAGTGGTACGAGTTCATCGGTCTTGAAAACAAGCAGGGAATCATCGGCAAGAGGGAAAGCGAGGAGATCATGCGGAAACTGAGCCTTAAAACATATGAATCCGCTTTCAAGATAATGATCGTATGGATGCCCGAGAGAATGAACCTTACCGCTGCCAACAAGCTGCTCAAACTGATCGAGGAACCTCCCCCGATGACCGTTTTTCTTCTCGTCACGGAGCAGCCGGAGGGCATTGTTCCGACCATCCGATCAAGAGCACAGTTCATACGGGTCCCGTCCATAAAAGATGAAGAACTTCTGCAGTTCCTCAAAGAATCCCGGCAGGAAGGAGGGGAGGAACTTGATAACGCAGTAAGGGTGGCCGGGGGAAGTTATACCAGGGCCATTGATTATCTGGCTGCCGGCCAGGAAAGCAAGGCCCATCTTGACCTGTTCATACGGATCATGAGGATTGCCTATATGCGTAATTACCCGGATATGTTTACCTGGGTTGAGGAGCTGTCCGCACTCGGCAGGGAAAAACAAAAAGCCTTCCTGGCTTTCGCTTTGAGAATGGTGCGGGAAAACTTCATGCTTAACAATAAGCAGGAGGAACTGGTAAGGCTGACCCGTCCGGAGATGGATTTTTCGCGCAAATTCCATCCCTTTATCCATGAAAGCAATGCCCCTGCGATTGCCGAAGAACTTAACCTGGCGAGCATCCATATCGAGGCCAATGCATATGCGCGCATAGTGCTTCTCGACTTTGTCCTGAAACTTGTAAAGCTTATCCGTTAGCGCGGAGGATATCCCCAAAATCACTAAATTTACGTCACGGAAACCCGTAATTGAAACAGGGAGATGAGCGAGGTCAGGTCTATATGCAATAACAGGAGTGCGGTTTTTGATATGTCATACGGGAAGTACTGCGGATGCAGTAAACTGTCAACGTATGACTGGATGGAAGACATTCCTGATGCCCGTACGTATAACGATATCATAGAAGTACGGTTTAAAAATACACGCAAGGGATTTTACAGGAACGTCAACAACCTGAGGTTTAAGGCAGGTGATGTGGTGGCTGTAGAGGCTTCCCCCGGGCATGATGTAGGCGTGGTCTCCATGACCGGTGAGCTGGTATTGAAGCAGCTATTCAAATACGGGATCCTGAAGGATTCCGAGGACCTGAAAAAATTATACCGGAAGGTAAAATCCGTTGATGTTGAGAAATGGAAAGAGGCGATCGGCCTGGAACATGATACCATGATCAGGTCAAGACAGATCGCCGAAGACCTGAAGCTCGATATGAAAATCGGTGACGTTGAATACCAGGGTGACAAAAGCAAAGCCATTTTTTATTATATCGCCGATGAGAGGGTGGACTTCCGGGAGCTTATCAAGGTCCTTGCGGATACTTTTAAGGTAAGGATAGAAATGAAGCAGATCGGCGCACGGCAGGAGGCGGGAAGAATAGGGGGGATCGGGTCGTGCGGCAGGGAACTGTGCTGTGCGAGCTGGCTTACCAGTTTTGTATCGGTCACTACCAATGCAGCGCGTTATCAGGAGGTGTCTCTGAATCCTCAAAAGCTGGCAGGCCAGTGCGGAAAGCTGAAATGCTGCCTGAACTACGAGCTGAATTCCTACCTTGATGCCCAGAAGGATTTTCCCGAGAAGGATGTTGTCCTGGAAATCAGGGACGGACAGGCTTACCATCAGAAGACGGACATATACAGGAGACTCTACTGGTATGCTTATGAGCAGGACAATGTTTCCAACCTGGTACCCGTACCTGTTGAACGGGTACGGGAGATCATTGAGCTCAACAGGAAGGGAAAGAAAGCGGAGGCACTGATCGAGCACGGGACGGATAATACCGGGCCAACGGAATTTCAGCAGGGTACAGGGCAGGACAGCCCCGTGCAGTCAAACCGGCAACAGGCCGGATCCAGAAAAAAAAGAAAGACGAAGAAAGGTAAACGGAAAACGGATCGGTAATGGACAGGAAAATCGGGATTATTCTTACCTTGCTGCTTGCCTTCCAGAATCCTTCCTGTGATCCGGACAGGGTATATGAAAAGAACATCAGGATACCTGACGGCGTCTGGTCTTACGATAATATACTGAGCTTTGAGGTAATGGTCGAGGATACAATCAGCCTGCACAATTTATATGTGAATGTCCGCAATACAAGTCTTTATCCCAACAGCAACCTGTATTTATTCATCACCACATTTGCTCCTTCAGGGGATTTCGTAAGGGACACCTTTGAAGTGATCCTGGCGGATGAACGGGGGAAATGGCTTGGAAGCGGCCTGGGGGATATCTGGGACCTGCAGCAGGTCTACAAGGGAAACGTTCGATTTGCCCAGAAAGGCAAGTATACATTTGAATTTGAACAGGCAATGAGGACAGAACACCTTCCGTTCGTGCTTGATGTGGGATTGCGTGTGGAAAAGGCAAAGCCCTAGACGGGAATTCATACGGTCATGGGTAAAGGGAAACGGGACAAGTTCGAGGAGATGAAAACATTCGATAATGTTTTCCAGCCTCCGTTTAACGAAGTTTTCCATAAGGATTTTTATCTTAAGAATCACTGGTCTGACCGGTACTTCGGCAACGATCATCCGATCGTTCTCGAACTGGGCTGCGGCAAGGGGGAATATACCGTCGGGCTTGCCGCAACCTGCCCCCGGAAGAATTTTATAGGTGTGGACATCAAGGGTGCCCGTATCTGGACCGGTGCCAGACGGGCACAGGATGAAGGCATGACGAATGTGGCTTTCATTCGAACCAGGATAGAGTTCATGGGCTCTTTTTTCGGCAGGGACGAGATTGACGAGATCTGGCTTACCTTTCCGGATCCCCAGTTGAAAAAGAGAAGGAACAAGAAACGCCTCACGGCAGCACGTTTTCTGAATATCTACCGGACTTTTCTGAAGGATGGCGGACGCATCCACCTGAAAACGGACAATGCGGAACTTTACCGTTATACCACGGAACTGGCGGAATACAACAGGTTGCAGCTGGAATATGCAACAGATGACCTGTTGGGAAAGGGGGAACAAAATATCGTTCACGGAATTCAGACCTTTTATGAGAAACAGTTTGTGGTCGCCGGACTGACTATCTATTACCTTCGGTTCAGGCTCCCGGCCGGAAGGGTCATAAGGGAACCCGAAGAGGATTTTTATTCCCGTGTTTACCATCTTGTAAGACAAATCCCTCCGGGGAGGGTTTCCACCTACGGGGCCATTGCCAGGTATCTCGGGTCACCGCAATCGGCGAGAATGGTGGGCTGGGCCATGAACCAATCGCATTCACAGGATCAGTATGTGCCTGCCCATCGCGTCGTGAACAGGTACGGGCATTTGACGGGCAGGCATCATTTCGGAGGACCGCGGGTAATGCAGGAACTGCTCGAAAGTGAAGGTGTCAGGATTGAGGATGACCGGGTATGGAACTTTCCCCGTCTGCTTTGGGATCCGGGCGAAGAATTAATCTAAATAAACAGACTTTTCTGGATATTTAATTGTATATTTATCGTCCGTTCCTAACCCGTTTAGTGCAATCAGATATGGCCATTTCACAGAAAGAAGTGCTGCGTGCCTTATCCAGGGTCAAGGTTCCCGGAAAGGATAAGGATGTTGTATCGCTCAACATGGTTTCAGACATTGAAATCGACGGTAACAACCTTGAATTCAGTCTGATCTTTGACAAATCAAATGACCCCCTTATTTCTTCCGTCCGAAAAGCGTGCGTCAAAGCGGTTAAAAAGTACATTGGAGGGGAAATCAACATTGAAAAGAACATTCATGTGAAAGCCCGGGAAATGGTAGAATCAAACCAGATCCTTCCGGATGTAAAAAACATCATCGCCATTGCCTCCGGAAAGGGGGGCGTAGGGAAATCGACAATCGCGGCCAACCTGGCTGTTGCTACCGCCAGGGCAGGATTACAGGTGGGTCTCATTGATGCCGATATATTCGGGCCTTCCATTCCCAAAATGCTGAATGCGGAAAACCGGCGACCTTCCGTGATACGTGAGGATGGGAAGGAAATGCTTGTTCCTGTTGAAAGCTTTGGTGTAAAACTGCTGTCCATCGGTTTTTTTGTTGATCCGGATGATGCGGTTGTCTGGAGAGGCCCGATGGCCACAAATGCACTAAAACAATTCATTTCACAAACAAAATGGGGAAATCTCGATTACCTTTTTGTAGATCTTCCGCCGGGAACCAGCGATATTCATCTTACCATGGTCCAGGAGGTTCCTGTTACAGGGGCAGTTGTGATCACGACACCGCAGCAGGTAGCACTGGCCGATGCCGTTAAAGGGATAAATATGTTCAGGGGCGACAAGATCAATGTTCCCGTTCTCGGACTTGTGGAAAACATGTCCTGGTTCACGCCTGCCGAACTGCCCCAAAATAAATATTATATTTTTGGCAATAACGGGGGTGCGACCCTGGCGGAAAAATTCGGGGTTCCCCTGCTCGGACAAATTCCCATTGTGCAGGGTGTATGCGAAGACGGTGACAAGGGCCGGCCTTCCGTGCTCGATGCCGGTTCCCCGGTATCTGCCGCTTTTACGAACCTGGCAGATCGCGTGATGAAGGAAACGGAAAGGCGCAATGCCGGCATGGCCCCTACCCAAAGGGTTGAAATTAAAAAAGTTTAAACGGAAAATACATAAAGTCATGACAGAAAAAACCAAGGTCGATTTGCATGAAAAGATCAATGCTGCGCTTGATAAGATCCGTCCGTACCTCGAAGCGGACGGAGGAGGGATAACACTGGAGGAGGTCACCGAAGATCTGGTAGTGAAAGTCAAGCTGCATGGAGCATGCGATGGTTGTCCTTTCAGCTTCCAGACCCTGAAGGCCGGTGTGGAACAGACTCTTTTGAAAGAAGTTCCCGAGATCATAAAGGTCGTTGCCCTTGACTGACCCGGGATTGAACCTTCATGCTTAATACAACATCCCGTATTTGGGAATCCCTGCACAATTGCGCAGGGATTTTTTCGTTTTATTCATTCACAGCATTGTCCTGATGCGCAGAGATACCACCATTGAACTCATTCTACTTCTGTTGCTTGCCGGCTGCAGTACTGAAAAAAACACCCTGGTTACCAGGTCCTACCACAATCTTACCTCCCGATATAACATTTTTTTCAATGGCAATGAGAGCTTTAAAAAGGGTGAAAAACGGATGCAGGATGCTCATACGGATGATTTTACACGCATATTACCGGTATTTCTTTATGGTGACGACAACCTGGCTTCTACCATTGCGCCTGACATGGAACGTGCCATCCAGAAAGCCACCAAGGTGATCAGGCTTCATTCGATAACCGTCAAGCCTGTATTTGACGACGGTCCCGGAACCGAAAAGCAAAAGGCATTCTATGAACAGAACGAATACAACAGGTTTGTTCCGGAGAATTATCTTTTGATGGGCAAGGCTTACCTGTACAGGCATGATTATATGCTTGCCGTTGAAACTTTCAAGTTCGTAATATCAGAGTACCATTATGACAAGATCATATACGAGGCCAGAATGTGGCTTGCCAGGACATACGACGAACTGGGAGATTTCGATGAGGCAGAGAACATCCTGGAGGTTCTGGAAGGCTCTGCGGAATTTCCGGATCAACTCAAAACGGACCTTTATGCAACGCTGGCGGATCATTATACCAAACAGGAAGATTACGAACGGGCCATCGAACCCATGACCCTGGCTGCCGGTACGGTCAGGAACAAACAGGATAAGATACGCTATAATTACATACTGGCCCAGTTATACCAGGAGGCAGGCCAGCCCGGACAGGCTTCGCTATATTACCAGAAAGTGATCAAGCTGAATCCTACCTACGAGATGAGCTTCAATTCACATATCAACAGGGCAAGCGTTTTTGTTGCCGGAACCGACGGGGAGAAGGAACTCAGGGATGAATTGGAAAAGATGCTTAAGGATGAGAAAAACAGGGATTTCAGGGACAGGATCTATTATGCTCTGGGCGATATGTATTTCAGGGAAGGAAATGTGGAAGAGGCACTCGATCATTATAAAATGTCATCGGAGATAAGCAGTTCAAATTCACAGCAGAAAACGAGCTCCTGTCTGACCATTGCCGAAATTTATTACCAACAAAGGGAATATGAACTGGCAGGCAGGTATTATGACAGTGCAAAAATGTATATGACAGAGGAATCCCCCGGCTATGAATCCATCATTCAGAAAACTTCCAGTTTATCATCGCTGGTGCAAAATCTTCAGGTCATTCAAAGGGAGGACAGCCTGCAGAGGCTGGCCCGCATGGATCAGGCTTCCAGGTTTGCCGTGATCGACAACATTATAGCCAGGTTGCAACTCAACGAACAGATAGCCAGGGAAGAGGAGATAAGAACTGCACAGGACCAGCAATACAACAGAATGGCACTGATTGAGAGCCAGAATGCCGGATTTTCTGCCGACCAGGGAGGCAAATGGTATTTTTACAATACCGCTGCAAAGGGTTTCGGACAACCGGAATTCAGGATGAAATGGGGGAACAGGAAGCTTGAAGACAACTGGAGGCGTTCGAATAAGAGCGAAGTTACCTTTGGAGAGCCTGGGGAAGCTGCAGCGGATACAGCAGGGGTTGAACAGCAGGTCCAACGTCAGGTTCTCAGTGATAAAAGCAGGGAGTTTTACCTGCGTGATATTCCAATGACCGATTCAATGATGAAAAGATCGGATGAAAGGGTTATTGAATCCCTGTACAATGTAGGTACGATCTATGATAACGATCTCAAAGATTCGCTCAAATCCATAGAAACCTACCGGGAACTTCTTAACAGGTATCCCGGTAACGATTATACCCTGAGTGTTTATTATAATCTGTACAACCTTTATGACCGGGAAAACAATATTCAGATGGCCAATATGTACAGGGAATCCATTATACGGGAATTTCCCGGGAGCAGGCCTGCCGTGATCCTGACAAATCCCGATTATATGGAAGAATTAAAGGCTGAGGCGAATGCCGCAAACCTCTATTACGAGCAGACTTATCAGAATTACAGGCTGGGACAGTATGATCGGGTTATTTTAAAAGTGGATACCGCACTTGTCCGGTTCCGGGGGGATCCATTATTGCCCAAGTTCCAGTTTCTTAAAGTGCTGTCGCTCGGTCGTACCGGAGACATCATGGATTTCACACAGGCGCTTGACAGTCTTGCCAGCTCGACGCCCGACAGGGAAGTGGCCGAGAGTGCAAACGATATCCTGTCCTACATCCTTGGTTCCGATGAAAATGTCAGGACGACAACCCGGAGCATGGAGGCAGAAGAGATCTATAATGTGGATTCAACCGGGACTTTTTTCTACGGAATGATTATCGATTCCACGGTTGATATCAACCAGCTGAAATTTGAGTTTATCAATTTCAACCTGGATCATTATCCCAACCGGACATTCGACGTGGTTCACGAGCAGCTTAAGAACAATGAAATTATATTGTATGTCAAACGGCTGCCGGATCCCCGGCAGGCACGGACATATGCTGACCTGGTCAGCGCTGATGATAAAATTTCAGGTGTGCTCGAAGGTGTTGAATTCAAAAGTATGATTATTTCTGCAAGCAATGCGGAAATTCTCCGGCAGGATGGGATGGGCGAAAAATACTGGCTGTTTTACCAGAAGCATTATATCCGCTAGGCAGATTCCCGCCGATCTGTTAACTTTGCCAAGCCAGTCTTTCAGCAGATGAAAAAAATCCGTATACTCTGGACAGACGATGAAATTGACCTGCTAAAGCCTCTCATACTGTTCCTGGAGGAAAAAGGATATGCCGTGGCTACGGCCAGCAGCGGGGATGAGGCAGTAAAGCTGACAGATCAGGAAAGCTTTGACCTGATCTTCCTGGATGAGAATATGCCGGGTTTGAGCGGCCTGGAGACCCTGAGCGCAATAAAATCCCGGAATCCGGGCCTGCCGGTTGTGATGGTCACCAAGAGCGAAGAGGAAGATATCATGGACCAGGCCATAGGGGCCAGGATCAATGATTATCTTATCAAACCCGTGAAGCCCAACCAGCTTCTTCTGTCCATTAAAAAGAACATCGACACAAAAAGACTTGTCACCCAGCATACAAATTCTGCTTATCAGGCAGAATTTGCGCGGGTCGGCATGCTTATAAATACAGCCTGCAATTTCAATGACTGGGTAGAGGTTTACAGGAGACTGACATACTGGGATCTTGAACTTGGATCGAGTATGGATGAGGGATTGAAGGAAATACTCAGTATGCAACGGTCTGAAGCCAATGCGGGGTTTGCAAAATTTATAAAAGCCAATTATCATACATGGTTTGAAGCAGAAAACAGTGAAAAACCGCTGCTTTCGCCGGAGATTTTCAGGAAGAGGATTTTTCCCATTGTGAAAAAGGGTGAGAAAATCTGTCTGATCCTGGTCGACAATCTCAGATTTGATCAATGGAAAGCCCTTCAGCCCCTTATCGAAGAATATTACAGGGTCGTTTCCGAGGAGATTTTTTGCTGTATCCTGCCCACTGCAACGCAATATGCAAGAAATGCCATGTTTGCAGGAATGATGCCCGGGGAGATCACGGATATGTTCCCTTCATACTGGGTGGAAGAAGAAGAAGAAGGAGGAAAGAACCTCCAGGAAGAAAACCTGCTTGAAAAGCAGGTACAGCGTCTGGGTATTCCGTTGAAATTCACCTATGAAAAAATAAACAATGCAAAGGGAGGTAAAAAACTGGTCGAGAATACGGCAAACCTTATCAATTATGATCTGACCGCGGTCATATTTAATTTTGTAGACATCATTTCACATGCAAGGACGGAGATGGATGTGCTCAAGGAACTGGCCTACGACGAGCCGGCCTACCGGTCTCTTACAAGGTCATGGTTCGAACATTCCGACCTTTTCGATTTTATGAAGGAACTGGTTGCCTATGATATAAAGGTCATACTGACCACGGATCACGGGACCGTTCTTGTGAAAAACCCGGTAAAGGTTGTTGGCGACAGGAAAACATCCTCAAACCTGCGGTATAAGCAGGGAAGGAATCTGAATTATAATCCTGAAGAAGTGTTTGAGATTAAAAATCCGGCAGGGATCCATCTTCCGAAAACCCACATCAGTTCTTCCTATATTTTTGCATCCAATTATGATTTTCTGGTATATCCGAACAATTACAACCGGTTTGCAAATTATTACAGGAATACATTCCAGCACGGTGGTATATCCATGGAGGAAATGCTTGTTCCGTTGATTACATTAACTGCGACTTAATCGGATTGTCGAATATGTTTCAAATAAATGTTCCCGGCCTGGATGCGCTTCCCGGTGCTGCCGCCGAGATGCTGAACATCCTGGGAAAAAGGAGGATCGTTGCTTTCTACGGGGAAATGGGTGCGGGCAAGACCACCTTTATCAAAGCCCTTTGTGATGTTCTGGAAGTTACGGATGTGACAAGCTCCCCTTCGTTTGCGCTGATCAATGAGTACAGGTCAAAGAGGGGGGAACCAGTGTATCATTTCGATCTTTACCGGGTGAGGAACACAGATGAAGTTTATGACCTGGGCTATGAGGAATTTATGTACAGCGGCAATTATTGTTTCATCGAATGGGCGGAAAAAATGGAAATGATGTTGCCTGAGGATGCCGTCAAGGTATACATCAGGATCAAGGAAAAGGGTGAAAGAACCATACACCTGGATCTGGCCGGATGAGTTTTACTATTGACTATGACCTTGAAAACTGTTATTTTAGTCCACCCTATTGAAAGAAAGGAAAAATTATGACTCCACAGGATTCTTCCGGTTCAAGGTTCACTTTCGGCAAGGCAAACCTGCTCCCGCAGGAAGAAATGCTTGAAGTGGGGAAGAAAAAAAAGCAGCTCACCATAGGGATCCCCAGGGAGTCCCAGAAACATGAAAGCCGGGTTGCCCTCACACCGGAAGCGGTTGATCTGATCGTGAATACCGGACATGAGGTACGGATCGAGACGGAAGCCGGGAAAGCGGCCAATTATTCGGATACGGATTACAGTGAACTGGGCGGTTTTATTGTGGAGCAGAAAGCGGAAGTCTATAAATCAGACATCGTCCTTAAGATCGCTCCACTGGCCCTGGATGAGATAGACCTGTTGAGCGAACGACAGGTCGTCATTTCATCGCTGCATTTGAACAACCAGACGAAACAGCTCATACAGAAGCTCATTCAAAGAAAGGTAACTGCCATCGCATTTGAAAACATCAAGGACGAGCATAATTGTCATCCGGTGGTGCGTTCCATGAGCACCATCGCGGGCAATACGTCCATATTGATTGCCGCCGAGTACCTGAGCAATTTCAGGGGAGGTAAGGGAGTTATGCTGGGAGGCGTCCCGGGCATTACCCCTGCCGAGGTGGTCATCCTGGGTTCGGGCACAGCGGCTGAATCGGCTGTACGTGCGGCAATCGGACTGGGAGCCCACGTAAAGGTATTCGACAATTCGGTTCACCGGCTTCGCAGACTGCAAAACAATATCGGGCACAGGCTTTACACCTCAGTATTTCACCGGCAGGTGCTTGAAAGGTCCCTGAGGGCCGCGGATGTTCTGATCGGCGCCGTTTACCTTAATGAGATGGGTCCGAGGTATATGGTAACGGAGGACATGGTCAAGCTGATGAAAAAAGGAGCTGTAATCGTGGATATCAGTATTGACCAGGGAGGTTGTATCGAAACATCGGAATGCAGGACACAGGTGGATCCTGTATATACAAGGCATGGCGTGCTTCATTACTGTGTGCCCAACCTGCCGTCACGGGTAGCACGTACCGCTTCCATTGCCATCAGCAATGTTTTTGCACCGCTGCTGATCAGCATGGGAGAATCAGGGGGCTTCCAGAAATATCTCAAGGAAAATGCGGGTGTCAGAAACGGCGTATATATCCTGAACGGGATACTGACAAATCATTACATCGGCAAATATTTCGACATTCCTTCCAAGGATATTGAACTTATTATGGCTGCGTTTTAAAACACAAGTCAGACCTATAAGATCCGGCCGGGTAAGAAAAGAGCAGCATTAAGTTTTGCGAAGCAAAATTTGCCGGCTGCGGTTTTTCTTACCCGGCCGGATTCATCGATCTGATTTTTTGTGTATAATTACATTTGAATCGAAATGTACAGGTGCGTCGCCATATTTATGCTCATTGCCTGCATGGCCTTCTCATGCAAGAAAGAGCAGAATCCGGAATACAGCGGGACAGCGGTTTTTACCTCGGAACCGAGGGGTGAATATTTTACCGAAGGTTATGGATTTTCATTTGAGCTGGGCAAGAACATCACCTGCCCCAACCTTAATTGCACCGGGGCGGATGTTGTGGCAGGGCATTTGATACTCCAGACAGAAATCGAGGAAGTATTCCTTCAAAGTCCTGAAAACCTTGAGGCATTCTTCCTGAACGGTTCGTTCGACACCGAGGCCGAGGCGATTGCTTATTATGACGACTATTCGGAAGTGACGGCAACGGATTTTGATTATGAAGCCGGGGACCTTCAGGAGAACCAGGTGTGGACGGTACAAACCCTTGCAAAGAAATATGCGAAATTCAGGATCATCAGGATTGTTATATACAATGATGTCACCTATCCCTATGCCGATGTAGTGGTACAATATCAGTACCAGCCGGGAGGTTCCAAAACCTTCAGCCGGTAGTAACAGTCCGTGGGGGGGGAATACGGATATTTTCCCGTACCATGCAGGCTCAGAAGTTGGCCCTGACCTGCAGGTTCCCGGTATGGACCACGGCATGATCCTGGGAGACCCTTCCGGAATACTCGATGCTCAGCTCGATGTTGCTGCCCGTGATGCTTCGCTGGAACAGTACGGACCATGTGCCGTTATGCCCCGGCAGGAATCCGCCAAGCATCTCGTAAGCAACCGGCGTACCCGGATCGTCGTTATATCCCAGTTTTATGTAATTCATTCTTGCCGTAATGATCCCCTTTTTCAGGATGCTGTAGGATAGTTCGGTCCCGAGATTGTGTTCCGCCGATCTCTGAAAATCCATTCTGTTGAGCTGCCTGCTGTAGCTGTAATCGACAACGAGCCGGAAAGCCATGTTCACCTGGTAATGCAGCGTAATCTCCTGGGTAAGGAAGCCGATGTCGTAATTCCGGCTGCCCAGAAACTCGGAGTGATATGTTTTCGTACCGTCATCGAACCGGTCTGTGATGGTAATGCCGTTTCCCGGGCTGACTCTTCCCCTCAGTCCGTGACTCTCCGTGATGCGTATATCGGATCCGTTTGCGAGCAGGGATCTGTTCTGGTTCTTCTGGTAAATATAGTCGACACTGAATAATGCACCTGTCTCATTGAAAGACAGATTATTGCGTATTGAGCTTGAAAGTGTGATCAGATCCGGATCATCCGGATCTGCCTGAAAGGGATTAAGATTTTCAAGCCTGTTCCCGGATGCGGTTTTCCTGTTGATACGGAAAGCGAATTGTTCGGAAAAAAGGGCTGCAAACTGCCGGAGCCCGCCTGTGTTTTTCCAGGATGCGGCCGGGTTCAGACGTATGGCCTGGTTGAAATGGTTGGTATATACCGTAAGGTAATCACTGGAAGGAAGGGATATCCTGATATATTGTGCTTCATCCGGGAACCTGGCAATCTCGAATTCGTCAAGTTCCTTCACAGTGTTTTCATTATAGTCTATCCATTTATACACACCCTGGCCGGGGGGCACTTCAAGGTAGGAATAAAGCTTCCTGGCTTCCAGTCCGGATCCTGCCTCATAAAAAGTGGAAGTGGTAACGACTCCATTTGCAAGCCGGATTCCATGGTCGAGTCTGGCAAGGACGGATCTCTCGGGTTTCTGAACAATGAGGTTTGTGTCAATGAACGACAGCTCTCTCAGCGCGAACAGGATACGCAGGCTGTTGTCCGGGTTACGGAGGAGGTTCAGACCCAGGTTAAGATCCTGTCCCCTGGTGGCGTACCTGAGTGCATCACCGGCAGGCAGGTAGTCCTTTCGGTTTTTATAGCTTACAAAACCATTGTTTTGAATACTGTCTGGTTGTGTAAGGAAGAGCTCAAATTCCTGAAATGAGAAGCTGTTAAGCATCAGGCTGTCGCTGTTCCTTTCATGCCGGAGGTTGTTTTCCCCTTCCTCACGGATCCCCAGTATCATAAGCGGGAAATGCCTGGACAGGCTCAGCCTGTGCCGGATGAACCGGTTTTCCTGAAGGGTATCACCCGAATTCATAAGGCTTCCGTATATATTCAGTTCGAAATTTCCGTAACGGAAGTTGCCGTTGAGGTTGTTCCTCGATCCCCGGAAAGTGTTTCCCCTGCCGAGGAATTCGGATTGCATATTGAGATCTCCTGTTTCCTTTTCGAAAAAGTGGATGCCTGCTGTGGCAAGATGTTCCTGATTGCCGTCGGTTTCCTGCTCCAGGTTCCAGTCCCTCGCAAACTCCACGCTCCGGAACCTTTCGACGGAGCTGAAATGGCGGCTTGTCAGCCTGTATTGTACGGATCCCAGCAGCCGGATTCTGTCCGTATCCCTTCTGATCAGGTCCTGGTCGAGTCCGAATTGCACGGCATATCCCAGGTTTTTATTATTGTCCCTCTCCGAGTAAGTATTCCGGTCATTATTGGTCACAGCCAGCTCAAATGCAGTTCGTGTAAAATCAGACGGCATCTGTACACCCCCCAGGCTGAATACCTGCTTCTTTTCCGGTGCGATCAGCGGAGTCACGGGTTCATAGGATCCCTGCCTGACACCGTTTACCGGGGCGTACCAGCGGAACACCTTTCCGTTTGCCACCGAATTTACCGGCCGGTAATCACCGTTTCCTTCACCGACATAACTGAACCGGAGCCTGAAAAATGCAGAATCGGGATTCGTGGAATGCACATAGACGTCCTCAAAAAGGATCCCACCAACAAGGCTGTCGGCTCTTCTGTAGAGTACCCATTGTGTGTTGAATCCGACAGAATCGATTCCCGGTACAACGGCTGATTGCAAATCGTTCCCGGCTTGTGAAAGGATGCTTTTTTCTTCATCGGAAAGATCCTGCTGCAGGGTCTGGTTTTTATCGTCCTGCTCGGAAAAGACATTTACCCAGAGTTCCCCCCTGTTTGTGAGGATCCTCTCGGAGGTGTAGACCAGAAAGCGTGCATAGCTGCGCTCCGAGTACTCGAATTCGACGATGATCCTCTTGTCTTTTGTGATCGGCCGGGTGGGAGTAAAAGTAATTTCCGCATTGTTATAATCAATTACATAGTCATTGTTCAGTCCCCGTCTGAGCAGCCTTCCGTCGATATATACCCGTTCCGATCCGGCAAGAACAACAATGAATTGTTCCCGGTTGCTCCCGTGCAACTTGTATGGGCCCTGGTTCCCCTCGATCCCGGGGAAAGCATTCCTGATGAATTTGCCCTTGGAAACGGCTCCGCTTACCGTTGTATTGAAGTTGTTGCCTTGTGAGCTGCCAACACTGAAATTGCCCCTGAACATGGCTCCTTTGGCACGTTTGCTGAAATCAGTGAAAACACCCGGCGATCCGTCCAGGTCGAAATCGCCGGCGACCAGATCCATCTGCTCGTTGAAGAGTTCAATGTAAACCTTGTCAAACTCGCTAATCTGCTGAGAGTAACCTTCCGGCTGAATGGGGATGTTATTATCGGAGATGGCAGCTACCAGGTTGAGGTTTTCACTGAGTCTTCCCGTCAGCTGGAGGTTCAGGTTTGAATTCACGACAACATCCTGATTGTTCCCGAATGTAATCCCGCGTGAAAGGCTTCCCCGTTTGTTCAGTTCCGAATAGGTATAATAGGTATCCGAAGAAAGATCTGCCGGTGTGATCCGGAAGAGATCGGCCCGGTCCTGCTGACGTTCCCTGATGTTTACAGTGTCCTTGTGAAAATACGGTCGTGTGATGTCGAAGGACAGGACCCTGTATTGCATACTGAGGTCCGTGCCCCGGAGCGAGGGATCCAGAATGATCATACGTCCGGAAGGATGAAGCCTGTAAAGGCTGTCGGGGATCCGTTCATGGCCACTGTCAAAAAGGAAAACGGAGCCGGGCAGGATCATCAGGCTGTCGGGCCTCAGGGTGTCGGATGAAACGGTCAGATTCCTTGTCCGCAGGGTGGAGAGTTCCTGTGCGGGCGAAGGCAGGCATGAAAGAAGGAGTGCGAATATGATCGGCCCGGGCTTCAAACGGTGGATGTTTTTAATCAGGCAATGAATGATATGCAATGCACTAATAATGAACTGAAATCCACATGAAAAATTGTCCGGGGTGTTTTGTTGAGGTGGTTTTGGGGGGGAGCGGGGTGTTATGGTGGGTCAAATAGCAACACCTCCGGGGGGG
>CAYOPZ010000009.1:0-91391 GCA_964406005.1 uncultured Bacteroidaceae bacterium
CGGCTGCCGGCACAAGGTCGTAGGTGCTTCCGCTCGTATTGCCGCTGGGACCTGATATCGTGACATTAGACTCATCAGAGGTTACACTGATCGTATGTGTATCCGTGGGATCGGCATCGGTGAAAACAACCGTAAGATCCGTCAGACTGGTGTCCTCACCTGTCGACTGGTCACCTATATCTGTAAGTAAAGGGGCATGGTATCCTTGTCCCACCGCCATAGTATATGTCTCGCTGTCAGAGAGTGTTCCCGTACCGTTGTCGGTGACTGTGACGGTGATATTGGCTGTACCACTCCAATCAGTTGCGGGCACCAGGTCATAAGTACTTCCGCTTGTGTTGCCGCTTAGGTTTTCAACCGTGACATTCGACTCATCAGAGGTCACTGTGATGATGTGAGAATCCGTGGGATCTACATCGGTAAAGGTGACTGTCAGTCCTGTGAGGCTGTTGTTAATATCAGTGGCCTGATTACCTATTTCTGTCAATACAGGTGCATCGTTGACGGGAGTGACTTCAAAATTAACTTCTACTGTATCCGAATCAGTTTTGGGATTAGTTGCAATAAACTGAATATCTTCCGTTCCAAACCAGTCTTCATTAGGTATTGTTACAGTAGCAATCGTGGTTGTTGGATTTATATCAACACTTAAATCAGAATTTCCGGTTGATGACCATACCAATTCATTGTTAGTATATTCATAATCAACAACATAGTCATTAAGTGTTATGGTACCAAATGTGGAACCTTCCTGAACACTTTGGTCAGCTATTTCTGAAATAATAATAGAATGAACGGTTAATGTATTCGAAGTGTATGTACTTCCAACTTGAGATGTCGAGAAAGGCGTTACATCAACATACCATTCATCCAGACCAGCGGTCTCCTCTGGCACAATCACATTGAAACCATTAGTATACAATGACATTATCTGTTCACCAGACAATTCATGATCGTAAATTCTCGGTTCATCGATTATTCCTTCCCATTGCCACGAATATTGCATTGCACCAATCAGGACAGATGCATCTGTAACAGATCTATATGTTTCCGGTACTGTATCTCTGTCCACTTCATTCCCATTTTTGTAAAGAATCATTTCACCACTACTATAGTTAAATGTAACCGCAACAAAGTACCACTCACTAAGATTTAATGGGGTTTCATCTATGACTGTGGCTGTACCTGTATTTTGTCCTGCATTTAAACAGCCATCTGGGTTGACTTTGAAAACATGGTTATTTTGCGCATGCGAAATGGAACTTATTATATTTTTATATCCAGTTCCAGTTAGATAGATCCATGCTAATTTTGTATAGGAGGAATTTAAGGGGAAAATATTACCAGCAGCTAAATAATCGTTACCATCAAAAGAGAATGCGCCTGCACCATTATGTCCACCAGTCATTTCCCAAGTCGGTATTTCTGATGGATCACTACTTGTAGTAGCATTATTATAATTGCCAGAGAAATCAAGTAGAGCATTTGAAGAACCACCTTCAAAGGGTAAATAAAGCAAACATTCAGGAGAGTCGTTTTTGTACCATGTTGAAGCGGTCTCGACGACGGTAACGCCATTGCTATAGATACAAATAAGGCTGTCAACTGTTAGGTTATCAGTTGATGTCGCTTCCAGAGATAAATTACTAATGACAGGTACTTGGGCTGTTGATAAATAACCAAAGAATAGAAAGACAAATACAATACAATATTTATAAACGTTATTTAACCAATGAAAAATTAATGTTAATAATTTCATCAGATTTTATTTTTCGTTCAATACTTTAAAGCTGGAACTGCTAAGGATATTACCTCTTGCTAAGGTAATACTTTCATTCATTTGAAGACCAAGATTCATTTAAAGAAGTTGCATGAAAAAGGATATTTAGTGTGTAACGTGTTGTGCTATTTAAACTTGTTGATAACTATAATGAAAAAGATTATACATCTTGCTGACTTACTGCAATTTATATGATGTATTAGTCAAAAAACAGGCCTATATCATGCACAATCATAAATCGAATTCCGACAAGATTTTGGACATTACAAAATCATTTTTTCAGGATTCTTTGGATGCTTACGATTCCTATCCCAACAAACCAAAATGTCTGATAGCTACTTAATTGCCCTTTCTATTCTTGGTGAAACCATCGGGATTGACAGCGAGAATTACCTGTTTGGGAAATTTAAGTCCGATCACTTAAAGAGTTTTTTCAATCTTATTTCCAGAAGCCGGTTCAATAGAAGAAGGAAGCGACTTGGAAATCTCATTGCCAAGTAGAACTATTAAATATCTTCCTTCTTGAATGAAGGTGAAAACGTCTATCTGGTTAACTCAATTCCAATACCCATTTGTCAGATCGCAAGAGAAAAATCCTGTAAAACATGCAAAGAGGATTTTGAAACTGTTCCTGATATAGGGTATTCTGTAGTTTACTTATTCTGGTACTTTGGATATAAATTGAACCTGGCAGCTTCTGTCAGAAGTATATTCTCCAGCATGGAATTGACCAAGGCAAGTGTCCACGATATTCATTATTTAAATGAAGTAAAACACTCAGGAATAACCCATCGCAGATAAAGTATACATCTCAGAACCTATCCAGATTGACTTATTCACAACCAGGCAAATAAGGTTAGAGACACCTTTGAGATACAATCAGCTTCAATGAACCTTTTCCTTTTATTTTCATAAAATCGCGTAAACGTATTTAGCCCCTTTTCTCCCAGTTTTGCAATCAGTTCATACTAAACGCCAAGACAAGAGAAGGCCTTTCCAAACGAATATCATGCGAAATTGCAGCAATAACGATGCTACTGTATACCAAATTTCTTAAACAACAAACCGTTAATCATTTAAAATATGCCTTGGCATCTTAATAGCACAACACGTAAAAAAAAAAAAATCAGATGATTCAATTGTAAAAAGATAATTATTTTTATCCATTCTAAACCAATAGCAATTACATCGATCATGATAATTTCAAACTTTTCTAAATTATGGGAATGACAAGTTCAGATATCCGAGATAAGGTGCGGGAATTTATATTAAATGAGACCCTTGCAGATAAAACAAAAATATTTGATGATTCCTTAATTTTTAAAGAAGGTTTTTTTGATTCAATGGGATTTGTCATGATACTGACCTTCATTGAAGAAAATTTCGATGTTAAAACAGAAGACGCAGATTTAATCGAAGAGAATTTTGAGTCAATAAATGCCATTTCAGAGTTTGTATCCAGAAAGTTGAATTAATAATTATGTGCGGAATCGCTGGCATTGTAAATTCATCCGATCCCAAGATCAGGAAACAGATCGTTGAAAACATGCTATCCAGGATTTACTACCGCGGACCGGATGAGAGTGGTATTTATCATTCAAAAAGGGCTACACTTGGAAATGTCAGATTAAGTATTATCGATCTGTCCAGAGGCCAACAGCCAATTTCGGATTCATCTGGCAGATTTTGGATTGTGTTCAACGGTGAGATTTTTAACTATATTGAGCTGAGAAAGAACATTGAGAAAAAAGGAATTTCTTTTAAAACAACTTCGGATACAGAAGTTCTGGTCCAGTTGTATGCTATATATGGCAAGAAATGCCTTGGAATGTTAAATGGTCAGTTTGCTTTTGCTATATGGGATAATAAAGATGAAGAACTTTTCATGGCACGCGATCGTGTTGGGATCAGACCGCTTTTTTACCATTATGAGGATAATATATTGACTTTCTCCTCCGAGATCAAAGGTATTTTTGAGAATTCAAGTATTGAACGCCAATTTTCATATGAAGGCTTACTGCAGGCATATACTTACTGGACGACAATAACTCCTCATACAGTTTTTAAAGGAATAAAAGAAGTGCCACCCGGTCATTCACTTACATGGAACCATAAGAGTTTGAAAATTGAAAAATATTGGGAACTTTCATTTTCGACTAAGAGTACAAGCTTAAATTACAATGACTATCTGGAAGAATTTAATTCGTTATTAATCAATTCAATCCGGATCCGGCTTCGGGCCGATGTTGAGGTTGCGGCATATCTCAGCGGAGGGATAGACTCCAGTGCAACAGTATCCTATATTAAATCAATAGAACCGGATGTATTGAATACCTTTTCAATCGGCTTTGGAGAAAAGGATTTCGATGAAACCGGATATCAGCAGGAAGCGGTTGCATACTTTAAAACCAACCACAAGTACATAAGTTGCACTGCCATGGATATTGCAGATAATTTCCTAAAAGTCGTATGGCACTCTGAAATTCCAATGATTCGGACTGCCCCTACACCAATGATGCTTCTCTCCGGACTTGTTCGGACCAACGATATTAAAGTAGTAATTACCGGAGAAGGAGCAGATGAGATGCTTGCAGGCTACAACATATTCAAGGAGAATGAAGTTCGAAGATTCTGGGCAAAATATCCGGATTCCAGTTTTAGACCGTTACTCCTTACCAAATTATATCCATACCTGCCGCAAATGCAGAATGCAAATCCACGGATTCTGAAAATGTTTTATGGTTACAAATTAGAGGATACTGATAACCAGCTCTATTCTCATTTGCTGAGATGGAATAATGCGGGACAAATTACCAAATTTCTGAATGAAGATACTGGCATAAACAGATATAATCCACTTCAGGAGATAAACAGGATTCTTCCTGCAGATTTCTCATTATGGGATTCTCTCGAAAAGGCCCAGTGGATCGAATCTAATGTTTTTATGTCAGGATATTTATTATCCACCCAAGGTGACAGGATGGGTATGGCAAATTCTGTTGAGGGAAGATATCCGTTTCTTGATCACAGGCTAATTGAGTATTTATCTTCAGTACCATCTTCTCTTAAGCTAAAAGGATTGAGAGAGAAATACTTACTAAAAAAATTAGTGAAGGATAAAATCCCTTATTCCATCCTGAATCGATCCAAACAAGCGTATAGGGCACCCATTTTTTCTGTTTTCTTTTCCGAAAGTCTACCTGAATATTTAAAGTACATGTTATCCGATGAGTATCTGGGAAAAACAAGAATCTTCAATGCAAATATGGTGCAGTCACTATTAAAGAAGGTACATCAGACAAACAGGGCTTCAGAAACTGAGAACATGGCCATCACAGCAATCATTTCAACTCAGATACTTCATGACCAATTCATTGATAGAATGAATGAAGGGTTGAGTGAAAACAAACTTGTCAATACAAAAATTATTGAGAAATAAATTCATATTATGATACAGAAAAAACCTTTTTCCAGGGACATTGTATTACTCAAGGATGTTTCATATACTGCTGACCAGATTATAGGACAATTACGTATAGATGTTACACAAAAATTGAAAAGATACGGAGGAGTGGTTGGTATTAGTGGAGGGGTAGATTCTTCTGTTTGCCTGGGACTCGCTGTTTGGGCTTTCGGGCCGGACAAAGTAACTGCTATTATGATGCCTGAAAAGGATTCAAGTCCGGATAGTGAAAAGCTGGCACGGGAACTGGCTGCAAAATTTGGGGTGACTTCGCTATTCAAAGAAGAATTAACAGGTGCCCTTTCGGGATTTAAATGTTATGAACGCAGGGATGAAGCTGTTAAAAGGGTTTTTCCTGAATACAATCCGTACACCTATAAGATGAAAATTGGTGTGAAGCAGAGAGGATTGTTCAACAATCTTCCCCCGGTTTTTTCACTGACAATAATTGATCCAGACGGTAAAGAAAATGAAAAATCTTTACATACCAGGGAGTTTCTACAGATCGTTGCTTCTTCAAATTTCAAACAGAGATCCCGTATGTCCATGCTGTATTATTTTGCGGAATCCCTGCATTATGCGGTCATTGGGACACCGAATAAGCATGAAACGGAGCAGGGTTTTTTCGTCAAATTTGGTGACGGTGGAGCTGATGTCATGCCCATTGGAAATCTATACAAGACCCAGGTATACCAGTTGGCTGAATACCTTGGGATTCCGAGGAGTATAATAGAACGTACTCCTACAACAGACACCTACACAGCAGAACAGACACAGGAAGAATTTTTTTACCAACTCCCTTTTGATCTTATGGACAGGTATTGGTATGGTTTTGAAAACGGCTATCCGGCTGAAGAGGTAGCGGAAGTTATGGGCGAAACCAAGGAACGGGTTGAGGCACTTTTTACTAATTTTGAAAGAAAGAAGAAAACAACAGAATACCTTAGAATGGCACCTATTAGAAATTATTTTAAAGGTTAAAATTCGACTATATTGTATCTGAATGAATGCATTTGATTATTTCTTTGAAAACACATATGATTTAAATAAAAACTTCATTGTTGGAAAGCAAGAGCTCTCCTTTAAGGAATTATTTAAAAAATCATTTTCCCTCTCCGGTTTCATTAAAAAGAGAGTTGGAGAAAACCAGAATATTATTCTTATATCACCAAACAACTCATTCTTTTTAATTGTATACCTTGCTATTATTAAATCAGGGAATACCTGTATTCCTTTAGATCCTATGATTGAGCCAGATAATTATAAGTATATAAGTGATTTAACCGATCCGTCTTTATTGTTTATTACAAAGGAGGTCCAGAGAAGACTATTAATAAACAAAATTGAAAATATTATCACTGATATACTGGATTTTAAAGATCAACCTTTTAATGGAGAGTCCGATATTGATTTCAATGAAAACAGATGCGCGGAAATTATTTTTACTTCAGGATCAACGGGAATTCCCAAAGGTGTTATGATTTCACATAAGAACTTAATAGCCAATACAAGGTCAATATTACAGTATTTAAAAATAGAGGAAAGCGACCGAATTCTGGTTGTCCTGCCGTTTTATTATTGTTATGGTTTATCACTCCTTCATACCCACCTCAGGGCAGGCGCTTCGCTTGTTTTTAATAACTCCTTTATTTTCCTAGGGGCAGTGATAAATGACTTGAAAAATTATAGTTGTACAGGATTTGCAGGAGTTCCAAGTCATTTTCAGATATTGTTAAGGAAATCAGAATCGTTTAAAAAAACTGAATTTCCGGACTTAAAATATGTAACACAGGCAGGAGGAAAGTTGGCGACGGCTTTTATTGATGAATTCAGAGAAGCCTTTCCTGAAGTTAGATTCATTGTAATGTATGGCCAAACTGAGGCAACGGCAAGATTATCTTACCTATCTCCTGAACTGTATGAATCAAAAAAAGGATCAATCGGAAAGGCTATTCCAGGAGTTCAGCTTAAGGTTGTGAACAGCCAAAGTAATGAAATCCAACCGGGTGAAACTGGGGAAGTTATTGCAAAAGGAGAGAATATAATGCTTGGTTATTATAAAGATTCTGAAAGTACAGAATCTACTCTGAGGAATGGATGGCTTCATACGGGGGATCTTGGGACTGTCGACAAAGACGGATTTATATATCTCACAACCAGGATGAAGGAGATTATTAAAGTCGGGGGAAAGAGGATCAGTCCCAAGGAAATTGAGGCTGTAATATTAGAATTACCCCAGATCATTGATTGTACAATTGAGGCAGTCAAGGATGAACTACAGGGAGAGGCGTTATTGGCAAAGATCGTCATTAATAGGAACAAACCAGGATCATTTGATGAGGAAAGAATAAAAAAGCACTGTTCTGGTAAACTTGCCCTGTATAAAATTCCACAAAAGTTTGAATTTATTGAACAGTTAACCATGAGTGCAACTGGGAAAAAGATTAAAGGAAAACTATAATAATCATGTAGATATATTTGGGTCATGAAAAGAAAATCATTTTATATATTTATTGCTACCATACTTTTTTTCAATTCATGCAACAGTTCTGATAGGGATCTCATATACGATAATCCCGATCTAAGGATTATTTTCCTTCATCACAGTACAGGAAACTTGGTCTGGGATGGTGATTTACACAATAATAAGGTAAAATCTTCGATGAGCCAGGTTCCCCGTATGTTAAAAGAATATAATCAGTACAAAGGATTGAAAATCAGCATTGAAGAACGAATTTTTCCCAAGGGAAAACCTTATCCATGGAAAAACTATCCATATGACTATTATAATATTTGGGTAAAAAACGGCGGCTCCGAGCCCTTCATGGAAGAACCAACACTTGAAATGCTTACGAAGGACTATAACATAATAATATTCAAACACTGTTTCCCCGTAAGCGGAATACTTGAAGACGATGTTCAAGCGGATATCAATTCAGAAAAGAAAACACTGGCAAATTACAAACTGCAATATAATGCTCTTAAGGAAAAACTCCATCAGTTTCCCGGCGTGAAGTTTCTGGTTTGGACCGGAGCTGCATTGGTTGAATCACAGACTACTAAAGAACAGGCATTAAGGGCACATGAACTTACTGAATGGGTAAAAAGTGAATGGGATGAAAAAGACGATAATATCGAGATATTTGATTTTCGAAATATTGAAACTGAAGGTGGATTGTATCTTAAACCTGAGTATGCTACCAATTCCTCTGATTCTCATCCAAATTCCTTACTATGCGAAAAAGCCGCCAGATTATTCGTGGCTCGGATCATTGCTCTAATCGAGAAATAATACCATTTTATCCTTATTTAAATACATTCAATGTTGGATCAGTTATGGATAAACTTAAAGATGAATTCCAACATACTGAAATTGAGTTCGACTCTGACTTATCCTCTTGTTCAGTAATGCATATCTCGTTCTATTATCTATTTCTCAGATTAACAAGACGAAAGTTAAAACCGGCAATTTCTTATGGGCGGGAAAAATGTGATTTGCTCAAATGAAGCATTTGAAAGAAAAAGATGAAATATTAAACAAGATTTATTATCATTAAATGGGTCTTACTAGCATATAAAAAATTAAAATACACTAATAGACCCCACTTGGACTGACTATTCTTTCAAGGAGGTCTTAAAGCTTAATGGTTGGTTTCAACTATATTTAATTAACATAAGTTCGATATAAACACCAAGGATTAATAATCTATTAGTTATCAACGATTAAATTCATTATTAAGTTTGTAACTATCTGGATTTCAGTGATGGATCTAGCAAGCGTATCAAGCCTTGCAGCATGAGTAAAAACAAGGTAATGGCAATTGTAACCTATTTCCATATAGTGCAATACCGAGACATCAAACATTATTATTCATTCCATGTCTGCAGGAATATGCGGTATGAATTTTCCCGACTTGTATCCTACAATCTTCTTATGGAGCTAATGCAATCCACCTTACTTCCCTTGGTTATTTTTTGTAAAACGCAATGCTTAGGAGAATGTATAGGTATATCCTTCATTGATTCCACTCAAATAAGGGCTTATCATCTCAAGCGTGAACACTCGTATAAGATTCTGATAGGACTTACAACTAAAATCTACTGCAGCATTAGATGGTTCTTTAGGTTGAAGATGCATTTTATCATCAACGACCAGGGAGAGCTCCTGGATTTTATCTTTAGTCCAAGGAATGTTGATAACAGGAATCCTCTCTCGGGGACCAACCTGCTGGCTAAAATCTATAGGAAGCTCTTCGCAGATAGAGGATACATTTCCCAGTATCTTTTTAAAAAGTCTTTCATAGATGGCATTCACAAAATCACCAAACTGAGAAAGAAAATGAAAAACAGCCTTATGCGTATCTCTGATAAAATCCTTCTACGCAAGCGTGCATTAGTTGAGACTGTTTGTGATGAACTCAAAAACATTTGCCAGATTGAGCATACTGGTCATAGAAGCCAGGAAAAGTTTATTGTCAACCTGATATCAGGATTGATCGCATATTGCTATTTACTGAAAAAGCATACCCTGAATCTAGAGATTGTTGATCAATCAATGGCTTTATCATTTTAAATTATGTCGAACTCAGGTTAATTAATATTTTCAGAATGGACTTTTTTAGCCCTGCTTTTTTTGGATTCTTCATTGTTGTACTATTAATCTACTATTACGTTAAGGAAAAGAATCAAAAATATATTATCCTTCTATCAAGCTCAATATTTGTGGGGCTACTATCAATATCCGTCCTATTCTTTACATATCTTTTCATACTGTTCAATTTTGCAACTGCAAAATTGATGGGTAAATACAATCAAATACCGAAGCTTAAACGATTCATTTATCATACTGGTATCTTGGTAAACATTGGTTCGCTAGTGTTTTTTAAATATATTAGCTGGATTCTGGAGTCAATCTCTCAGGCACTACATCTCTTTAATGTTACTTGGATTACTCCAGCAATTAGTATCATAATACCAATTGGTATTTCATACTATACTTTCCAGGGCATTAGTTATCTAATTCAGCTGTACAGGGGTAATGAAATCCTTGAAGAAGATATCATTATTTATACTAATTATTTTCTATTCTTTCCAAAATTTTTAGCAGGTCCGATCGAATTATCAAGAAAGTTCATTCCACAGTTAAAAAAATCAATAAATTATGACTGGTCGAATATTTACCAAGGATTCCAGTTAATACTATGGGGATCTTTTAAAAAGCTTGTAATAGCAGACCGAATATCATTGCTGATTGATGGAGTTTACCCAAACCTGGATGCCTTTTCAGGGAATACCCTTATCATTATGTTTCTTATGCAACCTTTACATATTTATTGTGATTTCTCAGGTTATACAGATATTGCATTGGGTATTGGAATGGCATTTGGTTTGAAACTTAACGATAATTTCAATCGTCCTTTCTTTGCTACTAGTGTTAGTATGTTCTGGCAAAGATGGCATATTAGTTTAACGGCCTGGTGTAATGAGTTTATTTTCAGAAGGGTGATATTTCAAAAAAGAAAATGGGGCATCTGGGCTTCAGTTTATGCTGTGTTTCTCACCTTCATTGTAATTGGTATATGGCATGGCCCAAGGTGGAATTTTGTAATACTTGGAATACTGCAAGCCATTGTTATAAACTATGAATTTTTTACTAAAAGACTCAGAAATAAAGTATTAGCAAAGCTTCCAACAAAACTTATACAATATTCCAGCTATTTAATTGTTTATTTATTCTTCTGTATCTCATTAGTTTTCTTCTATGCAATAAAGTTATCCGATGCATTCTATATCTTCTCAAATATGTTTGTAAATATTAATTTATCAAATTTGAGCTTCGAGTTTTTATCACGATTTGATAAAATACTTCTAATATTATCGCTTATATTACTTATTTCTGTTGAGTTTAGGCAAGAAAAAGGTAAAAATATATTTGATGAAATAAATTACTGGCCGCGCTGGTTCCGCATTACTGTCTATTATATTTTGGCAGCTATTGTAGTCTATTTTGGCAGCCCAATTCAAGAATTTGTATATGCCCAATTCTAACCACTAGCAAATGAAAGAAATCCCATACAAATTAGTTTTTTTTCTATTACCGTTTTTAATAGTATCCATGGTTACTTTATTGGTTGACCCATATAATCTTTTTGTTTTTCCATCCATAATCTCAGATGAGATAAAAGAAATAAGTTTAGAACGAAGTAAAGCTATTACTAGCCGTGCCAATGCTACTTGGAGAACCTTAAAATTCCATAAAGAACCGACACCAAATATTGTACTCGGAGATTCAAGGATTGCATATATTTCTGATGCAAAACTAGAGGAGAAATTAGGAGGGAAAGTATCAAATCTTGCAATCCCAGGCAGTAGTATTAAAACAATTACTGACCTCTTCTGGATAGCAGCAAACTCTGTTAAATTAGATAATGTTATTATTCAGATTAATTTTAATAGATATAATGAAGCCATCAACTATGATTTGTTAACAGATATAAGACCATTAATAAACAAACCCTATAGCTACTTTTTTAATGCAAATTATGTAAAAGATTCTTTTGCAGTTTTACTTAATTCACTAAGAAAAGAAAAGAAAACAAGATTCTTATCAGAAGATACAAATTTATGGAATTACCCTGAGAAATGGATTATGGATGATTTCAGAGATTATGGCTATCAATATCCTGAGGACTACTTTAACGAATTAAAGGAAATATCTGAATACTGTGCAATTAATAATATAGATTTGTTATTTGTGATTTCCCCGAATTATTATCTAGTACATCAGTATATTATAAAGCATAACTATGAAGCAGATTATCAGAGGTTTAAAGCCGATCTAAAATTGTTGGGGACAACTATTGATCTAGATTGTGAATTACCAATTTCATATAATAAGGAGATGTACAATGATTATTTTCATTTTAAACCTTACTTGGCGGATACTCTAATCTCGTTAATATATCCTTAAGCCTTCAGCCATCTACACCCCCGATGATTCCCCGATGTGGAATAGTAATCAAAGAATTTTATTCAGATTTCCTTTATCAGTTTACTAAATTTTGTTCTATCAACTCCGAAGTTTCGCTAATATGTGCTTTCGATGATGCACCGAATACTACAGATTGTATTTGAGGAAACTTCCTAAGATACTCTATTGCTTCCATAGGTCTAAGTGCCCCAGCAGCAAGAACCTGCATGGCAATTGGTCTAAATTCTTTTTCTAAAAGATATTTTTCAGTACTTGTAACTCCACCTGGCATCCTAAAACCAATTTTATTAATTGATGCGCATATAATAGGATTCTTAATGCCTACAGAAATCAATGCCTCATAAAGTCTTGGAAGATTCATTGTAATATATCCGGATTCAGCTCCATATTTGTTGCAAATGTAATCATCAAATTCGGCAAATATATCAAACATCTTAAGGCCCAATATCAGGTCAACAAGCACATTCTGGATGAATATAACTGGAGTATCAATACCATTAAACATTTTCAGCTCAGCGTCTATAAGAATCTGCATTAATTTTATAAAATCCTTGCTCAGATAAGCAAGGCTACCTTTCGCCAATGTTCCAAATATATTACCAGGTATATACTGCTTAATTGTCCCAGCAATACCTAATTCTGTTACTGCATTCACATATTTATGAGCATAAGGCATACAGGGGTATATTTTAAACCCTTGATAAGAGTTAGGATTGCTTCTTATATGATCACAAATATTCCCAATCCTGTCATGTGTGGTACACATGAAGGTTCTTATTCCCAGTTCAATAGCCTGATCCAGAACTCGTATGATCGCATCATCATCTTTAAATCGTATTGCCTGGTTTCGTGATTTTTCATCAGAAACATGATTTATTGCAAAAAATTGATTATCGCCAAATAAGACTTTATCCATGATAACAATTGTTATGCACTTCTAGTAATTAACTCAATAACATAATCGGTGTACATTGCCTGCTCAAAAGTATTAATGGTATTTACTTGTCCAGAAGCAATACAATCCACGAAATAATCAAGCTGTGCAGAATACTCTTCACCGCGTAAATGAAAATTTACAGGTAAAGCTAAATCAGTAATATACTTTATCGTCCATCCTTGATCTAATTTACATTTTGAGAACTGTTCTTTTAAATATATTTTAATCTCAGTCGCATCACATATGATTTTACCCTTTTTACCATAAACTGTTATTGAAGTGGACATCTTCCGATAGGTCTCATCACTCCAATTAACCATGAGAACGCCGGTAAGTGCACTTTCTAATTCAAGTAAGCAATATACGGAATCTTCAACACTCTTTGAATATATACTTTTTTTCAACGCACCTTTAATCATTCTTGGTCGACTTATAATTTCTTGAATTAAATTAATCACATGAGAAGCATAGTCATTTAGGCAACCACCACCCTCTTCTGATTTGAATCTCCATGTCGTGCCTTTCTCTTTAGTAACAACCGGTCCGTAAGCTTCACCAGTAAAGTGTACTATGTCGCCGATAACTTCCATTTCAAGTAATCTCTTTAATTCCCTAAATGTCCCGATAAAATGATTATGAAATCCTACTTGATTGACAACTTTCTTATTTTCCGCAAGACTAACTAATTCCCTTCCTTCCGTCGTTGATAAACAAAGAGGTTTCTCACAGAACACATGTTTATTCTTTTCCAGTGCACTTTTTACTATTGGATAATGCAATTTGGTCGGAGTCGCAACAATAATGAAATCAGTATCTACTTCATTTAATAAAGCCTCATAATCATTGAACGTTGTTGTTGTACTGAATTTATTAAACACATTTAGTATAAGGGAAGACGCATCACAAACGGCTGCCAATTCTATATCAGGATGGGCTCCTATAATGGCAGCATGAGATAATCCCATCTTTCCTAATCCGATTACTGCACCTTTAATCATATTTCTTTAGTTTAAAAAAGAATAATAATAAATGCCAAAAAAATTTCATTTGATTGCCAATGTTTCTTCGAAAAATCTCTGGACGAAGAAATATTCTGATAAACCACGCTAACCTCAACTTATACCAGATTGGATGGATGGACTTTTGAGTTCCAGCATACCAGTCAAACACGTTACCAATGCAAATAATGAGTCCTGCTTTAATCTGGTTACGATGTTTAATGGCCCATTTTTCTTGTTTAGGACATGTCATCGCAACAAATAGTACATCCGGTTGAAAATTATTTATCTTACTTATAATCTCTCTGTTTTCCATATCTGACAAAACGGGTTTGAATGGTGGAGCTAAATAATCGATTTTTAATTGCGGATACTTTATCAACGATTTTTCCCTAATTATCTGCAGTGTCTCCTTCGTAGATCCGAAAAAAAAAGCTTTTCTCCCTTCCTCATTAAGTCTTTTCATGAAGTGATAGAAAACATCGGGGCCTTGATTTCTTTTTAGATTTTTTCCTTTAAGCAGAATGGAAGCAAATGCAAAATATACGCCATCCAATACTAGGTAATCTGTTGTCTTTAAAGCACTATTAAATTCTTTATCCCTTGTGGTTATCCCATAGGAATTAGGGCTTATTGTATTTATAACCCTGCATTTATCTGAGTCTAGAGATATCTTTGATAGATTATCAGAAAATACTTTAAATCCAATTACCTCAATAAAATTCATAGCGTTTTTGCTTATTCAATCCAAAGATATTCCATGGTAGCAGCATCTAAAGACAAATAATAAAATCTTAAATTATTAATGATATTTTCTTAATCAGCACTATTTTATTTCAAGTGCTTCATGATGATTAGTAAATATGATGAATTCATTTAGATTTAACATTAAAATCACTATAAATCGCTTCAATAACGTCAACAAATCTTTGTTCAAATCTCTCTAACGTGTATAAATTCATAAATTTTTTCCTTCCCTTCAATCCCATGGATTCAATCAGAGCGGGATTATCCAATAGTCGACAGATACTATCAGCCAATTTCTCTGGATTTTTTCTAGTAACGATGTCACCTGTTACACCAATATCTATGATCTCTGAAATTGCACCTTCATCTGTAGAAATCACCGGTAATGCCCATTTCATGGCTTCAAGAATTACTAATGGGAAGCATTCTCTGGGGTAATAGGAAGGAAATACAAAAATATCTGATTTTGCAAAAAGGGATTCCTTTTCCTCGCCCTGTATCTTTCCGAAAGCAGTAATATTACTACATATCTTATAGTCCTTGCATATATTTTCATATTTTATTCTGGACATTTCCTGGGTCCATTCCCCGGCAATATTGCAGTGAAATTGTAACTTTCTCTCAACAAGAATTTGACAGGTTTTAAGAAGTACTTCTATTCCTTTTGTTATAAGCATATTTGATAAGAATAAAATATTAGGAATAGAGCCTTTATTTGCTACATGATTAAAGTCATGTTTGAAATCTGGAATCCCGTTAGAACAGTAATAGACCCGATGTTTAGGAACGAATTTCTGGATATCATAATAAAGTTTGGATGATAGTAGAATTACTCTTGCATTCTTGAATTGGAACCGATATAGCAAACTAAGAAGAAAGGTGGATTGATTGTTAGAAATACCTTTGTTATGATAATGGTAAACAATATGCTGCCTGAAAACTTTTAGTATTAGTACAATGATTAATTCCTTATAAAAACTTGGCCCACTTGAGTTAATTGTTAGATAACATAAATCATATTTATTTTTAATTAGGGTAAAAAATATTTTTTTATACAGCCTCAAGAATATTATAAACTTTTTATAACTATTCTTTCCGATATCTGAAATACTCCCTGCTGTTGTCAGGTTTATATATTTACATTTAAGCTTTTTGTTGATTAGTTCACTATCATATATAAGTTTACCAACCATTGCAGCACCGTGAATTGGAGGAGGAAGATGCAGTATACAAAGAACCCTCTTAACTTCCATAATCGGATAAACCATTATTAACCATCTTAAAAAATAAAGAATAGTACTTACCATTCATTTCTTCCATTGTGAATTTCTTTCTAACGAATTCAAATGCCTTATTCTTCATTTTCGGAAAATTATGCTTTCCTTCATATATCTCCTTAAGAATTCTTGTATATTCTCTACCATTATTTGAATTGGTTAAAAAAGGCCATCCTATGGGAAGAGTTTCTACGATAGCTTTACTTTCCAATGATGATATAACAGGTGTATATGATAAAGATGCCTCAATAGATAGTAATCCAAGTCCCTCAACCCTTGAAGGCATCCATAATAAATCAAAGTCCTTCAATTTATTGGCAAGGTTTGAAACAGGCTTATATATTATCACATTACTAAATTCTGCTGACAAGGCCTTTACATCATATTCGTATTTCCCACTGCCGATAATATGGAACCTAAAATTCGATCTAATCTCATCCGACAATTCCCTAATGACTGAAATAATAATATCGATACCTTTAAGCAACTCAAGTTTACCTGCAAAAACAATGTTAATTTTTTGTTTATCAATTTTAAATAAATGTTCTTCGGGAACTGGAATTTGACAACCATTATAAATAACCGATTTAAAATGGGAAGTTTTTAACTGATACTTATTCCTGAGATTAACGTATGATTCAAGTGCATAATTTGAGACTGCTACAATATAATCATCCTTAAACCCCCTCTCAGTAAATCTGCCAATTATTGGATGTGTTGGCCACAAATCAGAACTATGTACTGTTCGTAAAATTTTAAAGTGTGGTTTTCTTATAAATCGTAATGCTGTTGATAATACAAAGTCAGGTAGATCTGTATGACTGTGTATAATTTTGGGTTTATACTTTTTAATATAGTAAAGTAGCACCAGAGGGGCTATCACCAGACTAACATATTTATTTCCAAATCCAAGTGTTTTCCATCCTATCATTTTCCCTTCAAGTTCCTTCCTTTTCATATCAGAATAAGTATTGCTGGATTTGAACATTTCAATAAGGATAGGGGAAAACCTTGAGGAAGATTCGTTTTTCAGGAACTCACAAATGGAAAACACTACATTTTCAGCACCTCCTTGCTGAATAGAGGTAATTAGAAACAGAATAGGAAGCCTAATGGATTCAATTTTATTATTGCTGACAATCTTCATTTTTCTTGCAAATCAATCAGGAATTGTGAAAGCTCTCTGACTTCATCTCTAATGTCAACTTTCGTTAGACTTTTTTTTTCGAGGAAGTCCTCAGTATCAAGAATCTTCCTAAGCCACTTATTAATAGCCTTATATAATTCCATTGCATCATCAGCTTTTACTATTGAACCATTAACTCCCTCTGAAATCATGTGTTTTGCCCCTACATTATTAGTACAGATCACTGGCAACCCTGATATCAGAGCTTCATTTACTACTGCTCCAAACGGTTCATATCTGCTGGGCAATACAAAAAGATCGCATGAAGAATAATATTCCAATAATTCAAGTCCTTCTTTTTTACCTTCAAGAAAGATATATTGGTCTAATGAAAGATTTTTAATCTGGGAAGAAATATTTTTCTGTTCATCGCCTTCTCCGACTATATAGACCTGAAATTCTTCGGTATACTGCAATAATTGATATATCGCATCAATTAACACATCCAGACCTTTTACTGGTATCAATCTGCCAACAAATAGAATTCTAAGTTTTTTCTCATCTTTTCTTTTACTATCAAATTTTACAGGAATTACTTCTTTAATAGTATCTCTGAATTTGGATTGGTCCCTGACATGTTGGTGGATGCTAATAACATTCTTCTTTTTGAACCTTTTCAGGTAAAAGTTATGAACCTCTTCAATATCTAAGGAAATAACACCATCAAGGAATTTGCACAACAATGCACGATTTATTTGTCTCAACAAACTCCCTGGTTTCTGTAAAATGTATTCATTATCCTCAGTAATTGTAAGGATTTTATAATTACCTCCTGAAATTAATCTATAGAATAAAACAATATTGTTCACAAGAGAGAATTCGGGACAAATAACGATATCTGGTTGAAATACTTTTATTTCTGAGTGAATATTATAAGGGATCACACGTCCGAGTATCTTGATTACTTTTTTTAATAAAACCGGTGTGAATTCGAGGTCTTTTTTGATTTTTTCCGGATCCAGTCTAGTGTCAACCAGTTGTTCTTTAAGCAACAATAGTTTTACATTATGAAGTTTGTTAAAATTATTGAAGAAATCCACTCTGTAAGGAGCCAGGACTTGGTGAATAATTAATATTCGTAACCTCTTATCCATCACCAATTCATTCAAATTACCAAATTCAATCAAGTACTTAAATAGCGCAGTGTATTCTGCAATTATAACTGAACCCGGACTAACTGTAATTCAATCTTTAAAAAAGTGATTTGCTAATATAAAATACTATTTGTACTCATAATATTGAATATTTAGAATACCAGCAAATCCCCCACAACCCTCAATCAATGTCAGCAAACCCCAAAATCTCCAAGGAATTGGGAATGGAATAATTACTATAGATAAGCAACCCAATATTATGTAAATAACACTCAGTATAAGTTTTTTTATAATGTTTAGGTATTTTTTTTCAAGTCTTAGAATATAAGTATAAGTTATTGCACCTCGATATTGTCTAAATAACAACCATCTAAGGTTGGTTCTTGTTTTGGGTATAGTCTCATATGCAATAGCATTTCTCGACCAGAATATCCTTGCCCCTTTATTTAATGCAATAACTCCAAAATATGTATCTTCCCCGCCTGTTTTATTAAATCGATTATCAAATCTCAATTTATTTTTAAGGATGAATTCTGTCTTTATAATACAATTACCAGAGTAATAAAAGGAAATTGATGTCCCTTCTGGGAGATTACGTTTTCTAAACCAATAGGATATATGAGATGGAGTACCTTCCTCCAATACAGGAAAGACTGGTCCGACAGCAATATCTCCGTTATACTTAGTTATAGTTGTAACCATCGATTCTAGCCAATCTTTAGTAACATACTCATCATCATCAATGCACAAAATATAGTGTACATCCAACTCCAATGATCTCCGAATCAGTTCATTTCTAACATTGGAAAGTCCTCTGATGGGATAGTTATGGTATATTAGTGTAAATTTACTACTAACATGTGATGGAATTTCCTTTAAAACAGACTCTGCTGTTTTATCATTATCATTATCAATAATAAGTATAAAAATGGATCCATATTTTGATTCTTCAATTCTTAATTGAAAGATACTCCTAAGTAGATCATTAAGCATTCCAGGTCTCTTATATGTCGGAATACCAATAACGAGATTATGCATATCAAACAATAATTAGCAGAATGCAGAATAGCATTATTCTTGGGATTCATCAGACAAAATCCAAATCAACTCAAAACCTAATCATTTATAAAATTTTTCTGTCAGACCGAATAGAAACATAAATCCCCCAATTGAATCACTTATCTTGATTAATCCAGAATACTTGTTTTCTCCACCGAAGAACAATAAAGGGACCACTATAATTAATCCATATACCAATCTTCTAAACAGCCTCCATATAACTACAATAGGAGTATAACTCCCCTCATCAAGTGACTTATGAACAAATAAAATGCTATTTGCAATTCTGAAAGATCGGTGAATGATAAATCTGAGTTTAGTCCTGGCTTCGGGGATGATCTCATATGCAATAGCATTTGGATTAAACCTAATTTCTTTTCCCAACTTTATAAGACTTTTAGTTAGGTAACTATCTTCTCCACCAGTAAAATTGAACCTTTCATCAAATGGGCCATCAACAAGATCCAGAATTGATTTCTTAAGAAGGAGGCAATTTGTAGCAGCTTCATTTACTATAGCACCATATTCAAACATTCTTGGACTATGGAATTTACGCATTGCCTTGGATACTTTTCTATCAAAGATAGGTGGATTTGGCCCCCATACTCCATCAGAATTGAACTCCCTTTGGCACTTCAACAATTCAAATAGCCAGTTAGTATCAACGATTTGGTCATCATCCACGAAACAACAGAAATCGCAACCTGATGCCTCGTATACAGACCTATTTCGTGCAAAGGCTAACCCCCTTTTTGGCTCAAGATAATATTCGATTTTAAATTTGCTGATATTATTAAATTCAATCACTAGATATTCAGAATTCCTGTACAAATCATTTTCAACGATTATAATTCCAACATTTATGTAATCGGGAATATACATATTTTCTAAACTGGATAATAACCTATGCAGTCCCTCTTCCCTCCTTCTTGTGCATATGCAAATTTTTAGTTTTAACATCTATAATAGCACGAATTGTTCATTGGATTGTTGTTGAAAATCAAATCTGATCAGCTTTCAATCAGAATGTAGCAACTATGTATCTGATTTGTCAATAAGATATAGCACTAACGCTTGAACTGCGAATATTCCATTTCGATATATCTCCATTGTAGTAAATGATACAAGTAACAAATATGCAAAATATATATTCAGATATATCATGTCACTAGGTACTTTAGTGAATATCGCTTTTATTGAATACCATAATAGGCCGATGAGTGCAGGTAATCCGATGATAATGTAAAAACCTAATATACCTAAATCGACCCAATATAGACCATAATTACCAGCTATATATCGCATAAAGTATCCATAAGTACTTGTACCACCAGGTATTCCCCCCCCGATCAGAAAATACGATATACTTTTCGGATACTTGTAAAAAAAATAGTCAAACTCAATAAGTCTAATGTATTCCTTTCCCTCTGCTATTTGGGTCGTTGTTGTCCTTATCATCTCATTTAAAATTGTTGAGGTCCCTTCGAATTGAAACAAACCAATTATTAAAATTGCTGCAATGAATATTAAGACATAATTGAAGATGGAATAACGAATCAATTTAATAAGTAAAAATCCGGATAATAATGTAACTGCAAATATCATTGTCCGAAATCCACCTAACAATAATATTGTAAAAAATCCTAGTGAGAATAAAAGATACTTTATTTGTCGATTCATCACATACCGATTAAGGGATAAGAAGTAACCGAGAACGAGGAATCCGTTGCCTTCAATTAATATCCTTATTGTACCTCTGCCTCTATGCATTGTTGCTACATTAAAAATCCAACTTGGAAAAGCTATATACTGGATAATATAAAATGCCGAATATGATATTGCCATTATAAGTATTAATCTCTCTAAAAATGCACGATTGACATTGTTGTAATGCAGATAAAAATAAAAGAGAATAAAATAGTAACTACCGAAAGCTAGAAATGAATCCCTTATACTTTGATCCTGATGAATATATGCAGAAAAAATATTAACAATGAGCCCTATAAAGAAGATGATAATCGCATTTTTAAAACGCTGTGAATCCGCCTGGATTACTTTTAATGTACTAAAACCCAAAATCAAAAGAGCAAATACATCGGTAAGGTTGAAGAAATTGCTAGGTATATAAATAAATCTCCAAAAATGAATCGAGGATAATAATAAAAATATTAATAGTGCTCGATTAATCAGATTCATTTTAAAAGCTGGTTATTAATTCCATCATCTTGTTATACTTAGTTAGCTGAGAATCAGCAAATATCTTGCATTTATTTTTGTCAAATTCAACAATCTTTTCAAGAACCAAATCAGGAGATGGACTTCGATAACCTCTTCCAAGTATATTTATTCTATTATCAAGGAAACCTGAAATCGAAAGCAAATCATAAATTTTACTTGATCTTCCAATCACAATGTATTTCATTCTAATAATTCCATAGGAATCAAATGCAAAAAAGGGAACCTGATTATGCAAAGCAATCACGATAGGATGCATGTTCTCTCCTATGTATCCACTAGAATATTTAATTAGACTATACCAATCCGTCGGGCTAAGTGGTATATCTATATTTTTTATAAACGGATGTTCAAAGGATATGCCTGATGGTATGGTAAGTGCAATACATTGATAATTTACTTTTTCAGCTAAAGATTGAAAAGACTCAAGCCATTCCCTAGATATGGCTTTATAGCTCCTGAAACTGAATAATAGATATTTTGGGGGCAGATTAAATCTTTCATAGATGTCGTCTCGGGAACTTTGATTAATGATGTTTTGATTATATGCAAATACTGGATCAGGTGTAATAGGAGGGTCAATATTACCATTTGTAATATCAACTATCATATTACGGGTCCATTGATCTCTAACTGATATATATTTAAATCTTTTTAGGGAGTCTGAAATCTCTTTCTTTGTTTTACCCCAAATATATTTATAAGGAGTATTTTGTGAGGAAGCAGACATAATAAACACAGGAATATCTTTCCTCAAAAATGGAATAAAACTTCCCCAAAATGGATTAGGATAGACTGTATCCTTCTCTGGTGATTTCTCAAATATAATTCCTCTTCTAGTAATATATATTCTTGATAAAAATGGCCTATGTTGTAAAACTGCATCACTCCCAATAATTACAGATTCTATATGATTCTGGTCAATGACATTTACTATATCTTCATCTGTTCGACAGAGCTTTGTATATGGAATATAATTCTTCAAAAAGTCCTTATGCATATTACCCTGTAAAATTGGTGTTGTGCGTTTATATCTAAATTCACTATCTCCAGATAACCAGTTTATTACCATAGGATTAAATCCGTTCTCTTTCAAATAACTTATTGTAGAAAATAATTGCAGATTTGCACCAAAGTTGAAAACAGAATGAAAAGTAAGAATTCCAATGTTCATTTTTAACTGTTTTTCAATAAGGACTTTAATTGCATAAGTTTAGGAATAACTAGTTTTGTTGCTTTTCTAACTGCTCTTACTACCAGATTTCCATACAATACTGTGTGATATTTCTTAACAAGCGGTCCCATTTCTTGGAAGAAAATATCATAATCATTCTGCTTTAATGCTTCAAATGCTGCGATATGGCTCTTGGATGCTATTTTTTCACGCAGGGAATATATCTTTTTTCTCTTTCTGGAGATACGAAACTCACCTGGTTTAACCCTTTTGGGAGGATACCATTGTCTACTTTTATCTTTTTTACCAATTCGATATGATAGTGCTTCCCTTCTGTGTCTCAGACCACCCGCTTGGGATATTGCAATATCTTCAACAGTCAAGGAGTCCATTTTTAATTTATTACTATCTAAACTCTCTTCAATTAGTTTTAACAGTTGCTTGTTACGAACAATAACCATTGAGGTTCCTTTTGGATCATTTTCGTATTCTGGTAACCAAGCATCACCAATGCTTATATCAGCTGTTTCTCCTACAACATCATCACAATAATCGCAAGCGTTTGGTTTAAAAAATCCAGATCCCCAATCGGTTCCATAAATTTCAGTTGAATCCCTGAATCGTTCAATGTCATCATTATCAGACCAGACTTGATATATTTTATGGCTCACAGGTTTATTTGGATGTTTTCTTCGAAAGTCAATAGCTACTAAATGGTCAGGATGCAAACCCAGTTGCCAAGATATAATCTTTGATTGATTTGCACTTTTCATACCTCCACATACAATTCCGATTAAGTATTTAATCCTGGATTTTAGGACTTGATCCTCATTTGATAATAATCTGAGAGTTTTAATATAACAAGGAATACCAGTAATAGCATATTTGCCGTGAATATTCTGGATCATCTGGATTACCTTAATAAGGGATGTAGGATAATAAGCAGATTTTGAACCATCCAATACTGAATTCTCATTAGAGGTCCTTATATAGTCAAATAATGGTTGACTTGGATTACCTGTATTATTTGGTTGTATATGTACTAAATAGTCAATTTCTTTCTCCTTTAAGAGGGTATAACCCAACCATTTGCCCAATCCTCCTGAGCTACCTGCTTCTCTGAATCTGCCCTCGATAACATATCCTGCAAAACACTTTAAGTACTTACCAATTCTCTTGTCCATTACTGTTATGTCTGGAAAGAATTCCTTAGACAGAATGTCTTCATTCTTAGCCTGATCTGAGAATGGACATATTTTCAGTACAGAACAATTGCTACTATTCAGATCTTTTATTGGTTGGGCAACCATATTACCATATTCATTTAATCCAACTGTGAAAGGAGAATCCGGGACTGTTGCACATGCTCCGCATCCAATGCAATAATTATTGACAATTACTTTTTCAAATAATTCTGAGGCTTCTGACATATTCAATCATAATATTTACATAGCGTACTGTTTCATTATTTTAAGACTTTTAAAAATATTAGTGAATATAGCATTAGCTATTTCCTTTATTTTTATCATCTCCTTCTTTTCAAATGCAATGTAATTCCCCAATAAAATAAGTGAAAATGAACTTAAAATCCCTGTAATCAATACACGCCATAGACTTTCGCCTAAAAGCAACTTTGGTACCAGGCTAATAAGGAAGGCTATTACTACGGTTATTACTGATTTCATTAATATATTCTCTATAAATAGTTTTACTTTCAGTCCTGCTATTTTATATGCGAAATAAATTCTAGCCCCACCAGCGAATACTTCAAGGATTATTGAACCTACTAAAACAGTGTATGGTTTGTAACCAAGCTTTATAATGATATAGGCCACTGGCAAATTTAAAATTAATAAGGAACCTACAATAGTTTGATATATTCTGATTCTTCCAACGGATTGGATTGCCGACATCATCCCAATTGTCAATTGTTGTAATGTACTTAATAACAATATCAGCTGGCAAAATACTATACTATATTCCGGTATATTCTTTAACCAAATTTTTAATACCATGGGCATCTCGATAATCAATGGTATTGCAAAAAAAGCCAACATCAACATAGATACCTTACACGCTAGCATTGATAATCTGAGCATTCTTTCCCTATCCCCACTCCCTTCGCTCTTAACAATTTGAGGCGTCAATGCTCTAAGCATATTTACTGAGAAGGAACTTAATTGTGCATTCACTTGATTGGCAATTGCATATGCAGCATTAACTAATATACCAAAGAACAGGTTTAATACTAGCGCCAATCCCTCATATCTTACGATCGCACAGAATGACCCAAATAAATTCCATCCCGCAAAAGAAATCATTTCCCGCATAAGGCTAAAATTTAATCTTCCTGTCATTGACAACCTGCACTCCTGATAATTTCTGTAACAGTAAATACCTTTGATGAGTCTCATCATGATAGTTAAACCTGCAATCATTAGCCCATAAAATACTAATTTATCTATAGATACATAAACTAGCCAAATTGCAATTCCTAGTTTAATAAAAGATTCGAGAATACCAGCAATTCCATCAAAGAGCATGTTCTCATGAGCATTTATTGCTCCATCAAAGGGAACTGAGTTTATAGTGAAAAATGTACTAATAACCATGAAATGATATACAATCTTGGCTGTCCCTATCCTTTCCTCTGGTATATTCAAGACACCATCAAATAAAAAAATCCCAGCAACTTCCAATATAATAACTATGCTAATACCGATTATAAGATGCAGCCAGACGCTTGAGTTAAATACTGATCTTAATTTCAGTTTTTCATTAGCACCCATATAAAAGGACAGATAGCGTTGGGTAGATACGGACATAGCACTGTTGAGAAAGGACAACATTGCAATTACTCCACCAACTAAACTGAAAATCCCATAATCTTCAGCACCAAGAGCATTCAGAACCAAACGAGTAGAGTACAATGCGACAAGCATTGTTATCAGCATCTTCCCATAAAGAAAGCCAGTATTAATAACTACCCTATTTGCTGGTTTCATATTTCCTTTAAGTTCACAAATATAGGCATAGCCAAAAGAACATTACCACCCCCAAAGGAGGTGAGTTGTTAATTTAAACTAAATCCATGCAACCATGATAAAAGATCATCATTTACATGCCATAATGGAGTTTCTTTCGGATCTACATCGGAGTAGGCCTTCCCAAAGGCCTCCCGTTTTTTAGAGAATCAGCCCTGACATATATTTCGGTAGTATGAATTGATTTATGCCCCAGAATATCACGTATATAAGCAAGATTGACTCCAGATTGGAGCAAATGCATAGCCTTGGAGGGCCTTAAAAAAATGGCAACCTATTTTATCCAGTATAAGTTTTAAGGAATTATTCCTTATTCGATGAATAATTTATATAAGCATCGCTAATTCAGATTTTATTATTAATTTGGAATGAATTAGTAGTTAATCTCTTTGTTTTTTAACGATAATAACTTGCAGAATGAAAACTCTGAATTTATTAATTGTACTTTTTATCTGCTCATTGGCATCTGCTGAGACTTATTATGTTGATATAGATGGTGATCCTGCAAATGGAGATGGATCAATAGGAAATCCCTTTGCTTCACTGCAACAGGCTGTTAGCGAAGTTACAACTCAAGGTGATACAATCCACATTAACTCCGGAACATATACTCAAACAACTTCGGTAGATATCCCTGTTGGAGTATCACTAAGCGGGGATGGGGAAAGTTCTGTATTAGTAAGTAATATTCCAAATGGTTTTGATAGTTACATTCTCAGACTTAATTCTGATATAGAAGGTACCGATGGTGATCAAGTTATTCATGACTTGAAGTTTGATGGAGATAATCTCAGTGGTGACAAAGCAATTAGTATTTCCAAAAGGAGCAATGTAAAAATCTTTAATTGCACATTTGTTGATTTCTTTGATCGAGGTATACAATTCTCAGGAAAAGGATGGAATGGAGGAGTCGGGGAACCTGACACTTATGCAGTAGGAAACGAGTTTTATAACAATACAGTTACAAACTGTGCACAGTTTGATGGCTGGGCTAGGGGAGGTTTAATGATTGGTGGACAGGATGGTATGTTAGTATATGACAATGTTTTCGATGAAACGGCAAGAGGTAATGGTCTGAGCGGGCAGGGGATAAAATTTGTTAATGATGGATATTTAAGAAATTGTAAAATTTTTCATAATGAAGTCACAACGGAACAGGGATCTACAAATGTGTTTGCAATTGAAATTTGGAATTATACAGGAGGGAACATAGTATATGAAAATGTAACACATGGCGGTTGGGGCATTAATACTGATGAGGCACATATTGGATCATCAACTTTCTCGGTAGATATTCATCATAATTATATTGACAATGCTACCAGAGCAACTTCAAATGCATCCGGGATTTCATTCGATGGTAGCATTAATGGAGTAATCGTGCGTGGCAACATAATTAAAAATTGCCATTATGGTATATTCTTCAGTGTGGATTCAATGCAGTCGGGTTCTTTATACTCTAATGATGTTAAGGTTTATAATAACATAATTGACGGTATTGGACGAGAAGGTAACTGGGGACAGGGAATTGCTTTTAGTACACATGGGAATAGCCATTTATCAAATTTCCATTTTTATAATAATACTATCTATACAAGGTATGGTTACCCAAGTTGTGATCATATAATTCAAGTTCCAAGTGGAGGACCTGATTGGCATACGTTTACTTTCAGAAATAATATCTTAATCGGAGCAGCTACAGCAGGCCTGACATTACGAGAAGGGACTTCCTCTGTACCCATTGATACAGTTATCTTTGAAAATAATCTGGTATTTGATTGTGGCAATGATAATGATCCAAATTTCCTATTAACACCTACAAACCTTTCCGTCCAGAATAACAAAAAAGTTGATCCACTATTTATTTCATCAACCGATTTTCATCTTCAGGCAAATTCACCTGCAAGACAAGCAGGTCAACAAATCGAAGGATATACTGTAGACTTGGAAGGAGTTGAAGTAACTGATCCACCTAATATAGGTGCACTGCAAAATGAAGAAAGTCCATCCTCAATTAGTGCAAACATTTACAGCAATACCAAGATTAGTCTTTTCCCAAATCCAGCTAATGGTTATTTTTTCATAGATTTTAACAAAACACCTGGAGAAAATTTTATCCTAAAAATATATGATACAGCAGGAAGAATGATATATGAAGAAATAATTAAAAGAGAAAGCCGTATTGTTAAAGTTCCGATTACGTTGAACCCTGGTTTATATACAGTTCAGATAATGTCAAAAACTTATACGTCATCTTCCAAAGTAATATTTCAATGACTTAATTAATGTATATTCTGGACTAAACTGGTTCTTCGTCAATTTCTGGGAAACATTATCCCGTTTGAGATAGAATGCTTTTAATTCAATTGATAAATCCTTCTGCAGTACCTATTTAGGCATTATCTGTTTAGTACGTTCAATTCAATTTTATTATTTTGAGCCAGCTTCAATACTTTGGACTGTAAATAAATACAAACCTGTCCCATACTCTTAAGCCTCAGATGGTTTAACAATTGAAAACGGAAATCTCTATTTTAAAATGGTCCGGTTTTGTGGGGGGGTCAATGTATGGAAAATCCCTCTTTATGGATCTTTCCCACCAGGAATCCAGTTCTGCATCCAGATTGATGACAAACCGGCTAATCGATGTAGAAGAAAATTCTCTGCCCCTTAATTGCTCGGTGATTATTTACATCTCCCAAGTAGATACTCCCTGGATATATGCTTCTGTAAGGGCCAGAACTAAGGCCTTCTCACAGTGCTGATATCGTTCAAGGAGGGCCGGATAAAACTCACCGTCACGGGTCTGAGGTACGCGTAAATTTATAATACCCACACGAGTATATAGCTGCCGGGATTTATACCCATCGCACTGGCTGCCGCGTTATTCACCGCGTTCGTAACTGCCCACTCCGATATGTCCATCCCGGTCCAGTTTTATTCATTACTGTATGCTTAAGCGTACGATCTCTCCCATTAAATTGTCTCCTTGATAATTGATCAGTTCTGTAAACAGTTCCTTTGAAGAAACTTTTATAATTTGTTCCTGTTCCTTGAAAGCCATGGTTGTAAGTATTTTTAGTTTACACTTAAAAACTAATAATTCAACAGTGGCTTTCTCTTATTTAATATCAATAAACCAATTTTACAGAAACAAATTTACGTAGCGTGCACAGAGGAGCGCGTGCCTGTGTGCATCGAAAATCTTTCTTTTTATTAATGAAAAAAAAAATATTAACCTTGCAAAGATAAGTGGTATGTTTTCAAGTGAAAGAAAAATAGATATTCATATACGTATTGATAATGAAATGTTTGATACCCTGAATGAGGATCTGATTAATTCGATCAGCCAGGTAAAAAACAAAAACATAATAAAAAAAGAAAGACGACAGCACTGAACCTAGAAACAAGGGTGAAATGCATGCTGATGCAACGGTTACCTAAAATGGATTGTAAATAATATAATAAGGGATTAGGATAACTATGCACTTTAAAACTGAAATTTGCAATAAGTTTACGCCTTAATTACTTAAAATAATATACAATGGAAATAACCTCAATACTCATTATATTATTGTCTATTGCAGCAATCTATACTTATTTCCTATTTAATCAAAGGTATAGAGTTTTATTCCTTACAATTCTTAGTTGTGTCTTTATAGCAACATACAGTTATAATTTATTACTTTATGTTATAATTTACTCATTTATAAATTACTATCTTGGAATAAAAATCTACGATTCCAGAATTAGACAATCACTTTTTATTATTGGGATTATTCTTAATTTATCTCAGCTCATCCTTCTGAAATACGTATCATTCACCATTAACCCAATTCTGCAGATTTTAAATATTGGATTTGACTTTTCTATCATTTCGAAAGTTATAGTTCCTGTTGGTGTGTCTTTTTTTACTCTTCAAGGTATCGGTTATCTAATCAATATAAAGATGGATTGGGAAAAACCTGAAAAAAATTTCTTGCACTTTCTTTTATATATAAGTTTTTACCCAAGGTTTTTAGCCGGACCAATTGATAGATCAAATCATTTCCTTCCCCAACTCAAAGTGAATCAGTCATTTAACGAGCAGAAGGTTATTGAAGGTTTTAGACTGGTACTGGTCGGCCTCTTTAAAAAAGTCGTCATAGCAAACCAATTAGCCCCTTTAGTGAGTGGTACCTATGCAAACTTAGATACCGCAGATGAATACTCTCTCTGGATAACACTGCTTGTTCAACCACTCTATCTTTATTTTGATTTTTCTGGATATACTGATATTGCTTTTGGGTTTGCCAGGCCATTAGGGATTGAACTTCGACCTAATTTCAACAGACCCTTCATGTCTGAAAATATGACTGAATTCTGGAAACGTTTTCATATTTCTCTATCATCATGGTTTCATGATTATGTTTTTATGCGAACCATATTTAAATACCGAAGGTGGGGCAAGAATGCCTCGACTTTTGCATTGATTGTGACTTGGGTACTTTTCGGTATTTGGCATGGAGCAGGTTGGAACTTCATGCTGCTAGGGTTAGTGCAAGCCATAGCTATTTATTATGAATATACTACAAAGAAATGGCGGGTTAAAATATTCTCAAAGTTCCCAAGTTTTTACAGAATATGGATGGGGCGAATATTTACATATATCTTCTTTGCTACCTCTTTAGTTTTCTTCTTTGCACCCGATATAAACTCAGTATATATTTTCTTTGTAAAATTGATCCAAACGGATGGTATTATTCTAGGCTTTATTAGCACAGAAAAATTTCTATTAGCATTATTCTTTATTTTTATTATTCTGAGTTTTGAAATTTTTAAAAATGACTTCAGTAAAACCTATACGAAACTTGAATCTATTTGGTTAAGTAATAATTATTTAAATAGACTCATCAGATGGGCTTTTTACTATATGATAATAGTAGTTATTATGATATTTAATCGAGAGGTTGAACAAATAATATATTTTCAATTCTAGGATATGAATAAGTTTTTAATAAAATCTATTCTTTTTGTTATACCTATAGTTCTAATTGTTTATCCGCTTGATATTTATCTGTCTAAGAAGTTAGCTGACAGTTATATCCATCCTGGGGAGTTAGAAGTATGGAATGATATTTACAATAGCTCTATAGATGCAGATATTGCAATATACGGGGGTTCAAGAGCTTGGGTACATTTTGATCCCGCATTATTTAAAGACTCTCTTAATTTAGATACATACAATTTCGGGATTGATGGAAATAATTTTGGTCCACAGTATATAAGACATAAAGAATACTTTAAAAATAATGAGCATCCTAAGGTAATCATTCTCTCAGTTGATGTTTATTCAATTGCTGAAATGAATGACTTATATTATTCGGTGCAATTTCTACCATTTATGCTATGGAATAGAAACTTATATGACTATCTAAAACCATATCCCCAATTTTTGAAAGCGGATTATTTCATTCCTATGCTAAGATATACCGGTAGAAGTGATGTGTTCTATATATTTTTAAACAATTCAAATGTTAAATATCGAAGCAATGGTTATAGAGGCTTAGAGTTAGGTTGGACCGGTGAGTGGGACAAAATCAAGGAAATATACGATCATATGTATTTCAAGATAGATGAAACTCAAATACTTCTATTAGAGCATTTTATACGAGAATTAAAAGAAGAAGGCATATATTTGATTTTTGTTACAACTCCAGTGTATATTGAAGGTCAGACTTTTGTAAGTGACAGGGAGGAAATATTTTCCATATTTAACTCAATTTCAGAGCGATATGAAATCCCTTTTTTCGATTATACAAATGACACAATTTTTAGCTATAATAGAGATTTATTTTATAATGCAATTCACATGAATAAAGAAGGAGCAGAATTATTTACTAAAAAATTCATACATGATCTGCAAAAGCAAGAAAGCACATCTATAATTTTTAAAAATTTAGTTGGGATGTTGTAAATAGAAAATAAGAATGCAGTTTTTTTAGAAAACTCCTTCTGTAAGCTTCCCTTGATTAGCTACGCTTGTTTATAGAGTTTTTCTTGATAAATTTTACGATTACAAACAAAGAGATCAGTGCTATTAGCGGTATTTTGTTCTTTATCACCAATGGTAAAAAGGTGTGCCCATAATCCTAAATTCCATGTACATATTATGGAAATGCCTTAATAATCGGAGCCAGCATATGAGAAATCCGGTGAGAATGATGGTTAGTACCGGATTCTTAGAAATGTCGTCTATTATACGAATTTCCCTTTCTAAATCTCTCTGAATTAGTGCTTAGCACAATTGGATATTCAAAGAAGTTATACTGTTATTTTGTTATGTTTTTTTTGTGTAGGTTTTATAACTTTCTTTCTTGAACTAGTATTTTTCTTACCATAGGGATATTTTGTATATTTTGCATACCCTGATCCGGAAGGTTTTATTCCATTGATCAATAAATAGACATTGTTCATTTTCTTTGAAGTTATATCCTCCATGCTGGGAATCAGGGTTTTTGTAGTTATCAATCCCAGTCTTACGATGAAAATATTCAGATCTGTATACTTCATTAGTATAAATGCATCCGAAACCACTCCGAATGGCGGAGTATCAATAATTATATAATCATATCGCTGTTTCACCTGAAGCAGTAAATCTTTTGTTCTGTCGGAAGTAAGTAATTCGACCGGATTGGGAGGAATCGCACCGGCAGTAATCAGATCGAGATTTGGTGTTTCGGTTTGAATAATGATATCTTCCAGGTTGGCCTGCCTGATCAGGTAATCACTCATCCCGACAAGTTGCTGGTGACTGAAATCCTGATCTGGTTCATCTGTTTTTCTGAGGTCAAGCTTTAATAGCAGGGTATAATTATCTGACAGGGCAAAGGCGGTTGCCACATTCAGGGCTGATATAGATTTCCCCTCTTGGGGAAGGGATGAAGTGATGAGGATGATTTTATGCTTTTCACCAAGAAGGAAAAAATCAATATTGCTACGGAGAGACCTGAAGGATTCCGCAAGTACTTCAGAAGGATCGTCTACCATGACATTGCCGGCTGATTTCCTATATTCAGGCAGTTCACCTATCTGCGTAAGCGGACAATATCGTTTTAGATCTTCTTTATCTTCTATTTTATCAGTCAGCAAAATTCTTCCAAAAATATATGATGAGGGTATTAATAAACCGAGAAACAACGATAATCCGAAACTTATAATTTTGTTGGGACTGGCTATACCCTGGTAAATGGCCGGTTCAATGATCTCGCAATCGGGTAAGGTTGAGGATCTTGCAATCTGCGCCTGGATCCTTTTTTCCATCAGGGATGTATAGACATCCTGGGTTAGGTTGAACTGCCGTTCAATGCCCAGTAACCTTCTTTGTGTCTGGGGAAGCCTGGAGAACTCATCATTCAACTCTGCAATTCGGTTATTGATTTCCTGGAGTTCACTGGTTGTTGAGCTGATACTGAAATCAATAGCTTCTGAAATGCTGCCTGTCAGATTTTCAATACTTACGTTCAGGATTTGCAACCTGGGACTTCTCGTCTGGTTGTTCCGGATGAGCTGCTCTTTTTCGGAATTAAGCGAAACAAGTTCCTCCATTAGACTGTTCAAAAGTGGATCTTCTATCCCCATGGATGACGGAAGGACAATTGTTTGGGCGTTTTCCTTGTTTGCATCGAAATAGGCTTTCACCTGTTGAAGAAGATTCAATTTGCGACTGGCTTCGTCTTTATTATTCTCAGAAGTTTCAAGCTGGGTATATAAACGTTCGGTTCTATCATTTACATCTATAATATTATAGTCGCGCCTGAAATTTTGCAACTGCTGTTCGGTCTGGGTTAATGTATCTGCGACACTGGATAACTGACGGTCAATATACTGAATGGTTGTGGTGGCGAGATAATTCTTTTCTTCAAGATCTTTTTCAATGTATTTTGCTATAATACCGTTTACAAAATCAAGAGACTTCTGGATATTATCTCCTATAAATGATATATTTGCAATGGTACTTTCGTACGATGAGGATTCTATTTCCAGTGCATTCTGGTATGCTTTAACAAGTTCGTTAACATCATTGAACCGGAAAAACAGGTCTTTATTGATATATTGGGCCGGTTCGTAATTTGAATTCAGCAGGAGCTTGAAAGAGCAATAATCAGTCTGTATGGTTTCCCCGAACTTATACCTGCCACTGATGTTAATCTCATTAACAAGAGTGTGATATGCCTCGTTATCATATTGGAACAGCCAGATATCCTTTGCATTACTTGCTAGGGAAAATTCTTCTTCATTCAGAATATTTATATAAAACAATGCGTATAAAGGTTGAACATGTTCCTGGTCAATGATTACAACGAAAGGTGCTTCATCATAAATATCCTTCAAGCTGAACTCGAACTGCCTTGGCAATTTATCCTCCTGTAAATAATAGGATACTGATGTCCCCATATCCTCAATAACTTCTTTGATAATGGGTGTGGATTGTATCACACTGATTTCGTTTACAAGGGTGATCTCCTGACCTATCATATCATATACATTCAAATATTCTGAAGACGACGTTGAAGCATAGTCTCTCTTGGTTTTTATAAGAATGCTGGATTTAACCAGATATGTTTCAGAGGAAAATCTGGTATACAAGTAACCGGCAGCCAGTGTGACGATTAGGGTGATAATAAAGAACAGGCGATAATTCCAGAATTCACGTATGATCCTCTTGAGATCCCATTGGTTCGATATATTTTGATTTTGCATAATTGATAAACTTTGCCTGTAAATTAATAAAGCGATAACGCAAAGGTCCAGAGTATCAAGGATGTGTTTATAATTGTGAAGACCAGTGTATACGGAAATTCTTCAAATCCCCATCTTTTAATCTTTAAAGGTTCGATATAAATAATGTCATCTGATCTTATAACATACAGATCGGATAAAAGTAAGTTCTCATCCGTAAGATCGATCCTGTTTTTGGTAATTGTCCCATTCTCTTCCCGTAAAAGTACAATTCGTCTCCTGTTTCCGAATGCCGTTATATCCCCGGCATAGGCGATGGCCTGGAGGAGATTGATGTTCTTGTCATAGAAATTATATACCCCGGGACTGCCCACTTCTCCTAATACGGTAATGTTCTTGTTCACAAATTTAACAATAACGGCAGGTGTTAACAGGTAATCGCCAAGGGCCTTTTCAATTTCATCGGAAATCTCTTCAATGGATTTTCCGAGAACATTAACCTGTCCGAGATAAGGGAATCTTATGAAACCTTCATTATCGACCGTATAACTTCTGAGTGTAACATCAGTCGCATAATCTGTAATGACACTGAAATTCGTAGGACGCTCATCGGAACTGGTAACATTAATATACAATTCGTCGCCGGGCTGTATTTTGTCCGTTACTGTTCTTGCGACCTGGAACTCTTTCAGTTCTGCTTTTTTATTATCAATATCCTGGAGATATACCATCTTTTTATGTGACACACAGGAACCGGTCAGGACAATTATAAATAAACAGATCCAGATGGAGTGTAATTTTTTCATGATCTTCCTGTGTAAAAGCATCTGTCTTAATTATAACAAATAAAGATGATAAATATTTTCTATAATTCACAACGCTTTCATACAATATGTTTGGTTGCTAAAAACAGTTATGGGATTGCAATGGCAGGCCTGCCAGGAATTCATCAGATTCCCGTAGCCTTGATTACCGTATTGAAGGTCCGGAAGAACAATTTCGCGTCATCCATAAGGTTCCAGTTGTCGATGTACTGGAGGTCGAGTTTCATCCAGCGTTCAAAGGATATGTCATTACGGTTCTCCAGTACCTGCCAGGTGCAGGTGATGCCGGGCTTTACGGAAAGGCGGCGCAGTTGCCAGCGCTTGTACTGTATGACTTCCTTGGCAACGGGAGGTCTCGGTCCGATAAGCGACATCTCTCCCCTGACTACATTGAACAACTGGGGAAGCTCATCCAGGCCGGTCTTTCTGAGGATGCTTCCGACACGTGTAATGCGCGGGTCGTACCTGATCTTGAAAGCCGGGCCGTCGGCCTCGTTATGCTTTTCAAGGATGTGCTGGACGGATTCGGCGTTCCTTACCATGGTACGGAATTTATACAGTTTGAACTTCCTTCCCCGCAGGCCGATCCGTTCCTGGATGTATAATATGGGCCCCCTGGAATCGATCCTTATTACCAGGGCGATCAGCAGGAATACCGGGAAAAGCAGGATCAATGCAATGGCGGACAAGTAAATATCACTTATGTTCTTAACCAGGATCCCAAAGCGTCTTGAGGGCATGTCGACCAACTGGAAATAGGGTTTCATGTGAACGGTCTGCAATTGCAGCCTCACCGGTTCAAGGGGAGAAAGGTTCGACTGCATCCTGAACAGTACACCCACCTCCTCACATGTCCTGATGGTTGCTTTCAGATGTCCGTTTGAAATGTATTTCTTGCAATAGATCACCTCATCGATGACATCGCAGTCAAGCAGAAAGCGGAGGTCCGCATTTTCCCTGAAGATCTTGACCTTTTTGCCGAATTTGGCCCTGATGAGCTTGGAATTGCTCAGGATATACTTTACCCGGAATCCCCATTCCTTCTGTTTGAGCAGTTTTTCGAGGATGGCGTCTGAAAAGCCGTCCGCAATGACAATGACAAAGCGGCTGTTATACCCTTTCGCCCGGAAATGCTTGAATATCTTATAGCTGGTTATCCTGATGAACAAAGTCATGGAAAACCTTATGATACAATAGGAAGGAACGAATATATAGTATATTGACCGGTAGCCTATGGCGAACCAGAGCAGGGTACATATGACGAATTCGATCAATGATACCTGCAGGAATCGGAAGATCAGGGTCCTGTAACGCTGGGTCCTCGGTAAGTTGGCGAAACCGGTCAGCCTGGAAATGGCCAGCCAGGACATGTATACGGCCATCCCGTAAGGAAGAAATGTCCAGTTTACATCCGGGTGAGGAAAAATATAATACAGGCTCTCGATGGCAAGAAAGAATGAGACGATCGCTGCCAAGGCTTCTACTGAAAATATGACGCGGGAGGAGATTCCGGACAGGTCGTGTTTGAACTTTCTCCTTGACCACTCAACTAAGTTGCTCATTCTGAATGAAAAATGATTTGAAGAAACACAGGGATTTCAGTTGTCCAATTTATGCTTATTCGGGATGAATGACTAATGTGTAATTGAAATTTAATCTGAATTTTGACAAAGGGACGGATTGGTGCAACTAAACTCAATTCTGCTATGATTGAAGGCCGATTTACAAAGTTTAAAGATCAGATAAAAACGGTTCATCTAACAAATAATAAGTCAAAAATTATTAACGTATCCATCAATATATCAATAACTTACTAATTATACATTATTTAAATTTATTCTATATAACGGCCGTGGAGCAAGCAGAATTCGACTTACCCCAATTCTCAGATATCCTTAATCAGAGAGTCCTGTTTTAAGACCATATTTGTTTTATTTTTGTATATTCCCACAGACTTAAATTATGCCCTTATGGAGGAGCTGATACTCGAACCGGCTGAAAAGAATCCAAAAGTGGAACTGAGGGATGGTTTTATAGGTATTTCGGGCAGAACCATACCCGAAGATCCGAAAAAATTTTACAGGCCGGTTTTGCAATGGATCAGGGATTATACAAAAAATCCATCTGATTATACCGAGGTCCGGATTAAGATAGAATATTCCGATACAGGATCTACCAAGAGCATTTTCGACATCCTGAAAGTTCTTGCCGTTTGCAGGAACACGAATCATAAGGTGGAATTTGTTTTTAACTGGATATATGAAAAAGGGGATGCAGAAATTCTGGAACTGGGAGAATTCATGGAAAGCAAACTTAATTTGATGTTTAATTTCATCGAGGAATAAGGACATTTTACCCTAAGAATATTGCCACCCATCAATTCAGGCAAGCCTGAACCTTTTTTCCGACAACTTTTTCAGCATTTTAAAAGTCATTTATGAACCGGGAAAAGAGACCAAAACCCAGATGAAGAGATACCTGCCCCTTCTTGCATTCCTCACGGCCCTTCCTGCCGGAAATGTCTTCGGGCAAAATGCATCTCTGGAGGCCGATTCGGTATTGACCGAGCAGCGTCTGGGTTCCAGGTTATTGTCGGTCACCCTTGGCGGTGGAGAGACTTTCCCCGACCCGGGCGGCCTGACGGCAGGTGATTTTACCCTTGCCGGTTTCCCGGCAGGAGTCACTATTGCCGGCGCTCCGTATACCAGCACCGATTCAGTGGTTCTTTCACTGGCCTTTGACAGTACGGATTTCGATGCAGACTCGGTAAATGCCCATATTGTTATTAATAATGCGGTACTCGATGTAAGTGCTTCCGATCTTTCAACAGACTCTGTCACGGTTTATCATTACCTCGAAACACCATCGGCGGCTTTAACCCCGGATTCGGTCCTGTCGGAAGCTCGCCTGGATGCACGCAGCCTGACCATTGATCTGACAGAGGAAATTTTCAATGATCATGAATCCCTGGCGCCTGCCGATTTTGTTCTGATCGGTGCTCCCGGCGGGACCGGAATTGAAAGCGCAAGCGGGATCAGTACCACCCGGGCTCAGATAAACCTTGCATTCAGCGGACCGGATTTCGATGCCGATTCCGTGAATTTTGCCGTGGATATCGATTCTGCCGTACTGGTTCAGACGGAAACCCGGTACCTGCGCAGCAGTAATGATACCATCTTTGCAGTGGTCGAACCACCGACCGCAACCATGACAGCCGATTCGGTCCTTACCGAGGGAAGGCTGGGGTCCCGTTCGGTTTCAATAAAGCTGGGGCAGGATGAGACCTTTTTCGTACCGGGATCGCTGGCGCCTGGTGATTTTACCCCTGCAGGATTCCCCGGAGGGACAACCATCAACAACGTGGATTACACCAGTACGGACTCCGTGGTCCTGGACCTTGCATTCGATCGATCGGATTTCGATACGGATTCGACAAATGCCCGTATTGTGATTGCCGCTTCGGCCCTTACAACCAGTAACTCACCCCTGGCCACGAATACGGATACGGTTTTCGCATACATCGAAACCCCTGTCGCCACAATGACACCGGATGACACGCTGAAGGAACAGGGGCTCGATGACAGGGAACTTATGATCGATCTTACGGAGGAACGTTTCATTGATTATACAACCCTTTCCGTGGTCAGTTTTGAGCTTCAGGGTAATCCGACGGGAACATCCATCGATTCGGTAACAGGTATCACGGAAACACAGGCTGTACTTTACCTTGGATTTGACGGTACGGATTTCGATTCCGATCGCGAGAACTTTCTCGTGCGAATTAATTCCAGCGCCCTGGTGCAAACTCCGGGCGGGTTCCTGCAGACAGGGATCGATACGATCTTCGCTTACGTTGAACACCCGCAGGCAGTTCTCTCAAGTGATTCAACCCTGAGGGAACAGCGGCTCGAAGACCGGATCCTGACCGTTGACCTGGTGGAGGAGGAATTCACAGACTTCGGAACCCTCGATATCGCCAGTTTCACTTTGACGGGCGCACCGGCGGGTACCGGTATAGATTCGGTAACAGGGATATCTCCCGTGCAGGCCAGTATCGCCCTGTCTTACGTCGGGATTGACTTTGATGCTGACAGCAACAATTTCGCCGTTATCATCTCTTCCGATGAGCTTGTACAGACCACGGCAGGAGCCCTGACCTCGGACTCACTGCCCATCCTCGCTTATATTGAGACGCCCCTGGCAATCCTGACACCCGACTCGATACTTACCGAACAGCGGCTGGATTACCGCACTCTGAGGATAGATCTGATCGAGGAGGAGTTCGGTAGCCCCGCGGGACTCCAGACCTCCGATTTCACCCTTACAGGTGCCCCGGATACGACAAGCATACAGTTGATCACATCAAGAAGCGCCACCCATGTGGAACTTGACCTGGCATACGACGGTACGGATTTCGATACGGATTACGAGAATTTTGCGGTTGATATTGCCTCGGGTGTGCTTATCCAGACCGAATCGGGTTTTCTCGGCACCAATGACACCACTGTTTTCGCATTCATCGAGGTCCCGCGTGCAGACCTTTCGTCTGATTCCGTGCTATCCGAGACGAATATCGACCTGGCTACCCTTACCATTGCCCTTACACAGGAACAGTTCCTGAATTTTTCATCACTCGATCCGGGTGATTTTGTGCTTGTCAATGCTCCTGCCGGACTCGGCATTGATGCCGTGACGGGAATTTCAAAGTCGGAGGTACGGCTCGAACTGGTATATACCGGTATGGACTTCGATGACGATATCACGGATTTCGCAGTCGATATCGATTCTGCCGTGCTTAAGCAAACCGAAACACGTTACCTGAGAAGTTACAACAACCTGACGATCACGGCCTACATTGAACAACCCCGGGCTTCCATAACACCGGATGCGGCATTGACCGAACAGGGACTGGACAACCGCAGGCTGACGGTGGATTTTACCGAGGAGAGCTTTACGGATTATACGAGCATTTCCAACGGTGATTTCATCCTGATGGGAGCTCCTCCGGGCACAGGGATTGACTCTGTAAACGGGAACAATGCCACCAGGGCGACCATCTGGCTTTCCTTTGACGGGACGGATTTCGACTCGGACAGTACCCATTTCCGGATCGGTATAATCAACACGGTACTCATCCAGACCACCGGAGGGTACCTGGTCTCGGATTCCCTCACCATTACCGCCTTTGATGAACCCCCGGTTGCCACCATGTCGCCTGACTCTGTGCTGACGGAACAACGCCTGGATGCCCGGTACCTGACCCTGACCCTTGACCAGGAATCATTCATCAATTATGTCACACTGGATCCGACGGATTTTGTCCTGGTCAATCCGGCTCCCGGAATGTCGATTGAATTTGTCGGCGGACAAAACCCGACCACTGCCCTTCTGTACCTTTCTCATGACGAGTCGGATTTCGACCAGAACCGGAATAATTTTGCCGTTGATATTTCGGCAGATGTACTTACCAAAACCTCAGCAGATTACCTGCGCACAAACCACGATACCATCTTCGCCTTCGTGGAAATACCGGATGCCGTGCTGACCGCAGATTCATCGGTCCTGTCGGAATGGGAACTGGACGACAGGACCCTCGAGATAAACCTTGATCAGGAAGAATTCCTGGACTATGGTGCACTGACGGATGCGGATTTCACCCTGGTCCTGGCCCCGGCAGGATTATCGATCGATTCGGTAATAGGGATCAGCCGCACCCGGATACAACTGGAGCTGCAGTATGCGGGTCTGGACTTCGACCTGGATATCCCCGGTTTCGCTGTTGACATTACATCGGCGGTCCTTAAGCAAACGAAAACAGGAGATCTTCGTACAAACACATTTCCGATAAAAGCCTATATCGAACATCCCGCCGCAACTATAACGCCCAGTACGGAGCTTACCGAGTACGGCCTGGACACCAGCAGTGTGACGGTAAACCTTACGGAGGAAAGGTTTGTTTCCCATACCGGTCTGACGGCCGGGGCTTTTACCCTTTTCGGCGCCCCTCCGGGGACCAGTATTCAGTCGGTACAGGGAAACAGTCCGACCCGGGCGACCATTAACCTGGCCTTCGAGGGAACGGACTTCGACGCGGACAGCGTTAATTTCACCGTGGAGATTGTTTCCACGGCCCTGGTACAAACGGAATCAGGGTTTCTGCGAACCGACTCGCTTACTATAACAGCCCTTGTCGAAGTGCCGGTAGCCACCCTTTCCTCCGATTCCGTCCTGCACGAATTGTCGCTCAGCAAGCGCAGCCTAACCATAGACCTGACCCAGGAGCGTTTCGCCAGTCCGGGGATCCTGCAGACCGGTGATTTTACCCTTACCGGCGCTCCGGCAGGTGTTGGCATACAGCTCGTTTCAGCGAACGATTACCAGGCGGTACTTGATGTGCAGTTCGACGGGACGGATTTCGATGCGGATTCGACAAACCTGAGGGTCGAGATCGATTCGGCCGTACTCATTCAAACCGAAACGCCCGTACTGGTATCGACTGCAGATACCATTGTTGCCTATGTTGAAAATCCGGTGGCCACATTGTCGGCAGACTCCTCGGAATTGACCGAGCAGAGGCTTGACTTCCGCACCCTGACCATCGATCTTACCGAGGAGCGCTTCATCAACCCGGTATCCCTTGACGCCGGGGATTTCACCCTGCTTGGCGCACCCACAGGCGCCAGCATACAGTCGGCGACCGTCACTTCCCGCCAGGCCACACTTGACCTGCAGTTCGACGGAACGGACTTCGATGCGGATTCCAGCCTGCGGGTGAGCATACCCTCGGCCATCCTTATCCAGACCGAGACGGGCGAGCTGATCACCGACACCCTTATCGTCAAAGCCTGGGTCGAAAACCCGTCGGCCGTACTCACACCCGATTCGGCGCTTGCGGAATACACCCTTAACGACCGCACCCTCACCATCGACCTGTATGAAGAGAAATTCCGGTCTCCCCAGACCCTTTCCGTTTCCGATTTCACGCTGAGAGGGGCTCCGGCCGGGACCAGCATTCAGTCGTTAACCGGAAAGTCGACCACCCAGGTTGAAATCGAGCTTCAATACACCGGACTCGATTTCGATGCCGACAGCCTGAACTTCAGGGTGGAGATCGATTCCTCTGTGCTGATACAGACCGAGACCCCTGTCCTGAGCACGGAGGGGGATACGATCTTTGCCTATGTCGAGCACCCTGTGGCGTCCATGGCACCCGATTCGGCCCTCCGGGAGCAGAACCTGGATGTCAACTCACTGACGATCGATCTGACCGAGGAGAGCTTCCCGGATTACGGTTCGCTGGGAACAGGTGATTTCTCCCTGGTGAACGCTCCGGCAAACCTCGACATAGAGGATGTCACCGGCATTTCGCAGACGCAGGTGCGGATCGACCTGGTTTACACGGGGCTCGATTTCGACAATACCATAACGGACTTTGCAGTCGACATATCCAATGCGGTACTGCTGCAGACCGAATCGGGATGGCTGCGCTCTGACAGCCTGACGATACTGGCCTACGTGGAAACTCCCGTATCGGCCATCGTTGCGGATTCCGCGGTGCTGAACGAGCAGCGCCTGGATCACCGGAGCCTTGTGGTAAGCTTTACGGAAGAACGGTTCTATGACTACACTACCCTGGATCCCCTGAATTTCTCGCTTTCCGGAGCGCCTCCGGGTACGGGGATACAATCCGTTACCGGCGACTCGGCGACCCGGGCGACCATCGAGCTGCAGTTCGACGGGACGGATTTCGATGCGGACTCTGTTAATTTCCGCCTGCTGATCGATCATTCCGAACTGGTGCAGACGGAAAGCGGATCGCTTGCATCGAATCCGCTGACCATAGAAGCCTGGGTGGAAAACCCGCAGGCAGCCATTGTGGCAGATGCTCTCATGGAGGAGTACACCCTCGATGAAAGGTACCTGACACTTACTCTTTCGGAGGAATGGTTCAGGAATTACGGAAATCTCCATATATCCGATTTTACGCTGAAGGGGGCTCCGGCCGGGACCAGCATCCAGTCCGTCCAGGGGAACTCAACCAACAGTGCCACCATCAACCTGGCATTTACAGGGAAAGACTTCGACGTAGACAGTACAAACTTCCGGGTCGAGATCGATTCCGCTGTGTTGGTACAGACCGAAACACCCGTACTGGTTTCCGATTCACTGACCATACAGGCATATCTTGAGAACCCGCTGGCCACCCTGAGTTCCGATTCGACCCTTATGGAATACAACCTCGACAGGCGCACCCTGACCATAGATCTCACGGAAGAACAGTTCAAGTCGTACGGGGGACTCTCCTCAGGTGATTTTACACTGGTAAACGCTCCCCAGGGTACTTCCATCCAGTCGGTTACAGGAACCTCGGTTACGCAGGTGCTTATCGAGCTTGCCTTCGACGGCACGGACTTCGACGATACAATCCCTGCATTCCGGATGGAAATAGATTCTTCGGTGCTGATCCAGACAGAAACACCGGCACTGACGACAACATTGCTCGGAATCTCAGCCTACGTGGAAAACCCGGTTGCTTCCATGACGGCAGATTCCACCGAATTGAATGAACAGCGGCTGAATTACAGGACCCTGATCATCGGGTTCACGGAGGAAAGGTTCATAAGCTATAACAACCTGCAGACCAGCGATTTCATATTGACCGGGAATCCGGAGGGTACGAGCATACAATCGATCGCAGATCGCTCCCCGACCGGTGTGAGCCTTGACCTGCAGTTCGACGGGACGGATTTCGACACCCCTTACGATATGGGGATCAGCATACCGTCAGACGTACTGGTACAAACCGAAAGCGGTTTCCTGAATACGAATACCCTTCCGGTTATTCCCTACGTGGAACACCCGGTTGCCACACTGTCGGCCGACTCCTCGGAATTGACCGAGCAGAGGCTTGACTTCCGCACCCTGACCATCGATCTTACCGAGGAGCGCTTCATCAACCCGGTATCCCTTGACGCCGGGGATTTCACCCTGCTTGGCGCACCCACAGGCGCCAGCATACAGTCGGCGACCGTCACTTCCCGCCAGGCCACACTTGACCTGCAGTTCGACGGAACGGACTTCGATGCGGATTCCAGCCTGCGGGTGAGCATACCCTCGGCCATCCTTATCCAGACCGAGACGGGCGAGCTGATCACCGACACCCTTATCGTCAAAGCCTGGGTCGAAAACCCGTCGGCCGTACTCACACCCGATTCGGCGCTTGCGGAATACACCCTTAACGACCGCACCCTCACCATCGACCTGTATGAAGAGAAATTCCGGTCTCCCCAGACCCTTTCCGTTTCCGATTTCACGCTGAGAGGGGCTCCGGCCGGGACCAGCATTCAGTCGTTAACCGGAAAGTCGACCACCCAGGTTGAAATCGAGCTTCAATACACCGGACTCGATTTCGATGCCGACAGCCTGAACTTCAGGGTGGAGATCGATTCCTCTGTGCTGATACAGACCGAGACCCCTGTCCTGAGCACGGAGGGGGATACGATCTTTGCCTATGTCGAGCACCCTGTGGCGTCCATGGCACCCGATTCGGCCCTCCGGGAGCAGAACCTGGATGTCAACTCACTGACGATCGATCTGACCGAGGAGAGCTTCCCGGATTACGGTTCGCTGGGAACAGGTGATTTCTCCCTGGTGAACGCTCCGGCAAACCTCGACATAGAGGATGTCACCGGCATTTCGCAGACGCAGGTGCGGATCGACCTGGTTTACACGGGGCTCGATTTCGACAATACCATAACGGACTTTGCAGTCGACATATCCAATGCGGTACTGCTGCAGACCGAATCGGGATGGCTGCGCTCTGACAGCCTGACGATACTGGCCTACGTGGAAACTCCCGTATCGGCCATCGTTGCGGATTCCGCGGTGCTGAACGAGCAGCGCCTGGATCACCGGAGCCTTGTGGTAAGCTTTACGGAAGAACGGTTCTATGACTACACTACCCTGGATCCCCTGAATTTCTCGCTTTCCGGAGCGCCTCCGGGTACGGGGATACAATCCGTTACCGGCGACTCGGCGACCCGGGCGACCATCGAGCTGCAGTTCGACGGGACGGATTTCGATGCGGACTCTGTTAATTTCCGCCTGCTGATCGATCATTCCGAACTGGTGCAGACGGAAAGCGGATCGCTTGCATCGAATCCGCTGACCATAGAAGCCTGGGTGGAAAACCCGCAGGCAGCCATTGTGGCAGATGCTCTCATGGAGGAGTACACCCTCGATGAAAGGTACCTGACACTTACTCTTTCGGAGGAATGGTTCAGGAATTACGGAAACCTGCAGGCCGGTGATTTTACGCTTGCCGGAGCACCTCCGGGGACTTCCATAGAGTCGGTTACGGGAAATTCACCAAACAGTGCCACCATCAACCTGGCTTTCGAATGGCAGGATTTCGATGCCGACAGCACAAACTTCCGGATCGAGATCGATTCATCGGTACTGATACAGACCGAAACCCCCGCATTGAGTTCGGATTCGCTGACCATACACGCATACCTTGAAAATCCGGTTGCGACCCTGCTGCAGGATGATATTATGCGTGAATACACCCTGGACGACAGGGTCCTCACGATAAACCTTACGGATGAGTGGTTCAGGTCATTCTCAGAGCTGGCAATTGGAGATTTTACCCTGTCCGGCGCCCCGGCAGGGACCAGTATTGAATCCGTTACCGGTAACGATTCGACCCGGGTGACCATAGCACTGGCCTTCGACGGCACGGACTTCGATTATGACAGTACGAATTTCAGGGTCCTGATAGATTCATCGGTGCTGGTACAAACAGAAACCCGGTACCTGGCAAGTACAACCCGGACCATCTTCGCCTATCTTGAAAATCCGGTAGCGATCCTGGATGCCGATGCCTTCCTGAACGAACAGGGACTGGACGACAGGATCCTGTACATTGACTTCACAGAAGAGGAATTCCTGGATCACGGGAGTCTCAGCAGCTCTGCCTTCACGCTTAACAATGCGCCTGCCGGATTAACGATCGACAGCATCTTCAACACCTCCCCCGTCCATGCAGAGATTGCGCTGGCATTTTCCGGTGACTTCGATGTGAACTACCCGAATTTCTCGGTCAGCATCGACCATTCGGTGCTCCTGCAAACCGAGAGCGGGGTACTGACGAGCAGCGTACTGACGATCCTTGCACAGACGGCAGACCCGGTCGCCACACTGGCCGCCGATTCGACGCTCAGGGAACTCAGGCTGGGCTACCGTACCCTGACCATTGAGCTTTCACAGGAGAACTTCAATGATCCCGGGCAGGTGGATACCACCGATTTCGTGCTCGTGAATGCGCCTGCGGGACTGGCCATCGATTCGGTGATAAGCACAGACGGTGACACCGTCGTTACCCTTGGCCTCAGGTATACGGGACTCGATTTCGACACCGTGTTCACCGGCTTCGCGGTTGACATTACAGCTTCCGAACTGAGAGAGACCACCTCAGGCTACCTCCGGTCGACCTCCCTTAACATCCAGCCCTTTATTGAAAACCCGGCAGCGGTCATCATACCGGATTCTGCCATGAAGGAATACAATCTTGACCAGCAGGGACTGACATTAAATCTTATCCAGGAGAGATTCTACGACCAGGACGCCATATCTGTGAGTGATTTCTCCCTCAGCGGGGCTCCGGACGGTACATCCATTGAATCCGTTACCGGGATCTCCCTGACCCGGGCGGTCATTGACCTTGCCTATGACGGGATTGATTTTGATGACGATATTACGGACTTCACCGTTAATATCGACCAGGGCATCCTGGTTCAAACGCAGGCGGACAGCCTTGTATCTTCCGTGCTGGGCATAGAGGCCTATGTGGAACATCCGGTGGCGGAAATAACCGAGGACCAGCCGCTTTACGAGCTTACCCTGGATGACCGGAGCCTGACCATTGTACTCACGGAGGAGATCTTCACGGATTATGACACCATTGCCGTAAACGACTTCTCGCTGGCCTTTGCGCCTGCTGGGCTGACCATCGAGGGGGTAACGGGCATATCTCCGACGGAAGCCGTCGTTGATCTGGCCTTCGACGGGACGGACTTCGATAACGACTATACATCCATGGTGCTCCTGATCCTGAAGGATATCCTTATCCAGACCGAGACCCCGAGCCTGTTCTCAAGCTCAGTTTCCGTGACAGCCTACCAGGAAAACCCCTCCGCCACCCTGGAATCAGATTCGGCCCTGCTGGAAGAGCGCCTTGATTTCCGGAGCCTGACCATAGACCTGGATGAAGAGGAGTTCAATAATTACCTGGGGTTGAATCCGTCCGGCTTCTCCCTTTCCGGCGCTCCTGCGGGTCTCCTCATCGAAGATGTCCAGGGACTTTCGGATACAACCGCACGAATCGACCTTCAGTTCATCGAAACGGACTTCGATGCCGACAGCCTCAATTTTGCCGTGGATATCAATTCCCCGGTGCTGAAGCAAACCGGTTCGGGCGCTCTGCGAACCTCATCAATCCCGGTGCTGGCCTTCATTGAGAATCCCTCGGCCGGGATAACCCCGGATGCAATGCTGAACGAGTACGGACTCGGTGACAGGTACCTGACACTGGATCTTTTCGAGGAGAGGTTCAATGATTATACGAATATACCTGCCGCGAACTTCACACTGAGGGGAGCTCCGCTGGGAACCGGCATTGAATCGGTTGCAGGGACCGGCCCGAAACAGGCTGTTATCCTGCTTTCATTCGATGCCACCGACTTCGATGCCGATTCGCTGAATTTTGCAGTGGCCGTCTCCTCCCCGGTACTTTTCCAGACCTCATCCGGGAGCCTTGTATCAGATTCCCTTACGGTTCATTCCTACCTTGAGAATCCCGTGGCTGCACTTTCACCGGATACGGCCCTGATGGAGTATAATCTCGACGGGCGCAGCCTGACGATAGACCTGACAGAGGAGGAGTTCCCGGATCCCGGCGGCCTTCAGACATCCGATTTCAGTCTGGTAAATCCTCCCCAGGGTCTCAGCATTCTTTCCGTTACGGGGAATGATCCTTACCAGGCAACCATAGACCTCAGGTATACGGGGCTTGATTTTGACGATGATATCACTGATTTCCATGTGGATATCGATTCATCTGTGCTGAAACAAACCACCGTCGGACATCTTTCGACCAATGACACCCTGATCGACGCTTATGTAGAAAATCCATCCGCAAGCCTGATCCCGGATTCGACCCTCTCGGAATACAGCCTCGACAGCCGCAGCCTGACAATAAACCTCACGGAAGAGAAGTTCCTGAATTATTCAACCCTGAACTCCTCCAATTTCTCGCTTGTCAATGCGACGCCCGGACTTACCATCGAGTCGGTGACCGGTTCTTCAGATACCAGTGCGGTGATAGAACTCCGGTTTACAGGACTTGACTTCGATTCGGACATAACAGACTTCCGCGTCAACATCAATGCACCTGTCCTGATCCAGACCACATCGGGTGTGCTGGCCACATCCGGGGATACCCTGCATGCCTATGTCGAAAACCCGGTCGCAGTCCTGGATGCAGATTCCAGCATGCATGAATATTCCCTTGGCAGCAGGACCCTTTTCATCAACCTTACGGAAGAGAGTTTTACGGATTACACGGGCCTGCAGACGACAGATTTCCTGCTTGTCAATCAACCTGCAGGTCTCACGATACAGTCGGTAGGCGGCATTTCTCCCACCCGGGTTGATCTCGATCTGCAGTATACGGGCATCGACATTGATGATGACATCATTGATTTTGCAGTCGATATAAATGCTGCAGAACTGGTCCAGACCGCATCGGGTTTCCTGAGGACAGATACATTATTTATCGATGCATACCTTGAAAATCCCTCTGCTTCGATTACACCGGACCAGCCGCTCGGTGAACAGAACCTCAACGGACGGCAGCTGACCCTCGATCTTACGGAAGAACAGTTCATTAATTACCAGACCATAGGCCTGGCAGGCTTTTCTCTCAGCGGGGCGCCTTCAGGCACCAACATTCAGTCGGTAACCGGCACATCCTCCACGCAGGCACAAATTATCCTTTCATACGTGGGGATAGATTTCGATGACGACAGCAGCAATTTTACCGTGAACATCGATAACAGCATCCTGGTTCAGACCGGATCTGGCTTCCTGGCTTCCGCTACCATAACCATCAGTGCATACGTCGAAATCCCGGAGGCTTCGATTGCCCCTGACATACCCCTGGAAGAATACAACCTGGACGACCGTTCCCTGACCCTGAACTTCACGGAGGAAGAGTTCACGAATTATTCCTCCCTGCAGGCATCCGGATTCAGCCTGCTGGGTGCTCCCCCGGGAACATCCATCCAGTCTGTGGAAGGGACTTCACCCACAGAAGCACAGATCGAACTTTCGTTTAACGGGACGGATTTTGACAGCACGTACAGCGATTTTGCGGTATCCATCGCATCCGGTATGCTGATACAGACCGAAAGCGGGAGCCTGGTCTCTTCATCCCTGCCCGTACTCGCTTACGTGGAAACACCTGTTGCAACACTGTCTTCCGATTCCGCCCTGAGGGAACAGGGGCTTGATTCCCGCGTGCTTTCCATCAGTTTCAGTGAGGAAGAGTTTGTGAATTATCAGGGCCTTGGTCCGGCCGGGTTCTCCCTTCACGGCGCCCCGGCGGGACTGAGCATACAATCCGTCACGGGAATCTCAGCCACGGAAGCCGACATCGATCTGCGCTTCATTGAGACTGATTTCGACCAGGACAGCAATAATTTCGCAGTGGACATCAGCTCATCGCTGCTGATCCAGACCACTTCCGGCACCCTCCGTACCAGTTCCCTCCCGGTGATCGCCTTCAATGAAAACCCGGAAGCATTTATTACGGCAGATGATTCACTCGAAGAATATACGCTCGACCAGAGGTACCTTGACCTGGTTCTCTCCGAAGAACATTTCATTAACTATGCCGGCCTGAACACATCGAGCTTCAGCCTGACAGGGGCGCCGGCGGGGGCAGGCATACAATCGGTCACAGGGACTTCACCGACCAGCGCAAGGCTGTACCTGACATTCGACGGTACCGATTTCGATTCGGATCTGCACAATTTCGCCGTATCGATCGCCCAGGAAGCCCTGTTCCAGACAACATCCGGAAGTCTTGTTTCCAACGCCCTGACGGTATATGCCTATGAAGAAAACCCAGTTGCGGCACTCAGTCCCGATATACCCCTTCAGGAGGCCAACCTCGACGGACGGACCCTGACCATTGACCTTACCGAGGAGAACTTCCTTAATTACGGTTCACTGCAGACAACAGATTTCAGCCTTGTAAATCCACCTCCCAACCTTGTTATTCAGTCAGTGGCCAGTGATAACCCCTACCAGGCAATACTCGGATTGAGGTATACGGGAACCGATTTTGACAACGACATCCCGGATTTCGGGGTTGATATTCACGCTTCCGTGCTGAAACAGACCGGCTCCGGTGTGCTGACTACCAACGGAATACTCATCGACGCCTATACAGAAACCCCGGTTGCGGATCTGAGTGCAGACAGCGTACTGCATGAACTGGAACTCGATAAGCGGCAACTCACCATCGACCTCACCGAAGAGCGCTTCGTCGACTACACCGGCCTGAACTCATCGAATTTCACGCTTGTCAATGCGGTACCCGGGTTAACCATTGAATCGGTCACAGGGCTCTCCCAGACATCGGCAGAGATCAACCTGCGCTTTACGGACATTGACTATGATACGGATGTAAATAACTTCTATGTCAGGATCAGCGCTTCCGTGCTGATCCAGACCATAAGCGGTTACCTGTCAACCAGCCAGGATACCCTGTTTGCATATGATGAGGTGCCGGCGATAAGCATATCCCCTGATTCCACCCTGAGGGAACGTTTCCTCGGCAACCGGGTCCTTACCCTCGACCTGCTTGATTACGAGAGCTTCGTTGATTATACCGACCTGCAGACCGGAGATTTCAGCCTGGTCAATGCACCGGCAGGCCTGTCTGTCCAGTCCGTTGCCGGGCAGTCCCCGACCAGGGCCGTTCTGGACCTCCAGTATACAGGACTTGATTTTGATACCGATTACAGCGATTTCAGGGTGAATATCAGTTCATTCATCCTCGTTCAGACCGAAACACCGGTATTGCAGAGTCCGCCGCTGACCATCTATCACTACCTCGAACATCCGGAAGCCGCCCTCAGTTCGGACGAGGATATCTTTGAATCCAATATTGACGGACGGGTGCTGACAATAGACCTTACGGAGGAAAATTTCCTGAATTACCAGACATTGCAGAATTCAGACTTTATCCTGCAGAATGCACCGCCGGACCTGTCCGTACAGTCGGTAGAAGGCCAGTCGTCAATACAGGCCGAAGTTGTCCTGCGTTATACGGGACTTGATTTTGACGGGGATTATCCGGATTTTGCCGTTGCCATCCTGGCCTCCGAACTGATACAGACCGGATCGGGAACACTGGTTTCGAGTCCACTGCTTATAGACGGGTACGATGAGGTCCCCGTGGCACATCTTTCATCCGACTCGATTCTCAGGGAAAGGAACCTCGACCTGAGGTACCTGACCATTGATCTGCAGGAGGAGAGTTTCCACGACTATACTTCCCTGTTCAAGGCCGATTTCAGCCTGGTAAACATTCCCGCGGGACTCTCGATCCAGTCCGTATCGGGAACTTCTCCCGTCAGAGCAAGGGTGAACCTGCAGTTCAACGGTACCGATTTTGATACAACCATCACCGATTTCCATCTGGATATCAGCAGTTCCGCACTCATACAAACCACGAGCGGACAACTGGGGTCGGATACACTGGATATAATCGCCTACGTGGAGGTGCCGGATGCAACCCTTTCTGCAGATTCGGCGCTTACTGAAGGAAGATTGGGATCGAGGATACTGACCATAGATTTTCACGATGAGGCCTTTGTGAACTATACCTCCCTGCAGGTTTCGGATTTCAACCTGGTAAATGCCCCGCCCGGGCTCAGCATCGCAGGCGTTACTGGGCAATCGGAGTTCAGCGCCGACCTGGAGCTGTATTTCGACCGTACCGATTTCGACGCCGATTTCAGTGATTTTGCCATTGATATCGACGCGGAAGCGCTTATACAGACCACGACGGGCTATCTCCGGACGAGTGCGGAACCCATCCTTGCCTATGTTGAAGTCCCGTCGGCCTCGATCGAAGAAGACGCTGCCCTGACGGAATACAGCCTGGGCGACAGGTACCTGACCCTGACACTGGATGACGAAGAGTTCCTCAATCATGCCAACCTGGATAAAGCCGATTTCGATCCGGTTAACGGTCCCGCCGGACTTGCGATTGAATCCGTCACCGGAATGAATCCCCATGTCGCCCGTATCGACCTGGAATACACGGGTCTCGATTTCGATAACCTGATTGAAGACTTCAACCTTACGATATCGAATACCATCCTGAAACAGACCGGAAGCGGCGTCCTGCGTTCCGACAGCCTGAGCATCATACCCTATGTTGAGATACCCGTTGCCCAGATGACGAGCGACCAACCCCTTGAAGAAACCACGCTCGACGAAAGGACCCTGTACATAGACCTTACCGAAGAGAATTTCCTGGATTACACGGGCATACTGGAAACCGATTTCACTTTGCTGAATGGTCCCCCGGGCCTGACCATAGATACTGTAATCGGTAACTCTCCGGTAACTGCAAGCATTGTACTGGCCTTCGACGGGACGGACTTTGACGTGGCATACACGAACTTCAGGGTGCGGATCGATACCTCGGTGCTCCTGCAAAGCAATACTTCGAACCTTGTCACCAACAGCCTCAATATCATCGCAAGGTCCGAGAACCCGCGGCTCAATATTGACAAAGACTCCACCCTGGCGGAGCACAGCCTGAGTCAAAGGTACCTCACCCTGCAGCTGAGCGAAGAGACCTTTACGGATTATGGGACCCTGGCCACGGGGGACTTCAGCCTGGTAAATGCTCCCGGCGGTTTGTTTATCGAACAGGTGACCGGTATAAGCTCCACAGAGGCCCGGATCGACCTGGAGTTCGACTACCAGGACATAGATGTCAACTACAGCAACTTCAGGGTGCTTATCGCACAGGATGTACTCATCCAGTCCCAGACCGACCTGATCTCGGCCAATGCCCTGGAGATCACGGCCTATGTCGAATCCCCGGCATCCTACCTGACCCCTGACCTGCCCCTGAATGAAGAGAACCTTGACGGCAGAACCCTGAACCTCGACCTCGTGGAAGAGGAGTTCATCGATTACGGGACGCTTGCCACAGGCAATTTCTCGCTTGCCAACGCCCCGACCGGTCTGTCCATCAACAGCGTGACAGGGATTTCACCCACCGAGGCAGATCTCGTACTCAGGTATACGGGAATTGACTTCGACGACACGATCTTCAACTTTGCCGTTAATACGTCGCCCTTCGTGCTGGTCCAGACCTCTTCTTCAAACCTGGTTTCCAGCCTGCAGACCATCTCCGCAATCGTGGAATACCCGGTGGCGACACTTGTATACGATTCGGTCCTGGCGGAATACAGCCTCGATGAAAGGGTCCTTACCATCAATCTGGCCGATGAGCAGTTCGTTGATTATACTTCTCTCCAGGTATCGAATTTTACCCTGGTCAATGCTCCGCCGGGATTAACGATCGAATCCGTTGAGGGGATCAATTCACTGCAGGCCGAAATCAGCCTGGCCCACGACGGTTCGGATTTCGACAGCGATATCGATGATTTCCATATCCTGATCCCCTCAGGCCTGCTTATACAGACCGAATCGGGAAGCCTGGCCACAACCATGCTGGATATTGATGCCTATGTGGAATCACCGGTCGCGATCCTGGCGGAAGACGACGTACTGGCCGAATATACCCTTGATGAAAGGTTCCTGACGCTTACCCTTTCGGAGGAAAGGTTCATTGATTATACCTCCGTCGGCATAAATGACTTCGACCTGGTCAATGAACCCGGCGGACTGGAAATAGAGTCCGTTGCAGGACTGTCACCCACGCAGGCGAGGATAAACCTGCAGTTCGACCAGAGCGATTTTGATGCGAACATCCCGAATTTCCATATCGAGATCCAGTACGATGTCCTGTTCCAGACAACATCCGGGGTTCTGGCAAGCAGTAACCTGACGGTCTTTGCATACGACGAACAACCGGTGGCAACGCTCACACCCGATGCCACGCTGACCGAACAGACCCTCGATGACAGGGAACTGACCATTACCCTGACCGAGGAAGAGTTCAATGATTATACAGGCCTTGCTCCTGCCCATTTCGGGCTGGTCAATGCTCCGGCAGGACTGACCATGGAATCGGTCACGGGGATCTCGCCTTACGAGGTGCTGATCCTGCTGCAGTTCGACGGAACGGATTTCGAGGAAAATATCCTTGACTTCAGGGTCAACATCGCCAACACGGTCCTGAAACAAACAACCACGGGCGTCCTTGCCTCGAGTCCGAGGATCATACTGGCCTACACGGAGATACCCGTTGCCGAACTTACAGAGGATGCCCCCCTTACCGAGCAGACCCTGGACCTTCGTTCCCTTACCATCGACCTTTCGGATGATTATTTCCCGGATCCCGGCGGACTCCAGACCGGTGATTTCGTGCTCGCCAATGCCCCTGCGGGACTCACCATAGAATCCGTCACAGGAACATCGGATACAACTGCGGTGATCGAACTGCAGTTCGTGGAAACTGATTTTGATTCAGACATCCCGAATTTTGCCGTAGACATAAGCCATACGGTACTGTTCCAGACCACTGCCGGATTCCTGAGATCGAGTCCGCTGAACATCCAGGCGTACGTTGAATCACCGGTCGCCATTCTGACCGCCGATACGGCCCTGTACGAACAGGGACTGGGCGACCGCATCCTTGAAATCAACCTGCAGGAAGAGAAATTCATTGATTACACTTCCCTGTCGCCGGTGTACTTCACCCTGGTCAATGCCCCACAGGGATTGAATGTACTTCAGGTAAGGGGATTATCGGACACTTATGCCGAACTCGACCTGCTTTACGACCAGACGGATTTCGATACATCGATCCCGGACATGTACATCGACATATCCCAGGCCATACTCGTACAGACCACCTCCGGAACCCTCGAGACCAGTACCCTTCCTGTACAGGCTTTTGTTGAAAATCCGTCGGCGACCCTGACTGCGGACCCGGTCCTGGCGGAAGAGACACTCGATAACCAGAGCATTGAGATCAACCTTGCCGAGGAGCAGTTCCTGAACTATACTTCCCTTGAGGTAACCGATTTCAGCCTTCACAACCAACCGGCCGGGCTGGGCATTGAAAGCATCTCCGTATTCGGTCCGACCCGCGTGATCATCAACCTGCAGTTCGACGAGACCGATTTCGATGCCGACAGCAATAATTTCCATGTATCCATCCGAAACGAGGTTCTCAAGCAAAGCGGTTCGGATCTCCCGACCAATGACATCAGCGTATTCGCCTTTGTCGAGAATCCTTCGGCCACCGTGGCGCCCGATGCCGCCCTGACGGAATACACCCTGAATTCGAGGTACCTGACCCTTGATCTCTTCGAAGAAGAATTCCTTGATTTCACAGACCTCGACACAAATGACTTCATTCTGAACAACGCTCCTGAGGGACTTGCCGTTGAATCGGTCACCGGGATCGCCGATACAAGAGCCCGCCTGGACCTGGTCTACACCGGGATTGATTTCGACACCGCCATCAATGATTTTTCGGTCTCCGTGGTAAATGCCGTACTTAAACAGACGGGAGCCGGTGTTCTGGGATCAAACCAGCTGACCATACTGCCCTATGTCGAATCTCCGGTTGCGGTCCTCGTACCCGATCAGGCACTTGAAGAAAAGACCCTTGACGGAAGGCTTCTCGACATAGACCTTTCGGAAGAAGAATTTACGGACTACACCGGTCTGCAGGTATCGGATTTCAGCCTGGTGAATGCTCCGCAGGGATTGTCGATCGATCTTGTTGCGGGAACCTCCCCGGTCCACGCTGAGATCGGGCTCGCATTCGACGGTACGGACTTTGACAACCACTTTACCAATTTCCATGTAATGATCTCTCCGGGAGTCCTGATCCAGAGCCCGCCGAATGACCTGCACACCAATAATGTAACCATCACTCCCTATTTCGAGATCCCGGAAGCCTATATGGAAGCCGATGCACCCCTTATGGAATACCAGCTGGACGGTCGCTTCCTGACCATACACCTGACCGAGGAGGAATTTGTGGATTACAGCGCATTGACCCAGGCGGATTTCATCCTGAACAATGAGCCTGCAGGCCTGAGCATTGAATCCGTAACGGGGATTGATTCGGCAAATGCCAGCCTGGCCCTTGCTTTCAGCTATCTTGATTTTGACAGCGACATATCCGATTTCTCGGTGACCATCCTGAGGGATGCACTGATCCAGTCGACCATCACGGACCTGCTTACGAACAACATCCCGGTACAGGCGTATGTAGAGATGCCGGAGCTCCGGCTCAGCCCGGATTCCGTCATGCACGAATTCACCCTTGACCGGAGGCTGCTTACCCTGGCTCTGACTGAAGACGAGTTCATCGATCCGCCTTCGCTTGTCAATTCTGATTTCAATCTTATCAATTCACCCCCGGGACTGGTTATTGAAGGCCTGAATCCGCTGGACAGCATATCGGTTGAACTCCTGCTTGCATACGACGGGTCCGATTTCGACAACGACTTCAATCTGTTCCGGGTGGCCATCGACAAGGACGTTCTTCTGCAATCCACGGTTTCAGACCTGGTCAGCAACGATACGATCATTTACAGCTATACCGAGGTACCCGTTCTGACCATTTCCGGCGATTCGCTGCTTCACGAGTCCACACTCGACCGCCGCTCCCTTTATCTGAAACTCGACGAGGAGAGGTTCCTTGATTATACCGGCCTTTCAACATCAAGCTTCCAGCTTATCAACGGTCCCCCGGGCCTGAGTATTGAATCGATATCCGGTGTCAGGCCGGACAGTGCGGTAATGGACCTTGCCTTCGATGAGACGGATTTTGACAGCCAGTATCCCGACCTGACGGTGATCATAAACAGGAATATCCTGTTCCAGTCAACCGCCGCAAACCTGGTCAGTCAGAATACCCTTACCGTATACCCGAAGGGAGAGAACCCCGTGGCCGTCATATCTTCAGATTCAATCCTGACCGAATACAGGCTGGATGCCCGGTACCTCGAACTCACGCTCTCCGAGGAGGAATTTATCGGGGAAAGCTATGTTACACCTGCCCGGTTCACCCTTGTCAATGCTCCGCCGGGACTGTCGATTGAGAGTGTCCAGTACTTCGATTCACGATATGTGATCGCACAGCTTGCTTTTGACGGAACTGATTTTGACGAGTCCATAAGTGATTTCAGTATCAGCATCAACAAGGACATCCTGGTGCAGTCCCCTGCAGACCTGTCAACCAACGAGCTGTTTATCCTGTATGACCTCGAACCGGTAATCAGGCTGGTATCCATACCCAACGATACCATGAAGGTCGGTGATACCATAACCCTGTCAATCAAGACCGACAGCGATCTCGGGAACCTGTTCACCCTGCATTCGGGTGCGGTCGGAAGCTTCCCCCTGACGGATCTGCAGAGAATTGCCGACACCGCCTATACGGCCCTGTTCCACGTATCCGAGGGAGGCATGAATTACATGGCAGCCCAGGACATTCCCGTGTCATCCCTGCGACTGTACAACGGCCAGATCCCGGGCAATACGTTCAATGCCTCGCTTGTACAGGACAATGACCTTCTCGATGCCAACAGTCCCGTAATAGAAAGCGTAGTCGCATTCTCCTCCGGTCCCAGAAAAATCGGGGATGAAATATTCATGCTGCTGACCGCCGATCAGACGGGTTATGCCTTTACACCCGGCTCTCATGTGAACGGGGTGCCTTTCTCAAGCCCGGCCATCTCGATCAGCAGCATAGGCACAGGGAACTATAATCTCAGCTATACGGTCGAAGAGGGAGATCCGGATGTGAGCGAAGGCGGGCTCGGGCTGGAAATAGTGGCAAGGGATGTTGCCGGGAACTTCAGCCTTCCCTTTACTGCCATCAGCCCGAACGACCTCAGCATAGACGGTTCCCGTCCGCTTATCACCCGCGCCTGGGTGAGCTCAGCGGATTCGAATGTGGTGGTCGACGATACCGTGACCATCATACTGGAAACCGATCAGCCGGGCTATGTGCCTGCGGAAAACACCCGGATCAATAATGTGGGGATCACAAGCCCGAACCTTGATTTCGAGGATCTTTCGGACGGGACCTACCGCTTTACCTACACGGTGAGCGACGATGACGAAAGTGTTTCAAAAGGGAACCTGGCCGTCAATTTCACGCTGATCGATTCATACGGTAATGTGAGCCCCGGTTTCAGCAGCCTCGACCCAAACAACATTACCATCCTTACTTCGAAGCCCACTGCTGCCATAACCGGCTCGACCGAGATCTGCAACGGAGATTCGACCCTGATCAGGGTCAGCCTGGGAGGATTCTCTCCCTGGGAATTTGTGCTTTCCGACGGGAATTCCTCCGTCATCATCTCAGATTACAGGGAAACCGTTTACGAGACATGGGTGCAGCCGGAATTCTCGGCCAGCTATACCGTTCCCAGCCTGAGCGACTCCACGGGAAACACAAACAACGGCTTCGGGCATGCGGACATTACGGTGCATCCCCTGCCGTCGGTCGAGATCACGAACCTTGGGAACGTATATGACGTACAGGGCATTCCGATCGAACTGGAATCGGACCCGCCGGGAGGTGTATACACAGGACCGGGGATCCTTCCCGGCCCCCCTGCCGTCTTCGAACCCTCGGTCGCAGGAACGGAAGGCTCTCCGCATGAGATCCTGTATACCTATACCGACGGGTACGGTTGCGTCAACACCGATACCGCCGTCGTATATGTGATCCAGGCTACCGGGACGATCGAATTCGAAAAGCCCGTCGCCTGTTTCAACGATACTTCCTTTATCATCACGGGATCGAACGCAGGCAATTCCACGGGAAGCCTCAGCGTCGAGCCCCTGGTTGACGGCGCTTTCACGGACCTCGGCGACAACACGGCCCTGCTGATCCCCTCTTATTACGGTATTTCTTCGGATCTTTCCCTGAATGTCATTTATACCTATATTGATACCAGCGGGGTGGAATTCAGCATACAGAAACCCCTGTTGATCCAGCACCTTGACGATGCGGTCATCAGTCCGGTGGACCCGGCGGCCTACTGCCAGAACCTGCCTGCATTCGTGCTGACCGGCAACTACCCGGGCAGCGGCATATTCACGGGTACGGGCGTAACGGGAAGCGAAGGGACCGGTTTCGGTTTTGATCCCGGGCAGGCCCATACAGGATCGAACCACATCGTATACAGCTATGAGTCAGCACAGAATTGCAGGGTGGCCGATTCCGTCGATCTTACCGTATACGAGATCCCGGAGGCTGGCTTCAGCATTGCCGATCCCTGTATCCCCGAAAGCGGCGGAACGGTGCACTTCCATAACCAGTCTTACACGGGAAGCAGCAGCCAGGAGAACTGGCAGTGGGAATTCGGAGATGCCAAGAGCGGTATAGACAACTTCAGCACGCTCGGAGATCCTTCGCATTTCTATGAGGAGACGGGCACGGCCGAGGTCAGCCTGATCGTTACCATCGATCACGGATGCAGCGATACCCTGCGGAAGGAAATTGCCCGGTATGCATTGCCGGAGGCGGATTTTGCATGGAACAGCAACTGTATCTCGCCCGATCCGGTCGTACTCGAGGGAAGGGAAGTGCTGTTCAACGGCGACCGGGTTGCTGAAAGGACATGGGAGTTCCGGGAAGGTGGAAACGTATACATTCACCCGGATTCCAGCAGTATCCTCAGCTATGTGTTCACCGAGACCGGGACCGTCGATATCAGTTACAGGATCGCTACACAGCAGGGTTGTGCCGATTCCGTTGAAAAGGAAGTGTTGTTCAGCCCGACCTATACGCTGGCCGATGCAGACTATTACCAGGACTTTGAAACCATTCCCGAAGGATGGTCGTCCGGCGCAGGCTCACCGGGTCAGAACAGCTGGATCTTCGGCGACATTACCGGGACAGGGTTCCCCTATAATGCCGCTTCGGGAACAAAAGCCTGGCATACCGAGATTCCCAGTCCGAAACAGGTCGAATCTTCATGGGTACTGACACCCTGTTTCGATTTCACGGGCTATGACCGTCCCATGGTATCGCTCAATGTGAAACGCTCTCTCGACCGCGACCGGGACGGGGCCGTTCTGCAATACACCCTGGATAACGGAAAAACATGGATCAATGTAGGCGCTGTGGATGACGGAGGTCAGAATTGGTACAACTCGAACAGGATCACCACCGGTCCCGGCGGACAGGGCACCGGATGGACAGGTGAGATCGTCTTTAAGGAAGATACCGAATGGCATACGGCCGCACACGGCATTGACGGGTTGAAAGACGAAAAGGAGGTACGTTTCAGGATTGCATTTGGTTCCTCCGGCGACAATGCCCTAGCTAACGACGGTATTGCATTCGACGATTTTGAAATCAAGAAACGTTCGAGGCTCACGGTGCTTGAGTATTTCACCAATGCAAATTCCGCCGGAACCGTGAATACCGACCTTACGGTCGGGGAAATCACCGATACCTTGCCCGAAGATGCGATAGGCATTCAGTACCATACAAGCTACCCCTCGGCCGACGCGTTCAACCTGGAAAATCCTGTTCCTGCAAGTACCAGGGGCCTCTACTACGGAACATCGTCCGTACCTTATGCCGTGCTGGACGGGGGAATTTATGACGATTTCCTTGAGTATGAGAGAACCTATGATTTTAAAACCAGGAGTCCCAGCGTCGAGGACATCAGCGCGAGGGCGCTGAGCGCGCCCGATTTCGGCATCGATATCTCGATCGATGACCTTTATCCCTCCCTGGTGCTGAATGTCCGGCTGACCGCCCTGAGGAATATGGCAGAACGGGACCTGACCCTGCATACCCTGGTAGTGGAGAAGATGATTTCCGGCAGGACGGATGCAGGGACAAACGGTGTCACGGAATTCCGGAATGTAGCCCGTAAAATGCTCCCCGATGCCAGCGGAACAAGCCTTGTGCAGGCCTGGACAAAAGGAGAGACGGAAACCGTTCCGCTGAGCTGGAACGCCGTGTCTTCGTTTATCAGCAAGGATGAAATGGCCATCGTATGCTTCCTGCAGGATGAGGATACAAAAGAGATCCTCCAGGCAGCCACCGCCCGGGATACTACCTCAACCGGGACATGGGCGCAGGGAGAACCGGTGCCGGATGCCATGCTTCTCTACCCGAACCCGGCAAAAGACAGGGTATACCTGTATTTTGAACAGCCGCCCACAGAACCCCTGAACCTGAGAATGTTCGATCTCTCGGGACAGATGGTTCTCTCGGACAGGGTGCCTGCACTTCAGGGCATTCATACCCTGACCCTGAACGACCTTCCGCCGGGTATGTACATCATCGAGTTATACGCACCGGGAAGCGGGAAACTGTTCGGAAGAAGCAAGCTGATGATCAATTACCGGTGACAGGCAGCAGTTTCACTGAAGGAACCTGGCAACTGCCGGATATAAGATACAGGCCACGCAAATATTGAAAAAGCTTTCCAGCAGGGTGAAAAAGGCCAGCGTGCCTGCCAGCGCATAAGCCGCGCCGTGCAGACCCGTAAAATAAAACAATCCTGCCGTGAGGCTGAGCAGGAACCCCACATTTGCGGCAAACAGCTTCGGACCGGCATTTATGCTTATTCTCTTCAATCCGAGAACGCCTGTCGTCAAATGGCTTATCCTGGAAATGAAACTGAACCGTCCTCTAATGATCCTTCGCAGTAAGAAATCTGCCGCGGCCAGGAATATGATCCACTTAAACGGTGTCAACAGGAAACCCAGGATAATCACGAGTGTAAGCAACGCATTCAAACGTGCAGTATTCTCATCGGTATATTTTTCCGAGATCGGACATATCAAACTCATTTCAATAAATTTTAGATATAAAACATATTCGCATTGATTCTCAATAAGTTATTTATAATACTATAAATACTATAACTTTAGTAGTACAAATATATAAAAAATTTTTGAATCAGATCTCCTTGTAGTTCCGGTATTCGAAGAGGCGCCTGCCGGTGCGCCGCTCGATCCAGTAAAGGACACGGTCGGCAGGCCTGAATCTTTTTTTATTTTCATCCAGTTCCACCTTCCAGTCCTGATGTCTGACCCTTTCCTGCATCACGGCAGGGTGTTCCCCGTCAAAAGGTGTAATGGATTCCACGTTTGAAAAATCATAAAGCATGGTATGGTTCAGGTTGCGCTCCACCCATTCCTCCTTATGATAAAACTTATTAAAGTTAACGTGTTTCGCCTGCATGATATCGGGGGGCCGGACCCACCCGTAGTGGTACATGGTGGCATGCACAGGCTTGACCATGAGTTTCCGGCTGCGGATCCTGAATCCCTGCGCATCCTTGTATGAACGGATATGCTTGTCGTTCCGGACAATCCTGATCTCTTTCCGGTACCAGGAACGGGAGTCGGCATTATAGTCATAGCTTCCGTAAAAATGCCTGTAATCAAACAGAAGTCCCTCGACCCTCGGATGTTCCAGCCACTCCTGCATGGCACCGGTTACAGCGGTATGGTATTTCTCATGCAAAACCTCATCGGCCTGAATGTAAAATGCCCAGTCGAAATCTTCAGGGATCCTTTTAAAAACCTTATTGGTCTCCTCGGAGAGAACCTCTCCGTTCCTTTTGTCCCGCTCATCCCAGACAGATTCGAAGATCTCGATTTTATCCGACGGGATTGAACGGATCAGGTCAAGTGTACTGTCCTCCGAATTGCCTACACTAATAATAAACCTGTCACAAACAGGCAGGATGGATTGAATGGACTCTACCACAGGGTAGGAGAACTTCACTGCATTCCGGATGAAACTGAATCCGCAAACCTTCATATTACGCCGGGTATGATTTTTCTTTGCCGGTCCCGGGAACAGGGACAATACTAAAGTTAACAAATTTTAATAGAACAGCCAAGAACCTTAGAACATCTGAAGCATATGGTATCTGGCATATACGCCATTCACCTTCAGTAATTCTTCGTGGTTTCCCCTTTCTACGATTTCACCATCCTCGAGTACACATATTTCATCCGCATGCTTGACCGTAGAAAGCCTGTGTGCAATCACAATGGAAGTCCGGTTCTTCATCAGGTTCTCAATGGCTTCCTGTACATATATTTCAGACTCCGTATCCAGCGAAGAGGTTGCTTCATCCAGGATTAAAATGGGAGGATTTTTTAAAAGCGCCCTTGCAATGCTGATCCGTTGCCGCTGTCCCCCGGACATTTTGCTGCCGGCATCCCCGACATTGGAACCATATCCCCCCGGCGTGTCTATGATGAATTCATGGGCATGGGCAATCTTTGCAACCCTTATTACTTCCTCCTGATCAACCCTTTCCAGTCCGAATGCAATATTGTTGAAGAACGAATCATTGAATAAAATGGACTCCTGGCTCACGATCCCCATGAGGTTCCGCAGGTCTGCAATCCGGTAATCGTTAATCGGTATGCCGTTGATCAGGATGGTCCCGGATAAGGGATCAATGAACCTTGGCAGCAGGTCGACCATGGTCGATTTCCCGGATCCCGATTTCCCGACGATTGCCACAGTTTTTCCCTTCTTAATGGTAAGGTTGATGTTTTTCAGTACCGGTTCCGTATCATAGGCAAAGGATACGTCACGGTATTCGATGGAGGTTTCAAAATCCTTTACGGGGATTGCATCCGGCCCGTCCTTGATACGGATCTCCGTATCAAGTATTTTGTCTATCCGTTCCAGGGCAGCCATTCCCTTCTGTATGTTGTAGTAACCTGTTGAAAATGCCTTTGCCGGTGTAATGATCTGCGAGAATACGACCAGATATGCAATGAAGGCTTCGGAAGACAGGGAAGAGGTCTGGTTCAGCACGATCGTTCCCCCGGCATACATCAGCACCATCATCACCACTGTGCCCAGGAACTCGCTTAAGGGGGAGGCCAGAAACCTCCGGCGGTATACCTTGATCACAGTGTCGGTAAAAGACTGGTTATTCTGTGAAAATTTCTCCGCTATTTTCTTTTCCGCGTTAAAGGCCTTTACAATCCTGATCCCGCTGAGGGTTTCTTCCAGGATGGACAGTATGGTCCCCTGCTGGTTCTGGGCCCTCAGGGACTTCTTTCTCAGGCTTTTCCCTATCCTGCCTATAAAGTATCCGCTTATGGGAAGCAAAACCAGTGCGAAAAGAGTGAGCTGAAAGCTGATAATGAACATCGAAACAAGGAAAATGACAATGGTAACAGGTTCCCTGAAAATCATTTCAAGGGAACTCATAACGGAAACCTCCACTTCATTGACGTCCATACCGGCACGTGAGATCACGTCTCCCTTGCGTGATTCGGAAAAGAAAGACAGCGGAAGTCTCAGTATCTTCCTGTATACCATATTCCTGAGGTCCTTCACAACACCGACCCTGACCGGCGTGATATGGTAATCGGCCAGAAATTTGAAACCCGTTTTTAAAACCGCCATTGCGACCACCAGGAAGCTGACCAGCATCAATGCCCGGCCCTCTCCCTGCTGGATGATGATCCTGCTCAGCATGAAATTAAAGTTCTGCTTAAGGCTTTCCGCGTTCAGGGAAAACGGAACGGTACCGGTAACCAGTTCCTGGGTCTTGAAGAGTATCCTCAGGAAAGGAATGGCCATCATGAATGAAAACAGGGCGAAAAAAGCAGACAGTATGTTGAACAGTACATTCAGTACCGCGTAGTACCAGTAGGGTTTGACCAAGCCTACAATTTTCAGGAATCGCTTCATCCTGTGCAGCTGGATTTAATGGTTTTAAGTTCTATATGCCGGTATAATTCTCCGGTGTAATGTTTTTGAGTTCGTTCCTGACCTTCTCATCTACCTCTAACGTATCGATGAAACTGTGTAGTATTTCAGGGGTTATCGATTTATGTGTCCTGGTAAGATCTTTCAGTTTCTCATAAGGCTTTGGGTATCCTTCCCTCCGGAGGATGGTCTGGATGGCCTCCGTGATTACAGCCCAGTTCCGGTTCAGGTCCTGTCTGATCCTGTCCTCGTTGACTATCAGTTTATCCAGTCCTTTCAGAAGGGATTTGAATCCGAGTATGCTGTGCGCAAGCGGCATTCCCAGGTTCCTCAGCACGGTGGAATCCGTCAGGTCCCTCTGCAGCCTTGAAACGGGCAATTTGGCCGACAGATGTTCATACAGTGCATTGGCGACGCCGAAATTTCCCTCGGCATTCTCAAAGTCTATAGGGTTCACCTTATGAGGCATGACCGAGGAACCTACTTCTCCGTCCACGATCTTCTGCCTGAAATATTCCATTGAAATATAGGACCAGACATCACGTGAAAGGTCGATCAGGATGGTGTTTATCCGTTTCAGGTTATCAAGCATGGCTCCGAGAAGATCATAATGCTCTATCTGGGTTGTGGTCCTCTGTCTTTCAAGCCCGAGTACATCCTGCACGAAGCGGTCGGAAAACGACACCCAGTCAACAGAAGGATAGGCCACATGGTGTGCATTGAAATTTCCCGTGGAGCCACCGAATTTGGCAGAGTAAGGCAACTTCTTCAGCATCCCGAGCTGTACGGCGGTTCTCTCGTGGAATACCCCGATCTCCTTCCCCAGCCGGCTGGGAGAAGCGGGCTGTCCGTGCGTTTTACCGAGCATGGGTATGGACGCCCACTGCCCGGAAAGCCGTTCCAGCACTTCAAGAAGATTTTCCAGCAGGGGGAAGTATATCTCCGCCATGGCGTCTTTCAGCGACCGGGGCACAGCTGTATTATTGATGTCCTGCGAGGTAAGGGCGAAATGGATGAATTCCCTGTGCTTTCCCAGTCCCAGCCTGTCAAAGCGTTCCTTCAGAAAATATTCAACGGCTTTCACATCGTGGTTGCTGGCTTTTTCGAATTCCTTCACTTTTTCGGCATCCTTTATGCTGAACTCAAGATAAATTTTCTTCAGTTTGTCAAAAACTCCCGCTGAGATCCCTGACAGCTCGGGAAGAGGAAGCCGGCAGAGTGCGATAAAGTATTCGATTTCGACCAGTACCCGGTACCGTATCAGTCCGAATTCAGAAAAGTAAGGAGCCAGTTCTTCAACTTTCATCCGATATCGTCCGTCAATGGGAGATATCGCGGACAGATGGCTTAATTCCATAGAGAATTTTATTAGAAAACAAAGTTACAATTTTTTGTATTTTCGCTGTATGGAACCTTTAACAATTCCCCTGTGAGAGCACGATATAAAAAACATACTGCCTGCTGGCTGATCATACCGGCCATTCTGCTGATGGCCGCCCAGCCCGCAGGAGAGCCATCCGGCACTTCCCCGCGCAAAACGCTGGTGTACGTATTCGATATCACGGAAGAGATCGCACCCCCGGTCTGGAGGACCACCCAGCGGGCATTCGAGGAAGCCCTCCGCATGAATGCCGATCTTATAGTCATACATATGAATACATACGGGGGCACACTGGCAGATGCGGATTCCATACGGACCAAAATTCTGAACAGCCGGATCCCCGTTTACGTGTTCATAGACAACAATGCGGCTTCTGCAGGAGCGCTGATTTCCATCGCCTGCGACAGCATATACATGCGGTCCGGGGCAAGCATAGGGGCGGCTACCGTAGTGGACCAGGCCGGGGAGGTGGTTCCCGACAAATACCAGTCTTTCATGCGCTCCATGATGCGTGCCACGGCAGAGTCACATGGCCGGGATACGATCGTGTCAGGGAACGATACCATTGTGAAATGGAACAGGGACCCGAGGATCGCCGAAGCCATGGTGGATCCTTCCATATACGTCGAAGGGGTCATAGATACGGGGAAAGTGCTGACCCTGACCACCGAAGAAGCCATCGGGCTGGGTTTCTGCGAAGGCTCCGCGGAAAACATGGATGAAGTGCTTGAACTTGCTGGCATAGAAAACTACGAGATCAGGCAACACGAGCTGACCGCGCTCGACAGATTCATAAGTCTCCTCCTGAATCCCCTGGTCAGCGGTATCCTGATCATGATCATCGTCGGAGGCATATACTTTGAGCTGCAGTCGCCCGGCATCGGGTTCCCCATTGCCGCGTCCATAACGGCTGCGATCCTGTATTTTGCGCCGCTGTACCTTGAAGGGCTGGCACAGAACTGGGAACTGGTCATCTTTTTTGCAGGATTGATCCTGATCGCCGTGGAAATATTTGCGATACCGGGATTCGGGGTGGCAGGGATTTCCGGTATCCTGCTTGTGATCACGGGCCTGACACTTGCCATGGTCGACAACTTCGTCTTCGAACTCGAATGGTCCATTGCCTTTACCGAGGTGGTGAAAAAATTCTTTATCGTGATCACTTCCATGTTCCTGGCTTTCGTATTGTCCCTTTACCTGGGAAAACAGCTGTTCACCGCCCGGGGGGCTCTCTCCGGTATTGCGCTGGAAAGCAGGCTGAACAAAGAGGACGGGTTCCTGGGCGTGGACAGCCAGCCCGGGGACCTTGTCGGCAGGTCCGGCATAGCTGAATCTGTCCTCCGGCCCGCCGGGAAAGTAGTCATTGACGAGGAAATCTACGACGCCGTTTCTGAATACGGTTATATTGAAAAAGGCCAGAAAGTCAGGGTGATCAAATACGAAGCCGGGCAAATTCATGTAATCAGGGAATGAATACGCTCATAAGGGACTATATGCCGGGTGACTTCGCATCCCTCAAGCGACTGTGGGAAGCAACCCACATGGGGCAACCGGAACGGGGCGACAGTGCAGAGGTCATAGAGCGGTGCAATGCACTGGGAGGGAAACTGCTTGTACTGACCGACGGAGAATCCGAAGAAATCATCGGCTCATCATGGATGACCTGGGACGGCAGGAGGATCTACCTGCATCATTTCGCCATTCTTCCTTCGCATCAAAACCGCGGTTTGGGCAGGGAACTTGCAGAGAAATCCCTGAGGTGGATCCGGGAAAAAGGACAGCAGGTAAAGCTCGAAGTGCATAAACAAAATCATATCGCAAAACGTTTGTACGAAAAATTGGGGTTTTTTTCATTCCCCGATTATGACATATACATGATCCGGAATGTTAAAGGTACGGTGGAAAATGAGCTTTAAACGGGCAATCATACAAGTGGTTCTGGGGGTGACCTGCATCGTGGCGGCCCGGGCGCAGGATCCGGAGAACTTCCCGGGTTGGGATGCAGCGGTGATTGAAAAGGCAAATACGGCGAGCGGAGCAAAATATCTCAGCGAAGATGAGAGGATGGTGATCTTCTTCGCAAACCTCGTCAGGGCCGACGGTCCCCTTTTTGCCAGGACAGTGCTCTCGGAGTACATGTCGCTGAAGGATATAGAGCAGAATGAATACACCCGCACCCTCGTTTCAGATCTGCAGGAAATAAAAGACCTGCCCATGCTGATGCCGGAAAGGGACCTGTACGAGGAATCCAGGGAGTATGCCATCTGGTCAGGAAAAAAAGGATACGAGGGGCACAGAAAATTCAAGTCCCGTTTCGCACCGCTGCTGAAAAAATACAATGAAGTGGGTGAAAATATATATTATGGGCCATACACACCCTTCGAGATTATCGCCCAGCTTCTTATCGATGAGGGAGTCCCTGATCTCGGACACAGGAAAAACCTGCTTAATCCGAGGTTCAACTCCGTCGGGGTTGCCATAAAACCGCATAAGGAATACGAATACAATTGCGTGATGGGATTCGGATTGATCCCCCGCACGTATCAGGACTATATTGAATAAACCCAGGCCCATGAGCCCGCTCAAACTCCGCCATGACCGCTCACATACCAAAGTGGTTGCCACGCTGGGTCCTGCATCCGGTTCGAGGGAAATCCTCGAGAAAATGTTCGAGGAAGGCATCGATGTATGCCGTCTTAATTTCTCGCACGGCAGCCACGAGGACCATCTTAAGACCATCAGGCTGATCAACAGGATCAACAAGGAGAGCAACACAAATGTGGCAATCCTGGCTGATCTTCAGGGTCCCAAGCTACGGATCGGGGAAATCGAGAACAATGAAGCCATTCTGAAAGCCGGGAATATTTTCAGTTTTGTAAGCGAACCCTGCCTGGGCAATTCCAAAAAGGCATATATGAGCTATACTTCGCTTGCAGTGGATGTAAAGCCGGGAGAGCAGATCCTGGTGGACGACGGTAAGATCAGGCTGGAAGTAGTGAAAACCAACGGCAGGGACAGGGTGGACACAAGAATTGTCAACGGAGGCGTGCTTTCCTCGAAAAAAGGGGTTAACCTGCCGGAAACCAGGGTTTCGCTTCCGAGCCTGACGGAAAAGGATATTGCCGACGCAAAATTCGCCCTGGAACAGGAAGTGGACTGGATTGCGCTTTCCTTTGTCAGGTCCGTCACGGATATCCTGGAACTGAAAGCACTGATCAAGCAAAGTAAAAAATCCAGTTCAATGGTCATTGCAAAAATCGAAAAACCCGAAGCCCTGAGTGAAATAGACCAGATCATAGATATGTCCGACGGGATTATGGTGGCACGGGGCGACCTCGGGGTCGAGGTACCTTTCGACCAGGTGCCGCTCATCCAGAAAGAGCTTGTCCGCAAATGCATAGACAGCAGTAAACCCGTCATCGTCGCCACCCAGATGATGGAAAGCATGATCACGAACTTCAGGCCTACCAGGGCCGAGGCGAACGACGTCGGGAATGCAGTTCTGGACGGCGCGGATGCCCTGATGCTGAGCGGGGAGACATCGGTCGGGCACGATCCCGGGGGAGTGGTAAGAAGCATGCAGCGGATCATAGACTGGACGGAGAAGGGATACGCCTATTACCGGGACAAACCGGTCCGGGAGTTCAGCCGGACCTTCCTTTCCGATTCCATCTGCTACAGTGCGTGCAGACTGGCCGAGCGGACCCATGCCAGGGCGATCATCACGTTCACGCACTCGGGCTATACGGCCATCCAGATTTCGGGACAGCGGCCGGAAGCCAGCATATTCGCTTTCACCGACAATGAACGCATCATAAGAAAACTTTCGCTGGTCTGGGGTGTCCGCGCTTTTTACGCAGAGGTATTCGGGAACATCGACGAATACATCGATCATTCCCTTGAGCGGCTGAAAAAGATGGGGTTGATCCGGGACGAGGACGTGGTTGTCCACATCGGAAGCATTCCCGTCCTGGAAAGAGGAAGAACCAATTTACTGAAACTGAGCTATGTCTGAACTGCCCTGCAGAATCACTTTATATAAAAATCCAGCATCTTCCGTCCTTCCAGGTAAGCTTCCAGATGGTCCTCTCTTTTCACCGGTCCCGCTCCGGCAGGTGTCCCGGTGAACAGCAGGTCACCTTTCCTGAGGGTACAAAACCGGGAAATATATGAAATCTGCTCCGCTGCAGGGAAGATCATAAGTGACGTGCTGGCAGTCTGGACGGTTTTCCCGTTTATGTTCAGGTGAAACCTCAGCGCATTGATGTCGTCGAACCGTCCGGCAGGTATGAATTCACTGAGCGGAGCCGAATGGTCGAATGCCTTTGCTTTTTCCCAGGGCAGGCCTTTTTCACGTGCCTCCTCCTGCAGGTCCCGCGCTGTAAAATCCACTCCAAGGCCGACCCCGTCGTAATGGCGGTGTGCGAATTTCCCGGCTATGTTTTTCCCCTCCCTGCTGATCCTAAGCACGACTTCTATCTCATGTTGGATATCGCGGCTGAAGTCAGGGTAAAAAAAAGGCTGGTTATTCCTTACAATGCAGTTTTCGTGTTTCATAAAAAAAACCGGGGCAGCGGGCAGGGGATTGTTCAGTTCCCTGGCATGAGCCGCATAATTCCGGGCCATACAGATGATTTTCATAATTCCGGATTAACAGGTTTCGGTCACTTCCCGAATGCACGTAATTTTATACCGGTCAGAACCTTTTTTGTATACATGGGGAAATCCCCGTTCATGATCCAGCTGAAATAGCCCGGGTCCTTTTTCAACACTTCCTCGACAGGCTCTCCCTTGTATTTGCCGAAATTGAACACTTCCGTTCCCTTTGCATTAAATATGATCCTGCCGGCGAGATCCGCCGTCCTGTGCTGGGAGGAAAAACGGGACAGGAAGTCAATGTCATTTTCCAGATTGTCATAGCGGTCCAGCTGTGCCATCAGTATCTCATAGGTGGCGCGTGTATCGGCTTCCGCACTGTGGGCATCCGCAAGGTCTTTCCGGCAATAAAACTTATAGGCCGCGCTCAGGGTCCGCTGTTCCATCTTATGAAAAATGACCTGCACATCCAGGAATTTGCGTTTTCGCAGGTCAAAATCGACGCCGGCACGCAGGAATTCCTCTGCAAGCAGGGGAATATCGAACTTGTTCGAATTATAGCCTGCAAAATCACAGCCTTCGAATTCATTTGCAAGGGATCGGGCAATTTCGGCAAACGAAGGTTCGTTCTTCACATCTTCATCGGTAATGCCATGTATTGCCGTTGCTCCCGGATCAATGGGGATGGTCGGATTTACAAGCCGGGTCTGGCTGGATTCCTCCCCCGGGGGGGTTATTTTCAACCAGGAAATTTCCACGATTCTGTCAACTGCAATATTGATCCCCGTAGTCTCCAGGTCGAAAAATATCAACGGATTTTTCAGTTTCAGTTGCATTCCGGTACCGGCGGTGGGATGGCAATTATACATTTATCATCATGGGCATCAGGAGCATCAGGATATCTTCCTGGTCATTTTCAGATGCTGCCGGTAAAAGTATTCCTGCCCTCGTCGGATCTGACAATTCCAGTACCACCTCTGAAGATGAAAGGTTTGAGAGTATCTCTATCAGGAAGGTGGATTTGAAACCGATCTCCATTTCCTCTCCGTCGTACTGGCAATTCAGCCTTTCATAAGCCGAGATCGAAAAATCAATATCCTGGGCCGAGACCGTTATCTGGTTTCCGGTCAGGGCCAGTTTTACCAGGTTGCTGGCCTGGTTGGAATAAACGGACACCCTTCTCAGGCTGTTGTAGAACTCCAGCCTGTCAATGGTGAGCTTATTCGGGTTGTCTTTGGGTATCACGGAATTATAGCTCGGGTAATTGCCTTCCACCAGCCTGCAGACCAGCCTGTATTCCGTCATGGAAAAAAATGCATTTTTGTCATCAAACTCCACTGTGACCGGATTTTCTTCTTTCGGCAATACATTTTTCAGCAGGGATGCCGGTTTCTTCGGGAGAATAAACGTGGAAGCATTATCCGCCTTTGTGTCCGTGCGTTTATAGCGCACAAGCTTATGTGCATCCGAAGCCACGAATGTCAGGTCAGCTTCAGACAATTCAATGTAAATTCCGTTCATAACGGGCCTCAGTTCATCATCCGCGCTTGCAAAAAGAGTCTTGTTGATGCCGTTGAACAGTACCCCGGCCGGCATTTCAAGAGATGCTTTCCTGTCCGGTTTGACCGTGGGCATCTGCGGGAAATCGCCTGCATTCTGTCCCATTATGGTAAATTTCCCGTTCTCTGATTGGATTACCACAGAGTACTTGTTCATATCGATCTCGAAGGTGAGGGGCTGTTCCGGGAACTCCTTGAGCGTGTCTGTCAATATCCTTGCCGGGATGGCAATACTTCCCTCATCGGAGGTGTTTTCCAGGGTCATTTTCGTAATCAGGGTGGATTCGAGATCGGAGGCGGTAATCTCCAATTCATTGTTCTCCATCCTGAACAGGAAATTATCAAGAATAGGCAGGGTGTTTTTGGCACTGATTACCCTGCTTACCGCCTGCAGATGATCTAATAAACCGGTGCTGGAAACAACGAATTTCATGGATGGAACGTTAGAGTTTTAACAATTATCAATAATACGAAAAAAAACCCATACCCTTTATACCGGATTTCCATTTTTTCAATCCCCGAGGAAATAGGAATAAGGCTTCAGCAAGGGATCGATTTCAACGTATTTCAGGATGACGGATTCATTCATTTTACCGGCCCGGGCAACCACCCTGTTGAGGTCCTCCACCCGGCCTCCTTCACCGTCATCGGAATATAAGGTGAATATTTCGATACGAACCCGGTGCATGTCCGTGCTGACCAGCGTGAGAATGAATTCCGGCTCCTCCCCTACCGACTTCCCCTCCCGGGAAAGCTGCTGCATACCGGTAAACGATTCGAACCGTACGTTTGAAAAATAATGAAGGTACTGTGCAAGCCTTTCCCGGTCGGGGACCGTCCAGGATCCCGGAAGGATCCTCCGGGCCAGCATGAACGACCCGGATTCGTCCCTGTCGAGATGAAAGGACGAGGAAGGTTCCCGCATGTTTTCCAGGGAAACACGCTTGATCTGCTCCGGAAGAAAATCCAGGATCGTATTGTCCCTCCAGTACCTTGCATCGAGCACATACAGTTCATCCAGGTTCCTTTCACGGTAGCCCCTTACATCCATTGCAAAGGGAATCTCCGAACGGGCCATCTGCATATAGCTTGCATCGTCCGTGCTGTCATAATAAATCCTGTAGCTTTTTCCCGTTCCGCCGTCAAGCAGGATGTGCACGTTTTTTCCCTTCGCTGCAAGTGAAGCGGCAATCCGTTCCCTGCCGGATTTAGGGGCCGGCGCCCTGACTTCCAGCCTCGACAGGAGGATCATCAGGCCTTTCATTCTTTCCGCCCGCGCGGCGTAAATGCCGTTCACCCGCCAGGAAGATCCTTCCCTGGCCAGGATTAGAGTGTCGCTTTCGCGGCTGATTTCAACCGTGTTAACGGCCGATGTGTCCCTGACGGCGAAATCCCGGTCCGCTTTCCTGTAGGTCCCCTTGCCCCGGCTTGTGAGCAGGAGCACCGACACAGCGACCAGCACTGCAAGGAGGACCAGGTATGTTGCGTATTTTTTCAGGAATCCCATAACGACTTATTTCCCCGGATGCGGGACCGTTCTCTCATACCTGTTTTTACGAACGAGCCATACCCCTGCCCCGAATATGAGGACCAGGGCCACGGGCAACAGGGTATTCAGCCATTTCCAGAAACCGGCTTCTTCGAGGATTCTTTTCCGGTCAAGAAGGCGGAGGCGGAATTCCCGCCCGCGCAGGCTCATCAGGCCGGTCTGGCGCGTCAGGTAGTTGACACAGTTCATAATGAAATCCCTGTTGCCGAATGTCTGGCCGGTATAGCTGTCAAATCCCAGAGGCTGCGGGACGGGACCGCCGGTCGATTCCACGACATCGTTCCGGATGATGTCGGCATCCGAGACGACGATCATTTTCGTGGGTTCGCTGAGCGCCCTGGCTGTGACATCCCGGCCGCCGGGTACGGGACGGTTCGCAAATGCAGAATGAAAAGTGCCTTCAAGAAGGACGGCCAGCGGCAGGTGGGATTTATTGAATTCCGATTCCAGGGGAGACATGTCGGTTTCACCGAGGCTGATCCCGGCAGGAACGGATACGATCTTCGCATAGGGAGAGGTCTCCAGCAGGATCGTCTTCCTGACGCCGGGATCCTGTCCTACGGTGTCGATCGTGCTTGCAAACCTGACCCAGATCATGTTCAGTGCACGGGTGATCGGGTGGTCGCTGCGCGGGGAGATCACGGGGTAGTAGTACCAGGGACTGATCTGCCAGGAAGGCCGGGCGCCCGCCAGGGCCTTGTTTACGGGAATTACGTGACTCTGAATGTCCTCCACCAGGTCGGGATTGATCCTTACACCGTACCGGAACAACTGGTCCTCCAGGTTCAGGGAACTGTAATAGGCCATGGTATTTCCCGAAAGAAGGCTGTCCATGCTTACCCGGACCGGTTCGACCAGCCAGAGCACCTTGCCTCCGTTCATGATATACTGGTCGATCACGAATTTGTCTTCTTCCGAGAACCGTTCGACCGGTCCCGCGACGATAACTGCCGCATATTCGTCCAGGCTCCCCCTCCTGCCCATGACAGCACCCCGGTCCACCTGGTAGAAGTTCGCCAGCGCCTGTGTAATGTCCCCCACATGGTAAACATCCAGCTCCCCCTGGCCTTCCAGGAAAGCGATCTTTTCAATGGTGTCGCTGCTCAGGTTACGCAGCATGATCACAAACTCGTATTCAAGGGACTGTATCGAATTGTTCAGGTTGATCTCCCCGGAAACGCCGACATTGTTCTTCAGCAGGTTGACGGGCGCTTCAATGCCCTTGTATGAAACGATTGCGCCGGGAAACAGGATCTTCTGCACCGTACTGCCGTCTGCCTTCACGATCCGGGCATTGGTGGGCTGCAGCCCCTGCTGCGCAAGCCGGCTGAAAACATTCCTCTGAATCTGCGGATCGGGGTCCTCTGCCGGATCGATGAACTCGTACTGCAGGTTGTCCCCCGCATAGACCCTGAATTCATCCAGCAGCTCACGTATGGCGGTTCTCAACCGGGAAAAACCGGCAGGCAGTTCCCCGTCGAGATATACCCTGACATAGGCCACATCATCCAGCTCCCTCAAAACGTTTTTCGTGACCGGAGAGATGGAATGCCGTTTTTCGGCAGTCAGGTCAAAGCGGTGAAATACAAACGAGGAAACAAGATTGACCAGGAGTATGATTGCAATCGTCATCGGTAACCTGGCACCATAGCTTGTTTTCCTGTTTTGCAGGACCCTCTTCGAAAGCATCAGGAAGATGGCAATGACACTCAGAAAATAGATGAGGTCCCGGGTATCCACCACCCCCCGGCTGATGGAAACATAATGCTCGTTGATCCCCAGCTTCATGACGACGTTGTCGAAACCTCCGAAAAGATTCAGGGAGGAGATCAGGTCGAAACCTGTATACAGAAAAAAGCAGATCAGCACGGAAAGGATGAATGATATGATCTGGTTGTCGGTCAGGGAAGAAGAGAACAAACCTGCCGAAGCATAGACGCCTGCCAGGAAAAGCAGCCCCGTATAGGATCCCCAGATCGCCCCGGCATCCAGGTTTCCGGGGGGGCTGCCCAAAAGATATACGGAAACATAGTACACCCCCGTAGGCAGCAGGGAGAACAGGACCAGCACCATGGCTGAGAAGTACTTGGCAAGCACGATCTGCATTTCGGGGACCGGGCGGGTCAGAAGAAGCTCCAGGGTACCGCTTCGTTTTTCCTCGGCAAAAATCCTCATCGTGATGGCCGGTACCAGGAACAGAAAGATCCAGGGTGCCATGACAAAAAGGGAATCCAGGTTTGCATATCCGTTGTCAAGTACATTCATCCCTCCCTTGAAAACCCACATGAAAAGCGAATTTGTTACAAGGAATACGACGATGACAACATAACCCGTCAGGGTGCTGAAAAATGAGCTTATTTCCTTACGAAACAGTGTGAACATTCTGAACTTTGCTAATCATTGCGAATGTACCATTTTCCTCTCAATTAAACCCTCACCCTTCGTCACCCGGTAAGGGATGATCATGATATCGAAGTAATAATAGTTCAGGATTTCAGAATAATGGTATCCCATGCGGGCCATATGCATGCCCCCTTCCTGGCTGAGCCCGACGCCATGTCCGTAACCCTTCCCCTTCAGCACAATTTCCCTGCCGTCGCGGACGATGCTGAAGAAATCCGACGGAAGGTTCCAATCGTCCCGCATCACGGAAAAATACAGCGTATCATATTCCGGACAGTAGTATTCCCGCCTGTGATCCAGGACAATCTCAAGGCTTGAAGTATCCGTGAAACCTTCTTCCAGTATTCCCCTGCCGGAAAGGTAGGACATCCATTCGTCAAGCGGGATCCTCCTTTCCCATGCGGATTTTGCCTGTCCGAGGCTGAAATTGTCGAGCACGGGCCTCAGGTAGGGTTCTCCCTTCAGCCAGGCCTGTCCGGCGCTGCGTGTTTCCCCTCCGCTGTTGGCATGGTATACGGCATTTATCAGATTTGAATCGGGATCTGCGAGCACCAGGCCCTCCGTAACCTCCACACCGATCTCCACATCCTCATTCCACATATGTCTTTGCCTGTATGCCTGGCAATGCACGCCATCGCAGAGCTGAAATCCTTCGGCTTCATGACGCCCCAGGTTTTTCAGGGCAAATGTCCGGCAAAGAATGGCCTGGACCTTATAATACTCGAGCTCGCAACCCGGTCCCGCTTCGGTCTCGACCACCCCCATAAGATATTTCTCAATGTCGATCCGGTTGAGCATTAGCAGGCCACTGGGTCCGGTCACGATATGAAGATCCTCCAGGTATTCCCTTGAAACAAGTATGGGGCTAACAGGTTTCAGGTCAAAGGAACCGTCCTGGGCAACCGCCTCAAACTTCAGCTGTCCGGTCCTGTACCAGCTGCCGTACGGATCACGGGCCATCACCGCATCCCCCTCCCTGATGATATACCAGGACTCTCCTGCCGGACAGGATCCAAGGGACATTTCCCCGTCCTTCACCCAGTAATCCCCGTCACGGGCGCTGAAAAGCACTGCATCCACCAGCCTGTCATGGAAAAGGCTGACGGAAATATCCATGGCAGACAACCCGGGCATCAGCCAGACAAGGCAGGCGGGCAGGACATTATATTTCAATCTCAATTTTATCCGGAACATGGCGTTATTCATTCAGAAACCGGACAATGCTCTCTGCAATCCTGAGGTATGACCCGCGCCTGCCGAGCCGCTGCCTGATCTGGTTGAAACCTTCCTGCATTTCTTCCCTGCAGGATTCATCTTCAAGAATCCGGTGAAGTTCTGCGGCAATCTTCCTTCGCAATCCTGACTGCAGCAATTCCTTCACGATCTCACGGTCCATGATCAGATTGACAAGGCTGAAGAATTTTGGTTTTACAAACTGTTTCCCGATCAGATAGGTCAGTGTTCCCATTTTATATATCACGACTTCGGGAACGCCCAGCAGCGCAGTTTCCAGGGTAGCCGTCCCGGATGTAACCACGGCCGCTTCCGCCTGCATGAGCAGCTGATAGGTCTGGCCGAAAACGATATCCGCTTCATGGTTCTTAAGAAGTTCCCGGTAGTACGCAACGGATATCCCCGGGGCGCCCGCAATCACAAACCGGTACCCGGGAAATTCCCCGGTCACGGCAAGCATCTCGGGAAGGCAACGACGGATTTCCTGTTCCCTGCTTCCGGGCAGCAGAGCTATTACGGGTCCGGGTCCCAGGCGGTTCCTCCGGGCAAAATCATCCCGGGATTCCTGCTCTGCGGCTTTTTCATCCACGGAATCCACAACGGGATTGCCCATGAATTCAACACGATAATCATACTGTTTGTAAAAATCCACTTCGAAGGGCAGGATCACATACATTTTATCAACATTATCGCGGATGGTATAAATCCGTTTCCGGTTCCAGGCCCACACCTTCGGAGAAATATAATAAATGACCCGGAGACCGTACCCCCTGGCAAACTTCGCTATCCTCAGGTTAAATCCGGCATAATCGATCAGGATAACCGCATCGGGTGACCAGGCGGGAATATCCTTCCTGCAGAACCCCAGGTTCCGGGTAATTTTTCCCAGGTTCCGGAGTACGCCGAAAATACCCATTACAGCCGTCTGCCTGTAGTGGCGCACCAATGTACCCCCCTCGCCGGCCATCATGTCTCCCCCGAAAAAACGGAATTCGGCCCCGGGGTCAGATTTTTTCAGACCCTGCATGAGTTTGCTTCCATGAAGGTCCCCCGATGCTTCCCCGGCGATGAGATAATACTTCATACTGCGGAATTCCGGATCAGATAAGAAATTTGGTTATCACGACCAGCAGGGCAAAAATAAGGGTTGCCGCCAGTACGCCTCTCGCAGAATAAAGATAGTTCAGCCAGATGAATATAAAAAACACCAGCAGGTTGGGAATGACTCCCAGACTGATAACGGAACTCAGCTTTCCTCTGACAATCAGGCCTTCGAGAAATTCCCCCGGAGAAAGACGGTTGAAGAAAACCAGATAAAAAACCAGCAGAGCGATCACCGGAACAAGCAGTCCCGTAACAAGCCCGATATACATTCTATTAAACCTGGAACCCATAGGTTCAGCCCATTTCAACATTCCAGCCGCGAATCTGCCCGAGGGCATGGTGGGCCGTCAGATCAATGTGTACGGGCACGATGCTGACATAGTTGTTCTCCAGGGCCCATTCGTCCGTATCGACGGCTTCCGGTTCAAGATTCCTGAATTCACCCGTCAGCCAGAAATAATCCCTGCTCCGGGGATCCGTTCTGTGTTCGAACTCCTCCATCCAGACTCCCTTGTTCTGCCGGCATACCCTGATGCCCCGGATCTTCTGAACGGCATTGACCGGGATATTCACATTCAGGCAAATGCCTTCAGGAAGGCCTTTTTCAAGTGTTTTTTCCAGGATGATCCCCGCATACTCCCGGGCTGACCGGAAGCTGGCTTCAGGAGAATGGTCAAGAAGCGAGAAGCCAATGGAAGGGATCCCGTTTATACAACCTTCCAGGGCGGCGGCCATCGTTCCCGAGTAAATCACATTCGTGGAGGAATTTGAGCCATGGTTGATCCCCGACAGGATCATATCGGGTTTCCTGTCAAGCAATTTACTGAGGGCCAGCTTTATACAATCTACCGGTGTTCCGTTGCTGCTGTAAACTGTCAGGCCTTCCTCCTCTTTCACCTTCCTGATCCGGATCGGGTTTTTTACGGTAATCGCATGCGACATGCCCGACTGACCTTCTTCCGGAGCAATTACGAACAACCGGCCCATCGGCCTAACCAGTTCGATCAATGCCAGGAGCCCGCCGGCATTCACGCCGTCATCGTTGGTCACCAGGAACAATCTGTCTTTACTGCGGTCCAATCCCCGTTTCTTTTACCAGCCTACAAATATAGCAATTATCATGTTCGAAAGTCTTGAAAAACAATCTTGCCGGAGGAACCAATTTTCCCTACTTTTGCATGGTGCTTGATCCGGCGGGCGCAATCTTCGCAGCAAGCTGCGCGGAGCTTTGATGAAAAGGACCTGAAGTATGAAAATTTCCTGTAACTGGCTGAAGGAATACATTGATATTGATCTTCCCCCTGATGCGCTGGCAGATATACTGACCAATACCGGGCTTGAGGTGGAAGGTACGCAACGGTTCGAATCCGTAAAGGGAGGGCTGGCAGGCTGTTTTGTCGGGGAGGTGAAAACATGCGAACGGCATCCCGGCGCGGATATGCTCAGTGTGACTACCGTCGATATCGGCGGAGACAGGCCGCTCGACATTGTATGCGGGGCGCCGAACGTGAAAGCAGGACAGAAAGTGGTCGTGGCCACCCCCGGAACGACCCTGTACAGGGGCAGTGAAAGCCTTACCCTGAGGAAGGTGAAGATCCGCGGAAAGGTATCGGAGGGAATGATCTGTGCGGAAGATGAGATCGGGCTGGGGAATTCGCATGAAGGCATTATGGTACTGGACAGGAAAGCCGTGGCAGGCACTCCGGCCGCGGAATATTTCCGGATCATGCACGATACCGTTTTCGAACTCGGACTCACGCCCAACCGGATTGACGGAGCGTCTCATTTCGGGGCAGCCCGCGATCTTGCAGCCTGGCTTTCCCGGGAACGGAAGGTTGAGGCAAAACTCCCTTCACTTAAGGATTTCAGCGTAGACAATGAGAACCTGAAAATCGATATCATAATCGAAAATCCGGCAGCCTGCAAGCGTTATGCGGGAATAACACTGACGGACATAGAGGTCGGAGAGTCTCCCGCCTGGCTGAAGAACCGGCTCTCCTCCGTCGGGCTGAACCCCATCAACAATGTTGTGGACATCACCAATTTTGTGCTCTATGAACTGGGTCAGCCGCTGCACGCATTTGATGCGGACAAGGTTGAGGGAAGGGCCATCCATGTTAAAACCCTTACTGAAGGAAGCAAATTCATCTCTCTTGATAATGAGGAGAGAACGCTCGCAGCGGATGACCTTATGATATGCAACGTCCGCGCAGGCATGTGTATCGCGGGGGTATTCGGGGGGATGGATTCCGGTGTAACCGGGAACACCAGGAATGTATTTCTGGAAAGTGCCTGGTTCGACCCGGTATATATCAGACGTACCTCCAGGCGGCACGGCCTGAACACGGATGCAAGTTTCCGGTTCGAACGGGGAGCGGATCCGGAAATGACCATCCCTGCCCTGAAACGTGCGGCTATCCTCATCCGTGAAATTGCCGGCGGCAGGATTTCATCCGGGATCGTGGATGTATATCCGCAAAAGATCATGCCCCGTAAGGTGAAAGTGCGGTTTGACCGCATCGCCGGGCTGACAGGCACACAGATCGACAGGGCCGTCATACGCAGGATACTTACCGCCCTGGATATAAAAACAGACAACGAGGATGATTCATGCATGCACCTGACCGTACCCGCATACCGTGTGGATGTGACACGCGAAGCGGATGTCATTGAAGAAATACTCCGTATTTACGGTTATAACAGGGTGGGCTTCAGTAAACGGATGGTATCCGTCATATCCGGCTCTGAAAAACCGGATAAGGACAAGCTCCGTCAGATGGTCTCCAATTACCTGAGCAATAACGGATTTAATGAGATCATGTGCAATTCCCTTTCAAAGGAAATCCATTACCGTGACAACCCGGTGGCTGTGGAACTTTTCAATCCCCTGAGTTCGGATCTGAACCGGCTGAGGACAACGCTTCTGTACGGGGGGCTTGAAACCATTAAACACAATATCAACCACAGGCAACAAAACCTCAGCCTGTATGAATTCGGTAATACATACTCACTTGACCCGCGGCGCAAACAAAAGGACATACTGGACGGATACCGGGAAGAGGAACATCTGGGGCTTTTCCTTGCAGGCAATACATACGAGGGAAACTGGGTTGAAAAGAACCGGCCCGCCAGCTTCTATGATCTGAAATCCTATATCGGGAACATCCTGTCCGGCCTGGGAATCCGGATCTCAAATATGGATATAAGGGAAACGGAAAAAGAAGACTTTGCAGAGGGACTTACCTATGCCATCGATGGCAGTATACTGGTGGATTTCGGGATACTGGAACAATCTGTTACAGGCAAATTTGAACTCCCGGGAAAGGTATTTTATGGTGACATCCGGTGGGATTCCCTGGTAAAAGCGGCCGGGAACGGGGACATAAAGCTGATTCCCATCCCGAGGTTTCCTGAAGTCCGGCGCGACCTTTCCATGATCATCGACAAAAAGGTGCCTTTCTCCCGTATACAGGAGATTGCACAGAAAGCTGAAAAAGAACTCCTGAGATCCGTTTCGCTTTTCGATGTTTATGAAAGCGGGAAACTCGGAAAAGGCAAGAAATCCTATGCGGTAAGCTTCATCCTTCAGGATCATTCAAAAACGCTGACTGACAGGGAAATCGATAAAATAATGAATCGCATACAAACCGGCCTTGAAAAGGAAATCAATGCACATATCAGACAGGCTGAATCATGAACAAAATCGAAATACATCAGGGTGACATCACCCGGCTGGCGGTTGATGCAATCGTCAATGCCGCCAATAAGACCCTCCTTGGAGGAGGAGGAGTTGACGGAGTCATCCATCGTGTTGCCGGACCCGGGCTCCTTGAAGAATGCAGGACAATGGGGGGATGCAATACCGGTGAAGCAAAAATAACCAGTGGGTATAACCTCCCGTGTAAATTCGTGATCCATGCTGTCGGTCCTGTATGGAAAGGCGGGAACCACGGAGAGGAAGACCACCTGGCAAATGCATATAAAAATGCATTGCGCATCGCCGACAACATGAAGCTTGATTCGATCGCTTTCCCGAACATTAGTACGGGCATCTACGGTTTTCCCAAAAAAAAGGCGGCAAAAATAGCCATATCCGCAGTAAGGGAGCACCTGGAATCCGATACATCCCTTAAACGTGTCATATTCTGTATCTTCGATGATGAAAACATGAAGATCTACCGGGAAAAACTCGCATGATCACAGCCCTGTCGGAGTGATCATACAAACCCGGTTTCGTATTAAACTTGCAGATTATTATAATTTTTTTAACTTTACTCGGGTTATCGATGTTGTACATCGAGTGCTGATCACCTTAACCACTAAACCAATCCGGGCCTGACTGTCCCAACGACAGTCAGGCTTTTTTTACAGGAAATGAAATGCCCCTGCTTCAAACGCTTCAGGGTTTTGCTTGCCGCATTGATCATGTGTGTGCAGACTGTCGTGCCGCAAGTCGATGAAAACCAGATTCTTACCTTTGACAAGCACAATGGTCCGGTGTATGCACTGGCCATAAATCCCGATGATTCCATTGTTGCCAGTGCAGCGGAAGACAGGCTCATTTACCTGTGGGACAAAAACACGGGAAAAATTCTAAAAACCTATAAGGGATACCATAATCCGGTCAAATACCTGGAGTTCTCCAGCGACGGCAGGTATCTTCTGAGCGCTGCCGCTACCCGGATCCGCATATGGGACCTGACAAACGATACATGGAGGGATTACCCCGGAAATGTCACGCACGTCTGGAATGTGACATTCAACAGGGATGCATCCCGCTTCCTGAGCACCAGCCTCAGCGCCGGTTTCAATTTATGGGACCGGGAAGAAGCGGAAGTATTACATACTTTTGAGGGGCATGCGCGCAGCACCCTGGCGGTGGCATGGAGTCCGGATAACAAGTGGATAGCAAGCGGTTCCGGCGACCGGACGATACGCATATGGGATGCCTCAACACAGGAGACGGTTCATACCATCTCCGCCCATGGCGACAATATCTATTCACTGGATTTCAGTCCTGACAACAAGCTGCTGGCCAGCGCTTCCATGGATAAAAACATCAAGATATGGTATGTGGAAACCGGCAGGATATTCAAATTGCTTGCCGGGCATGAGTATGCCGTGGTTTATGTTCGTTTCAGCCCGGATGGCAACTACCTTGTCAGCGCTTCCTATGACAGGACGGTTAAGCTGTGGGAAGTGGCAACAGGGGAATGCATATATACCTTCATTGACCAGAAGGATGCCATCTATGCTGCGGATTTCTCACCGGACGGCAGGCAGATTCTCAGCTGTTCAAATGACGGAACGGTCTTGATTTACGGGATGTCCCCGAGGTTCATCGCGGAACATTACTTCTTCGAAGAACTGAAAAAGGAACTGGATGATTCGGGTTTGCTTGAGTCCCGGCAGAAAGGGGAAAGCAGGGAGGAATATCAGTTGCGTCTGGAAAAAGCGGCCCGGCTGAGAAAGGAACTCTATGAAAAGTATTACCGGATATACTTCCGGGACCGGGGAGATTGAAGCTTCCCGTCCGTATTTTGCCGTTGTCTAAATTATCCCCACCTTTGGCTTCTTATTTTCTGACAGGATGAAGGATCTTACACGGGGAAATCCGGCCCGCCTGATTTTCAATTTTGCAATGCCCATGCTGCTGGGCAATCTTTTTCAGCAACTTTACAATATCGTAGATACGATCATCGTGGGCAATTTCATCGGGAAAGAGGCCCTTGCGGCAGTGGGCGCTTCATTTCCCATTATTTTCACAATGATCTCCCTCCTCATCGGCGTGGCTTCGGGAGGAACCATTGTCATCGCACAATACTTCGGGGCCGGAGATCACGTGAATGTAAAAAAAGCCATTCATACCCTGTACATATTCATAGTTATTTCGGGCATCGTGCTGAGCCTCATCGGGATCCCACTGACAGGCAGTATCTTCAGGCTGATCCGTTTGCCGGAGGAACTGATACCGCAGGCCACAACCTACCTTGGAATATTTCTTACCGGAACAGTTGTTTTTTTCGGATTTAACGGCACAAGTGCAATACTGCGCGGACTCGGCGATTCGAAAACCCCCCTGTATTTCCTTATCATCTCCACGCTCAGCAACATCGGACTGGACCTTCTGTTCATCGTGGTTTTCAAATGGGGAATAGCAGGCGCGGCCATTGCCACGGTTCTTTCCCAGGCAGGCGCCTTCCTGACCGCCATCCTCTACCTGAACCGTTATCACAAACTGATCGATTTCAAGCTTTCGGAATACCGTTTTGACAGGAAAATATTCCGTCAGAGCCTGCGGATCGGGCTTCCTACCGGGCTCCAGCAGACATTCGTCTCCCTCGGGATGATGACCATCATGACCATCGTCAACGGTTTCGGGACCAATGTCATCGCAGGCTACTCGGCGGGAATCCGGATTAACGGCCTGGCCACCCTCCCGGCCATAAACTTTTCACAGGCGCTGGCCACTTACGTCGGCCAGAACCTCGGTGCCGGAAAACCGGAACGTGTCAGGAGCGGGCTCATCGCCACATTGCTGATGTCGGGAGGAGTGGCCCTCTTTGTGACGGTCATTGTTTCCCTGCTGAGATACCCCCTTATGGGAATGTTCACAAAGGATACCGAAGTCATCCGCATCGGCGGGGAATACCTTGTCATTGTCAGTTCCTTTTACCTGTTGTTCTCTGCAATGTTCAAGATCAACGGGGTGCTCCGCGGTGCGGGCGACACCCTGATCCCCATGTTCATAACGCTCACGTCGCTTTGGCTGATCCGGATTCCCTTTGCCCTGGTCTTTTCGGGAATCCTCGGAGAAACGGGGATCTGGTGGTCGAGTCCGGCGGGGTGGGCCGTGGGGCTGATCCTTTCCTATCTCTACTACCTGACAGGAAAATGGAAATCAAAAGTTGTGGTCAGGCCCGAAGTATCTCCACCCCGCTAAGGGGACGCGTAATTGCTAATTCCCCGGATTGTTTTAATTTTACTTCAGGGTCAAATTATAAAACCTGACAATATGCTCTTTTCAATGACCGGCTACGGGAAAGCCGAATGCGATCTGTCCCGGTTTGTGTATTCCATCGAAATCAGATCGCTGAACAGCAAACAGCTCGACATTTCCATCAAGATCCCTCCCCTGCTGAAGGATATGGAACCTGAAATACACAAGCTGATCAGCCGGGAGCTTCAGCGCGGTAAAATTGATTTCAGCATATACCAGGATGTAAAGCCTGATACCCCGTCATATTCGGTGAACAGGGAGGTTGTCCTGGAGTACGTACGGCAACTGGCGGATGTGGCCGGGGAAATGGGAATGGATAAAACGGAAAGCCTTTTCCTGGCAGCCATGCGCATGCCGGATGCGGTAAAATCTGAAAAAATGGAATTAAAAGAGGAAGAATGGCATAAACTCACACAGAGCATGGAGCAGGCGCTGAAAGAGCTGACTGCATTCAGAAAGCAGGAAGGCAGGGCAATGGAAAAAGACATCCGTCTGAGAGTGAAGAACATCCTCGGAAAGCTGGAGGGAATAGTTCCCCTGGAAAAGCGGCGGATACAAAATATCCGTACGCGGATCAGTGGCAACCTTGTTAAACTGGATCAGCAGAGCACGGTTGATCCGGAACGCTTCGAGCAGGAAATGGTCTACTACCTTGAAAAATCGGACATCACTGAAGAGCAGGTCAGACTGAAAAACCACTGTGAATACTTTCTCGAAAGCATGAACGGGGAACGGGTTGTCGGGAAGAAACTGGGCTTCATTGCCCAGGAGATCGGACGTGAGGTCAATACCCTGGGATCAAAGGCATACGATCCGGATATCCAGCGTCTGGTCGTCGAAATGAAGGACGAACTGGAAAAGATCAGGGAACAGGTCCTGAACATATTATAATGCAGGGCAAAGCCATCATCATTTCGTCTCCCTCGGGGGGAGGCAAGACAACCATTGTGAAGCATCTGCTGGAGCTCGACCTGGGGCTGGAATTCTCTGTTTCAGCATGCAGCAGATCTCCCCGCGGGAACGAGACACACGGGAAGGATTACTATTTTCTAAGCACAGCGGAATTCAGGGAAAAGATCAAAAAGCGGGCATTTGTTGAATGGGAGGAAGTTTACAAGGATCAGTATTACGGTACCCTGAAAAGTGAGCTTGAACGCATCCGGAACCTCCGGAGACATGTCATTTTTGACGTGGACGTAGTCGGAGGAATGAACCTGAAAAAATATTTCGGAAAAAATGCACTGGCACTCTTCATTCAGCCCCCGTCCATGGTCGAGCTGGAAAAAAGGCTGAGAAAAAGATCGACCGACGGCGAGGCAGGGATCCGTGACAGGATTGCCAGGGCCGGGTCGGAGATGAAGTATGCCGGCCGCTTTGATGTGATTCTCATCAATGACAGACTGGAAGACACGCTCAGAAAGGCAAAGGAAATCGTAAAGGCATTTCTATGAAAACCGGACTGTTCTTCGGAAGTTTCAACCCGGTACACATCGGACATCTGGCCATCGCCAATTATATGGTCGAATATACCGGGATCGGGCAGCTCTGGTTCGTGATCAGTCCGCACAGTCCGTTCAAGAAAAGGGCAAACCTGCTCGACGACCGGCAACGGCTGGAACTGGTGCACAGGGCCATCCGGAACGAGAACAGGTTCAGGGTTTCGGATATTGAATTCCGCATGCCCCAACCCTCCTATACGATCGATACGCTCACATGGCTGCAGGAAAAGAATCCCGGCCACGAATTCATCCTGATCATGGGCAGCGACGGCCTGCGCAGCTTCGGGAAATGGAAAAACGCCGCGGAGATCATCCGGCAATACACCCGTTATGTTTACCCCAGGCCCGGCTTTCCCGTGAATGAGAAACAGCATGAAAACCTGAAAGTGGTGAACGCCCCCCTGATGGAGATATCCTCAAGCTTCATCCGCAAAGCCATCATGGACGGGAAGGACGTCAGGCATTTCCTCCCCCAGGCGGTATGGACCTATATCGATGAAATGAATTTTTACAGGAAATAAGGGAAAGCCTCCGGATCATGCCCGGGTCGCCTCACGGATGATCTCCATACCCCGCTTTATGGCCTCCTCATTGACGGGTATAAGGTTATGGTACCTTTCGGGCAGGGATTTCCTCAGCCCCTTCAATACGTTCTCAAGTTCCACGACGGGCCTGATCTTCAGGTATCCGCCGAGCACGATCATGTTGAATGTTTTGGACGTGGACATTTTTGCAGCTTCATCCGCGGCATCGATACGAAAAACTGAGATGTCCGTTCTTTCCGGATGCCTGCTTATCCCGTTCCCGTCATATATCAGCAGCCCGCCTGTCCTAACCTTCGGTTCGAACTTGTCTATCGACTGCTGGTTCAGCAGGATGGCCGTATCATAATCGTTCAGTACCGGTGAACTTATCCTCTCCGTGCTGAGAACGACGGTTACGTTTGCAGTTCCTCCTCTTGTTTCAGGTCCGTAGGACGGGTACCAGATTACTTCCATGTCCTGCATGATCCCCGAGTAGGCAAGGATCTTGCCCATGGAAAGGACCCCCTGTCCCCCGAACCCCGCAATGATGATCTCTTCAGTCATAAGAATCCGTTTTTTTACCTGACCAGCTCACCATCCACCTTTATATCCCCCAGTGGATAGAAGGGAAACATGTTCTCTTCCATCCATTTGTTCGCCTCCAGAGGTGTCATCCTCCAGCCCGAATTGCAATTGGAAACCACCTCCACAAAGGAAAGCCCCTTCTTCAGGGTCTGGTTCTCAAAGGCTTTGCGTATGGCTTTCTTGGCCTTTCTCACATTCCCCGGCTTGTGTACGGCCTGCCGTGTAACATACCAGGTACCCGGGAGACGGGCTACAAGTTCCGTCATCCTGATCGGGTTCCCCATGGTTCCGACTTCCCTCCCGTAAGGGGAGGTGGTGGAGACCATCCCGGGGATCGTGGTGGGCGCCATCTGCCCCCCGGTCATGCCATAAATTCCATTGTTGATAAATACGATGGTGATGTGTTCCCCCCGGTTGCAGGCATGTATGGTTTCACCGGTGCCGATGGCGGCAAGGTCCCCGTCTCCCTGGTAGGCAAATATGAATTTGTCGGGCATGACCCTTTTCAGGCCTGTCGCCGCGGCAGGAGCCCTTCCGTGAGCGGCCTGGATCATGTCGATGTCCATGAAATCATAGGCAAAAACGGAACAACCCACCGGTGTGATGCCGATCACCTCGGACTGAATGTCCATTTCCTCGATGACCTCCATGATGATCCTGTGAACCGTACCGTGACCGCAGCCCGGACAATAGGACAGTACAGTATCGGTCATCAGGGGCGTTTTGGAATAGACAAGGTTCTCTTCCTTAATGATATCCTCGACCCGAATGTTCATATGATTCACTTCCATGTTCAGGATTTTATAATTTTTTGTTCCAGTGCTTCAAGCACTTCGTTGGGAGAATAGACCATCCCCCCGTAACGGCCGTAATGCTCAACCGGTACCTTTCCGCTGACCGCCAGGCGGACATCCTCAACCATCTGGCCGGCATTCATTTCGACCGAAAGCATTCCCTTTGCCCGGCCTGCCATATCCGCGATGACCCCGGAGGGAAAGGGGAAAAGGGTTATGGGACGCAGCAAGCCCGCCCTGATGCCCTTGTTCCTTGCAAGTTCGACCGCATTCTGACAGATCCGTGCACTCGAGCCGAAGGCCACAATCAGGTAATCGGCATCCTCACAGAGGATCTCCTCGTACCTGACATCCTGCGACATTTTCCTGTATTTCTCCTGGAGCTTGTGATTGTGTTTCTCCTGCTCGGCGGGGTCCAGGTTGAGGGATGAGATGATATTGCGTTCCCTGTCACTGGTTTTGCCTGTGGTCACCCACTGCTGGTCAAATTCCGTGGCCCGGGGTATCTGGTCGAACAATACCACCTTTTCCATCATCTGCCCGATCAGTCCGTCTGCCAGGATCAGAACGGGATTGCGGTATTTGAATGCAAGCTCAAATCCCAGGGGGACGAAATCGGACATTTCCTGTACCGATGCAGGGGCAAGGACCAGCAAACGGTAGTCCCCGTGCCCCCCTCCCTTGGTGGCCTGGAAATAATCTGCCTGCGACGGCTGTATGGTGCCCAGTCCCGGCCCCCCGCGTACAACGTTTACAATGAGACAGGGTAGTTCCGCACCGGCGATGTAGGAAATGCCTTCCTGGAAAAGGGAAACCCCGGGGCTTGACGATGTGGTTATAACCCTTCTGCCGGCGCTGGCCGCACCGTAAACCATATTGATGGCGGCCAGTTCGCTTTCCGCCTGGAGGACGACCATTCCCGTCCGTTCCTCCGGTTTCTCAAGCATCAGATATTCGAGAACCTCAGATTGAGGGGTAATGGGGTATCCGAAGTAGGCATCCGCCCCGGCACGTATTGCAGCCTCGGCGATTGCCTCATTACCTTTCATTAACCGAAGTTCATTCTTCATCCGATAAGTTCTATTATGACCTCACACTTCCACCTTCACCCTGTATACGGATATCACCCCGTCGGGGCAGACGATGGCACAGTTGTTACAACCGGTACATTCTTCCGGATGTTCCATATATGCGTAGTGGTATCCTTTGCTGTTCACTCTCCGCTCCAGCATAATTACGTCGGTCGGACATGCTTCTATACAGAGTTCACAACCTTTGCAATGTTCAATGTCAACTACGATCGCTCCCCTTTGCTTAGCCATTTGAAATGATATTAGGTCCCAATGAATCCCGTAAAAATACTAAATTCTATCTCGTTGGCCGGTATGCCGGGGTCGAAATATTTGCACAGCCTGTTTTGCAGTTCTGTATGGTCCATGATAACTGCAAAGAAAATCCGTTCCCGTGTCAGTTTCAAATAAATGTTATACCTGCAGGCACAATGGGATCAAAACGCGCATGGCGGGGTGAGATAAAGCATGGAGGGGCGAGATAAAGCATATGGGGGTGAAATTATCTGTCAAAAATGGGTACTTTTACCCTGATTTGGTGACCATGGAGCAGAATTGGAACATCCCCGGATATCTGACCGAGAAATCGAACA